>CAIXBR010000089.1 GCA_903917735.1 uncultured Elusimicrobia bacterium | reverse complement strand
GCCAGCGCCGCTCCAATTCCCGGCTCCGTAAGGTATTCCTATTCTCCGGCTGTTACCGTTGCCTAATGATTGATATGAGGTTGCCAATGCAATATCTCCTTCTACATCAAGCAACGCCACTGGCCCCGTAGTCCCGATGCCGACGTTCCCCGAAAAGGAACCGTTTATCGCGGAAACGGTCCCTGAGAAACCAGCCGAACCCGCCAATATCGCTTGCCATTGGGAATTACCGTAAAAGACAAATTCGTTATCGGTCCCGGCGCTTGAAAGCAGCGTATGATTGTTTTCATCGCCCACGTGAAAATTATTTCCGATCTGAAGTGAGGCAGCATAAGCGCTTCCGTTCACATTTAGTTTGTATGATCCGGGATTTGTCGTCCCGATGCCAACATTGCCTGGGTTATCAATTACCATTCTTTGTGTGTTGTTAGTAAGAAAAGCCATGGCCCCATTGCCGCCGGCCTCTTTTATACCAAGCAATTGCGAGTCATCGCTGCGCCGCTTTTGGAGAACCCAATCGCCATAGGTGTTATTTGTGACCCTGATGATCCCGGACGACCCGGCAGAACCCACATCAAGCAGGAAACCGGGGTTTGTGGTGCCGATTCCGACATTGCCGTTAACGGTGTTAAACAAGCCGCTGGCCACGGTTATGTTAGAAGACACAGTCAGGCCGTAGGTTCCGCCGTTGCCCGCCACTGTCATACTGGAGTAGGTTGTGATGGCCGCGTTGGCGGTTATAGACCCCACGTTCACGATGTTGAACGTGTTCATGTTAAGGTTCTTCGTGGCGATATGGCTGCCCAGGTTGTCGCCTAACAAATCGGACGTATTGGCCCATTTCAGCGGCCCGGTCGCGCCGCTCTTGGCCAGCACCTGGTTGTCCGCGCCGCCGGTTATGTAAATATTCCCCACGGCCGTGAAGGTGGCTGCGGCCATTACGTACATGCCCGTGTTGAACGTCGAAACGCCGGTAAAATACGCGCCGGAAGAAACGGCCAGGGCCCCGTTCACCACCACGTTGCCCGGACCGATCACCGCACCCAGATACGTGGTCTGGGTGGAACCAAACACTGTGAAACCTTTTATTTCCACGTCAGGGTCCGCGGTGGTGCCGTCAGTGCCAAACACGCTGAGGTCGTCTGCTACGCCAAGTTCGGTCTGGGCCTGGGTCTGGGCGCGTAGCTGGGGGGGAAGGGCGAACAGCGGGAGAGCTAAAAGGAAAAAACGAAGGGCAAAGTACCGGGCGGATAAAGTGAGAAAGCGTGAAGAGGCGCGTTTAGAAGCGCCGCTATTGTGGGAAAGCGCGGTACTTTCTACTGTACTCATATACTTTTGTTATACCTGAAAATATAGTAAATTCAAATGCATATAGTGTTGTCTATATAATGGCGAAGCGGCGAACCTGGAGGCATGCCAGCAGCACTGAAACGCTTCTTCCTGATGACCTGAAGGCATACGACTACCGCCCGCGCACGCAAGCTGCGCGGGCATTTATCTATATAGTGTATATGATTTTTAGGAATGAATCCCGAAGGAATACCGAAGCCCTCAACCGTATAAAAGGTCTTCAGGGGGGAATGTTTTTGGGTTTTTTGGGAAGGACTTATTCGCTTACGAAGCGAACGCTCTACTAGTTGAGCTACCTCGGCAACTGAGTATCTGGCGGAGCGGGTAGACGCTCTTTCCCAAAAGGTTGAGATGCTGGTGGGGAAAACCGCTTCCGGCGGCGCGTCTTCCTCCTATTCCGGGCCGGAAAAGGAAAGGGAACTGGAACATAAGGATCCGTAATTCCCGCCCTGCCATGGGTGACCCGTACGGCACCGGAGTAAAATTCGGCGCGGTGCTCACGGGCTGGCAAAAGTTTTATACTATTATATGGCGTGGTCGGTTTACTTCGCGAGCCTTGGCGGTCTGTTCGCCGGCTCCTCGTTCATCATAGAAGCTGAAAAATGAAAGCAGCCATACACCAACTGCGGTCCGGCCTCAGGTGATTACTTATGAACCCTTATATAGCTGAAGCGGTAGCAGAAATGGACAAGGTCAATGTCTCAAGGCTGGAACACCCGGGAGCTTCCGGCATGGACCCGTCCTCCTGCCGTTTCCTGGCCGGCTTCGTACGGGCGCTGGGCGCCAAACGCATAATAGAGTTCGGCTCCGGCTTCTCCACACTGATGATGGCTAGGGAAATGGAGCCGCTTGAGGGGAACTACCTGCTTTCCATTGACGATTCCCAGCATTACTCCGCGCTGGCTAAAGAGGCATTTGACAACTCCGGCTGCCAGGCTAAAGTGGAATTCAGGGTGGCGCCGCTGAGGCCCAGGTTCTACGGCCCGCGCCTGCTGCTTTCCTATTCGCTGCCGAAGGGCCTTTTGGAGGCCATGGGGCCTTTTGACCTTGCCCTTATAGACGCGCCGCATCAGGATTACGGGCGCGAGTCGGTCCTTTACGATATTTTTCCCGCCATGGCCCAGGGAGGTTATATAGTGCTGGACGACGCGAACCGTGCCGACACTGAGAGGGCTCATGTCCGGGCCTGGCAGGCCGCCTACCCCCAGGCCATAGACCCGGTGCTCCTTGAAGGCATAGGGAACGGCCTGGGCGTGATAGAAAAGATTTCCGAAGCCAAGCCGGCGTACCCGCTGTCCGGGGCGCTTTCCGCTTCCCTTAAAACCGTGCGCAATTTCAGGCGCCTGTTGTCCCGCTCCGAAGAGGAGCCGCCGGACAACAATGCCTGAAGCGCGGCAGAGTTAAGTCTTCATTCCTTCGTCTTTATTCTTTTTCTACTAGGTCCTTTGTCCTTTGATATGGGTCCTTTTATTACATTTTAGGGTGCTAAAGACCCTTATTGGTTTCCGCGCTTGCGGCTATACTATTAACATAGAAACCCGCAAAAGGAAAACAATATGGTACACAAGACACACGCTTACGATCTGAAAATATTCAACACCGTCCTGTTCTTCTCGTTCGCCATATTCCTCGCCTGCTTCGCCGACCTTACCCGCGGTTAAAGGCCGGCTAAAGAGAACCTTCGGACGGTTTGACCAGAGAATAAATGATATCCCGCAAAAACATTTTAATTTCAGCAGCGCTAGCCCTTACCGGGGCTGCGCCTCTTTTTGCGGGAGCTTCTATCTACCAGGCAGCCTTAGCGCCCTGGTCTGCCGAGCAGGCAATAAAGCTTCCGCCGGCCATAACCCCGGATTTTCTTAAAGGCGTAGAAAGAGATTTTGGTTCAGGGGCCGCCTCGGGCCTCTCCGTTAAGAAAGTAAAAGTAGAGGCTTTACTTAAACGGTTCAAGACCTGCGACCTGAACGCGGAAGACGTAAAGACCGCAGACAAATATTTCGCCGGCGAACTCAGGGCCCAGGTGATATTTTTTGCGTCGCAGGGCTGCGCCGCCGTCAAAGAGGCCGCGGCGGGCCATGCCCCGGCCGCGCCGCAGTCCGCTTCCCTTTCAAACCTGCAGGGGCTTTCCGCTTCAGGCAACATTTCCACTTACGAAGGCTCAGCCAGGTTCTTCGACGGCGCGTCCGGCAAGGGTAGTGCCGTCGCGGCTGTTACGGCCTCCGCTTCCCTTTCTTCCGGCAGACCCTCCCCTGTTACTGCCGTTCCGGCAAAACCGCTTTCGTCAAAAGTTCCTGCCATGGGCGCGGAGGTCTCCCGCGTTGAGAGCCGCAAGCCCGAGCGCCCAGCCAACCTCGGTTCTGACGGCATGGTGCACCAGGCACTGGATTACTGGGGCGCTATGAGGCACGAGAATTGGGCGGCTTTTAAAAAAGCTGACAACGGTGCGGACAAGGCCAAGGCGCTGCTTATGGCGGCGGCCGGGGCCGGCTTCGGCGGCCTTATAATGTACAGCAACTTGGCGGCCGTAGAAACCGACTCCGCCAGGCTGCGCTGGGATGCCAAGCATGGAGCCGGGGCCGGAACTATGACCGCGGATTCCGCTAAACTGGTTTTTAATGCAGGCGTTTTTATCCTCGCTTTCGCTCCTATCCCCATGCTGAAGGTCGCCAAGGCCGCCCTTGCGGGCGAAGTCTGGGCTATCGCCCTGGTGGCGGCCATGGGCGCCGGCACCGTCAACCACTACGTAGTGCACGTCGCAGATTAGCCGGATTTTTTAACTCCATAGCTCCCGCGAAGGCGGCCCAGAACGGGTCCGACACCGGGTGCTCCGGTCTTTTCTCCCTGCCGTCCTCTAGTACTTCCACCTCGTGTTTTTAGCGGTAACTTCGCCTATCACCGAGGAGCGCTACTTCCATATGGCCGGTGATGCCTTGGTAAATGGTAAAATTTAGGGGTGAAGGAATTTGATTTTGTTATTAAAACGGCGCTGAAGGAAGACATCGGAGCCGGGGACGTTACTACCCGGTTCTTTGTGCCTTTGGGGACCAAATTCTGCGGGGAAATGCGCGCCAAGGATAATGGCGTGGTCTGCGGGCTGGGTGTGGCAAAGCGCGTTTTCGAACTAGCCGCTAAGGGCTCACGGGTCACAATAACCAAAAAGGAAGGCGCGCGCATTAAGAAGGGCGACGTCCTGATGAAGATAGAGGGGCCAGCCTCCATACTTACAGCCGAACGGACCGCTTTGAATTTTCTGCAGCACATGAGCGGAGTGGCCACCAAAGCAGCGCTTTTTTCCTCCGTCATCAAGCATCCCCGCACCAGGATCTACGACACCCGCAAAACCCTGCCAGGCTTGCGCGCCGTTGAAAAATACGCGGTGGCCTGCGGCGGCGCCCTAAACCACCGCCTGGGACTTTACGACATGGCCATGATAAAAGATAACCACGTGGCACTGGCCGGCGGCAGCCCTCTCAGACTTGCAGAACGGATAGCTGCAATGCGCAAAGCGAAGCCCGGCCTGAAAATAGAGATTGAAACGCAGGACCTGGCGCAGGTGGTAGCCTTCCTGCCGCTGGGCGCCGACGTGTTGATGCTGGACAACATGGACTACGCCGCCATGAAGAAAGCCATCGCCCTTGTCCGCTCTTACAAAGGCAAAAAGCCGGAGATAGAGATCTCCGGCGGCGTGGACCTGGGCCGGGCCGCGCGCTATTCCAAACTCGGGCCGGACCGTATCTCCGTCGGCTCCATAACCAGCGGGGCCAAGCCGCTGGATATCTCTTTCGAGGTAAATACAAAATGAAAAATTTAGCCTGCCCCGATCTGAAAGTTGATACCCTGCCGGGCATAAGCAAGATAGTCTGCCTGGACGAAGTGGAGTCCACCCAGGCAGTGGCCCGCGAGCTGGCCATGGAGGGGACGGCGGAGAAAACCCTGGTGCTGGCGGAGACACAGACCAGCGGCCGCGGCCGCCTTGGCCGGGAATGGGAGTCCGCCGCCGGCGGGCTGTATATGACGCTGCTGCTGAAGCCCGAGACCAGCCTTAAATTCCTGCCGGACCTGAGCGTACTGAGCGGCGAAGCCGTGGCCGAGACCATAACGGACCTTTACGGCATAAAGACCCGCATAAAGAAACCGAACGACGTGTACGCTTTCCACCCGCGCCGCCATAAGTGGCTGAAGATATCCGGTATACTCACCGAGTCCTCCTCCATAAACCGCGCGCCAAGCTGGCTGCTGCTTGGTATAGGCGTGAACCTGAACAATGCCGTGAAACTTGAGACTGCTGTCAGCGTGAAGGCCATAAAAGGCGCCGAGGTTTCCCGCGAGGATTTCCTGGTCAGCTTCCTGAAGGTTTTCTGGCTTCGCTACTCGGCCTGGGAATACGGCAGCCAGGCTAAGGGCTCATGAACGCCCGTATCAAGGCCATAGCGCTTGCCGGCGGGGCTTCGGCCGCGGGGATCGCTCAGGCCGCGGATATAATCGAATTCAGAAGATTTTCGGAAGCCGTAACCATGATCCCCGACGGTCTAGCGTACCTGAAAAGGGACCCGCTCAAAAGAAAAAATATCAAGAAATGGTATCCCGAGGCCAAGTCGGTGCTGGTCTGCGCTTTCAGGTACTGGACGCCTGACATGGATCACGCCGCGGAACTGGCGAAGGCGGGGGACCCGGCTGCTTTTCTTGCGGCGGAGGGCCGGGAAGCGAACCAGCCGCGGCTGGTTGCGGCGCCCGGGGCCAAGATCTCCCGCTACGCGCTCTGCCGCGACTATCACCTGACTGTGAAAGTGAAAATGGCGGAGATGCTTGAAGTTATAAAAAAGGAATTCCCCGCGGCGGATGGCAAGATCTTCTGCGATACTTCCCCGGTGATGGAGAAGGAACTCGGCCGTCTTGCCGGGCTGGGTTTCAGGGGGAAGAACACCTTGCTGCTTTCGCGCGAGCTGGGGAGCTACTTTTTCCTGGGCGGCATCGCCCTTAACGTTGAAGTGAAAGCCGACGCTCCGTCGAAGGATTCCTGCGAGGCCTGCGATCAATGCGTGAAGGCGTGTCCCACTGCCGCCTTGAAGGGCGGACGTCTGGACTCCGAGCGCTGTATTTCCTACTGGACTACGCAGTCAAAATGGATCATCCCTGTAGATGTGACCGAACGGTCCAAAGGTTTCGCCTACGGCTGCGACCTCTGCCAGGAAGCCTGCCCCCAGAACAAAGCCCCCGGCAAAGTAGCCCCGGGGTTTGAACCAATTAAAAAATAATTTAGAGAACAGTCTACGAAAAACTTACTGTTTCTTGGCCAGGGCGTTCTTTACGGCTTCCATCAGGTCGTCGGTGTTGAAGGGCTTCGTTAGGAAAGCAGCTACCTGGGAGAAGCGCTGGAACATGGTGCGGGAGGGCTCGAGCGCGGAGAGCACGACTATCGGCATCTTGCTCAGTTCCTCGTCTTCCGAAATCTGCGTCGCAAGAGAATAACCGTCTATGCCGGGCAGCATCACGTCCAGCACCAGCAGGTCCGGCTTGTAAGAGCGCAGGGTGTCCAGCACCTCGCGGCCGTTGTCGCAAACTTTTATCTGGTGACCCAGGGATTCAAGCGTGTACTGCACCAGGCTGGAGATCTCAGGGTCGTCGTCAACTATAAGTATTTTGTTCCCCATATAGGATAAATTTAACACATTAACCGTTACTTGTAAAGCAGGAATTTCTCTGTTCCGTCGCGGAAAGCCGCGCTGCTTTTTTCGAAAACGGCCAGGATCTCCGCGGGCTTTTTTCCGGCCTCCAGCATCCCGTACAGGTCCCCCGAGCCGGTCATCTTCCTGATTTCCTCCGGCTTTAGCACGAAATCCCCGCCGTTGTATTCCCGCAGCCAATAGGCGGCGTGCGTGAAAACGTCCAGCGCCCGCACCGCGGACTTATCGGTAACCTCCACTTTTACGCCCTCGCAGGGCTTTCCTTCGTAAATATCCTTGGACGGTGTCAGGCGCAGGAGAGAGAATTTCACGCCCCGGAGCCCGGCCTTGTTAAGCCGTTTCGCTATCTTTCCGGCCTTCATCCACGGCGCGCCGAACCACAGGAAAGGCGTGTCCGTGCCGCGCCCCACCGAAACATTGGCCGCCTCGAAGCAGCCCAGCCCCGGGTACAGCAATTCCGCGTCCACGGAGCGGATGTTGGGCGAAGGGTTTATCCACACAATGCCGGTCTGGTCGAAGAACATGTCGCGGGTCCAGCCTTCCATCTTTATCACGTTCAGGTCCAGGTTCAGCTTAAGGTTAGCCTTGTGGAAAACGGCCATCTCGCCGGCGGTAAGGCCGTGGCGGGTGGGGACCTGCAGGTAAGCCGTGAAGAAGCTTATTCCCGGCTCCAGCACCGGGCCTTCCGCCATGCCGCCTATGGGGTTTGGGCGGTCCAGCACCATGAAGGGCAGGCCGGCCTTCGAAGCCTCCTCCATGGCGTAGCCCATAGTGGTGAGATAGGTGTAGAAGCGCGCGCCTATATCCTGTATATCGAAGACAAGGATGTCCAGGTCCTTGAGCATTTCGGGCGTCGGCCGCTGCTTGTTCCTGCCGTAAAGGCTGTAGACCGGCACGCCCGTGACAAGGTCGGTGGAGTTGTCTATATAGGCGCCTCCTTCCTCTGTGCCGCGGAAGCCGTGTTCCGGAGAAAATATGGCCGCCAGCTTGAAGTTGCCGGCCTTGTGGAATACGTCCACGGCGTTCACGCCGTTCAAGTCCACGGAGGTCTGGTTGGTAATAAGCCCTACGCGTTTCCCTTCGAGCGGCTTAAAGCCGTCCCGCTCAAGCACGTCCAGGCCGGTCAAGGTCAAATTAGCTGCGTGCGCGGTTAACGGGAGAAAGAGTATGGATGTGAAACAGAAAACAGAAAAATAGTTGTGTTTCATAAGTACCGGTTCCAACGTAACCGCTCAATTCACTGCGGTGAAAAATAATATCCGCTACTCTTTGCTTTCCTTAAGCACCAGCAAATGCATTGTGCCCTGGTTCCAGAGCTTGAAGGCGAAGGTCTTGGCTTTTCTGCCGTTTCCGGCGAAGAAGTCCACACGGCCCGGGCCTTTGATAGCGCCGCCGGTGTCCTGGCAGAAGACGAAGCGGGAGTCCAGCTTGCGGCCCAGCAGATTCCCGTCCTTGTCTACGTCCGGCGTGGTGGTGCGCATGAAGGCCAGCGTCCCCATCGGTACCAGGGAATTGTCCACGGCCACGGAGCGCCAGCCGGTGAGCGGCAGGCCGTAGGTCCCGTCCGGCCCTTCTTCCGGGTCTACGGGCTGGTGAAGTTTGAAGAACACGTAGCGCCGGTTCATGCTGAGTATCGACTTGACACGGTCGGGATGTTCGTCCAGGTACTGTTGGCCCTTCTCGGGGCTTATCCCTTCCCTGGGAAGCGCGCCGGCCTCCACCATGGCCGACAGCCAGCCTTTGAACTTAAGGCTGTTCGTGGCCGCGAAGTTGGCCTTTATCACTTTGCCGTCCGGCAGCTGCAGGCGGCCCGAGCCTTCTGTCTGCAGATCCAGAACGTCCGAGAAGTTCCGGAACCAGGCCAGTTCCAGCCCTTTGTTTTTCAGCGCGCCGCCGAAGTCTATTTCCCCGCGGTCGAGGTAAGGCACCAGGTTCCCGTCCTTCACGCGCCCGGTCAACTTCTCGCCCTTGAACTTCTCGTTGAAGTCCTCGAGGTTTATTGAAATAAGGTCTTCGGGCTTGGCGTATATAGGGTATTGATACTCCTTCGTTTTCGCCAGGCTGGCTTCCAGGGTGGGCTCATAATAGGAACTGAAGACCACGGTGCCGGTGGAGTCGCGGCCGGCCAGCTGGTAGACGTCGAATTTTTCCTTTATCTGGTGGTCCAGGTCCTGAACGGCGCTGCTGGATTCCAGTATCCTTATGAATTCTTCGTTGGAGGCCGAGAGCTCTTTGGGCGTTATCTTGCGGCTGCCGAAGGTGTAGTCAGGCGAGCCGGTCTTCAGGCCCTGGAAATAGGCGCGGTTGAGCCTGGCGGCTTTAAGCAGCGCACCGATATCGTCGCTGTCGGCGAAGACCGGCAGGCTTTCCGGGGCGGCCAGGAACATGGCCGGCGCTTCGGCGGCTTTTGCGGCTACGGCCACCGCCGGGCAGGGGGGACAGGCGGGGCAGGCCGGGCAGACGCCGGGCGAGGCTGTCTTTCTGCCGCCGGTTGCGCAGCCGGCAAGTACGGAAGCGAGTATAACTAAAGTCACTTTCTTCATCTTGAGTCTCCCTTGTTGCGGAAGCGGTTTTAGTGCCTGCGGCGGGTCTTAATACACAGGTAAACGGCCTTGTACCCCTTTGCTCCTGTATCAGGCCGCGTGTGCGGTTAGTCACACTTGACCGATGATACACCGGCCCTTTTTTCATAGGGAAAACGCGTTACCCGCAATTTCCATTATCCCAAAATAGCTTCATTGACACAAGGGAGAATTTCTACTAAAATTTAAACTATATGGGTACAAAAATACTTTCCTTACTATTATTTATAGCCCTGCCCGGGGCGGTCCTGGCCGGGGAGTCAAAACTTATTTCACTCAGCGGAACAGTGGACGTGCGGCCGACCCGCCTGGGGCAGTGGGGCTCCGCTTCCGAGAATATGGAGATAGCCGAAGGCGGTGGTATACGTACCGGCGCTAACAGCGGGGCCATCGTCATTATGCCGAACAAAACAAAGGTCTGGATGAAAGAGAACTCCAGCCTTGAAATAGAACAGCGCCAGACTCTGGCCTCGCGCCTGGCCTTGGTGTTCGGCAGGATAAAGGTGCGCGTGCCGCATCTGATGCGGAAGGAGAGGTTCGAAGTGCGCACCCCTGCGGCCGTATGCGCGGTGCGCGGCACCGAGTTCACCATGGGCACCAACGAAGAAGGCAAGATGGACGTGCAGGTGCTTTTCGGCGAGGTTAAGCTGAAGTTCGTTATTCCCCCGGAAAGGGGAAGCGACGAGTTCAATATCCCTCAGGGTCAGGGCCTGCACCTGCAGGAAGAAGGCAAAGCGGTCAAGCCGGCGCTGCTTACCGCCAAGGCGGAGCGCGAGGCGCTGGAGAACTGGAACCCCGGCCTGAAGCCTGAGGACCGTCAGAAGGACCTGAAGCAGAAAGAAAACGACAGGGCCCAGGTAAAGGAATTCGCCAGGGTCACAAACAATTCCGAGAACACGGTAAAGAGCTTCCTGAACGTGGTTAAGGACTCCGACCTGGAGGCCGGCCGCACGCTGACAGACGTGCACGGTAATTTGGTGCGCGTAGACCAGCGCATGATGCGCCCGTCACCTGACGAAATACAGTTCTTCAATCTGGTCAAGCGTCCGGTGTACAGTAATAACGGTTCTTCGCTGGCCGACGGCGGTTTTAAATATAACGGCGCGGCCGCCGTGACCGACCGCTTGGACTATATGCAGATGACCATGGCCTTCAATAAAGACCTGCCGCAGAACATAGCGCAGTGGCCGTCGTTCTTTAACGATAATTCCATTAACCCGTCCTGGGCCTCATTCGTGCTGGCCAACCGCACTGACCCCAGCCAGATATTCTTCATCGCGGAGGGATTTAAGTACGATCCCACTCCCGGCAGGGAGATGCTGGTGAATAACCCATGGGTGCTTCAGCCGGCTGGAAGCGGTCCACTGGCCGCCTCCGACACTAATGACCGGGACGTGATAATGACCGGAATATTGAAGGACGACACCGGGGCGAACGGCATTTCCGCCATCAACGGGCTGAACAGGATAACGAACCTTCAGGTGCTGGACGCAGGCTCCGGCTCATTGGTTTATTCAAATCCTGACCATACTGCGATGAGCACTCCCATAACGGTCGGCGGCACCGGAGGCGATGTGGTCTGGGCTATAAAGACCGACGGTGTCAGCAGCTACTCTTCCTCCGACAACAGGCCTGACAACGCCCCTATCGTGCAGTACCAGGCCGAAATGTATGACATCGGCAACCAGCAGAGCACGAACTTGAACGAATACATCTGGTTCGCCAAAGAAAATTACGTGATAGGCAACGGTGGCCAGATCAAGACCGCCAGCGACTTCACTAATTCCTCCACCGACCCGTTCACCCTGCTTAATAACAGCGCTTTTGAAAGCGTTATGTATATAAAGAAGTCAATCCACAACGACCCGGCGTGGGTTAACGGCGGGGTACAGCCCGCCCTCCTGGCCCCGGACGCCAAAAGCGACATCTCTGCGGATGACTACTTCGCCTATGGCGGCGGCGCCCAGGGGATCGGCACCAACATCGATATGGTGTTCATTCCGGACCTGCTGGTGGCCGCTATACAGAATATGCTGCCGGCCATTACCAATCTTAAAAACTAATGAAGGAACAACTGATGAAAAGGCTTATCTTGACCTTTTTGGCGCTTTTTATGATAAAAAGCCCAGCTTTCGCCGGGGTGGACTGGTCGTCCACCGGGATGCAGATGGTGGGCCAGATAGTGGCGAACCCTGCGGCGTTCTTCTACGACTTCCAGCAGGACCTGGAGGGCACCACGCCGCTGCCTCCGGGCAAGAGTTTCGGCATACAGACAGGCCTGTTCCCTACCCTTATCCCGCTGACCTATACCAACGCCTCGGCGAAGTTGCGCCTGCACGCGGAGGGGCGCATAGCTCCGGGGGTGCCGCAAGTGGACCTGATAGGCGGCTATTGGGACATGATGGCGGCCAAGATGGCCACCAAGAATTCCCAGACCATAGACAGCGCGAAGTTCGGCGGCTATTATGTAGGCGCTATCGTGACCTCCTCGGTGAGCCCGCGCGTGCGCACCTTCTGGGGCTACAAACACAGCCAGCTGAACGCCAAGCTGGACTTTAAGGCCGGCCAGGAACCGGAGTTCCTTGGCACCAAGATCAACAGTTTCGATACAGGCTTTAAGGACGATTTCTTTATCGCCGGCATAGAAACCCCCAAGGGGGTGGGCAAGCTGTGGAGCATACAGCTTAACTACGGCTTGAAGACCCAGACCATCAGCTCCAAGGTGAGCTGGTACGGCAAGTTCTTCGAACTGGGGCTTAACATATATCCTGAGGGAGTGCTGGTAGTGCACCCCGTGTGGAACTTCCACCTGAACTTTTAAGGAAGACAACGATGAAAAAACTGATCATAAGCGCTTTTTTTGCGGCTTCCATGGCGGGGCGTCTTTGCGCGGCCGTGGCCGAGGATTCCAAGATCTTCACGCCTTTCTTCGACATGACCATGACCGAGGCCGGCTATATGCCCAGCCAGGGCAATCTCTTCAGCGGCGGCAACATGAACACCCAGGTGGGCCTGCTGACCAAGATAAGCCCCAAGGACAGCCTGTTCGGCCTGTACAACTTCAACTATTCCGGGCAGGGTTTCTCGCCGCAGGACTCCAAACAGTTCACGGACCGCTCCATGACGCACTCGTTCAATATAGAGTACCGCCGCACCCTGGGGGAGAGGTTCCGGGTAAGGCCCGGCATCTCTTTTTCGCGCGACTACTCCCGCAGCGGCGCCGACGAATCGTGGAAGAGCGGCCTGTACAACATGAATTCCTCCGGGCTCCAGCTGGCCGGCGACTATGTCTTCGACCTTGAGAAGAACGGCATGCTCACGCTGACCTATCTGACCAAGACCATAAAGTTCCCGAACTACACCGACCTGCTGAGCGAGTTCGAGGACCCCACTAATAACGCCAACAATTCAGCCAGCGCCAACGGCGGGCTGGAGGACCAGGGCCTGAAGCAGGTCAGCCTGCGTCCCTCCTGGAACAACTTCTTCGGCGGCGTCACCTATACCCGGCAGGATTACAAGAACCAGAAGGTGGTGGGTAATACGGGCGTTTACGGGAACACCAAGCAGCAGGACACTACCACCACCCTTGACGCCGGTTTCCACCATAGCCTGTGGATATTCGAGATGTACCCCATGGTCTCCTACACCCTGCACAGTTCCAACCAGAACTTCATGCGCTATAAATCCATGGGTGCCACCAGCACCAGCCTGCTCGACGGAAGTTCCGACGTCAGCTTCGTGGCCAAGAACTACGACTATAACGAGACCACGCTCAGCGTGCCCATAGACCTGAACCTCACCGGCAAATGGGCGGTGGGCGGTTCCGTGAACCTCACCAGCCGCAAATACACCGACCGCCCCAAGCGCGACGCGGATAACAACTATATCGCCGGCACTAAGCAGAATAACCTCATGAGCACGTTCACCGGCAGCATACGCAAGCGGATAAACGACGTGGCCACGATGCGCCTGTTCTACTCACTGGTAGTGGCAAGCTCAAACTGCAAGTTCGAGCAGTATATGCCGTACAACTATACGGGCAACACTTTCGGGGTTTCGTACCAATTGTCATACTAAAAAAACAGTTCGTTTTCCCGTGTTATCGGCGTTCCCGGACGCGCCCTTCGTGCATATTTATTTTACCCGCCCCCCTGCTTTCCCTGTTCGCCCTTTCCCTACAGTTGTCGGGAATTGGTCGGGAATTGCGGGAATTGGGTGCGGGAATTGGGGACGGTTCTTAGTTGCTTAGTTATTGTATAATTTGCTAATGGCAAGAAAAGCAAGAGTTGATATACCGGGTGGTTTGTATCATGTTATCGCCCGGGGCAACGAGCGCGGGAAGATATTCCGCGAAGAATCGG
>CAIXBR010000088.1 GCA_903917735.1 uncultured Elusimicrobia bacterium | reverse complement strand
TTCCAGCGGAATTCTCGAAACGGCCCGCTTTTTTAGCTCACCCATTGGGTGAACTGTAATTATTGCGTTTTTCTCTTCCATTGTCTTGTAATTTCAACACTTTTTGATTGTGCGAGGCAATGCAACTGCCGAATTTAGGATAACGCAAGGAAGAGCTTTAAAGACTATCTTGACAAGTCCATGAGCGTACTTAAGAACAGCCGCATAGACAACAAGAAATAGGTACGCTGTTTCCTAAGGCAGCAGGAGCCTTTCGTAGTTTAATCCCGTAAACCGCGTATCTAATAGATAATAGGGGGACAGTGAGGGGAAAGGGGGCAGATTTTTACTTTCGATGTTTAATGCGGAGCCGCCGGGGGGAACCGGCGGTTTCGTTTTGGTAGAATTAGGGGATATGAACGTTAGGCATGCGGTCCCTTTCTGTTTCGCGGCGTTCCTGTTTTTGGCGGGCTGTTACCTTTTCGACGCGATGGCCGAGTACGAGGCGGATATCCGCAGCGCTTCAAGGGGCCTCAAGTCGGCCGCGACCGACCGGGAGCGGGCGCTGCTGTATTCGAAAAGGGGCACAGGCTACTCCGAGAAGGCCAGGCTCTCAAACGCGCGCGGTACCATGAACCGGGAGGAGTACGAGCGCCTGTTCTCGCTGGCGCTGATGGACTTTGACGCCTCCATCGCGCTGGCGACGGCGGCTCCGCAGGCCTATCTGGAGCGCGGCACCGCCTATTACTACAGGGCGGCGTACAGCGCGGATGCGGCGGACAGGGCTTTCGTCGATAAGGCGCTGGCCGACTTCAGCCGGGCCATAGAGATAGACGGCGGCAACGGGCAGGCGCTGGACATGCGCGGCCTTACACGCCTGATTCAAAGAGATTGCGCCGGCGCCATTGTGGATTTTAGCCTTGAGATGAAGGTTGACGAACGCGGCGGCAGGCTGCGCCTTGCAGAAACCTACTGCACTCTTGGCGGCCAGGACCAGGAGAAAAAAGATTATACGAAGGCGATATCGGACTACAAAAAGGCCATAGAGATGGGGCCGAGCCGGGACGGCTGCGACTGCGACCCATATGCACCGCTGGTCTGGCTGTATATGCAGCGCAAGGACTACAACAAGAGCTGGGAGATGCTTGGCAAGGCCAAAGCCTATAAGAAGTGGATCCCTCCGGAACTCCAGGGGGAGCTGGAAAAAGCTTCGGGCAAACACAGTTGATGAACTTTTTTAAAGTCAGTTTTGGGCCAGAAGGGGTTTTCAGCGGAATCAGATAGGAAGCAGCGTCACCTGGACGGCACTCGGATTTATGATACAATAACCGAAATATTCGTCGCAGGAAGGATCGATATGCTTATCATGAAGACAGTACTCGCCGCCGCCGCTTTTGCGGTGTTTGCGGCCGCGCCGTTGCCGGCGCAGGTCTGGCGCAGCTACGTCCACCCTCCCGTGGCGCAGCGGGACGGGCGGACATGCCCGCAGAGCGCCCCCGTCATCATCGGCAATACCCAGGGCTACTCGGACAGCCTCGGCTCGGGGCAGTGCTTCGTGTCTATAGATCCTACCGAAGTGCCCGGTATGGTCTACCGCAGTTACGTCTTCTTCGACGACGGCCTGCTTATGGTGTTCAGCTCCTACGGCGACGGGGAAGGCAACTCGAACATGACCTCTGCACGCGAATTCTTCTTCTTCCCGCGGCGGGGCGCGCCGGCGCTGACGATGAACCAGAAGGCGCGGACCGTCTTGGTGCGCATGAGCGACGGCAGGGACGCGGAATTCGACCCGGCCTCCGCGCAGATCCGCGAGCTGGAGCGCGGCCGCGTGCGCGTTTCGCCTAAGATAGACCCGGCCGAGCGCGGCGGCGTGGAGATACCGCGCTACGCCGGGCTGATGCTAGACGCGGGCTTCCGCATGGGCGAATCCCCCTCCGGCCTTCCCGACGGTACCTCTGCGTTCCGTAACGCCTGGGGCGAGTTGTGCGCGGTCAAGAACCGCGATGTGTTCAGCTACACCGCCGACGGCGACCATGCGTTCAAGTTCACCGACGCCCAGCTCTCCGTATGGCTGCGGACCGCCTGTCCCGGCCTGTACATCGGGTTCTGATTTGCCAACAAGTCATTCAAGGCCGCCGGGAAAGCCCGGTGGTTTTGTTTTGGTAGAATATTGTTGTTCGAACCGGGGAATTATCAAATGGAACTTAAATTCGGCAGTTATACGCTGAGGCCTTTCCGCAGGGGGGACGAACTCTGCATAGCGGAGAACATAAATGACAGGAAGATAGAGCGCTATACGCTGAACATCCCGTATCCCTACACGCTCAAGGGCGCGCGCCAATGGGTGGATTTCAACCTCAAGCTGGCCCGCGCCAGGGAAAAAACACAGCTAAACCTGGCCATAGATCTGGACGGGCAGGTTATCGGCGGCATAGGCTTGTTCGCTATGAACGGCCACAGGGCCGAGATAGGCTACTGGCTGGGAGTTAAATACTGGGGCAGGGGGATAGTCCCCGGCGCCGTGAAAACGCTTACGCGCTACGCTTTAAAGGAACTGAAGCTGCGGCGGGTCTACGCCAAGGTCTTTGTAGTGAACAAGGCTTCCGCGCGGGTGCTGGAAAAAGCCGGCTACAAGTACGAAGGCCGCCTGGTCAATGACGCCATGAAACATGGCCGCCCCGTGGACGGGCTCCTCTTCGCCAAGACGAGATAATAAAGAGAAAAGGCAGCTGCTTCTTTGCGGTGCAGGAGTAAGTGGGTAATAGGGACAGTCGCCATCTGTCTAATCCTATTATTTGCGGAGTCTCAGGTAGAGAAACTGACCGAGGAACCATGAAAAAGCTTTTCATTTTAATTCTGCTGTCTGTTCCCGTTTCGGCATTTTCTTCGGAAACCAGAAATTCCGATATCGAGGCGGTCTTTAATGAGAATGCCGCGGCGATTAAAGATATGCCTGCTGGAGTTCCGGTAAAGATGGTGGACGTCCGAAAGACAGTTCCGGAGAGCCCGGCTGCTGAGCCTAAAAAAAGCCTTGATCCGCTGAAAAGCGCCATACGGGGGGTGCAAAATATTTTAGTGCCCGGCGGAAAAAATAAACCGCCGGTCAGTATACAGGAGTTATTTACTTCGATCTTGGACCTTGGTTATACCGGCGGGAGGAAAGTGCAATTCTCCTGGTCGGCTAGTAAGGAAAAATCCGCAATTGATGTTAAATGCGACGTGTCAGACCCTGAGAATTCAGGGCGGGCCAGTATTATGATATGGAGCGTCGCAAAAATCAACAAAAGCTACTGTATTCAGCCTAAAACCATCCTCGGCTTTATAGCTTTGCGGGGCGCGGATTTTGACTATAAAGACTCGATAACCTTAAAATACCTGTGCGCCGGTAATTGTGATTCTTTAAATGAATCCGACAGAAGCGAGCTGCGTGCCGGGCTGCCTTGTTTCCCGATGAGCAGAACAAAAGACGGGCATTACAAAATACTGCCTCCCGAAGCTGCCGGGAAAAAATAGGAAAAGGCAGCAGCCTTTTGCCGCAGGCTAGGGAAGAATAAAGAATCACTTATGAAAATATTGTTAATTGCAGCCGTTATGATGGGAACGCCGGCCATTAGCGCTTATTCGCAGGAAATTGTCCCCCTTGTAAAATATGGGGGGAACTTCAAGAAGGTGGAGGTGTCTATCGAGGGGAAGCCCTATTGGTTCCTTTTCGACAGCGGTGCGGGCGAGACGATAATCTCCCCGGAGATAGCGCGGCTCCTGAACAAGCAGGTCTACGGCAGCGTGACCGGCTACAGGCATACCGGCGAGAAGTTCGAATATCAGCTATGCGACGGAGCAAATATAAAGATCGGCAGCACTGTGATACCCCATGAGACCTTTGGGGTTTATGACCTCATGTCCTTTCTGCCAAAGGAAGCGCCTAAGATAGACGGAGTTCTTTCCCTTAAAACTTTTCAGGGCAGGGTCCTCTCTATCGACCTGGCCGCGAAAAAACTGACGATAGAGACAACCAGTTCGGCGGGGAAAAAAGAAAAGCGCATGACCCCTGTGCTGAGCCGTTTGGTCACCGGGCCGGACGGAAGCCAGCTGGATGTCTTTACTGCGCTCCGGCGCGAGGGTAAGCTTTACTGGTTCCTGCTCGATACGGCCAATATGCAGCCTGTGCTGGTTTCCTCTCATGTTGCCCGGGAATGGGGCCTTGCGGCTGGGCCGGCAAGTACGGGTACGGCGCGCATGACGGACATCTCCTTCGGCAAGGGAACCGACTCTGTTGAGTTCAGCGTGGAAGACATCATATACGACGGCATGCTCAGCTTCGGCTTTATTTCAAAGAAGGTATTCCTGATAGATCTTGGCAAGAACAAGATGTGGGTGGACTGAGCGCCAGCCAGTAGAAAAGGGAACGGGGACAGGCCAAGCATTAAGGCCTGCCCCCCCCAATTTCCCAGGGGATCAATGCGGTTGCGAATGGCCGATGTTGCCGTGCAGCAGGTCGCTCACCGCTTTCAGAAGGCACTGTTCGGTAAACGGCTTCGGCAGGAAATATGCAGCGCCGAACATCTGAGCGCGCCTTTTTTCCACCTCGAAACTCTTCGCCGACATGACCATGAGTTGTACCTGCGCGAGAGACGGCTCGGCCCTGACCAGCTTGCAGAGGTCCAGACCTGTGATCCCGGGCATCATGATATCCGTGATGACCAGTTTCGGCAGCGCCTTCTTTATGGCCGCCAGCGCCTCCCGTGGGTCCGGCACAAGCTTAACGGCGTAGCCGGCGCCCGTAAGTATATCGCGCGAAATCTCCCCTACGAGGGGATCGTCTTCAACTATTATGATGTCTGTCCGGGGCATATGTCCGCGGGGGGCGCTCCCTTGAATATCGCCAGCAACTATAATGGAAAGCATATATTATATGTCCCAGCCAGGAAAAGGACCCCGGGGATAGGGATACTTTATTTCCGGGGAAAAAGGCAGCAGCTTTAAAATTTTGTAAACTTCTGTTAAGGTTTGGAATTGGCGCCCGCCGCGCCGCAAGGGGGTACAGGTGATAGAAAAAAATATTTATAATCCAGTCGTTGAGCTGGCCAAGGGTCCCGAGCTGACGGCGGCTTCGTACGACAAGACGCAGTGCGTGGAGGTTATGGCCGCCAAGCCTACGGTGGGCGGCAAGCCCGGCTCGGCGGAGATAACCGGCCGCGCCACGGGCCATCCCGGGGCCGGCATAGACGGCACTATAAATCTGTGGCTTTCCATCTTCCGCTTCATGCGGCCCGACGGCACCGTCAACCACGTGGCGGGCTGGAACATAGCCCTGGCCCTTAAGGCCGGGCAGACCGCCCTGGAGACCGCCAAAGCTTTCGAGGCTTATATCAACTCCGGGACCAGACCCTACAAGGCCTCCGCCTCGGGCGGCGACGACAAAGCCCTGGTAACCATCACCTACAAGGAATGATCGGTTCAGCGGAGTTGTGCCAGTTGCGCCAGTGCCAGTTGCGCCAGTTGACATTCCTCTGTCAGTCTGCGACAATATCTTAAAGTTTATTTCTCTTACCGTGAGGTGAAAAATGGGTAAAAATATAAAGACGGGTCTGATCATAGTTGTGCTCGCGGGCGGCGCCTATTATGGTTTTAAAATAGCGATGGCGCCCAAAGCGGCGCCGGTTACTGTTGTAACTCCCATGCCGGGCCCGGCCGCGGTTCAGCCCCAGGCCGCAGAGCCCTCGGTACAGGACTCTTTAGGCTTGGCGGCTTTGGCCAAAGGGTCATTGGGGACCGTTAAAATATCCGAGAACCTTGTGGTGCCCGACTCTAAACTGTCGGAGGGGTGCCGCCTGGTAAAAAAAATGGAACCCAACGCTTATTTCCCGGCCACCACTAACCCCTTTATTACGGAAACCCCGGAGTTGGTGGACTTCGTAGCCACGGCCGGTTTCGGCACTATACCTCTTATAGATGTTTCCCAGGCCGTGGCCGTGCTTTATTCCGACGCGGCCGGGCATAAGACCGGCGTATGGGGGCTTCAGTTCAAGACTGCCTCCGTCACGTCCAACGTGTTGCCGCTCATGCACTCCACCGTGGTTCTGAAGAAAGAAGGTTTGATGCTGACCTTCTGGCATGACAACGATGCCGGGAGCGGATGCGAGCAGGCGATAAGGGATTATCTCGTAGGTAAGGGTTTTGAAAGCAAGCTGGGCGGACCGCGTTAGAGACGGCGCCGGGATAGTCTGGCAAAAAAAGCCGGAGGACAGCCTCCGGTTTTTTTATTTACGCGGCTCTGCTCTCTGGCTTTACTTCATGTACGGGTAACGGTAGTCCGTGGGGGCTCCAGATTTTCCTTTACCGTTCTGATGAGGTCCACCGTAGCAGGTTGTGCGGCCGGTCCACTTTGCCGTTAGTGCCGGAGGCCCTGCCTCCGCCGAAAGGCTGCCGGTTCACCACTGGCAACCTGGCAACGCTGGTAGAACGCAGCACGCGATTTACGCGGGTAGGGGCACGTGCGTATAGGAATTGTAGGAATTGGGGACGGTTCTTAGTTGCTTAGTTATTGTATAATTTGCTAATGGCAAGAAAAGCAAGAGTTGATATACCGGGTGGTTTGTATCATGTTATCGCCCGGGGCAACGAGCGCGGGAAGATATTCCGCGAAGAATCGG
>CAIXBR010000087.1 GCA_903917735.1 uncultured Elusimicrobia bacterium | reverse complement strand
CTCGGCAACCATGATCATGCCTGGATGGGGTCATGGCCTGTGACCGATTATCTCAAGCAGGCTTATACCGGCTCAAATATACTTCTGTTGGGAGCTTTTGACACCGCCCCTGAAGGTATAGATGTCCGTACCACATATACGGGGGCCATTGACGGAAGCACACCTGGCGGTGAGATGATAGGCGGCGGCCTTGTCGGCAGTTTCGCGACCCCTCCGACCACGCCGGCTGATCCGGACCGCCGTCCGCTTTCCAAAAAGGAATGGATGGGCGAATTTTTGAAAACGACTTCAAAACCGTCCGGCCACGGTTTCACACAGGCCAACGTAGACAACGACTTTGCGTGCTATTCTTTTGAGCCGAAGTCGAATTTGCCGATCAAGGTCATTGTGCTGGACGACACCCAGATGGAGGACTCTACTTTCGATTTTCATGAGCAGGGCATTATAGATCAACAACGTTTTGACTGGCTGGTAAGCGAACTTGACGAAGGTCAGGCTAACGACAAGCTTATGATAATCGCGGCGCACATACCGCTTATTTATATTGATGCCGCCCACAAATCTCCCATCCCCCTGGCGACCCTGCTGGCCAAACTTCATACATATCCGAACCTCCTTATGTGGGTCTCGGGACATGTGCATCGCAATACGGTTACAGCCTTGAAGTCCTCTGATGTGGACAACCACCCCGAACTCGGCTTCTGGCTGGTTGAGACCCCGTCATTAAAGGATTTCCCGCAGCAGTTCCGCACTTTCGATATCGTCCGCAACAGCGACGATACTGTTTCAATAATTACGGCCGACGTTGATCCGGCGGTCAAAGACGGGTCTTTTGCCTCTATAGCGCGTTCTTATGCTATAGCGGCTAACGAGATATTCCCTAACAGTCCGATAACCAATCCAACGGCCCTAAAGCCCACCGGCTCGTACAATGCGGAGCTTATTAAACAGTTAAGCCCTGAAATGCAGACAAAGATCCAAAACTACGGAACAGCGATACCTTAAGCTCCGGCTCAGTTGGTGCCGGCAAATAGGCGGCGGGGTCGGAGGGGACGGCCCCGGCAGGCCTTTTGCCGGGGAAAGCGGGACCAGGGGCGGCTTTTTAGATAGGCCCTTTACCGGGAATAAGCAGGACTAAAGCCTCTTCATCAAGCACATTATAAACGGTAAAGTTTACTTGTTAAGAAGCCGCGGTCAGCGAAGAAATTGACCGGGCAGGGAGACTCTTATGAGAAAAAACGTAGCGTTCGTGCTAATTGCGCTGTTTGCATTAGCCTGAAAAGCGCAGTTACCCGTGCTTCCGTCAATGAAAGCCGGGGATAATTTTGTACCTGCATTTTTGCTTTGTTTTATCGTGCAATAATTCCTCCTTTTCCCGCTTTCTTTTTACCCAGATCCAACTGCAACGCCGTTGATGTCTTCCCAATGTGAAATCCTATCCCAATACCCGCGAAATCGTTCCCTGCGAAGCCCTGCGGCTGACAGCCTAAGCACCAGCTTGCGACCATCCCGCCCCAACTCGGCTCCACACGCCAATACCAACATCCGGATAACGCCCAATGTCCTTTTCGTCCGTATCCCGATTGCCTGCTGAAATCCCTGCATAAGGTTATAAGTGAAACACACCATACGGAATGCGGCTTCCGTAGCATAAAACTTCTTCATACAGAACCCGTCTATCCCGTAATCCCACTTCAGTTCCCGTATACGGGTTTCCAAAATGCCCCGCTTACGGTAAAACCGCCAGACTTCCTCCGGTGGGCACGCCAGATCGGTGAATATCCCCTGGTATACATACGCCTTATCATCGAACAGCTCCCTTCCACGTACATAATCTTTTTCGCGTTTGCGCTGCCTTATGACTACCAGTCGCCGACCACGGCTCCAGCTCTTGGCCTGGAACACGGTTTCACCCACAGACGCTTCTTCATCAAGCTCCCGCCAGTCGGTTATCCCATATGCCGCGTGTTGCACCCCTCGGGTAAACCGCGCAGATACAGCATACCGCAATTTTTCACCTTCAAGATAGACGAAGACTTTCTCGCTGTCAAAGCCGGAATCCCCCCGGACAACCCTAACCGCCGCGCCCGCCGGCATCGCCGACATGGCCTCACGCATAAATTCCACCGCTCCGGTCACGCTTGCCGTATTGCCGCTGCGCAGCCATGCGTGGATAACGACACGGTTTTCGTCGAAGGTCGCCAACAGCGGGTGGTGGCTCGGCCGACGATGCTTCTTGGGATTGTAGCCCAACACCGAGCCCTCCTGTTTGCCGTAACGCTCAAACACGGAAGAATCCAGATCCAGTGTGTAATCGCCAGGCGGTGTCAGCTTGCTTATCTGCCAGGCGCGCAACGGCTCGAACATCTCCTGTATTTCTTTGCGTCCGAATCGTTGGAAGAACCGCGTTATCGTGCTGTCGGACGGAAAACGCCACATTCCCAGCAGTTGCTTGAGAACTTTATCATGGCGTAGCGATTCTATATGGGCGAATCGCCTGGCGCCTGTCAGCACACCGGCCATGAAAGACAGGATGACGTCGACCGGCGGTGTCGCGTTCGGAGATGTCAGGCCGAATGCAAGGCACTGGTCAAGATGCGCTATCAACCCTATCCGGGCGCCGTAACCGGCAAGCAGCGACATGCCGCCCCAAGCGGTTATCGGCTTGTCGGTGAAGGTGAGAATTATTGGATTTTCGGTTTGTAATGTGGTAGTTTGTATATGCACGGTTTCGTACCTCCATATTAGATCGCGAGTCTAAAATAGATGATACGAAACTGTGCTTTATTTCTGGGTGTTAACTGGGGAATTCAGGCTAAGGGTTATGTGCTGATAAATCCTACCGGAGGTAATGTTGGAATCGGTACGGCGAGCCCGCTTCAAAAACTGCACACTGTGGGCACATCATTGTTCGAGGGAAATGTGCGTTTGGGCGGCAATACCGCGGTGGCGGCCGGTAATGCGAACGATCCTGCGATTACAGCGGGTGGTTATACACATGCGGGTGTATATTTTGAAAATTCCGGGGTGGGATTAGGTGTCGGGACTGGTGAATATCTGTTTTTGAATTCCGCGGGCAACGTCGGCATCGGGACGGCGAATCCGACGCAGAAACTTACGCTGAGTACGGGCCAGATTTTGGTGGGAGTAAACGGTTCGTCTGGAGACGCATCTCTCTATCTGAGAGGAGGCGCGACGGGCGACAAGGCAAGAATTACATTAAACCATTATGGCACCGCGGATTATGTGATAGCCGCCGGAGACGTGGCCGGCAAGCTGAGTCTCACAAAAACTTTAGGCGGTTCGGACGGCATTATTATTGACAGCCTCGGCAACGTCGGTGTCGGGACGACGGCGCCTGACTATCCTTTGTCTATTCTTTCAAGTGCGGCGGGCAAAGCTTACGGCGACCTGGAGATAAAAGATACCGGCACGGACGGCCCATTTTTATCATTTCACGACCCCGGCTCTAAGGCGTGGTCTGTCGGGATAACAAACGGCGTGTCGGATTTGTCTTTCAGGGAAAACCAGATAACCGGAACCGCGGTGATGACGTTGCAGCATGGCGGTAATGTCGG
>CAIXBR010000086.1 GCA_903917735.1 uncultured Elusimicrobia bacterium | reverse complement strand
GAACAATAAAAATTGGCGTATTTTTACAAATTCAAGCGGAGCCGGACAGGCGCCGGATATGTACATTGATATTCTCAACGACGCAGGAGACGCAGCGCGCAACGTTATGACATTCTTAAACTCAGGCAATGTCGGCATCGGGACGACGAACCCGGGATATAAGCTTGATGTCGCCGGATGGATGCATTCTTCTCGCGGCATCGACCTGGATGGTTCAAATTTAGATCCGATCGGCGGTACGGATTATCTCAATAGCGGCGGAGCCGAATTCGGCGCGAACCGGCTGGCCGGGAACGCGGAGCTGGATCTTATCACCCCGGCATATGACAGCGGGGGTATAGCGTTCGCTTTCCTAAAAAAAAGCGGCACGACGCCCCCTTATAGTTTATCCACGCTCGCGGTTATCCAAAGGAACGGCAACGTCGGCATCGGGACCACGAGTCCGGGGTATAAACTGGATGTTGTTGGAGGTATACGGGCTTCGGCTGACTCTACATTTTCCAGATTATTTACTTCCGATGGCGCCAATTCCATTGCTCTTGGTCAATGGGATGCAGCAACCAATAGAATTGAGTCTACGGGCAGGAGTTTACGCATTACCACCTATACCGGTTTGATTAGCCTTGGGATATCGGGATCCGATAATTTGGTGGTTGCAAATAGCGGCAACGTCGGCATCGGGACTACTGTGCCGGCGTATAAATTCGATGTGGTTGGTACCGGCCGTTTTTCGGATTCGCTCTATTTGGCAGGCATAGGTACCAACAATATAGATCCCGGCACTGGTGACGGCGCTACCCTTGACACCTATAATTTCGCGCTGCGCGGGTGGTGGGGGATGGCGTTTAAGGATTACAGCAACACTGTTCACGCCGTCTTGGATTTTCGAACAGGGAATCTGCTCTCTGACGGCAGCTGGCAAACTCTTTCGGATGTGCGCTATAAGACTAACATAACGCCGCTGGCGGATGCTTTAAGTAAAGTGTCAAATCTGCACGGAGTAAGGTACGATCTAAAAAAGGACAAAGATATTGTGCCGGGACGCGGGAAGCATATCGGGTTTGTCGCGCAGGAGCTGGAAAAAGAGTATCCCGAACTTGTAAATACGGATGCTGAAGGCAACAAGTCCGTCAGCTATGACAAAATGACTCCGATCCTGCTTGAGGCCATAAAAGAGTTAAAAGACGAAAATGAAGCGCTCAAAGTAAAGATCGGAGAAATTGAGAAAAAGTTGAAAAAATAGCGGCGGAAGTGCTTTTGTTACGTAATCCCTTTTGTGCCGAATAACGGATGCGCCCGGTCTCCCGGTCGGAGGCCTTTTTCTCAAGCCTGGCCACCAACTCCTTCACGGTCTCCTCATTTAGCGGCCTTCTCCTTCTCAAGCTCCGCCAGATGGGTCCTGAAAGCGGTCTCTTTTTCGTATATCATCTTCAGCAGTTCGGTATGGTGGGTCTCCTGCTGCGCGGCCAGCTTGTTCTCTATCTCCTTAATGCGGGCCTGTGCGGAGGCGAACTGCTCGTCCCGCAGGCGCTGTTCGTCAAGAAGCCTGGCACGCTCTGTCTGCCAGGACACCTCCAGAGAGCGGACCTGCGCCCCATGGTCGCAATCCATCGAGCGCAGTTTTTCTTCAAGGCCTCCCTCAAGCATGGACCGGAGCTTGCGATAATTTCCGTCGTTCTCATGCTTTTTGGAAAGGTAATCCGCCTCAAGTTCGCGGCGGCGGGTTTCCACCTTTTCCTCGGACAGGTGCACGCTGCCCTCAAGCGAGTTTATCCTTTCCGAAAGTTCTTTTTCGCGGGATTTGAAAGAGGTCTGAAGCGAGGTCAGGCGGCCTTGGTAGCCGCTTTCCAGCTCGGAGCGGAGACTGTCGTATTTCTGCTGGGCCTCGGCCAGGCGGCCGGCGTACTGGCTTTCCACTTCCAGCAGACGGGAGTTCCAGCGCTCTATAACGGAGCGCTGATTGCGGTCCAACTCTTCGAATTTATCCGAGTATTCGCTCTCAAGGCTGTGGCGCAGGCTGTCCAGCTTGGCCTCTTTCTTGAGCAGCTGCTGTATATCCAGCTTGCCTTCGCCCAGCAGGGACATGGTGGCTTCCAACTTGGTGTAAAAATCCTCTTTTTCCTCCAAGGTCTTGGTGCGGGAAGAATAGGCGTCCGTCAGTGATGCTTCCTTGAGTTGCAGCTTCTTTGAAGTTTCCTCGGCTATGGCGAGACTCTTCTTCAGGTCGGCCTTGTCTTTTTCAATGGTGTTGAGCCTCTCCAGCGCCCAGCGCAGCGTCATGCGGGCGGTGTCCAGGCTTGTTACGTCATTTACCATTTGTTCAAGATCACCGTAATCGTTTGCCATAGTTTTTCCCTTTTTGCTCTATATTAAGTGTAATATACGCCGCCCCGTTTGGCAATAAAAGGAATATTAAATGATTATTAACAGAATGTGTCGCTAAGGCTATAGCAACAGCTTATTTTGTAAAATTAGCTTATGGTTAAAAGATTTTTTTGGCTGGCCATTCTGGCCCTGGCGGGCTTCCTGGCCTGGCATTTCGGATACCCGGCCGCGCTGAAATATTTTTTCCGTTTGTCCGGCACGGTGAACATGTCAGAGAGCCTGCTGCCGGCCCTGCCCGGGCCCAACAGCATGCTCTTCGTGGTGGCGGTGAACGAAGACAACGTGCCGGTGGCGTATAAGAAGATCATCAACCCGGTTTTTCCCACACCCTTCGAAATGACCTCCTCCAATCTGATAATGCCGGACCTGCTGACCGGGAAGATCTACCTTGAAGCGCGGCTCAACACCCATGGCGAGCTGGCGGTAGTAAGACGCGGTGACCTGAAAGGCAGCTTCCGCGAACGGGTGAACATCAGGCAGAAAGACCTGGAAATAACCCTTACCGAACAGGCAAAATAATACCCGGGACCGCTTTCTGCGTGTCCCGGGCGCTCTGCTACCGTTGTTCACTGCTGTTCAGCTGCCTTTAGCCGGCGGCCTGTGCCCGTTAGAAAGGGCAAAAAGCCATACAAGTTTATCCGTAGATCTTACGAGATCGTCCCAATTCTTGGCCAACTTGGGAGTCTTGTCCTCCTGCTTTGCGGCACTATTGTCCTGCTCGTACTTCTTCCCCATTTCTTCCCATGTCATACCCTCACCTCCGTTGCTTTTTCAGCCCCCCCGGGCTGTTAAAACGTGTTTATACCTCTGCTACAGGATGTATACGCTGAATATTTTTTTTAATTTCCCCCTGCCCATATTATACAATACCGCGGGCCAAAACCAAGGGCTGTTTAGTACCGCGCCCCATAGGCCCTTTGGCCTATAAGGCATTACCAGCCCAGCGACCTTCAGAGCCCCATGTAGACAAGCAAGCCGCCCAGCAGCAACAGCATAAAACCCCAGTTCTTGCGGTGCAGCGCCACGTAGGAGTCGTTCAGGACAGTGTCCCTTATAAGCCTGTTGGTGCGCTCTATGATCTCAGGCCTATAGATATACCCAAGGCCAAGCAGTATGAAGGCCAAGCCGAAAAATATCTTAAAGTAAGGGTTTATCGCCGTCATAGTTATAGTGGTTCATCGCGTACTCCACACCGTCCTCGAACGCCGCCTTCAGCGCATCGCAGGCGCGGTCCAGGAAGTCCGCAAGCGCCCCTCCCTCTTCTTTAGAAAATCTGGACATCACGAAATTTTTTCCGGGTATATGCGCGGGCCTGGGCCCTATCCCCAGCCGCAGGCGCGGCATGGCCGGCCCGAGCGCGGTGATTATTGAATCCATCCCGTTGTGGGACCCCGCCGAACCGTCCTTTCGCACGCGAAGCTTCCCGAACGGCAGGGCCAGGTCGTCGTACACTGCCAGTATGGCGGCGGGCTTTATCTTGTAGAAAGAGGCCAGGCTGAGCACGGCCTGACCGGAAAGGTTCATGTAGGTCTGCGGTTTAAGCAGGAAGGCACGGCCTTCGGCTGCCTTGAACTCCAGATAGAGCCCCAGCCCCTTCCACTCCCGCCACTTCCCCCCCGCGGCCAGGCGCGGCGCGGCCGCGTCGGCGACCATGAAGCCGATGTTATGCCTGGTATTGGCGTACTCCGTCCCGGGGTTGCCCAGCAGGGCGGCCAGTTGTATGCGGTCGTTCATGTCAGCACCTTACCGCCGGAAAGTTTCTGATGAAACTTTCCCCCCGGATTGCGGGGGCGCGTTCGCGCGGCATACACCCGCGCGGACCTGGCGCGGAGCCACTGGCCTGCCGCGGGGCTATGCCGCTGTCCGCGGCCATAGCGCTTGGTCCGTGCCCCGCTAAAGCGGGGGATCATGCAAGCAGGATCCGGGATAAAAAACAGGGAGCAGAAGCCGAACATTTGAAAGTCCAACTTCTGCTCCCGGCGTTAAGCATCCACCCTTTATTTCTTGGGTTCCGCTTTCTTGTCGGCGGGTTTGGCTCCTTCCTTGCCGGCGGCGGGTTTGGCCCCGTCCTTGCCGGCCGCGGGAGCGGCGCCCTCGGCGCCCTCTTCCTTCTTGCCCTTGCTAGCCACAACTTCGGGCTCGGCGCCCGCTACGGCTGCGCCGGCGACAGGAGCCTCAACCTTCTCTTCCTTCGGAGCGGTCACGCTGACCACTATCTGTTCCGGAGCGTCGAGCAGGTCGAACTTGCCGGGCTTTATATCTTTAACGCGCAGCGAGTGGTTGATATGCAGGTCGGTAATGTCGACCTCGATCTCGTGCGGTATCTCCGTCGGCAGACAGGAGACGTTCAGTTCGCGCATGGTGTGTTCCACCAGGCCGGCCTGGACTTTCGCGCCGTAGCACTCGCCTACGAGCTTCACGTGCACCTTCACCTTGATCTTGTCGGTGAGCGAGATGCGGTAGAAGTCGAAATGCCTGTACTTGTCGGTGACGGGATGTTTCTGTATGGCCTTTATTATGACCGTGTCCTCGCCGCCCTGGTACTTTATCGTTATGATGGCGTTGGAGCCGGCCTTGATGAGGGCGGTTATCGCCTTCTCATCCACGGTAACGCTTACCGGCTTCTTGTCCTGGCCGTAAATGACGGCGGGAATGCGGCCGCCGGCCCTGAAAGCGCTGAGCGTGGCGCGCACGCCGGCCTTATCGCGCATCTCGGCTGAAATTATCGTCTGTTGCATACGGCTGTTCCTCCTGCTAAATTACACGATCACTTGAAAAGTTCGCTTATGGACTCGCCCATGTGATTGCGTTTAATGGCCTCCGCAAGGAGCGCGGCCACGGATATTACCTTTATTTTAGCACTTTTTGAGGCATTTACGGGAATAGTATCCGTTAAAATGAGCTCTTCTATAGGGGATTTGTCTATTCTTTCGATGGCGTCCCGGGAGAGCACCCCGTGGCTGGCGGCGGCTATTATCTTGGCCGCGCCCTGGTCTTTTATTGAATGTGCCACCATGCAGAGCGTGCCCGCGGTGTCCACCAGGTCGTCAAAGATGAAGCAGGTTTTTCCCTTCACGTCGCCGATGATGTTGTACACCACGGCCTCGTTGGGGCGGGGGCGGCGTTTGTCAATGATGACCAGCCCCATGTCCAGGCGCTTGGCGAAGGAGCGGGCGCGTTCCACGCTGCCCACGTCTGGCGAGACCACCACCATGTTCTCAAAATTGCGGCCCTTTATATAGTCCAGCACCACGGGGCGGGCATAAAGATGGTCCAGCGGTATGTCGAAGAAGCCCTGGATCTGGGCGGCGTGCAGGTCTATGGTGATAACGCGGTTGGCGCCGGCCTCGGTTATGAGGTTGGCCACCAGTTTGGCCGTTATAGCCACGCGGGGGGCCGGTTTGCGGTCGGCGCGGGCGTAGCCGTAATAAGGGATGACGGCCGTTATGCGGCCCGCCGAGGCGCGGCGCAGCGCGTCCAGCATTATCAGCAGTTCCATCAAATTGTCGTTGACCGGCGGGCAGGTGGGCTGGATAACGTAGCAGTCCTCGCCGCGCACGTTCTCCAGGATATGGACGTCTATTTCGCCGTCGGCGAACTTCTGCACCTTGGTTTCGGAAAGCGGCACGCCCAGATTGTCGCAGATCTTACGGGCCAGTTCAGGGTTGGCGTTGCCGCTGAAAACTTTGAAGGTCCTGCCGCGCTTATCGGTCATTTTGGCCTCTTTTTAAGCTGTTTAACCACCTGCCGTGCGCGCGCTATGCCCAGCGCGCCGCCCGGGACGTCCTCCGTTATTGTGGAACCGGCGGCCGTATAAGCCCCTGCCCCGATGGTGACCGGGGCTACCAGATTAGTGTTGGAGCCGATGAAAGCGCCGGCTCCTATTACCGTCCTGTTCTTGTGAACTCCGTCGTAATTGCAGGTGATGGTGCCGGCGCCGATATTGACTTTTTCGCCCATCTCGGTGTCGCCGACATAGCTGTGGTGGTGCATCTTGGAGCCGCGGCCGATGCGGGATTTCTTGACCTCGGCGAAATTGCCGACCTCGGCGCAGGGGCCGATGTCGGACAGGGGGCGCAGGCGGGCGAAAGGCCCGACGATAGCGCCGGCGCGCACGCGGCTGGATTCCAGCGCGCAGGAATATTTTACGATGACGCCATCGTCTAGGCGGCAGTCCTCTATTACGCCGTAGGGGCCTATTTTGCAGTTGCGGCCTATGATGGTGGCGCCTTTGATGAAGACGCCGGGGTGGATGACGGTGTCGCGCCCGATGACGGCGCTTTCGTCTATGTAGGTGTTGAAAGGGTCTACTACGGTGACGCCGGAGGCCATGAGGTCGGCGGCTTTGCGCTGTACCATCATGGAGTAGGCGGCGGCCAGGTCGGCGCGGGAATTTATGCCGGTCATCTCGGTGGGGTCGGAAAGTTTGAAGGCCTGGGCTTTGCCGCCGGCGGCTATGATGTTCTCTACGGCGTCGGTGAGGTAGTATTCGCCCTTGCTGCCTTTTTTCTTGAGGTTATGGACGGCTTTTGCGAGGGCTTTTACGCTGAAGAAATAGGTGCCGGAGTTGACTTCTTTTATGGCTTTCTCCCAGGCGTCGGCGTCGGAGGCTTCTACTATGGCGGCTACGTCGCCGGCGTGGTTGCGCTTGATACGGCCGTAGGAGCCGGGCTCGGGGAGGTCGGCGGTCATGACGAGGCAGTCTGGGTTGGCGCGGAAGTAGTGGCCGAGCATTCTTTTGGCGGTCTCTACCCGGAAGAGGGGTGCGTCGCCGCAGAGGATCATGGCGTGGGCGTGGCGGCGGATCAGGCCCATGGCTTCCTGTACGGCGCGGCCGCTGCCTTTGAGTAGCTGCTGGCGGACGAAGATGAGTTTGGCGGCAATATCGGCGGGGAGTTTCTTGGTGAGTTCGGCTTCTACCATTTCGGCTTTGTGGCCGGTGATGACGATTATTTTGTCGGGGTTGAGGGCGGCTATTTTGCGGATGGCGCGTTCGGCCAGGGACATGTCGCCGAGGTAATGCAATACCTTCGGCAGGTCGGATTTCATCCTGGTGCCAAGTCCGGCCGCCAGTACCACCGCCGCGAAATTCTTATTTTTGGGCATAGTATCAGTCTGTAAACTAAAAAAAGATCTTAGGATCGGAAAGGACTACGCCTAAATTCTACAAAAATAGGCAGCCGTGAAGAAACCGTTATTAATTAGCGCGAATTGACGGAAATCATCCCGATATCCGCGGCGCTTGCCGGGGATTTTACTCACTCACCGCAGGATGCCCAGTCGGTCAGGCCGGGGGGCACCCTTGCAAACCCGGGCCGAGGGAACCCTTGCGTCGGTTCCCCCCGGCCTGCCCTCCGAAAATCCCCAGCAAGCAACGCACCCCTTGCCAAATCGCGGATAAGCATCTATAATATGGGTATCATGCTACCCAGATTAATAAAAATTCAGATACTCAAATATCTTAAGCCCGGCAGGGTAGTCGCTATTTTAGGGGCGCGAAGGACCGGCAAAACGGTCCTGATGGAGCAGCTAAGGCATGAACTTAAAAACCAGAAAGTCCTTATGCTCAGCGGCGACAACCTAGATGCGGCGGAGCTCCTGGCCTCCCGGCGTCTTTCAGTCCTTGAAAAATTGACGGCCGGCTATGATGCGCTATTCGTGGACGAAGCCCAGGCCGTGCCAAACATAGGAGCCAGTCTTAAACTCCTGGCCGATTCCGTCCCCGGACTCTCTATCCTGGTTGCCGGCTCCTCCTCCTTTGACCTGAAAAACAAGATCGGCGAACCGCTGACGGGCCGCATTTATTTCTTCCATCTTTACCCGCTAGCGCAACTGGAGCTTAAGGATAGCGAGGACTTCCTTAAAACAAAATCTTTACTGGACGACAAACTGATCTACGGCCTCTACCCCCAGGTTTTCACCGCCGGCACGGCCGAACGGAAAAGAAAAGAACTGGAATCCATCCGCGACACCTATCTTTTAAAAGATATCCTCAGCCTGGGCAACCTGAAAGATTCTCTTTTTGTGCTGAACCTGCTGCGGCTCATCGCGTTCCAGATAGGCAACGATATTTCCTACTCCGAACTGGCCATAAAGCTGGGCGTCAATAAAAAAACGGTCGTCCGCTACTTAGAGCTACTGGAAAAAACCTATATCCTGTTCCCCCTCCGGGGTTTCAGCAGGAACCTGAGGAAGGAATACTCCCAGACGCCGCGTTACTATTTCTGGGATAACGGCATACGCAACGTGGTCGTTTCCAACTTCAATTCCCTTAATCTGCGCGACGACGTCGGAAGGCTTTGGGAGAACTATTGTATCTCAGAGCGCATAAAGAAACTGGAGTACGCGCAAACGGCGCACAACAGGTATTTCTGGAGGACTTACGACCAGAAAGAAATAGATTTTGTCGAGGAACGCGGCGGGCGGCTGCACGGCTATGAATTCAAGTGGCGCGCAAACAAGGCCAAACCGCCCAAGGATTTCCTGGAAACCTACAAAAACTCCGCTTACTCGGTGATCAATAGCGAAAATTACCTTAATTTTATCGCCTGACCCGAACAGAGCGCGTCTTTCTCTTTGCGGGAAAGCTTCTTAATAGCAGCTTCAAGCTTGGATGCGGTCGACCTATTCTTCTTCCTCTTCTTCCAAACCAGTTCAACCGGCCCAAAAGCGGCCGTGTACTTAGCCCCCCTCCCCGCATTATGATCCGCGATGCGAGCAGCTAAGTTATTGGTAATCCCAGTATATAACGCCCCATTCGCGCACCGCACAACATACACGGTCCAAGGAGATGACTTTTTACGGGTAGTGGACATACGGGGCATTAGATGAAACTTTTTTACAATTTGCCTTCACAAAAACAGCAGGGGAACTATAACTGAACTGATATCATTGACAAGGGGGGGGCATGGGGGACGCTGGTTCCTTGATTCCTAATTGTCATATCCCCAGCAGGGTCTAGCACCAGTTTTAAAATCACATTTGCACCCACACGACTTCCCACCGCTTAAAGCACTGCAATAGGAATCAAGGAACCAGCGTCCCCTGGGTGGCCTCCCCTCGCCGCCCCGACTGGGCATCGTGTTAGATATTCGCCGGAGGGGTGAGGATTTCGGATTTGTGCAGGATAACTTTTTGGAATTCCTTGGAGATGGTATGCCAATCGATAATATCTACCCGGTAGGGGAGATCTGATTCTTCAAAAGCCTCTCTAAGGCTTTCCATTACGGCGGTGTCCAGCTTGGCGGCGCCGACCAGAGCGAGGTCAAGGTCGGAATAGTCTTTAGGCGTGCCATCAACCCGCGAGCCAAAGACCCGCGCTTCCGCACCTGGGACATGGGCCTCCAAAATCGCCCTTATAGCCCGCAATTGCTCAGGAGTCGCCTTAATCATTTCGCTGTTCAAGGATTTGCAGTAATTTGCGGGCATCGGCGGCGAAGGGAGCGGCAAGCAGGTAAATTTCCACAGCCTTGGCGGGGTCGTAAGTATGCGCGGTCTCGTTACGGGCGGCATGATATTTGAACCAGTTTTCGACATCGGTTATAAGGCGGCTTTCGGCGGCCAGCCTGAAAAGCTCTTTCCGGGTGGAACCATCAACGGTGGAGCCCCCGGCATTGTGCTCAAGCCACCTTTTCATGAATTTCCAGCACAGTTCGTAGGTGAATTCAAAATTCTGTATGACGCCGGCGCGAATCACCTCCTCTTGCCCGGGAGTTGTTCGCTCGGTCGCCACCTTCAGGGCGCGGTCTAAAGAATCCACTGCTTTTCTCAGACTGCTAAGATCGAGCTGCATTTTATCTCCTGTACAGCCAATTGCGGTAATTTGGCTCCCGGGCATGGATTTGAACCATGACTGACCGCGTCAAAGGCGGTTGTGCTACCGTTACACCACCCGGGAATAAAACTACCTAAACCCATACAGCACGAAAGCCCTTCCCGCTGCCCGCGGGAAGGGTTTGAACCTTACCGCAATCGGGCTTTAGACGCCCTCGGCGAAGCCTTCGGTTTGAGTAGGCACCGGCATAGGGCCGGCTTTCGCCGCCTCTGCTTCATACTCCTTAAGTATGAGCTGCTCAAGCTTGCCGCGGAACTCGTTATTTATAGGATGAGCTATATCCTTGTAAGTGCCGTCCTTGATCTTCCTGGACGGCATGCACACGATAAGCCCGTTATTGCCGCTCACAACCTTCATGTTGTGCACAACGAATGCGTTGTCAAAGGTCACGGTAGCAAAAGCTTTCAGCCTGGCCTCGTTCCTGAGATGTATCCTGACTTCGGTGATTTCCATACTCTTTCCCCTTGTTGTCGCCCCCCTACAGAGCTGAAACATCCTGTTGCTTACTCCTCAAGGCAGCGTTACATGATACTACAAAACAGATTCTAGCAAAATTTTGTTAAAAAAACCGTATAACCGCGGATACGCCCCAAAGCCGCCTTTATCCGCTCCGCTTTAGCCCGGCTCCGGCATAGCCCGAAAACAGAAGCGCCAGACCCCGACATCAGCGCCACGTCCGCCCCCAGACTCTCCAGCCTGCTTTTAGCAAGCCGAACCGCCTTATGCCTGGGTAGCACCGGCTCCTCAAGACGGTTAAAAAGCGTTCCTATTCGCCCGGGCACAAAACCGCCCTTCCTTATAAGACCACAAAGTTCCCTGAAATCGCCCAGCCTGGCCTTTATCTCCGACGCAGGGCCCAGCTTGAGATTTCCGTACACTTCTTTAGTGTAAACCGGCACACCGGGGTAGACCAGCACCACGTACGGCAGCCGGCCCGAAGCCGTGAACGCCTTCAGTTTCTCCCCCCTGCCGCGCCCCTCAGCAAAAACCGAGCCCAGCATGAAGAAGGGCACGTCCGAACCTATAGCGGCGGCTATCTTCATCAGCCGCCCGGCGGAGGAAACCGGCAGCTTATAAAGCCTGGCCAGTCCAAGCAGCGTAGAAGCCGCGTCCGACGAGCCGCCGCCCAGCCCGGCCCCCACGGGGATATTCTTTTCAAGTTTTATCTCGACCGCGGGAGGGATACTGAAAGCATCGAAGAATCTGACCGCGGCCTTATAAACTATGTTGTCCGCCTGCCTGCCCAATTCCTTAGGCCCGCCGCTGACAGCCAGCCTTATGCCGGGCGAAGCCGTCTTCCTGAAAGAGATCACGTCGCAGATACCTGTCCTGGCGAACAGGGTCGCCAGGTCATGGTAGCCGTCGGGCCGCCTGGCCGTGACTTCCAAAAAAAGATTTATCTTCGCCGGCGCCTTAAGTTTTATCATTTGTTGCCTGTCATAGACAGGGCCCGCAATTTAATCCGGCAGCTTCAGGGTGTTCACCCCGGAGAAATTCATCTGCTCCTTGTCCAGCGTAAGCTTAAGCGAAACGAAGGGCAGTTTGAATTCCAGCGTGCCTGGGAACAGGTACAGGTCCTTGAAGAAATATCCGCCCGGCCTTAAGGTCAGTTTCTTTTCTTTCTCAGTGGTGATCTCTTCCGGCCAGGAAAGGGAATCGTCCAGGCAGACCTCGCGGCCGGGGCTTTTCAGGCAGGGGGAATCCCAGCCTTCATGCTGCACAAGCCCCGCCATTGTCCTCCCGGAGAACACATCCCCCAACTCTCCGGTCATCAGCGAAGCCCAGTAGGAGAATGCCTCCGGGTCCAGGTCCTTCAAGGAAACAGAGTCCATTTCCAGGCTTCCGCCGCTGAGTTTGGCCTTCCAGAGCGGCGCCATCAGCGGCCCCATCACGGTAATGCTGAAATCTTCGGGTGGCGCAAAATGCAGTATCGCATCGAATTTTACCGTTTTCCCGCGCAGCTTCGCCTCCGCCTTCGCGAAAGAGGAGAACTCCAGCCCGGCCGGGCTGAAACTTTTCAGGAAGGCGGTTTCCAGCGCGCCGGCCTCGGCCGCGGGGATCTTTTTTTGTAAAGCTTTTACCCTGGCCTCAGCGGGCCCCCGCTTTGCCGGTTTCTCCAGCAGCCAGGAATTCTTCCAAGCCATCCAGGCGGTACGGGAATCGCCGGCCGCCTCGTAGATATCGCCGGCGTGCGCCCACACAATGGGGTCGTCGTAGATGAGCTTAACGGACTTTTTAATTTCCGCCAGGGCCTCCTGCGGAAGGCCGCGTTTGAATTTTACCCAGGCCAGCGAATCCATGTAAGCGCCGTTGGCGGGGTCCAGAGCCACCGCGCTGGAGATCAGCACTTCGGCCTCGTCCAGGTTAATGCCGCGGTCGGCAAAAGCGTAGCCCAGGTAATTCAAAACGTTGGCGTTATCGGGATTTTTAGCCAGCAGGTAGCGGAAACTTTTCTCGGCGGCGGGCATGTCGTTCTCGCGTTCGCTGATAACAGCGTACTGCATGCGTGCTTCCGCGTTGTCCGGGTTCTTTCCCAGCAGGCTTTCAAGCATTTCCCTGGCCTTTTTTGTTTTGCCGGTATCGTCATAGCCCAGCGCCAGGAAATAGGAGATCTCGCCGTTATCCGGCCATTTCCTGGAGGCTCCCTCCAGCATGGTTATAGCCTGCGCGTAGCGCCCGCTCTGGGTGTAATAATAGGCCAGGCGCAGCGTGATCGCCGCGTCGTCCTTAAGCGCGGCCGAGGCCTCCAGGTAAGAGGCGGCCGCGGCGAAATCGTGCCGCTGCTCGTTTATCACCGACAGCCAGAAGGCGGCGGTGGGGTCGGTCTTGTCCTTGGCCCAGGCCTTAAGGAAATACTTCTCAGCCTCGGGCTGGTTGTTGACCGAAGGGCCCGCATACAGTTCGCCAAGATGGTCGAACAGCTCCACGTTGCCGGGCTCAATGGCCGTAAGTTCCTCGTACTCGTTAATGGCCGCCATGGTATCGCTCTTGGCCTCGTAATAGCCGGCAAGCATATAGCGGGGCTGGGGATAGTCGGGATCCGCTTCCTTGGAATTCACCAGGTTCTTCTTCACCTCGTCGAAATCGCCCTTCGCGTTGTAAAGTACGGCTATCTGGTAATAGATCTCGGCGGAGTCCTCAGGGCGAAGCTCCAGGTATTTCTGCAGGTAGCCTATGGCCTTCACGGGGTTGCGGGAGCTCCAGAGACTGGCCAGCTGGTAAAAAGCCTCCTGGTCCGCGGGGTCAAGCTCGGCCGCCTTCTCGTAAGCGGTTCCCGCCCCGTCCAGGTCGCCCTTAGCCCAGCGGACGTTGCCGTAAAGCACCCAGTTGTCGGCCGTGGTAGAATCGGCCTTCACCACGAAGTCGGCCCACTCGGCGGCTTCGTCCACCTTGCCTATATGCAGCGCCAGGTTGAGGGCCTGCTTGTAGACGAAAACGGACTGCGGGTCCAGCAGCAGCGTGCGCTTGTACTCCTGCATGGCGGAATCAAAATTCCCCTTGCGCTCCAGCACCATGCCGTTCATGAAGTGCAGGTAGGCCTCCTTATCGGCGGCGGCATAAGCGGCCTGGCCGAGGGAGCACAGAAGAAGTGCCGGGAACAGAATTTTCTTTATCATAAGTCCTTCTCTCTAAGGGACTTCCGCATAAGAACGGCGGCGTCCGTGTTATTATAGAATTTTGGCCTTTTGCCGACCACCTTGAAACCGTGCCGGGCGTAAAGCGCTATCGCGGCGGCGTTGTGCTCGTTAACCTCCAGGTCTATTTCGCTGCAGAGGCTTTTCAAGGCATACTCCAGCATTTTGCCTATCAGCGCGGAGGCGATAGCGCGCCTGAGGAAGGCCTTGTCCACGGCCAGAGTGTTCAGCTGCACCTGCGGGCGCAGTATCCAGAAATTTATAAACCCCGCCGGCCTCCCCTCGGCCTCGGCCGCCAGGGTGACGGCGTTGCGGTTCTTCTCTTCCGCCTCAAAACCATTCTCCCCCCAGGCAGGGTAGCCGGGGTGCTGGGCCTCTATGGCGGCGAAGGCCGGGTAATCCTCTTTTTTCGCGCGGCGTATGAGCATGACTTTCAGGGCCTGACGTTGTTTTCCAGTTCGTACTTCGCCGGCTTCAAATAAAGCGGTTTGAGAGTTTTGTTCTTGTATGCCAGGGCGGCTTTGATTATATAGTCGGGGAGTATTTTAGAGACGCGGGCCGGGGCCAGCGCCGCATCCCCAGGGGCAAGGCCGTATATAGCCGGATCCTCTTCGGAATCGGCGACGATATAAAGTGGCCGCGCCAGGCCGGCCAGGAGCGCCTTCATTTCCTCGGACTTTAGCCAGACAGGTTCTCCGTCCGGACGCGGGAATTTAAGCGCCCGCCCGCCTTTAAAGAGCTGGCAGAAATATTCGTCCTTGAAAGCGTGCACCAGCACGGCCAGGCGGCTCCCGCCGGTTTTAGCGGACCAGCCGCGGAAATCGGGGCTTTCAAAAGCCTGCAGCGCCAGGATCTCGAAAAGCGTGGCTGTATAAACCCCGGCTCCCGCCATGGCTTTCAGCGCCCCGGCCAGCGTCAGGGAGATGCGTATCCCGGTGAAGCGGCCCGGACCGCGCGCCGCGCAGATAGTGTCCACCGAGCGCAGGTCCGCTCCCGCTTTAGCCAGCAGGGCGCGGGCCATGCCGAACAGGACCTTCTCCTGGTTGTACGCTTTCTTCTGCGCCCGGAAGAAGCGGGGCCCCCGGGCCGCGGCCAGCTTCAGCCTGGACCCCGAAGTGCATAAGCCCAATATCACTTTTTCAGCCATTCTTCCTCTATAGCCTCGATAGCCGGACGCGACTCCCCGCCGCCCGCGGACTTTATCACCCGGCGGTCGCCGCCGGCCAGCCTGAACTCTAGCCGCACCGGGTCCAGGCCCGCAAATATCCTGCCTGCCTCGCCCGGCCACTCCACGGCGGTTATGCCGTCGGCCCGGCCCAGGTATTCGTCCAGCCCTATGTTCTCCATGTCGGCCTCGCCGGCGCGGAAAAGGTCGAAGTGGTACAGTTTCAGGCGACCGCTGTAGGAACGCATCAGGTTGAAGCTGGCGCTGACAGGCAGTTTTTTGGCGCCCAGCGCGGCGGCCAGCTCCCTAACGAAAAAAGTCTTGCCCGAGCCTATAGGCCCTTCCAGGAACAGCGCCGTCCCGCCCTTCAGCCTTTTGGCGAAAAGCCCGGCCAGCCGCGCCGTATCGGCGGGGCAGGAACTTTTAAAAATGTTCGAAGCTTTTGACCTTGCCATTGAAATTCTCTATCTCCGTTCCGGAACCTTTTTCCACGCGGCCCACTACGGCCGCCAAAGGCAGAAGTCTTTTTATCGCGGCCAGCTTACCAGGCCGGGCCGTGAATATAAGTCCGTAATCCTCGCCGCCGTTCACGGCGTATTGGCGCCAGGGCCGGCCCCTGGCCGCGCTGTAGGCCCGCAGGACAGGGGCGCAGACTCCTTCGCCCGGGTTAACTATCACGCGGCAGCGGGAGAGCTCCGAAATTATGGCCGCGCTGCGCGCCAGGCCGTCGGAATTGTCCAGCATGGCGGAGGCCAGGCCTTTCCTGCCTATCAGGGCGCCGGCCGCCAGCATAGGCTCGGGGCGCCAGAAAGCTTTCACCAGCACCGGGTACTTTTTTCCGGCCGCCGCCGGGCCGCTCATCAGTATTTCCAGACCGGCCGCGGCCATGCCAAGCGGGCCGATGTTGAAAAGCAGGTCCCCGGGCTTTGCGCCGTAGCGGGTAACCAGTCTGCTTTTTCCCGCCTCGCCCCACACCGTCATGTAAAAATGGTTCTCCCTGGCCCCGGCCAGATTTCCCCCGGCTATGGAGATGCCGAAGCGCAAGGCCTCGGTCTTCAGCTCCTTCATAAAACGCAGGGTAAATTCCGGCGGCGTATCCTTCCGGAGTCCCGAGCCCACCACGCAGGAAACCGGCGTCACTTCTCCCATGGAGGCCAGGTCGCTAAGGTTCATGCGCATCAACTTGCGGGCCAGATCCTCCGGAGTGGCGAAGCGCGCCAGGTAATGCGTCCCTTCCACCATTTCGTCCGTGGTTATCACCAGGTCGCGCCCCGGCCCGTGGCGCAGCACGGCGCAGTCGTCGCCCGGGCCCAGCAGCAGGCGGCGGTCGAGCGGGAACCTGAAGGTCTTTTCTATATGTTCCAGCAGGCGGGCTTCCCCGGATTTAGTTCGTTTCATTCTACACGCCTTATGGCGGCAGGCAGGAAATCCAGCAGTTCCCCGGCCAGCACGCCGCGCTCCGTAAATTTTTCAGCCGCAAGGTCCCCGCAAAGCCCATGCAGGTACACCGCCAGCGCCGCGCAGCGCTGCGCGGTTTCCGGCGTAAAACCGAACCGCGCCCCGGCCTGCGCGAAAAAGCCGGCGGTCAGGCCGGCCAGCACGTCCCCGGAACCGCCCTTGGCCAGCGCGGGGCCGCCGGTAGTGTTCTTTAGGATAGTCCCGCCAAGGGCCACCAGCGTGCCCTCGCCTTTCAGCACGGCCACCCCGCCGCAGGCCCCGGCCAGCTCGGCCGCGGCCGCGGGCCTGTCGGTTATTTTCCGGCCCAGCAGGCGCGCCGCCTCCCCGGGATGCGGGGTGATTATCAGCGGCCCGCCGGCAAAAACGGTTTTTTTGAGTCCCGCCGCGGCCACGGCGTTCAGCGCGTCCGCGTCCGCCACCAAAGGCAGCCGCACGGTCTTAAGCAGCTTAAGCGCGAAAGCCCTGGCCGAAGGCGAAGCGCCGAGACCCGGGCCGATAAGCATAACGCTGAATTTTTTACTCCGGATCAAAGCGGCCACCTGGGACGCCGCCTTCAGGGAGAAAGCGCCTCCGGAGGCGGCCGTGCCGAAGGTCATGGCCTCCGGCAGGGCGCAGACTATGATCTTTCTTTCGGTTTCCGGACAGGCCACGGTCACTAGCCCGGCGCCGGCTTTAAGCGCCGCCCTGGCCGCCAGCACGGCCGCGCCGGCCATGCCGCGCGAACCGGCCACTACCAGCACGCTGCCGTAGTCGCCCTTATGCGAGTTTTTGCGGCGCGGCGCCAGCAGCGGCCTTAGTGAGGCGGGGGTAATAGTCTTTATTTTCATGGTGCTCAGACGCTGAACGCTATCACGGCGGCGCAGGCATAGCTGCCGGTGTGCGAGATGGAGACCAGCAGGCGCACGCCTGGCCTGTTCTTTACGCTTACCTGCGGGCGGCCGCTGGCGGTGTTCTCCACTTCTATATCCTTAAGCGGCAGCTCTTTAGCGTCCAGCGCTTTTATCACGGCTTCCTTCACGGCGAAACGCGCGGCAAGCCGTTCGTACTTGTTGCGGGACTTCATGGAATAGGCCAGCTCTCCCGGCGTGAAGGACCGGCTGAGAAAGGCGGGGTTGCGCACGGCCAACCGGCGGATCCTCGCCACTTCCGCAAGGTCCACGCCCAGCCCCGTAATTCCCGGCGGGGTGATATTCTTTTTTGACGGCATGTATGGTCCTGCCGGCGCTAGCGCACCGTAACGCTCTTTGCGAGGTTGCGCGGCTTGTCTATATCGCATTTTTTGGCCAGCGCCACGTAATAAGCGAAAAGCTGCAGCGGTATAACGGTCAGCAGCGGGGTAAAAAGTTCTTCGGTCTTAGGCAGGGTGATATAGCGTGAAGCCTTTACGGTCTTGCGGGAGTCTTCGTCCACTATGGCCACCACTTCGGCCCCGCGGGCCTTGGCTTCCTCTATGTTGCCGGCCATCAGGTCCAGCGCGCGTCCGGACGGCGCCACGGCCAGCAGCGGCATCCCTTTGTAGATTATGGCGATAGGGCCGTGCTTCATCTCACCGGCAGGGTAGCCCTCCGCGTGCACGTAAGAAATCTCTTTTATCTTCAGGGCGCCCTCCAGGGCGATGGGATAATTCACGTGCCTGGAGATAAAAAGGAAATGCTCGCTGGAGGCGAACCCCTGCGCTATTTTGGCTATCTCTTTTTCCTGGGCGAGGGTTTCCTCTATAAGGCGGGGCACCTTCAGCAGGTTTTCGGCGTAGCTGCGCGCCTCGCTGGATGTAAGGGCGCCGCGCGCCGCCGCGAAATGCCCGGCCAGCAGATAGATGGCGGCCAGCTGGCCGAGGAAGGCCTTGGTAGAGGCCACGCCTATCTCCGGCCCGCAATGGGTGTACAGGACGTGGTCGGCCTCGCGCGTGAGCGTGGAACCGACGGTATTGGTTATGGCAAGCACCGTGGCGCCGACGGCCTTTGCCTCGCGCACGGCAAAAAGCGTGTCGGCGGTCTCGCCGGACTGGGAAATGGCCACCACCAGAGTGCCTTTGCCCAGCAGCTTCGCGCGGTCGGTGAACTCGGAGGCCACGTCGGCTGAAGCCGGTATCCCAAAATTTTCGAACAGCACACGCCCTATCAGGGCTGCGTGGTAGGCGGTGCCGCAGGCTATGAACTGCACGGAGGAGAAGCTTTTTATAGCCTCGGCGGAAAGCCCCATCTCGGCTTTAAGGATGTTCCCGCCCAGCGGCAGCAGGCGGCCGCGCAGGGTGTTCTCAACGGACTCGGCCTGCTCGTGTATTTCCTTGAGCATGAAATGCTTGTAGCCGCCCTTTTCCGCCATGGTGGAGTCCCACTGTATGGTCACGGACTCTTTTGCCACCTTCTTGCCCTGGAAGGTGTAGAAATCCACGCCGTCCTTCTTTACCGCGGCTATCTCGCCGTCGTTCAGAAAGACCACGCGCTTGGTGTACTTGAGGAAAGCGGACACATCGGAAGCTATGAAATTCTCGCCTTTGCCCAGCCCCACCACCAGCGGGCTGTACATCCGGGCGGCCAGCACCATGTTGGGGCAGGCGGCCCAGATCACGGAAAGAGCGAAGGAACCCTTCAGCTCGGCGAGAGCTCTGCGGAAAGCCTCGAAGAACACCGGCTCCAGCATGTCGGAGCGGATGGCCTTCTCCTGCACGTGCAGGCTCTTCAGTTTTTCCTCTATAACGTGGGCTATGACCTCGGTATCGGTCTCGGATTTAAACTTATGGCCGGAGGCCAGCAGCTTTTCCTTCAGGTCCAGGTAGTTCTCTATGATGCCGTTGTGCACCACCACCACCCGCCCGGAACAGTCCGTATGAGGGTGGGCGTTATCCTCGGAAGGGGCTCCGTGCGTGGCCCAGCGCGTGTGCCCTACCCCGGACTGCGCGCCCTTTACCGGCTCCTGCGCCACCAGCTTGTCCAGGGCGTCCACGCGCCCGCTCACCCGCTTGAGGTAAAGGGCATTCTTCGCGTCCACCACGGCTATGCCGCAGGAGTCGTAGCCCCTGTACTCAAGCCTTTTAAGCCCGTCTATCAGGATATCGGTGGTCTTGTTGTCGCCTATATAGCCGGTTATTCCGCACATATTACTGTATAAGCCTTTTCATTTCGGACACGGCGCTCTTCAGGCCGACGAACATGCCGCGCGAAATTATGGAGAAGCCGATATTCAGGCAGTCCATGCCTTCTATGCGCGCCACGGAGGCCACGTTGTAGTAGTCCAGGCCGTGCCCGGCGTGCAGCTCCATCTCGAGTTCCTTCACCAGGAAGCCAGCCAACTGCAGCTGCTCAAGTTCCTTGGCCTGCAGCTTCTTGCCCCACGCTGCGGCGTAGTTCTTGGTGCAGAGCTCTATGCTGTCGGCGCCCATGTTGTGGGCGGCGCGTATGGCCTGCGGTTCGGGGTCTGTGAAAACGCTGACCTCTATGCCGGCTTTGGCGAGGCTCTTTATTATTTTCTCAAGACCAGAGTTCTTCCCGTCCAGCTTCATGCCGCCCTGAGTGGTAAGCTCTTTGGGGCTTTCTGGCACCAGGCAGACCGAGTCGGGGCGTATGCGCAGGGCTATTTTTTCCATCTCAGGAACGGCGGCCATTTCCATGTGGATCAGACCTTTAACCTCGCTGCGCACCCGTTCGAGGTCGGAGTCTTGTATGTGGCGCCGGTCCTGGCGCAGGTGCATTACCACCATGTCGCCGCCGGAGCTGTAAACCACCCGCGCGGCTTCCACGGTGTCCGGGTTCTTTTCTCCGCGCGCCTGGCGCAGGGTGGCGATGTGATCTATATTTACACCGAGCTTAACATGTTTCATAAGAACCTCCGTAAAAATAAAGTCTCAAAATAGACTAGACCGCCAGCGCTCCGGAATGCTTTTTATAATGCTCCAGCAGATCTTCCGCTATGGCCTTTATCTCGGCACGGGACTCGCCCTCCACCAGCAGGCGCAGCAGCGGCTCGGTGCCGGAATAGCGTATAAAGATCCTGCCGTTGCCTTTAAGGTCGTTCTCAAACCTGGAAATTTTGTCATGAAAACCGCTGACGCTATGCAGCGGCGGCTTGTGCGCCACTTTCAGCGAACCCAGCACCTGGGGATAACGGCTCCAGTGCCGGCGGAACCAGCTGAACGGCTTGCCCATGTCGAGCACCGCGGCCAGGGTCTGCAGCGCGGTCAGCACGCCGTCCCCGGTAGGCGCGAACTCCCTAAAAATTATATGGCCGCTGGATTCACCGCCGATCTTGAGGTCGCCTTTTTCCATGGCGTCGGTCACGTTCTTGTCCCCCACCGGCACCTGAATGACGCTGACGCCCATGCCGCGGAGATACTTCAGCAACCCGTAATTGGACATGAAGGTGAGCGATACCCCGTTGTTGGTGAGGCGGCCGCGCTCTTTCAGATAAGGGGCAGCGATGGAGATTATGTCGTCGCCGTCCAGCTGGGCGCCTTTTTCATCGGCGAACATGCAGCGGTCGGCGTCGCCGTCGAAGCTTATGCCGCAAAAAGCGCCCCACTTTGCGGCGGCGGCGGCCATCTTTACGGTGTGCAGCGCCCCGCAGCCCATATTGATGTTCTTGCCGTTCGGCTTGTCGCCTATAACTTTTACTTTGGCGCCCAGGTCCCTGAAAATGCGCGGGGCTATCTTATAGGCGGCCCCGTTGGCGCAGTCCAGCAGTATTTTCACGCCCTTAAGACTGAAACCTTCGGGAAGGGTGCTTTTAAGGAACTCCTCGTAGTCCCGCGTGAAATCTTTTTTATGCAGGCCCGGGTGGGAGGGGTTGAAAGAAAGAGACTTTTTGCCGAGCAGCAGCTTCTCTATCTTCTCCTCTATAGCCTCGCTGAGCTTGAGCCCGTCGGCTGAGAAGAACTTTATGCCGTTGAACTCGGGCGGGTTATGGCTGGCCGATATTACTATGCCGAAATCGGCGTTCTCCCGCTTCACCAGGTACGAAACCGCCGGCGTCGGTATTATGCCCAGATCCACCACCTTGAACTTGCCGGCGCCAAGGCCCTCTACCAGGTATTTCTTGATAAGCCGGCCGGAGGCCCTGGAATCCATGCCTATAAGGACTACCGGCTTGCCGGAGGAGCGCTTTTTGTATTTTGGGAGGACAAGAGAGGCCGCGTAGCCTATTTTGCGTATAAAATCGGGTGTAAAAGGGTAGTCCCAGGTGATGCCGCGTATGCCGTCGGTGCCGAAAAGTTTGCCCATTAATTTAAGCCCCGCTTTAAAGTGCCTAATATAATTTTATATTATATCATTAGTATAGGGCGCTGCGCAGCGTGGGAAGGCGCGACAAACGGAAGGGTGGCCGAGTGGTTTAAGGCGCCGGTCTTGAAAACCGGTGTACGGTTAATCCGTACCGTGGGTTCGAATCCCTCCCTCTCCGAAGTTTTTCGCTTTTTAAAAAATCGGCAGAAAAATTATTAATTTCTGCGCGCGCAGAATTAAAATTAAATATAAATTCCCAAGGTTTTTTGAACTCGACGGAAAGCCGCCGCCTGCCTATACGGAAGTTCGAACCGATCTTTTTCAACTTTTCCCGGTTTTCCTCCGCTTTTCCGCTCTCCGCCAGT
>CAIXBR010000085.1 GCA_903917735.1 uncultured Elusimicrobia bacterium | reverse complement strand
GGCCGGGACTTTGCCTCCGGCTTCCTTCAGATTCCGCCTCACGGCGGACACCCTTGCCTTTGGCTAACGGTAGGTTCTATCAACCCCCGTAGGGGACTTTCACCCCCAAGCGTGCGCGCATGCCGCGCGCACATAAAAAAGCGCGACTCTCGTCGTGCTGATACTTGTGATAAGTCCTGGCTTCGCCCCTAAAGACGCCTTGTGAGTTGCCAGGCTGCTAAAGGGGCGGGGCATACCTCGCGCTCTTCGCGGCGAGATCCATGTTCGTTACAGGCCAGTCCGCTATGCGGCTAGTATGTGCTCCGCCAGGCTCGCCCAATAGGCGGCGCCCAGCGGCAGTAGGTCGTCGTTGAAGTCGTAGTTCGGGTTGTGCAGCGCGGCGCCGCTCTTTACGGGGCCGCTTCCGGCGAAAACGTAGCAGCCTGCTTTTTTCATCAGCATGAACGAGAAATCTTCCGACCCCATTACGGGTTTCGGCACCACTATGTTTTCCGCTCCGACCAGCCGCTCCAGCACTGCGGCGCAGATCCCGGCTTCGCGCTCGGAGTTCACCGTGGGCGGGTAAGCGCGGGTATAGCGCAATGCGGCCTTCGCACCGTGAGCGGCGGCGATGCCGGCGCAGATCTCGTTCATGCGGCGCTCCATCAGGTCCTGCACCGCCGGGCTGAAGGCGCGCGTGGTGCCGCGCAGCAGCACCTTGTCGGGGATAACGCTGTACGCGTCGCCGGCGTGTATCTGCGTCACACTGACCACCGAGGCCTCGATGGGGTCCACGCTGCGGCTAGGTATGGTCTGCAGTGCCTGTACCAGTGCCGCCGCAGCCACAACCGGGTCCGAGCCAGTGTGCGGCATGGCGGCGTGGCAGCCGTGGCCCGTCAGTTCTATTTCGAACAGGTCGGAAGAGGCCATTACCGGCCCGGGGCGCACGCCGAACTGTCCAAGCGGCAGCCCCGGCCAGTTGTGCATGCCGTAAATCGAATCGCAGTCGAATTTCTCGAACAGCCCCTGTTCCACCATCTCCCGCCCGCCGCCCATGCCTTCCTCGGCCGGCTGGAAGATAAAATGCACGGTCCCGCTGAAGCGCTTCGTAGCGGCCAGATATTTGGCGGCCCCAAGCAGCATGGCGGTGTGACCGTCGTGCCCGCAACCGTGCATCTTGCCGTCCGTCCGGGAGCGGTGCGCGAAAGCGTTGTTCTCCCGTAGCGGCAGGGCGTCCATGTCGGCGCGAAGGCCTATGGCCCTATCTCCCTTGCCCGCGGTCAGCGTGCCTACCACGCCGGTGCGTCCCAGGCCTTTGTGTACGCGCAACCCGAATGCCTCCAGTTTTTCTGCTACCATGGCGGAGGTGCGCCGCTCTTCGAAGCCTGTCTCCGGATGGGCGTGAAGGTCGAGCCGCCAGGCGGTCATTTCGCCGGCCAAAAGCTTCATTTCATTCAGGATAGACATGTGATTGATTCCTCCGCGAAAAACCATCTGTTAATATCTTACAGTATAATACAAAAAGTCGCAGGCGGGGTTTGCGGAGTTCTTGTGTGCAATTCCGCGTCGGCGTTCAAAATGGTTTAATGTGTCAATGACAGGAAACGCGTTCGAACATTACCGCATGATATATTTAAAACTTCTACTTGTCGGTTTTATTTTCATCCTGCCTGCGTCCTGGGCAGAGGCCGGAGACCTTGGCGGCAAAACGTTCTTCTTGTCGGAAGGCGCGAACTGCGAGCTTAAAACGGCGCCCCGCGCCGAGATAGGCCCATTGCCTGAACTTAAAAAGCGCCTGGCCGGCAAAAAAGGTATTTACTGCGTAAGCTGGACCATCCGGAAGGATGACTACGAGCAGTACAGCGACCCGGCCATCTATATAGGCAGGGTGGGAGACGTCAGTGAGTTTTACCTTAATGGGAAAAAGATCGGCCTGACCAGCCGCATACCGGCCGGCGGCTGGTATCTGCACGCCCTGCACAGTTATTACTACCTGCCGCGCTGGCTGCTGGGCGAAGACAACGAGGCCGTGCTGAAGGTGGACAAGTTCTTCCTGCTGGCCTCGGGCCCGCTGGATGACATCGGTATAGGAGATTGGGACGATATAAGGATGAAGGCTAGGCTGGACAATTATCTGCGCAGCGACCTGCCCCTGCTGCTCTCCATCCTGTTCGTAGTGGTAGGCGCGCTTATACTGGGGATCTTCCGCAACCATTCCGGTTTCGCCGGCTACCGCACATTCTCGCTGGCCTGCTTCACCGGCGGCCTGTTCTCGATGTCTTTGAGCCGTGTCCTGTATTTCTTTTCCTCCGACTATCCCCTGATCTACAAGTTCAACTGCGCGGCCGGGATCCTGTTCTTCTATTTTTTCCTGGCCTTTTTTTACGGAAGCCTGGGCACGGCGCGCCAGTTCAGGCGATTGAACGCGGCTGGCACCGTGCTGGCCCTGGCCGGCATAATTTTCAGCCTGAACACGCTCGGCACGTCGAAGGTGTACGCTTCCTGGCTTTTCTTCATGTACGCCAACCTGATCCTGCTGATGGGGTATACGCTGTATTACCGCGCAGAACTGCGGGACGCCTCGATACGGGCTACGGGCATAGGCCTGCTGCTGGCCGCGACCACGCACGACATCCTGGTCTATGCCGGCTACGCCACCGGGGGCAACATGATCCCCTATGCCATCTTCATCGTGCTCTTTTCTTTCGTTTTCATCGTGCTGACCGACATGGAGCAGATCTACCTGGCGGCGTCCAGGACGGCTTTCGCCGTGAGCGAGCGCAACAAGCTCCAGGCGGACCTGATGCAGGTGGCCAAGATCGCCGCCATAGGCCAGATGGCCTCGCAGGTGGCGCATGATATCCGTTCCCCGCTGGCGGCGCTGGATGCCTCGCTCAAAAGCATGTCGCAGCTGCCGGAAGGCCAGCGCGTAATGGTGAGGCATGCCGTGAACCGCATACGCGACATCGCCAACAACCTTCTTGAAAAGACCAAGCCGCAGCCCGCCGGCGGGCCGGCGGCGGGCCAGCCCGGCGAAGGGGAGCCGCCGCAGTTGCACCTGATCTCGAGCCTGATAGACCCGGTAGTGACGGAGAAGCGGTCACAGTTCGGGTCCCACCCGGGCATAAACATTGATCTAGAACTGACCCAGGCCTCCTACGGCCTGTTCGCCATGGTGCGGCCGGTGGAGTTGGGGCGCATTGTCTCGAACCTGGTAAACAACGCGGTGGAAGCCCTGGGCGATAAAGGCCTTGTAAAACTGGGCCTGGAACACGACAGCGGGAATATCCTGCTGACGGTGGCAGATAACGGCAAGGGGCTTCCGCCGGAAATAATGGACAGGCTGTGGCAGAGAGGGGTAACCCACGGCAAAGCCGACGGTCACGGGCTGGGACTTTACCATGCCAGAACTACCGTGGAAAGCTGGGGCGGCAGCGTTGAGATAGCTTCGGGAGCAGGCAAAGGGACCACGGTCACGCTGAAACTGCCGAGGGCGGAGGCGCCGGAAGACTTTGTTCAGAAACTGGAACTGGCGCCCGGCAGGCCGGTGGTGGTGCTGGACGACGACGAGACCATACATCACGTCTGGCAGGGGCGGCTGGGCGCCGCCGGCGCCGGCGAGTGCGGTATCGAGCTGGTGCATTTCAGCGAACCGTCCAGGCTGCGGCAATGGGTTAAAAAAAATCCGGCCAAGGCCGGGGACGCGCTTTATCTTTTCGACTATGAGCTGCTAGGGTGTATTGAGACCGGCCTGAGCCTGGCGCAGGAACTGGAGCTGGGCCCGAGGGTTATCCTGGTAACCAGCCGCCATGAGGAGAAAAGGATAATCGAGGAAGCCCGGGCGCAGAAGATCCGGATGATCCCTAAAGGCCTGGCGGGGCTGGTGCCCATTCAGATCTCTCCCGCGGCCCAGCCGGGGCGCGCGGTGCTGCTCGACGACGATCCGCTGGTGCATATGTGCTGGGCGCTGGCGGCCAAGGCTGCCCGCGTGAAATTGAAAACCTGCTCCGAGCCTGAGAAGCTTTACGCGGAAGTGGAAACCCTGCCAAAGGATACACCGCTATATATTGATTCCGAACTGGGCGCCGGTATAAAGGGCGAGGATATCGCGTTGGACCTGCGCGGTAAGGGCTTTTCAGACATAACCATTACCACCGGCCACTCGCCCGACAGATTCGCGCGCCTCAGCTGGCTGAAAGTGATCGGCAAGGAGCCGCCCTGGGCCTGACATGCGGACACAGTTCCGGGGCTATCCGGCGGCTTATCATGATTCGTCAAGACAATGAAAAAGCACGACTCTCGTCGTGCTGATACCTGGCGATAAGCCCTGGCTCCGCCGCTACTTTTCTATATCCATCGTATCTATAACTTCCCCCTCCTTATTATAGGCCGACATAGAAATTTTTTTATCGTTCACTTCTAGAAAGGCGAAATTGTAGACCGGCAGGAATTTCTCGGACCAGGCTTCGTTGCGGCGCTGAATGTAGAGGGTGCTCCCCCCGCCGCCGAGGGTTACATAGACTATCCCGTTCGCCTCGTCCGCCATCCCCTCTTTTACCGGCGCGGTACGCTCGTAGTCGTGGTCGTGCCCCTGTAGAATCAGGTCCACCTTATGCTTAAGCAGGAGCGGCTCAAGGGCCTTGATCTGATCCTCCATCCCACCGTGCGCGCCCGTGGAATAGAGCGGCTCGTGCACTACTACAAATTTCCAGGTTTTCTCGGTCTTGCCCAGGTAATAGTCCAGCCACTTGTACTGCTTGGAGCCGGGCCTCAGGTCCGGGGCGAATTTGGCGCCGTAGAAGACGTTGGCGTCCAGCACGAAGAACCGGGCGTTGGCCACGTCGAAGAAATAATAATGCGGCGGCATGCCCGTAAGCGGCACGCTGTGGAAGGGCACGTAGTTGGCCTTCAGGAAGCCTTTGCCGGCTTCGGTCCGCATGTCCGCCCCGTAGTCGTGATTGCCGAGCGTAAGAAAGAAAGGCGTCCGGGAGAGCAGCCCGGCGTAAGGCTTGAAGTACTGGGCGTCGGCGTCGGCGTCCAGGCCGGTCTCTACCATGTCGCCCAAGTGCAGCACGAAATCAGGCGTAAATTTGTCCATCCGGGCGGCCAGCTCGAGCTGCTCCGAAGAGCCGGAGCCGGAATCACCGAAAGCCAGGAAGGAGAAATACGGCTTATCCTCCTCTCTGAAGGTGGTGAACTTCCCCTCGAAGGCTTTGTAGGCCGCTGTGCTCTGGTCCACCGGCAGATAGATGCGGTAGCAGTGGGTAGTATCCGGCGTAAGGCCGAACAGGGTTATCTTCTGTTCCGCCTGCTGCGGCACGGTGGTCAGGAACCGCTCGCAGTCAGGCGCCGCGCCGTAGGAAAGCCAGGCGGGCGTGGAAACATCCAGCCTGAAGCGGACTGTGACCATATCCTTGGTCATGTTTTCAAGATACGGGCCGCGCTCAAGCCTGGCCGCGCCGGCCGGGAGGCAGGCAAAGACCGTCAGAAGCGCGGCTATTAATCTGCTCATTTTCCCCCGGGGCCGCAGAACAGCGGGGTCACCTTGAACTTCACGGCGTCTATGAGCCCGCGGTCGGTAATGCGTATCTCCGGGATGGGCGGCAGCGTGAGGAAGGACATGGCCATGAAAGGGTCGGATAATTTAGACCCCAGCATTTTCGCTATCTCGTTAAGGCGTTTCTGCTTCTCGCGCACGAAGTCGGCGCTGCGGTCTGACATCAGGCCGGCAACCGGCAGCGGCAGCGCTTCCAGTACCTGGCCGTTCAGGGCGGCCACTATGCCGCCCTGCATTTTCACCACCTGAACGGCGGCGGTGTACATGTCCCCGTCGTGCGTGCCGACCACCACTATATTATGGGAGTCGTGAGAAACGGAAGACGCGATGGCCCCTTTCTTAAGCCCGAAGCCCTTTACCAGCGCCAGCGCCACCCGGCCGCTGGCCATGTGCCGCTCTATCACGGCGATCTTCAGGATGTCGCGCTCGGTGTCGGAGGAGACGTAGCCGCCGTCCTGCTTAACTTTTTCGATGCTCATTTTTGTAACTATCTGGTCCGGGATGACGTTTATTACGCGGGCGTACTTGCCCTGCGCCTTAAGCGCGAAATCCTCATGCTCTATCCATCTCACATTGATAGTGCCGCGGGTCTTGCCCTTGTATTCCTTTATAACGCCGGGCTCTATCTCCCCGGCGCTGGCGACCAGGCGGCCGCCCTTGAAGACTTTCGAGATCTTCATCTTCTTCAGGTCGTCAAAGACCACCAGGTCGGCGGCATAGCCGGGGGCTATGGCGCCCAGGTTCTTGATGCCGAAATATTCGGCCGTGTTGATGGTAGCCATCTGTATCGCGCGTATCGGGTCCACGCCCAGGCGCACGGCGGTGCGCACCAGGTAGTCTATGTGGCCCTCGCGGGCGATGTCTTCAAGGTGTCGGTCGTCCGTGACGAAGATGAACTTGCGGGAGTTTTCGGAGTTCACCAGCGGCAGCAGGCCTTTAAGGTTCTTAGCGGCGGTGCCCTCGCGGATCATGATGTACATGCCGGCGCGCAGCTTTTCTCGGGCCTCAGCCACGTCGGTGCACTCATGGTCGGAGCGGATGCCGGCCGAGACGTAGGCGTAAAGCTGCTTGCCTTTCAGCATAGGGGCGTGGCCGTCTATGACCTTGTTTTTCGCGATGGAGATCTTTCTCAGCACTTCCTCGTTGCGGTTGATAACTCCGGGATAATCCATCATCTCGCCGATGCCCAATACGCGCTCATCGTTCAGGAGCAGGCCCAGGTCGTGCGCGGAAAGCTCGGCGCCGGCGGTCTCGAGGCGGGTGGCGGGCACGCAGGAAGGGAGCATCACGTAGACGCTGAGCGGGCTGTCCTCGCTGGAGGCCAGCATGTACTTAATGCCGTCGAGGCCCAGCACGTTGGCGATCTCGTGGGGGTCAATCACGGCGCTGGTGGTGCCGTGCGGCAGCACCACGCGGGCGAATTCCGGTATTTTCACCATCGAACTTTCTATATGCACGTGCCCGTCGATGAAGCCGGGGGAGACGTAGGCGCCTTTCAGGTCTATGACATTAGCCGCCTTGTAATCTCCGAAGCCGACCACGCGGCCGCGGTGCACGGCCACGTGCGTGCGGTGAATGTCTCCGGAGAAGGTATTTACCACCCGGGCGTTCTTCAGCAGCAGGTCCACGCGCTTGCCGCCGCCGGAGATCTCAATGGTGCTCCTGATCTTTTCCAAGTTTGAATCCGCGTCAATCATATCGGCACCGCCTTATAATTAGTTGTTTAATTTTACATATTCGGGGGGCCCGGCGCAAAACAAAATCGCCGCGGCGCGAGGAGGTCGGGGCCGGGCGAATTGTTATAATTGTCCAATGCAATCCCTTCACATGGCGCAGCCCTATGTCCCGCTGGCATTACTTATCTTCCTGGCAGGGTTCGTAGATTCTATCGCCGGTGGCGGCGGGCTTATAACGCTGCCGGCCTACCTGGCCTACGGGCTAAGTCCGGCGCTGCTGCTGGGCACCAATAAGCTTTCTTCGTGCATGGGTACCGCCGTGGCGGCCGCGAAGTTCCTGAAGGAAACCCGCTTCGGCATGGACTTCCTCTTTATCCTGATCGTTCTGGCGGCAGGCGGGTCGTTCCTGGGCGCCAGAGTCATAGCCATGGTGCCTCCGCAAGCCATACGCTACCTGCTGATAGTGCTGCTCCCCCCCGTGGCTATTTTTCTGGCGGCTAAAAAGAAGTTCGGCTTGGCGGATACCAGCGGGCGGTTTACGGAAAACACGCGGCTAGCCCGGTCGGGCGCTATCTCGGCGTCGGTAAGCTTTTACGACGGGTTGCTGGGACCGGGCACCGGCACCTTCCTGGCCGTGGCGTACGCGCGGCTTTGCGGCTTCGACCTGCTGCGCTCCACGGCGCTGGCGAAACTCCTGAATTTGGTCTCGAACGCGGCGGCGCTGGCCACCTTCCTGTATCTGGGCAGAGTGAATATAAAGCTGGGGTTGGCCATGGGCCTGGCTGGCATGGCAGGGAACTACGCCGGTTCGCACCTGGCGCTGAAGAAAGGCGCCTGGGTGATCCGCCCTATGCTTTTTGCCGTCTCAGCCGCGCTGCTGGTGAAAATAGCGTGGGATATGGTCAGATAGTTTTAAACCTGCCCTTTACTTCAGAATAGCCATCAGGCCGAAGCGGCCGGTCTTCTCGCCGTTGCGGCGCCAGGAATAGAACATTTCGCTTTCAGAATAAGTGCAGAGGTGCATGAATTCATGCTGTTTAACGCCCAGCGCCTCCAGGCGCAGCCGCAGAGCCTCGCGCAGGCTGAAGAAATGCCGTCCTTCCTTTAAAGTCAGGAAATGCTTGTCAGCCCCGCCGGGATAGAAGGCCTTGAGCTTCTCAAGAAAATCTTCCCGCACCGGGTAATGCGCCGCTGAGATCATAGGCGAGACCCCGGCGATAACATCCGAAGGCCCGGTGCCGAAGCGGAGCTTCATGGCGTTGAGCACGGTCCCGTAAATATCCAGGAAGGCCCCGCGCCAGCCGCTGTGCGCCACGGCCAGAGCCTTGTGAACGGGATCGTAAAGAACGGTAAGGGCGCAATCCGCGGAAAGGGCCAGCAGCGGCACCCCCGGCGCGCTCGTCACCAGGGCATCGGTATTCTCGGGCGGCACAGCTCCGCCCGCCTCAATAACCGCCACGTTGGCGGTATGGCGCTGGCGCATGCGCACCAGGCGCGCGGGCTCCGCGCCCATAGCGGCGCAGAACAGGGCCAGGTTCTCGTCCACGTTCTCGATCTTGTCCCCGGTGCTGGCGCTGAGGTTCAAACCTTTGAAAGGTCCCTCGCTCAAGCCTCCCTGTCTGGTGGAGACGGAGCAGCCGAGCTCCGGGAATTTCCTGAAATTATCGAACCTGAGCAATTTAAGCCCGTTTATTTCTTCAGTATGCATTTTTCCCCCTATGCGAGTGCGGCTTCTGCAGCTTTGCTTAAATTGATATTATAACCTTATGGAAAGCGCCATGAAATACAGGTTCATAGAAAAAGCCGGCCCCGCCGAAGCTAACGGAATTATAACAATTTACAAGACTCAGGGCTGGTGGGACCGCGGCGCCTCGCGGGCAGGGCTTAACCGCCTTATCCGGGGGAGCCACTGCTTCCTGGTGGCGGAAAGGGACGGCTCTATTATAGGCATGGGGCGGGCCATCAGCGATAGGGCCGGCGACGCCTATATACAGGACGTGGCCGTGCTGAAGAGCGAGCGCGGTACAGGCGCCGGCAAGGGCATAGTCTCGGCCCTAGTCCGCCGCCTGAAGCGCGACGGCATAACCTGGATAGCTCTGATAGCGCAGGACAATTCCGGGGCTTTCTACGGCAAGCTGGGGTTTAAAACGCTGAAGAACGCCAGCCCCATGCTTTCCAAAGGCTCGTATGTTTAACCGTCTTAAGCCGGAAGACTACCCGGCCCTGAAAAAATTCTTCGAGAAGCACCACTACCCCCTGTGCGAGTACTCCCTGGCATCCATTATCACCTGGAACCGCTGTCTGTACGAAGTAAGCTGGCGGGTAGACGGAGACCTGCTTCTTATAGCCGAAACCGACCTGCAGCCGCCGGCGGCCAAAAGGCTGCTGATGCCGGTGCCGCAACCTTTCCGCGACCTCCCCCCTAAAGAGCTGGCCGACATAGCGCGCCGCAACCGGCACACGCGCTACTACTACGTGCCGCAGGATTATTTTGAAAGGAATAAAGCCGGGTTTGAAGAGCTTTTTACCGCCGCGGAGCAGCCCGGCTACATGGACTACCTTTACAAGACCGCGGACCTGGCGCAGTTGGCCGGCCACAAATATTCGAAGAAGCGCAATCTTATAGCGCAGTTCAACAAACAGACCGGGGCGCTGAAAAAAGTTAAGGTGGAACAGCTGACCCCGGCCAATAACGGGGCCTGCCTCAGCCTGCTGGACCGTTGGACCCGCGACCCCGAGGCCGGCGCGCACCTGGATATGCTCAACTGCGAGCGCAAGGCCATAGTGAACGCGCTGAAGAATTTCGACCTGCTTGAGATGAACGGGGTACTGACGCGCATCGACGGCGAGATCACGGGCTTCGCCCTGGGCTCGCGGCTTTCGGACGGAGTTTTTGTCCTTAATTTTGAAAAAGCCCTGGATAACATAAAAGGGTTGTACCAGTTCCTGGACAATGAACTGGCAAAGAACCTGCCCCCCAACTATTCTTTTATCAATAAGGAAAGCGACCTGGAGAAGCCGGGCCTGGCAAAAGCCAAGGAATCCTATTATCCCGCCTTCAAGATAAAGTCCTATACCCTGACGCTTAAAACGCCGGCCTAGACCGCAAGCTATAGACAGAAAAAAAGCCCGGGAAGTCCCGGGCTTTTTGACGCCGCTTTTTGCGGTTATATTACCTTGTACGGATTATCGGTAATGCTGAGCAGGTAGGTGGCGGCCTTGATGTTGCTGGTCACGGTCTTTGTGATTATCCCCGCTCCTGGGTAGAAGTTGCTGCCCTCCAGCTCGAAGGTGAAGGCCAGGATCCCTCCGGCCGCATAGGCCCAGTCACAACTGTCGCCCGTGGCGATATACATCTCGCTGGACTTGTGGGACAGGTAGCCGGTCATCTTGCCCATCTCGGCGCCGGCCTTCTCGAACACCTGCTTATCCTTCAGATTGGGGACGTCCGCGTCGCTGCCGCCCCAGGGGTAAAGGATCTCGCTGGCATACGAGTGATAGCTGATGTGGGTCTTGATGTTCTTGCGGGCCAGCATGAAATCTCTGAGGTGCTGGCTCTCGGGCTCGGAGAAGGCTTTGGGGCCGCAGTAGGTGTCGGCGCTAGGATAGGTGGAGGCGCCGGCCTCGCACCACCAGGAATCGAAATTCCGGTTCAGGTCTACGCCTACGGACTTGTCCGGGTTGATGCGGGTGTTCTTGCGGAAGTACTGGTACTTGCCGCCCTTTATGTCGTATTCCACCCCGTCCGGGTTCCCCATCGGAACTATATAAATATCAAGCGTGGCTATATACTGCTTCACGTCGGCGTCGTTCCTGTGGTCGAACAGCCAGGCCGCGAACAGGAGCGGCACCTCGTTGGCCAGGTGCTCACGGGCGTGCACGTTGCCCAGGAAGAAGGCGCCCGGCTTGGTGCTGGCGGCACTGCCCTTGGCGCTGGAATTGATGCGCAGGCACCAGATATCCCGGCCCTCTGTTGTCTTGCCGATGGAGAAGACCGAGGCGATGTCGGAATTCTTGGAAGCCAGCTGGTTCAGCAGGTCCGTGGTTTCCGCGTAATTGTGGTAGGCGGCGTCGGCCGTGGGGAAATCTTTGTCCAGGCGGGCGGCGTACTCCGCCATAGTGACTTTGCTTTCCACCACGAAAGCCTTGTTCGAAAGCTGCCCCATCGTATAAGGACCGGCGAAACCGGAAACCCTGTCCTTTTGTATCTCCACTATATCCATGCCGGCTTCAAGCAGCCGGGTGCGGGCGGCCTTGTCCGCGGCTTTTACCGTGACCCAATAGCGGCCCTGGTCCGCGGCGGGCGCGGATCTGTCCAAAGAGGGCTCCGGAGCCTGGACCGGCTCTGCAACGGTTATTTCTTTGAGGAGCTGGTTAAAAGAAGTGTTTTCCCCTGCTATAACGGAAATCGAAAGAGTGCCAAGTATGGCGAGGGAGAGAGAAGCGAGGCGAGAAAGTTGCAGTATCTTCTTCATGCTGAAATCCTCCGCTGAGGTCGTTGTTGACTATAATCAACTGCATATTAAGTATATGACGTAAAAGTAAAAAACCGCAAGGCCAAAGGACCTATACCAATATAGGCCCTAGGGCCTATGACATTAGTCAACCTGGACCGTTCCCCGGAGAGTTAGGATTGGATCTTTGTTAAGGATATTGAGCGCCATAGGCAGGAAACCTATAGCGCCGTAAAAGGAGCCGGGGACAAACGCGCCTTCTTACGCTTTTGACCCGCGGCGGGGTTTGCGCAGACCGGACATGTTCAGCATTAAGGTTTTGGTCATACGGTAAGAATCCGCTACCGGTCTGAAGCTGGCTTTTTTATTGCCCTCGATATAGATGGCAGGGATCTCCACCTGGGCCAGCCGCCAGTTCCCCTTCAGGGCCTCCGAGATCATGTCTATTTCCGTCTCGTAGCGGCTCCCGCGCACGGCCGGAGAATTTATCATAGCCGCGGCGCAGTCCCGGGAAAAACCCCGGAAGCCCGACCGGGAATCTATCACTCCCTTGTTCAGGAACAGCCGCACAAAGCTGTTGATGATATTGTCGCCGAGGCGTCTGCGGAGCGGGACCTTGCCCGAAGGACTGCGGTAGCCTATTATAAATTCCCCGCCCTCGCTCCAGGCGCGCTTGAAAGCCGGGATATCACCGGGGCGGTGCGTCATATCGCCGTCCATGGTCAGCACCAGGTCGCAGGCGGTTTCCTTAAGGGCCGTGCGCATTCCCTCCAGCAGGGCCGCGCCTTTCCCCCTGTTCTCGGGGAATTTTATCACGCGCACCTTTCCGGTTTTAGCCGCTTCTAAAAGTTTGAGGTGTGTGCCGTCGGTGGACCCGTCGTCCACGGCGATGACGCGGTCAGCGTAGCGTGCCGCCTCAGCTACGGCCTGCCCGCAGAACTCCTCTACATTATGGCAGGGTATTACCACGCAGGTGAACGGGTCGGACCGGGCGGCCGGCGGGGCGGCTTTCACAAAACCTGCGGCGTCAAGATATTCCAGTCTGCGTGACGCTTTTACCCCCAGCAAGCCCAGGCCGGAGCCGGCCTTCAGCGGAAGGATGAGCAGTCCCCCGGGGCGTTTAAAGGATCTCTGGAAGCCCGCATGCCCCAGGACCCTGCCGGAATCCAGGTCGCGCAGTTTAGCCGAGGTTTTGTTCCAGTTAAGAGTAAAGCCGGCCCGGGCGCAGGTCGTACCGTCGTGATAAAGGGCGGTGAACCGCACCGGCCGCAGGCGGGAGGTAAAATCAGTTCTGAACCAGGCGTAGCCGCCCCCGTTAAAAAGCGCGGTCAGCCGCGGGCCGCCGGCGTCGTCCAGGCGCGAAAAATATTCCGCGTCTGCCGCGCGCGGCAGCAGCCGCCGCAGACTGCGGCCCCGGCCTTGGTAAAAGCCGGCCAGGGTCAGTTTTTCCTTCTTCTCCTCCCCGCTCAGCCCGAACCTGACGCCGAACTCCTCCGGGTGGAACCGGCGCCCCAGATGGAGGGCGTAGCGCAGCAGCACAGGGCGGCGGCCTTCCGGCATGGAACCGGTCCCGATCTCGGCCAACACAGCGGCCGCGCTGTGGTCGGGATGCAGCTCCCCCGGCACGGGGGAGACCAATATAGTAGGGCTGAAAGCCGACAGAAGCAGCCGGAAGCGGCGCAGCGTGTCGGTAGCAGAGAGAGCCTTGGTAAGGCCGGAAGCCGGGAGGCCCCAGAACTCGCATTCGACCGGGCCGATATGCCGCAGCGCAGCCTCGGCCTCGGCCCTGCGCGCCAGGCCGTACTTTTTCTTCGGGCGCATATGCGCCAGCTGGCTGTGCTCACCGTCGGTGAGGAAAAGGACCTTCACCCCGGCCCCGGCCCGGTAGGCGTCCCGCATCAGCTTGAACGAGGAAAGCAGTTCATCGTACGGATGGGGAGCCAGTATCAATATCCTGTCAGCGGCTGTTATTTTCATTTTTTAACCATAACCGCAGGGCAGCTTCATGGTCGGCTTTTAAAATTTTAAAGCCAGGGTGAGGCCGGCCGGAGAAGGCAGCAGCGTAAGCGCGGAGCCCTTACCGGCCCCGCGGGCCACGTCCCGCCCCACCAGCGTGCCTATGGCGGCGCCGGCCAGCACGTCGGAAGCCCAGTGCTTGTCGGCATAAACTCGCTGCAGCGCCACGCCCGAAGCCAAAGAGTAGGCGAGGACTTTTATCCAGGCGCAATCCGCGCGCGCCGCGAAGACCGAGGCCACGGAGAAAGCGCTTACAGTATGGCCGGAAGGGAAAGAGGTCCCGGCGGTTTTAAAGTTAAAAGGGACAAAGCGGGCCTTTCCGCCGTCCGTGTACGGGCGGTAGCGCCCCACGGCGTATTTCAATACCGTGCCGGCCGCGTTGGCGGCCAGGAAAGACTCGGCCGCAAGCACGGCGGTATCTTCCATGTATACATTGCCGGCCAGCCTGCCGGCGCCGCCGTAGGCCAGCAGTAATATAGCGTCATAGCCGCCGTTGCCCAGTTTCTCCAGGTTCTTGGAAAGGCCGTCGGACGAAGAGGACCTGTTCTTAAAGGCTATGCGGCGGATCTGGCTGTCCTGCGAGTAAGCCAGCAGGCCCGCGGCCGCCAGCGCCCCGGCCAGTTCCGCCCCGTCCGTAGACAGGGTGAACGGCGCGGCAAAAACCCGCCCGGCCTCTTTAAGCGTATCCGCGGGAAAGGATTTTATCGCCTGCGCGGCCGATACCGCGGGAGATATCGCCAGGAGAGCTAAAACAGGCAGCCACGTTTGCTTTTTTCTAAGGTGAAAAGTCATGTAGTATTATAGCAATCCCTGAAGGCCGAGTACGACGTACCAGATGCCGGCCAGCAAGAGGGTCAGCCGGCCTATTTCATTGGCCTTTTGCCCTATCCATGGGGTTCCCAGCAGCACAGGGGAAATGAACAGGGAAGTGGCCGAAAAAAAGCCTCCGAAATAGGCAAAGCCCTTCAATACGTCCGCCAGTTCCATAAGCCGTAGGAAGCCCGCCGCAAAAGGCGGGCAGATGCTTATACCTGTCACAAAACCTAAAGCCATGGGCAAACGGCGAAAAAAAGGGTCAAGATTCTGTTTTAGCAGACAAATGGAGAAGCCGGAAACCCTGAACGCGGCCAGAGCCGTCATAAGGAGTCCGCAGGCCAGCATCCCCCCCGGCAGCGCCCAGTGCGGAAGCGCGAAGTTTCCCGCTTTGCCGGCCAGCGTGGCGAGCAGCGCGAAAAGCATGTAAGCCGCGAAGCGGCCGCCGGTAAACTCCAGGAAGATAAAGAAGTTGAACTTCCAGGCCACCCGGCCCTCCGCCATCATATATGGGGCCAGAAGGGGCAGGCAGGAGGCCAGGCAATAAAAGCCCGTGGACAGCCCCAGCAGGAAACCCTCGGAAAATAGTGCGGGCATAGGTAATACAAACCCCCGGCCTTCCCGGGAAATTCAGCGGATCTCCCTGGTCAGATATGCACGGCGCGGTTGCAGCGTTTGCACCAGCCGGCGTTCTTGCTTAAATTATTCTTCCGGTTCAGCGCCACAGAATCCTTGCAGCCCGGGCATTTCACTTCCATAGCGGACAGGTCCAGCTTGGTGTAATCCTTTTCGAATATTTCCTTGCTGGTGTGGCGGGGTTCAAGCCATTTGCCGTCTTTCATTAGTCCTCCAAAAATACTGCCTTAAGCAAAAATATTAGCACAACCGCTGAGCGAAAGCTACGCGCGCTCGCGCACAGCTTAAAGGCTTACCGCAAGATCAGCTTCACCGCGTCCCTGATGGCGGCCGGGGCCCAAAGCGAGGAAAAAACGGCGCCCAGGGTCAGCGCTGAAAAAACAAAAAGATAGCCGGCTGAGAACAGGCGGCCAAGTATCCCCCCAGCCTCCGGGAAGGCGGCCCCGAAAACTGTATAGCTGATGCCGCCCTGCGGACAGGCCCCCAGGCATTGCCCGCAGAGGTTGCAGTAGGCCGTTATTGCGGCCTTCCCGCCCGGCCCGTCTTTTATGGCCGTCATCGGGCAGCTGCGCGCGCAATTCATGCAGCCGGTGCATTTGCCCTGGTCCGCGGTGATGCGGAACGGGTTTAGCCGGCCCCAGAAAGCCTGCCAGGCGGCGAAGGGGCAGAGGAAAGAGCAGAATATCCTTTTTTTCGTGAGCAGGGGCCCTATAACCAACGCCGCCAGAGCGAAAAGCATAAGCGCGTACTGGACCCTGCGCACAGAAGTTTCTCCGTCCATAAAGCCCTCGGTAAGTTTAAAGGGGCAGAGCCAAAGGCAGTAGACGGGCAGCATATAAGCCAGCGAGGCCAGCAGCAGGAAAACAAGCAGCGCCGCCGGCAGGTCCCTCAGCTTAAAAACCCAGCCGCCGAACTTTATAAGCGGCCGGCGCGCGACAGCGCTAAGCCCGTCGTCTATCCCTCCGTAGAAGCAGGCCCAGGAGCACCAGCCGCGGCCTATGGCAAGAGTAACAAAAAGCCAGGCCGCGCCAAGCGTAAGCGGCCCCCACAACTTCCATCCGCCGCTCATGAAGGCCAGATACTGCTGGTAAAGATAGCCCAGGAAGTACGGCGCCATAGCTATATGGCAGAACGGAGCCGCTTTGAAACTGGCGGGCCAGAATATGTTATTTACCAGGCCGAGCTTGAAGTGGAACAGGAAGGCCAGTGCGGAGACGGAGAAGAATAGCCTCCGGTAAAAAGAAACCCGCCCGGTGCAGGAAATGGCGAAAGCCGTGCCTGCGGCGAACAGGGACCAGGCCAGCGCGTAATAACGGCTGATTTCCCGCGCCGCCAGCCTGCCGGAGAAAATAAAAACCGGGATAAAGACCAGGGCCGCGAACACGCCGGCGGCCGCAGCCTTCTCCCCGGAAATTTCCTTAAGCCACGCTAAAGCTTTCATTTCGTATAATAATATCAAACTTGTGTTGTGCCGTATCAAGGACTATGCCCGTCAGGCGGCCAATACTTGTGTAGGTGCCGTATCAAGGGCTATGCCCATCAGACGGCCAAAATCGTATGGCAATGTTCTTCCTGTTCGGCTTTTATTCCCTGCTGGCGCAAGTGCTGCTGCTGCGCGAGATCTCGCAGGTCTTCACCGCCCACGAACTTTCGCTGGCCGCGGCGCTCGCGTCCTGGCTTTTCTGGACCGCGGCGGGTGTCCGTCTGGGCGCCTCCCGCGCCGGCGGCCGGTTTGGTTTCGGCGGCGCGGCTTTAATTTTCGCCGCTCTGGCGCCCGCCAATCTGCTGCTGGCCAGGCTGGCCCCGGCTTTTATGCCGGGGCTGGCCCAGCCCGGCCTTTTCACAATGCTGTCGGGCTCTTTCCTGCTGGCGCTCCCGGCCGGCCTGGCCAACGGCTTCGCGGCCGGTTCCGCTCTTCCCGGCCGGCCGGCGGTTTTTTACGGCATGGAAGCGGCCGGAGCGGCGGCTGCGGGCCTGTGCACGGTCTTCTGTTTCCTCTATTTCCCCGGTCTCGAAGCCGCGGCCGCGCTGGCCGCGCCCGGGCTATTACTTTGCGGCGTTTACGCCGCCAGGCCTTTCAGCCGTATGCGCCTGGCGGCGGCCGCCTGCGTTCTGGCCGTCTTCGGCCTGGCTAATTCAGCCGCGCCTGTGGCCTGGAGGCTTAAGCCTCCCGCTCCGAGACCGGCGCGCGTAATACAGACAGAAGCCTCCCGCCTGGCGCTGACTGGCCGCGGGGACCTTTCGTTCTACGAGGACGGCCGCCTGCTGCACGCCCCGGAGGACCCGTCGCCGGAGGAACTGGCCCATATCCCGCTGCTGGCCCTGAAAAAGTCGGGCCGTGCGCTGCTATCGGGCAGCGGGGCTTTTTTCCTGCTCCCCGAAGTGCTGAAGCACGAACCTGAAGCCGTAGACATAGCCGAGCCCGACGGGTTCAAGGCCGAGACGCTGGCGACTGAAACCCGTGCGGACAGGAACAGGTTTACCCTTATAAAAAAAGATCCCCGGCTGCTTAAGGATAAGGCCGGGTATTACAGCATCATCTTCCAGACGGACCCTTCGCCGGAGAACGCGGCGCTCAACAGGTATTTCACGCTGGAATATTTCCGGAGCGCCGCCGCCATGCTTAACCCCGGAGGGTTGCTGGTCTTCCAGCTGCCCTTCGCCGAAAATTACGTGCCGAAGGAAACAGCTTATGCCGCGGCCTGCGTGCTGGCCTCCGCCAGGGCAGTTTTTCCTTATGTGGAATTAATTCCCGGCGCGCGTCTGACCGTATTGGCTTCCGGCAGGAGCATCCCTTTGGACCCGGCCCTGCTGGCCGCGGCTTACGCCGCGCGCGGCATAAAGAACAGGGAGGTGGTGCCGTCCGCCCTGCCTTTCATGCTCGACCCGTACCGGCGCGCCTGGGCCGCGGGAGAACTGGCGCGCGTGAAAAAAGCGCCGCTGAACACGGACCTTAACCCGCTGGCCTATTTCCGTTTCTGGCGGGTCTGGTTCTCCATGGTGGCTTCCCCTTCCGCCTTGCTGGGCCTCCTGCTCATCGGGGCCGCTGCCCTCTTTGCCGCTTCAAGGTTGGCGGCCGCGCTCAGATTCACTCCGGGGAACCGTTCGGGGGAGGCCTTCCTGATGGGCTTCTGGGCTATGGCTTTCGAAACAGCCTTGCTGCTGGCTTACCAGGCCGGGACGGGGCGGCTGGCTCCGGAGCTGGGCCTTTTGTTCGCCGTCTTCATGGCCGGGAGCGCCGCCGGGGCCTGGGTGGGCAGGGGCTCAAGCGCGGGCATCGCCGCGGCGGAGCTGGCCGCTGCCGCCGGCGCTTTCGGCTGCGCGGCGGCCGCACCGGCTTTATTGGCCGGCGGCACCGGGCTTTGGCTCCTGCTCTTCGCCTCAGGCTATATAGCGGGTTTTTTCTTCTCGCGCGCGGCCGGGGAGATCCCCGGCACGGTTTACGCCGCGGACCTTGTCGGCGGCGCGGCCGGAGGCTTCGTTACCGCGGCCTTTTCAGTCCCGCTGGGCGGTATAGGCGGGGCGCTTTCCCTGGCAGGCCTGGCAGCCGCGGGGGCACTGGCCGGCGGAATATTCGTATGGGCAAGTAAAAGGGCTACTCTTTGAAAGCGTCCACGGTGAACGAGTAAAGCCGGGTTTTCCCGTCCTTCCAGCAATCCCTCGGCAGGCCGGCCTTCTGTGAACAAAGCTCTCCTAAAAAATCCTCTTTACCCGGGATCTCGTCCCAGACCTGCGGCAGAAAAAGCCCCGAGTGTCCCTCGGTGACGGCGACCACACCGTTAACCTGGGGCTTTATATCTTCCGGCTTAACCGGCTTGAGAGGCGAGAGCACGGAAACTTCCATGCGCAGCCCGGCCAGTTCCTCTTTTGTAACCGGCCTAAAACGCCCGTCGCGCAGAGCCGCCGAGAAGGCGCCGTAGCGCACCGCGTCCATCAGCGTCATAGCGGGCTCTATAGTCCCCACGCAGCCGCGCAGCGCCCCGTCCCTGGTGAGCGTGACGAAGACAGCGCCCGGCAGGTTCAGCCTCGGGTCGGCCTCTAGGCCGGCTGTAGGCTGTTTTCCGGAGAAATAATTTTCAAGGGTGAGCCTGGCTTCCTTAAGCAGCGCTTCCCTCTGCGCTTTTGTGAGGCTGAGTTCAAGGGCCTGCCCCGATTTGAGGAAAGCCCCTGAGATATAGCCCACCACCCTTTCCGGCCCCGAGGCGCCAGGGTCCTCGGCGAAAGAATCGGAAATTTTGAACGGCTGGAAAGATCGCGCCCCCAGCAGCCGCGCGGCTTCCATCCCCGCCTCAAGAGCCGCCTCTCCGCAGGCGCAGGTTTCCAGGCCGGGGATCTTTTTCTCCAGCAGTATGCGCGCGGTGGTCCAGACCAGCGAAGGGTCCATGCTCCTGACCGCCAGCAGCATGGCTCCGTCGGAGGCGGCGGCGTCCGCGTGGGCTGGATAATGTGAAAAGTCGGTGGAAATGACCAGCAGGGCTTTCTTTCCCTTGAGCGCGGCGGCCAGGGCCGCCCCTATGGTTTTAAGGTCCTTAAGGTCGTTAGTGTTGAGGGTGGCGGCCAGAAGCTTAAAAGGTTTCTTCAGCCTGCGCTGCAGGAAAGGCAGCTGCACCTCCACGGCGTGCTCCCGCGCGTGGGCCGACGGCCGGTCCTCAAAAAGAGGGCTGGCCTTCAGCAGCGCGGCCGCAAGTTCACGGTCCGGCAGGACTTTGCCTAGCGGCGTCTCGTAGAAATCCGAGGCCAGCAGCGCGGCGCCTTTAACAGCCTCCGTGTGGCCGGTGGCCAGTATCACCACGGTGTCATAGCTGTCGGCCGCATACTTGTAAGCCATACCGGCCATCTTCCCGGAAAATTCGTAGCCCGCGTGCGGCGCCACCACGGCCACAATTTCCCCGCCGGGCCGGTCCAGCCCTTTAGCCAGCAGGGCCTCGTCGGCGAAGCGGGACAGCTCGGTCTTGTCCGCCGGGTAGAACTGTCCGGCCACTGCCGGGGCCCTGGCCGCCGCCGGCGCGGCTATCAGCAAGGAGGAGGACAGAGTTAAAAGGATATTTTTCATAGAAGGTTACCAGATCCCGGGAATGCGCGTTCCGTCCCATGGGCAGCGGCCGCCGGTGGGCGTAAGGCGGTCTTCCAGCACGGCGTAACCGTAGCGGCGGACCAGCACCCTGCCGCACTTGGGGCAGTAGGTATTTTCCCCCGCGTGCCCGGGGACATTGCCCACATAGACGAATTTCAGCCCTTTCTTCAAGGCTATATTGCGCGCCCGCGTAAGGGTCTCTACCGGCGTCTGCGGGACTTCGCTGAGCAGGTAATTAGACGTGAAGCGGGAGAAGAAAAGCGGGGTGTTCTCACCGAGATTCTCACGCACCCAGCCCGAAAGCGCGTCCAGGTCGGCGGCGGAGTCGTTAAGGCCGGGGATGACCAGGTTCACCACTTCGAAAAGCGCGCCCTTTTTCTTAAGCTCCTGCAGCGCGCGCTTTACCGGCTCCAGCCTGGCGCCCGTATAATCATGGTAGAATTTTTCGCTGAAGCCTTTCAGGTCTATCTTAACCACGTCCATCAGCGGCAGCAGTTCGTCCAGCGGGCCGGGGTTTATATAGCCGGAGCTGACCATGACGTTCTTTAACCCCGCCCGCCGGGCGAGAGCCGCGGTATCGTACATGTACTCGTAGAACACTACCGGCTCCGAATAGGTATAAGCCACGGCCTTGGAGCGGGTAGCCAGCGCGTATTTGACCACTTCTTCCGGTGAAAGCTGAGAGGCGTCCTCTGTGCGCAGCTGGCCGGTTACGCGCCTGTCCGGCGAGACTTTTATCTCAAGCGCTACCGGAACCGGCGTGCGGGCCGCGGCCTGCTCCGGGTAGAGCTGCGATATTTCCCAGTTCTGGCAGGCTTTGCAGGAGAGGTTGCAGCCGGGGGCCGCCAGGGAATAGATGAGGCTGCCGGGGTACATATGGTAGACCGGTTTCTTTTCGATAGGGTCCAGGTGCACGGCCGCGGCCTGGCCGTAGACCAGCGTTTTTATTTTCCCGGCATAGTTCAGACGGACCCTGCAGCGCCCCCGCACGCCTTCCGGCAGGTAGCATTCGTAAGGACAGAGGCGGCACTGCACGCCGTTGCAGACCAGCGCAGAAAAACGCCCGTCGAGGACATGGGGATTGGAAGGCGGATACAGCAGGGAGAAGGTGAAAGGCGGAGGGTACCAGGCTATAAAGGCGGAGGCGGCCAGCGCCGCGCCGGCGGTAAAAACCGCCAGCGCCGCCGCCTTCCGCCCCTTCCAGGTCATTTACTTGCCGGCAGCCATGGGATGCTCGGCAGCCATGGGATGTTTCAGGTAGAACTCCGTTATATGTTCCAGGATCTCGGCGCCGGTTTCAGCATAGGATAACAGGTCCAGATCTTCCGTGGAGATATAACCCCACTTGGCCATGTTGGGGAAGTTTATGACGTCGTTCCAGTATTTCTTGCCTACCAGCACTATGGGCAGCTTGGTCTTTTTGCCGGTCTGCACCAGCGTCAGCACCTCGAACAGTTCGTCCATGGTGCCGAAACCGCCGGGGAACACCACCAGTGCGCGGGCGCGCATGACGAAGTGCATCTTGCGGATGGCGAAGTAATGGAAACGGAAGCAGAACTCAGGGGAGACATAGGGGTTGGGCCCCTGCTCCATATCCAGCGTGATATTGAGCCCGATGCTTTTGGCGCCGGCCTCGTAGGCGCCGCGGTTGGCCGCCTCCATAATGCCGGGGCCGCCGCCGGTCACTACCACCAGCTTGCGGTCGGGCAGCACGTCCGTAATGGAGACCAGGCGGCCGAAATCGCGGGCCACCTCGTAATATTTAGCCGAGGCCTCCAGGCGCTCCGCCGAGTCCAGTTTATGCTTGAGTACAGGGTCCTTCGGGCTCTTTTTCAGAAGGCCGCGGATATTGGCGACGCGCGCCACGGACTGCTCGTTGTCCCAGATGCGGGCGCTGCCGAAAACCACTACGGTGGACTTTACACCGTATTGCGCCAGCGTCATCTCGGGCTTCTGCAGCTCCAGCTGCAGGCGGACCGGGCGAAGCTCGTCGCGGGTGAGGAATTCCGGGTCCAGATAGGCCTTGCGGTAGGCCTTGGCCTTGCGCAGTTTTAAAACCTGCTTCATCATATCCGTTTTTTTCATATCGCGCTCCTGTTGCTAGATGCAGTTTTTTTCACCAAATCTTTCTTGCCCAGCCAGGCCGCGGCGCCGTCGGCTATTTTCTCGGCGGTCAGCCCCAGGTCTTCGTACAGTTCCTCGGGCTTGCCCTGCTCCACGTAGGCGTCGGGTATGCCCAGGCGCAGGACTTCGGCCGCGATGCCGGCGGTATTGAGATACTCGAGCACCGCCGAGCCGAAGCCGCCGGCCAGCGCGTTGTCTTCCACCGTTATAAGTGGGCCGCAAGCGGCCAGTTCCCCGACCAGCTCCCCGTCCAGGGGCTTTACAAAACGCATATCCGCCACGCCGGCGTCTATCCCAAGGCCTTTAAGGAGCCCGGCGGCTTTTACGGCGGGGTGTACCCGGTTGCCTATGGCCAGGAAATTAACGTCCCTGCCGCGCGACAGCAGGCGCCCTTTGCCCAGCGGCAGTACGGCGGGCTCCGGGTCCATGGCCACGCCGAAGCCCTTGCCGCGCGGGTAGCGCAGCAGCGCGGGCAGGCGGCAGGCGAAAGCGGTGGCCAGCATGTGCTGCAGCTCGTTCTCGTCGGCCGGGGCCATCAGCACGGTGTCCGGCAGCATCCGGAAAAGCGAAATATCGAATACCCCGTGGTGCGTGGGGCCGTCCTCCCCCACTATGCCGGCGCGGTCCATCGCTATAACTACCGGCAGCTTCTGCAGGGAGACGTCGTGCTGCATCTGGTCGAAGGAGCGCTGCATGAAGGAGGAATAAATAGCGGCCACGGGCTTCATCCCGTCGGCGGCCAGGCCCGCGGCGAAAGTAACGGCGTGTTCCTCGGCTATGCCGACATCGTAATAGCGGGCCGGAAAAGTGTCGCGGAACAGGTCTAAGCCCGTACCCTCGGGCATGGCGGCCGTGATGGCGCAGATCCTGGGGTCTTTTTTTGCCAGCGCTACCAGAGTCCGCCCGAAGACCGAGGTAAAGGTGGGGATGGCCGAAGCGGTGGTTTTAGGTTCGCCCGTCTCTATATCGAACCTGGGCGCGCCGTGGAACTCGGTAGGGGAATCCTCGGCCGGCTCATAGCCGCGGCCCTTCTTGGTTACCACGTGCAGCAGGACGGGGCCTTTGAGGCCTTTCACGTAGCCTAGCACCTCCACTAGCTCTTCTATATTGTGCCCGTCGACGGGCCCGTAATAATGAAATCCCATCTCTTCGAAGATCATGCCGGGGAAGAACATCACACGGGCGCGCTTGGCTACCCGGAGTATCTTTTTTCCCCAGAACTGGAAGCGGTTCAGAAAAAGCTCCACCTCCCGCTCGGCGTTCTGCACGGTGCCCAGCGTGAGCAGCTTCGTAAGTATTTTCCCGAGCCGGCCTACGCGCTGGGAGATGAACATCTGGTTGTCGTTAAGGACCACCAGCAGGTCGGTGCCCAGCTGCCCTACGTTCTGCATGGCCTCCCAGGCCATGCCCCCGGTCATAGCGCCGTCGGCCACTACCGCCACCACCCGGTGCGGGGAGCCGTTCTGGTCGCGGGCCGCCGCAAGCCCGGCCGCCGCCGAAAGGGCCGTGGAGGCGTGGCCGGCGCCGAACGCGTCGTACTCGGACTCGTAGCGCTTGAGGAAGCCGGAAAGCCCGCCCCGTGTGCGGATGGTGTGAAATTTATCGGCCCGGCCGGTAAGTATTTTATGAGCGTAAGTCTGGTGGCCTGTGTCGAAGACTAGGCGGTCGCGCGGTGTGTCGAAAACATAGTGCAGGGCCAGTATCAGATCGGTGGCGCCCAGGCTGGAGGCCAGGTGGCCGCCCGTTTTGCTGACGCCGCTGATTATAAGGCCGCGGACTTCCGCCGCCAGCTCCGGCAGCACCGCCACGCTCAGCTTTTTGATGTCTTCGGAACCCCTGATGTTTGAAAGAAGTGCCATGTCAGTTTTCCCGCCTATACGCGAATTCAGCTATAGCTTCAAGGGCGGCCTTCGGACCGGGCGCGCCGGAGACGCGCCGCAGACTGGCCAGCGCGCGCCCGAGCATTTCACCGGCCTCGCGCCTGGCGCCCTGCACCCCCAGAAGAGAAGCATAGGTAAGCTTTTTGTTGCGCGCGTCGCTGCCGCTCTTGCCGAGCTTCTTTTTGTCGCCCACCACGTCCAGGATATCGTCGGCCACCTGGAAGCACAGCCCCAGCTCGCGGCCGAAACCCGAAAGGGCGTTGAAGTCTTTTCCGGGGGCGCCGGCCAGCGCCGCCCCCATTTCCACGGCGGCGGTTATAAGGTCGGCCGTCTTGTGCAGGTGTATGTAGGAGAGAAGTTCCAGGCCGCGGCGCCTGCGCGCCGGAGTAAGCGTCCCGCGTAGAAAACCTTCGGCCTCAAGGTCGGCAGCCTGTCCGGAAACCATTCCGCCGGCGCCGGCCCGGCGCGCCATTATCCTGGCGGCGGCCATTACGTATTCCGGTTTTATCCGGCGAGCGTACCTGGCGGAGAGCAGCACCGTAAAAGCGTCCGTCAGCAGGGCGTCGCCGGCAAGTATGGCCAGCGCCTCGCCGTAAACCTTGTGGTTGGTGGGCCTCCCCCGGCGCAGACCATCGTCGTCCATGGCCGGCAGGTCGTCGTGCACCAGTGAATATGTGTGCACCATCTCCAGCGCGCAGGCCGCCGGCAGTATGTCGCGGGCTTTCCCCCCGAAGATCTCGTAGGAGGCGCCCATCAGCAGCGGACGCAGGCGTTTGCCGCCCGCGGCCAGGGAATACTCCATGGACTCGGCCAGGCGCGGATGCGCGCCGTGCAGGCCGCGCACTACGCCCGGCAGTGCACTATCCACGCGCGCCGCGGCGGCCTGTATATATTTAACGATATCCATATTCAGGGATTATACAAAATAGCAGTGGAGGGCTGCGGAAAGCCGGAAAGCGGCCGGCGTTCACCGGTGTTCACCACACGAGCTGCACTCCCAAGCGGTGGGTGGGTCCGAGCGCGCCGTAGTCAAGGTAGGAATAATCAAAGCGGGCGCCGCGCAACAGCCCGTTCTTGTCCGACAGCCGGTCGAAATTCATGCCGAAGCCGCCGCAGATGCGCGACCCAGTGTCGCGTTGCGCCTTATACCCGAAGCGCAGTTGGAACATCTGCATGAAGTCCACCTCCAGCCCGGTGGAATTCGTGTAGTCCCGGTCCGAATATTTCACCATATCCGAGGCCACGGTAAAGATCATGACGTCGTTTATGGTATGAAAGTCCTTCGCCAGGCCGAAGCGCAGGGCGAAGGGCAGCGCGGACGCCTCCTCCAGGAATTGCCGCTTGGCGCCGAAATTCTGTGCGGACGCCCCCAGGTGGAAATGGTGAGGCAGCACCAGCATAAGCCCGGCGTCGAAGGCGTACGAATTCGCGGACTCGTCGCCCAGTTTTTCGGTGATCTTTTTCAGGCTGGCTCCGGCTGAGAAGCGGTACGCTTTAGGGCGGTAATCTTTTACCGGCTCGACGCTTGTCCAGCCGGGGGTGATTAGCATCGGGTCCAGCTTGCCGATGTCCTGGTCGAAATGCGGCCAGGATTGCGCGTAGGAGAGGACCATCATGCGGTGGCTGGTGGAGGTTTTCCCGACTGGCATATCGTTGTCGTCATACGCTTCGATGCCGCCGCTGGAAAGAGTTGAGAAAGCGGCGGCTATGCTGCCGTACGGGGAGCGCCAGGAGAGGGCCAGATACTCCTGTGTTATCCCGTCCAGGTACTGGTTGTGGGATCCGGAAAAAGAAGAATAGTTGAGCAGCCCCAGGCCGGCCGGGTTGTATAGTATGGAGTCCGGGCCCACCATGGCGGTATACGCCTCGCCCATCCCGGTGGGCAGCGCCGCTACCGGAATCTTTAGAAAATTGGCCGACGTAGAGCCGGCCCCCGCGGCGCTAACCGGGGAACACAGAGGCTGCACGGCCAACAGGGCCGCGGCAAAAAAAATATTACTGACGGACCGCTTTCTCATAGCAGGAACCGGGCCGGGCGCAGGCCCCGCTCCAGTTCGATATTTATAGTATACACTAATGATAAATTTTTTCAATGTCCAAATTGTTACGCGAAAGATATTGCGGGACTTATTGAATTTTCCCGCCTTGTGCCGCGTGCCCTTCTTATAATATAATTCGATTTGAATATATTTTTAATCGCGGGGGAGATTTAAGAATGATTAGACATATCTTGGTAATTTCCATTTTGGCCCTGCAGGCGCTCGCCGCGGGCCCTCTGCTGCACGCGCAGACGGCCAGCAGGTCCTCGCTCGAGTCGAAGCTGGCCCTTGAAAATTCCCTGGAAAAAAGGGTGCAGATGGTCCTTTCCGAAGCCCTGGGCACGGAAGACGTTATAGTTATAATTTCCGCCGAGCTGCAGGAACAGGAAAAAAAATCCTCCGAAATAATGCCCGGCATCCCTCAAAAAGAAAAGATGGGCGAGGCCTCCATTTCCAGCAGCCTCACGATGGTGAAAAAGCTTTCCGCCAGCCTTATCCTGGACAGGTCGGTGAACGAGGCTGATACGCAGCTGGCGCGCAAGCTGGCCGCCGGACTGCTGGGCCTGCCTCCGGAACGGCAGGAACTTGTGACCGTGGAAAAGATGGATTTCCGCAAGGCCAAGCCGCTGACCATGGCGGACCTTTTCGTCCCCCCCAACCTTTGGAGCCTGGTCTGGGTGGTGCTGGTGGCCCTGCTGGCGCTGTTTACCGTGGCGGTTTTTCTAGCCCCGCTTTCAAGGAGCGCTAGGGCCTTCGTGGAGGCTTTCAGCGCGAAAAGCGCCGCCGCGTCCGGAGAACAGTCCGAAAGACCCGGAACTGAGACCAGGGAGACAGCAGCGGCCGCCGCCGAAGCCCCCGCCGCGCAGCAGGTTGACGGCAGGAAGCCCCCTTTCTGGTTCTTGAATGCCGGCCACCTTGGCAGCCTCGCCTTCATCATGAAAACGCGGACGGTCGAGGACCTTACCATCGTGCTCAGTTACGCGCCGGGCGATTTCGCCTCCAAACTGTCGGAAGCCCTCTACCCGAGGAGCGCCGAAGCCCTGGCCGCCCTGCCCAGAATTACGCTTATGCCGGAGGCCCGCATACGGGCTCTTGAGTCGGAAATACTTTCCTCGCTGGATTACGTAGTGGGAGGAGAAGACAAGGCCGTGAACATAATAAGCGGCCTTGACGAAGCGGTGCAGGAAAAAGCCCTGGCCGCCTTCAGCCAGTTTGACCCGGGCCTGGCCAAGAAACTTAATTCCTCCATAATAAGGCTCTCCAGCATACAGAACATGGAGCCGGTTCAGGCCCAGACGCTGGCCCGCAGGCTGCCCATGCGGATCCTGGCGGCCGCCCTGAAAGGCTCCGTTTACTCCGAGGTTTTCCTTTCCAAACTTGCGGGCGGCATGCAGGAGCGCTTCAAGCAGGAGCTGGACCTAACACGGGACCTTCCCGCCGAGGTTTACAAGGCCGACCGCGCCAAGGTGGTGGAGGCGATCAGGCAGATGATAAAGGAAGGCCTTATCACGCTTAAACCTTATGCCGCCGCCGCTTCCGCCGCTCCTAAGCCGGCTGAAGTTCTCTTTCCTGCAGCCAAGCCCGCGGAGATACCCGCCCCTGAGCTTAAGCCAGCCTCGGCTTCCGCAGCGCTCACGGCGCCCAAACCCGAGCCCCCTCCCCCGCCGGCGCCTAAGCTGGCTGCGGCCCACGCCGATCCCGCAGCGCCCAAACATGGAGAGCGCACTCTCCCTGCCGCCAAGGCCCCCGCGGAAGCGGCCAAGCCGGCCCCGGAGTTGCCCAGAGCCAAACCCGCGCCCGCCGCCGGCTCAGAGGACATTCTGGAAAAGCTGAAGGCCTGGGACGCCAAAACTCTGAACCCGCCGGCCGGGACCAGCGGCACAATTCAAGCGGGCAAGAGGTAAACCAAAATGGACTTGATGACATTGTTCGGCGGTATACTTGGCGTCGGGGTTATAGTCTTCGTGCTTTCCGCCGGCGGCATGTTAAGGTTCCTCCTCAACTGGGAAGCCATCGTCCTTATCTTCGGCGGCACCATGGGTTCCGTCATGATAGCCTACCCGTGGGCCTCGCTCAAGTGGACCAAATCCTCTTTCATGATGGTGCTGTTCCCACCCAAGCGCCCCCCGATCTCCGAGCTGATACGCACCATCGTGCGCTTCGCCGAGATCGGCAAGAAGAACGGCATAGACTCCCTCTCCGGCGAGCTCCACACTTCGCCGCACCCCTTCCTGACCGACGCCTGCCAGATGATGCTGGACGGAGTGGATATCCACATCCTGCGCGAGCGCATGGAGAACGATATTAACACCACGCGTCTGCGCCACCAGCAGCAGACCAACGTCTTTAACTCGGCCGGCACCTTCGCCCCCATCTTCGGCCTGCTGGGCACGCTGATAGGCGTAGTGCAGGTGCTCCGCAACATCCAGAACCCACAGATGATGGGCTCGTCCATGGCCATAGCCATGACGGCTTCCTTCTACGGCATCTTCTCGGCGAACTTCCTGTTCCTGCCCATCGCCAGCAAGCTCGGCTATCATTCCGACGAGGACATCCTCAGCCGCGAGATCATAGCCAAGGGCGTGCTCTCCATCTACGAGGGCGACGTGCCCTGGCTGGTGGCAAAAAAACTCGAGGGCTACCTGTCGCTGGCCCTCAGACGCAAGGCTAAAGCTGTCGCAAAATGAAATTTTTCATAGAGCGCTACTCAAAGCGCGCGGAAGAAAATCCTCTCTGGCTGGTCGTGCTGTCGGACATCATGACCAACCTTATGCTTTTCTTCCTGATACTTTACGTCTTCAACATCCAGCCGGAAAGCGAGGCCAAGGCTATTTTCATGAGCGGCTTCGACAAGAACAAGGCGCAGGAGCAGAAAGAGAAAAAGGCCGAAGAAGTAGTGCAGAAATTTACCGAAGCGGACGTGGCCAGAAAGCTGGCCGAGGAACTTTATAAGGCCGGCATGAAAGACATGGCCGAGGTGCAGATCACCGACAAGCAGATAAAGATAAATATCGCGGCACCGGTGCTTTTCGCCTCCGGCAAGGCGAAGCTCGGCGCCTCTTCCTCCGAAGTGCTCGGGCCGGTTGCGTATGTGCTGAACAAGCTCCCGAACGACATAATAGTGGAAGGCCACACGGACAGCGTCCCGGTAAAGTCCGGGGACTACGCCAGCAACTGGGAGCTGTCGGCCGCGCGCGCCAACGCCGTGGTGGACCTGCTGGCGGCCAAGTACGCGGTGCCGCAGGAGCGGATGATAGCCGCCGCCTACGGCGAGAACCGCCCGGTGGCCTCCAACGATACCGCCAGGGGCAGGGCCCTGAACCGAAGGATAGAGATAATAGTTTCGCGCAAATGAGCGACCATAAAAACAACACGCAGCTCTGGATGGTGCCCTACGCGGACCTGATGTCCTCGCTGGTGATCCTTTTTTTGGCGCTCTACGTCTTTTCCTTCAACATGAAGAAGTCCGACTACGAGAGCGCCATAGCGAACCTGCAGAAGGAGCTGGGCGTGAAAAGCGCGGATAAAAAGGTAAAGGAGATGCAGGCCACCAAGCAGGTGGAGACCGACCTGAAGAAACAGATACAGGAAGGCAGCCTGGGCCTGGAGGTGACCACCTCCCGCATAAAGCTAACTTTTTCCTCCCCCATCCTTTTCGACTCAGGCTCGGCTGACCTCAAGGACTCCGCCAAGGAAGTGCTGGACCCGGTGGCCGCCAGCCTGATAAAAATGGAGAACAGCGTTATAGTGGAAGGCCACACCGACTCCGCCCGGATGCTGGGCCACAAATTCGCCTCTAACAGGGAACTCTCCATTATGAGGGCCTTTTCCGTAATAAACTATCTGGTAAAAAGAGGCGTGCCCACCGCGCGCATAGCGGCTTTCGGCTACGGTGAGTTCCGCCCGGCCGCCCCCAACACCGACGACGCCAACCGCCTGAAGAACCGCAGGATAGAGATAATAATAATGCGCCAGGCGGAGGAAGTGAAATCATGAGGGCTTGCCTCCTGATCGCAATACTGTCCTTGTGCTGTGCCGCCCGGGCCGCGGCGCAGCCCGAAAGTTCCGAGGTAAAGGGTTATTACGACAAGGCCTTCGGGTTCTATGTCTCGGGCGACTACCAGAAAGCGATAGAGTACTGGAACCTGGTGCTTCAATCCGACCCCAGGCAGACTACGGCGAAGAACATGATAGAGGAGGCCCGCAAGAAAATGGCCTGCTCCTCGGTCAGCCTGAAAAGCTCTTTCCTCCGCCTGCTGGAAAAAGGCCGCTACGCGGACGCGCAGCTGAAACTGGAAGAGCTGCTGCCCACCGACCCGACGAACCCTTACTATCTGAAGATGCAGGGCAGGCTGCGCAGGATCTCCGCTATCGTTGCGGCCCGGCCTGCCTCGTCGAAAGCCTGGAAGACCGCCGCGGAAGGTATCTCCTCCTGGCTGGGCGAAAAAGAGGACCTACCTTTCGCCTACGACGCGCTGCGCTACGCCATGGAGCTGGCGCCCCACGACAGGGCTTTCTCCGGCCTCGTCGCCGCGCTGGAGGAAGAAGCGCCGCAGTTGAAGCTGAACGACTCGAAGCCGGAAAATACCGGCATACTGGAGCACAAGAAGAAGCTGGCGTTGGACCAGATCTACGATTCCAAATTCTACCTGGCCGTAAAGGAACTCGAGGGCGTTCTCCGGCTGGAGCCGGAAGACGTTATCGCCCTGAAACGCCTCGGCTCGGCCTACCTGCAGCTGAAGGACTACCGGCAGGCCAGGAGTTCCTGGCAGAGGGCCCTGGAAATAGCCCCCGATGACGCGCAGCTGAAGGAATATCTTGAGGCGCTGGATAAAGCGGCCCCCGCCGAAGCCTCACAGCCCCAGCCCAGACACAGAACCGCGCGCCGCTCAAAGAAGAAACATCGAGAGGCCGGGCCTGAAACGGAAAGTAAAAACTAATTTTCAGAACGAATAATTATACCTGGTAAGCAGGTTCAGCTCCGTGCCCGCCACGGCCGGGTTGTATTTGTCCGTTTTAGAGATCATGCCCGCGCCGATAGTGATCTTGGAACTCCGGCTTTTAAGCCAGGTAGTCTCAAGGTTAAGGGACAGCGTGCCGGTTTTGGACGGCAGCGTAACGGAATTGTTGCTGCCGGAAGACAGCGAAGTCCAGAACTGAAAAGCCATCGCGCGGCCCGGCACGGCGTAGGCCACGTTGGCGTTTATAGTGTTGTTTTTGGCGCTGGAGGAATCGAACTGGTCCTTCGTGTTCGAGTTCACAAAACCCGCCGAGGCCGACATCTGCGGAGAAACCTTGAAGGAGCCGCTTATGGAAATAAGCGAGGTGTTCAGGTTATGCGAGAAACCGGTATTGTCGGCGAAGGCGCTGCTTTGGAAGGACCCCGTCAGGTTATGGACGCCCAGCGGCTGCAGCACCGAGAAGCTCATCGTGGTGGTCTTGTTGTTCTGCACGGTAGCCGGCTGGCCCAGCGCCGTGTTGGACATATATGAGGCCGTCAGCATGGTGCCGCTGAACACCCTAGTGGTGTTGGAAAGGCTGGCCTGCGTCTGGCGTGTGGTGGTCTTGGCGGGGTCTTTCGCCAGGTTGTCCGTATAGGTATTGTAGGTCAGGGCCAGGCTGCTCCAGCTTGCCAGCGGGACGCCGGCCTCGGCGTCCAGAGTTTTCCTGTCGGGAATAAGCGACGGGCTGGCGAAAGAAACGAATTTGGTGCCTACCTCCGAATAAGCCGCCCTGGCCGTCAAAAGCTCCCCGCGCCACTTAAGTTCCTGCCTCCAGGCAGTGCCGTTCTTCACCGCGGCCGCATCCATGTCCGCCTTGTATGCGCTGGCCTGCACGTCCCCGGTGTAAGTTACCCTGGGATGCGCCTTCCACTCCGCCATGGCGCCGTAAACAAAGCTTTGCTGCGGCTTCAGGGCGGACACCTGGAGGGTATCCTGCGTTATGGAATATTCATCGTCGCGGCTGAGTACGGAATCCGCCGAGATGCGCAGTGTCGGCCTGGCCTGGTAGGTGACCTTGAAGCCGCCGGTATTGCGGGCATAACGGCCGGCGGTGTTTAGCGTGGGTTCCTCCGGCGCGACTATGCGCCCCACCAGCGCGTTCCAGGTGAGCTTATTCCTGGTCCGTTCAAAAGCCACGCCGCGCATGCCCTGCCCGTCCATGGAAAGCGGCGTCAGGGACGAGGACACGTCGCCCACGCTTAAAGTGCCCCAGGGGGCGTAGTAATTCAGGAAGATCAGGGTGGGCGTTAGCGGCCGGTGGTAGGTATGCACCAGGTAGGTGTTGAAAAGGAACGAGGAATCTTTCACCTTGCCGACGATGTTGGCGGAGGTTATGCCCTGGCTGTGGCCCCAGCCGTCCTGGCTTGCGTTCTTGTAGGTGAAGGAGACGTCCCCTCCCACCTTCATCTCCTGCCCGGGCGGCGGCTTTACCTCGCGCTCTATCACCTGGAAGCCCTTGTAATCGGTCTCAAGCAGGCGATTGCCGTCCACCACCAGGAAAGCCCTGTAGAGCAGGCGCCGGCCGCTGAACATCTCCGGCACAAGGAAGGGGATCTGCACGCCGTGGGCGGCGCCCGGCTGCACGGTTTCCGGCGGGCTGACGGGGTCGGTCTGCGTTACGAATTTCTTTTCGTCGCCCTCAATGGAGTAGATCTCAGCCACCCAGTAATAATGGCCGGCCTCCCATTTGGAGGAACCGGTGTTCACCACCAGCGTCTGGAACATTATCTGGTCGCCCGCCATTACGGGGTCCGGGGCGGCCACGGTGAACTGCAGGCTGGCCGTCCCGTCGGCGTAAGCTGGGGGCGTAAAGGGAGAAAAGCAAAGCGCGAAGAACAGGAAAATAACGGAAGAACGCAAAGGATTCAGGTTAAAGCGTAAAGGGCGGCGCGTGGAGCGGACGTTCGGTCTCATTTTTTATCTCTGTAATTATACTGAAAAAAACCTCTGCGAAACTAACCTAACGGACAGACTTATTCTTAGCCCGTTTAAAACTTCATGCCCATGGAAACCCTGTGGGCGTTGCCCAGCTCGCCGTAAGGGGACAGCGCGTAATCCAGCGAGAAATCCCCCATGGAAAGCCCCACCCCGGCGAAGAAACCGAAAAGGCTTGAGACGCCGGAATCGGAGCCGCCTAGTTCGGTGCCGAGTATGGCGTCCCTGTCGGAAGAGGAAGAGGTCTTGTAGCCAAGCCTCAGCTTCAGCGCCCCCGTAACCGAGTACTCGCCGCCAAGGCGCAGCGCAGCGCCGGAGTCGTTGGGGAAGTCCGCTTGCACGGCAAGGAGCAATGGGAAGCCCCTGAAAGCCATTGAGGCCCCGGCCCTTAGCGTAAGCGGCAGCGGGAAGGAGTCCGTCTTGAATTTTATTTTGGTGCCGAGGTTGGCCAGCGACGCGCCGAATTTCAGCGCGGAATCCTCCGGCTGGTACAGCAGGCCCAGGTCGGCCGCCGCAGCGTGCGCTGAACTGTCCTTTATCTTCTGCGAAATATATTTCAGCGCCACGCCGGCCCTGAGGGGGCCCAGCGCGAAGCCGCGCCCGGCGGAGAAGGCCACGTCGCTGGCGGTGAAAGTGCCGGTGGGGTTCTGATTAAGGTCCATTCCCTCCATATCCCCGGCGGAAAAAAAGGTAAGGCCGAAGCCCCATGGCCGCGACAGGAGAGCCGCCTGGGAAACGCCCATGTCCTGTATATGCCAGGCGTGCGAGAACAGCGCGGCTTTCCGCTGCGGCCCGGCGCCCGGCGCCAAGCCCGCCGGGTTGTAATACAGCGCAGAGGCGTCGTCCGCCACGGCGGTGAAAGCCTCGCCCATCCCAAGCGCGCGCGCTCCGAAACCAAGCCGTAAGAATTGCGCCGCGGAGCTGTCGGCCGCGCGCGCGCCCGCCGGGGCGGCGCACATCACAAAGGCCGCGAAAAGCGCTGACATGAATTTCCTGTGCGGTTTCATAAATATTCCTTCATCAATTTTACCGTCCGCTGCCGGCCGTCACTTCCCGCCCACGTCTATCCGCTTGAAATCCACCTTCCCGTCTACCTTTTCGAAAGTCTTGAAGACATACGGCGCGGCGGTATTCTGCCCCGCGGATTCGGTCATGTAGTAGTCGAACACCGTGGTGTCGCCTACCGGACGGCGCGCGATTATCCTTACGGTGTCGGCCTTGTTCCCGGTGCCGGCTATAATGCCTATGATGGTTTTCTGGCTGAAGTCCACCCTGGGCGCCTTTTCGCTTGAAAGCATGCTCCACACCTTCTCCCAGGCTTTCTGGCTGGTGAGGGTATAGAAGGAGGGCTCCGCCCCGCTTGCGCCGGTGGTGTAGCCGCCCCACTCCGAATCCTTGGTCTTCTCCGTGTCCATTTCCACGTCCAGGTCTTTCTCTTCCTCTATTTCGGGCTTCTTCGCCGTCTGCGTGGACAGCGATACGGTCTGCGGCGGAGAGGTGATGCCGGTCACCGTAGCCCCGGTCAGCTTGGCGCTGCCGTTTATGAGCGACAGGATCATGTCGTTCAGCTCGGCGGCGGTGCAGTCGGCGCAGTCGATACTGTCAAAAGTGTAGCCGTCCAGCGCTTTGGCGGCGTCCGGCCCCAGGCGCCTAACCACCGCGTCCCAGATCTCCTGATAAGACAGGTTGCGCGTTTCTACTGGGGCGGCCGCCACGGCCGGGGCCCCGGATCCGGAAGCCTTGGTAACCAGATTGGTCTTGCAGTTATCGGGGATATTGTCGTCAAAAATATCCACGCAGGCCACTGCCAGGCCTTCTGTCTGGCCGGCAGGCATGAAGGCCGTGAACGGTATCTCGCGGCTCTCGCCGGAATTAAGCATTCCTATGTTCTTGGGGGAATCCTGCGCGGGCAGGCCGCTCAGGGTCATCTTGATAGAGATGCTGGCCTCGTTGGTGCCGCCGGTGTTCTGCACCACAGCCCGGAAATGCAGCGGCTTCGAAAAATCCGCGTCCGTATCGGTAAGGACCAGCGCCGTCACCGCCACATCGCGCGACTGCGAGGCGGCCAGGGCTTTGAGCGAAAAGCTGTAAACCGTGCTTTCCGCTATTTTATTCCCCGAGGAGTCCAGGCCGTACACCTTCCAGTAATAAACCTGGTTGGGCACAAGCTGCTCGCGCGACTGCGTAGGATTTTCCGGATAGGTGTAAACGGCGCCGGTAACCGTGTCCTCGTGCAGCGGGTTGTAAAGGCCGGCGTTGTCGGCCACTGTTATTTTGTAAGTGCTGGCCCCGCTGGCTATCCAGCGGAAGGTCAGCGGCTTGTCCGTAAGGCCAAGCGCGCCGTAGGGAGGGTAGACCAGGTTTATGTTGGGCGAAGAGATCTGGAAGGACACATCCTGCACTAACGCGGGGTCGGTGCCCAGCACCGCCTCGCCGCGGAATTTGTAAACTCCCGGCACGGTATAAAAAGTGGCTATGGCCAGCCCGGCTATCTGGCTGTTGGAATTGCCCAACACGGCCCTTGCGGAATTGCCGGTGTGGTGGAACACGGCGCCTCCGGAGGGATTGTAGATGGTGAAAGTGAACTGTATCATGGCGGCGCTGGCTACAGAATTGAACACCTGCTGGCGCAGGGCGATGGTTTCCACGTTGGTGAAGGTGGTGCGCAAGTTGCCCGAGCCGTCCAGCGCGGCCGCCCCCCCCGCTGTAAGCGCGGCCCTTACACCGGAAGGCGCCGCTGAAATGACCGCGGCTGCAAGAACGAAATATCTTAAAAGTCTCATAATAACCTCTTCCTTTCTAGCGTTGTTATCTGACTATCGCGAACTTCTTTATCGTCTTCATGTACTCGCCGGTGGCCTCAAACTTTACGCGCGTGGAATACAGATAAACTCCGGAGGCCACGCCCGGCGGTATATCCCAAACCTTATCCCAGACTTTATTGCCAGGGCTGAAATCGGCGTCGTTAAATTCTTTTATCACGCGCCCGGTGATATCGAATACAGTGATCTGCTTGGTCACCGAGGACTGGCCGCTTTCTATATGGAAGGTAACCCTGCGCCCGGCCGGGTTGGGATAGGCGTAAACCTTGTCCTCTTTTAACAACTCGCCCAGCGGGTTTATGATCAGGTTCTGGCCCGGGGCCAGTTTAACCTGCAGCAGCTTATAACCGCCTGTGCCGTCCGGCACCTTAAGCGCATAGCTGCCCGGCAGCAGGTTCTTTATAAGGAAGCGCCCGCCCGCGCCCAACGGCGCCACCGCCACAAGCCGGTTGCGCTGGTAAAGCTCTACGTAGACAGCCGCCGCGCTAGCTACGTAGCGGCCGCCGGTCTGCAGCGCGCTCACACTGTAAGCCGGCAGTTCCCCGCCTATGCTCGCCAGCTCATAATCCACCGAGAGCGTAAAAGCCACCTCCGCGTAGCCGGTGGGGATCTGGTCCGACGCCACGGAACTGGCGAAGCCGTTATCTATCCAAGTGGCCTGCACCCGGTATATGCCCTCGTCCAGGCCGCTCAGCATAAAGGAACCGCTGCCGTCGTCCACGGTGTAGACCGTTTTCACCACGGCGAGGTCGCGGTCTATGGCCTCCACAATAACGCCGGTAACGCCCTGGCCGGAAGTGGTGCGCACATTGCCGGCGATGGCGTCGGACAGTCTTTCCCCGGCCCGGCCATAGACCAGCGGCGAAGGCCCGGACCACAGCCCGGCCTCGTCGGCTGTCCAGACTGCTAGGTAATAGGTGACGCCCGGGAGCAGGCCGGAAATAAGGTAGAACTGCGTTGTTCCCGTCGCCACGCCGGCGGTGGAAATAAGCACCTGCGCCGCCGCCGTACTGAAAACCGCCCCGGGCCAGGTGGAATAATTGATGGCGAACTGGCCCTGCGCCAGCACGGAAGAATAGCCGTCGTCGCCGGGCGCTACCCAGGAAGCCAGCAACCGGCCCGGCAGCGGGCCTTCGGCCGCCGAGGAAACAGTAATGTCTCCGGGCGGCACGGTGTCGCGCACGGTGAAGGTGGAGGCGTAGAGCCCCGCGGGGGATTCGTTCGGCGGTATGGCGTTGTCCCTGGCCACAGCGTAGACGTAATAGGTGCCGCTGTTAAGCAGGTTTCCCCGCAGCGCGGCGTCCGGGTAGAAGCTCCAGGAGCCGCCGCCGGCGACCATGGTGGAGACGGGAACCGTTCCCCAGACGCTGGTAAAGAAATTCCACCATTTAAGATCGGCCCGGCGCTGCAGGGTAAGCTTTACGTAAGAAACTCCGGAGTTGGGATAGGGATCCTGCGCGGTGCCGGCCAGCAGCGCCGGGGTCTCCACAAAGGGACCGGCGGCCGGCGTGGAGATGAACGCCGAAGGCGCGCTGGTGTCGAAGGTAAAAGGGGCAGTGGCGTAAGGGATGGAATAATTCAGCGCTGTATCGCTTGAGCGGGCCACCACCTGGTAGGCGGCGCCGTTGGCCCAGGGAATAGCCGAGGCGTTATAAGTCCAGGCTGTCTGGCCGGACGCCTTAAACCACACCGGGGTGGCTGCGGTAAAGTCCGTGCCGTTCCAATAATTGGCGGGTGAGGAGGTACGCTGTATGGTGATCTCGGTGCCTGTGATAGCGTAATCAAGCACGGGCTTTGCGGTACCCGCTATAACCGCCAGAGCGGAATGGAAGGCGGCATACGGGGCGGTTATCTTTACCGCCGGCCCGCTCACCTTCTTAAGCACCAGGAAAGCGTCGGTAAGCGAAGCGATATTCCCCGCCATGTCCCTGGCCCTGACCGAGATATAGTTGGTGACGCCGCTCTGCAGCGCGCCGAAGTTCAGCGCCCAGGGCCCGTTATAATAGGTGGCGCCGGGAGTCAGCTGGGGCGTTATAATAGCCGTCCAAGGCACAATGCTCCCGTTGCCGGCGCCCGCAGTATAACTGGCGCTGTATTCAACGGCCGCCAGCCCCCCGCCGCCCTCCGCGTCGTTAAAATTCACCAGGTAGGCGCCCGTGTCCGAACTGTGCCAGACGGTTTCCAGCGGCTGGTTGTCGGTGACGGTGGGGGGCACGGTGTCCTTAAGCACGTAGAAAGCGTCGTCCAGCTCGCCGTAGTTGCCAACTCCGTCGTAGGCGCGCACTGAAATGTAATTGGTGCCGGACTTCAGCAGGCCCCATTGTTCGGAGGTAAGCCCCCAGCCGGCGGTGTAGGAATTAGCGCTGATATTGGTAAGGACTTCGCGCCAGGGGAAGGCCTGCGTCCCTGTGCCGGCGGGGCCGGTAGAGGCCTGCACCTGCAGCTTCACCAGAGAAGAGCCGCCGGCGTCCGCCAGGTCCACATTGTAAACCGCGGTATTGGAGCTGCGCCAGTTAGCGTCCCCACCCCCCTGGTGGTTCGTAATCACCGGCGAGGAAATATCCACGCCGGTAAGGGTGCGGGTGGAACCCAGGTATTCGTAAGCCGCCTCTATGCCGGCGGCGTTGCGCGCCTTGGCGCGGAAATAATAAAGGGTAAGCGGATTAAGCCCGTTAGCCGATACCGAAACCCCGGCGGCCCACCCCGGCACTATCGCCGAGGCGGCGGAGAAATCGGCGGCCGTGGAGACCTCGGCCAGGTATTGCGTTTGCGGCGGGTTCTGGTTGGCCAGCCATTGTGCTGTAACCGAGAAGCCGTCCACGTAGGGGAAGCTGACTGGATTCTTAAGCGGCGGGGCCGCGTAAGTAAGCGCGTCTGGCAACACGCCGAACACGCTGAGATTGCCCGCGGCGTTAAGTGAAGCCGCGCGCACGTAATAAGTGGTGTTCGGTAACATCCCGTCGAACAGCGCATAGGTGTTGATGGTCTGCGAGGAGGCCATTATGGTGGAGAAGTTGTTGGTGGAGACCTGCGCAATATACTGCGTGCCGGCAGAATTACCGCTATCGGACCAGTAGGCGGTTATAGTTGTAGAACTTACCGCGCAGGGCGCCGTGGCGCCGGGAGTGGCCGCGGTGGTTATGGTAGAACCGAGCAGGACAAAGGGCGTTTCATCGCCCAGCGAGCCTATGGCCTTAACCCGCACGAAATGAGTGGCGTTCGGCGGGAGGCCGTAGAAAGTATAGCTTGAAGCATAGGTGGTAAAATAAGACCCCACGTCAAAGTTAATCTGCTGGGAGATATGCACACTGTAGCGCGTAGCAGGGGAATTAGTGTTGGCACTCCAGGTGACAGTAAGGCTGGAAGCGAACACATCAGAGAACCCAACCTGCACAGGCAGCGCCGGCAGGGTAAGAAAAGAGGACATGGGCGTGGCGGGGTAAGGGGTAGGGTCTTCGCCCATGTAGAGCGCGCTCAGCCGCGTGTAATAAGTGGTGTTGCCGGAAAGCCCCGTTAAAGGCGCGGGCCAGGCCGTGGAAGAAGCGTAGATCAGTACTCCACTGAAATCCGGAGCGCTGGAGGTTTGTATCTCGTAAAGGGTAGCTGACGGGTTGGGATAGGCTGCCGCGGAGCCGATTACAGTAGCCGAAGACGAGTAAGAAGCGCCAGTGCCAAGTGTAGCCGGGGTTGAGACATACTTAGAGAAATAGCCGCTTTCAACTTCCTTGCCGGAGCCGGAGGCCCCAGAAACCGCCACCTGCCCCAGCGACCCAGAAAGAACAATATTCCCTCCCTTCAGGTCCACAGACCCCGCAAACCCGGCGGCCAGGTCGTCGGTGATCTCGATAGTGCCGGAGGATTTGGGCACGCCGGCCCCCGCTGAAGCGGCCAGCAGCGGAAAAACAGCAAAAGCCAGCGCCGCGGACGCCATCGCCCGCCGCCAGCCTTTAAATTTGTTCCCCGCTTTACCGTTCATAATTGTACAAAGGCTCCTGCTGCCTTTTCTCTATTAAGTATACTGTCACCGGAATTCCTGATACCTCCTTGCAAAAACGCGCCATGTATGGTATACTATAGTATTATTAAAGTATTACCGGAGGCCGTCTGATGAGCATAGCTCCTGATACGGCACAGCCATAGGCTAGTAATTATGCATACACATTCACATAAATTTGCCGTCAGTCTTCCGGCGGAGTCTTTTAAACTGCTGTGCGGTTTCCAAAAGCAGTTTAAATTGTCGCGGAGCGCGGCCATACGCGAAGCAATAAACAGACTCGCACAATCCGAGATAGAAGCCGATAAGATGCGGCGGTATGAAGAGGGGTATCGGAAATTTCCACCGTCCGGAGCCGAATCCGAGGCCTTTATGAGGCTTGCGCCGGAAACGCTAGTCCCGGAGAATTGGAAATGAAACGCGGTGAAATATGGCTTGCCGATTTCCCTCCTCCGATAAAAAACCGGCCTATTATTCTCATATCCCGCGATCAGGCATATTCCATCCTTACCTCCTTTGTGGCCGCAATAGTTACCAGCACAATCCGCGGGATTCCCTGCGAAGTTGCTTTGGGCAAAGAAAACGGGCTTGACAGGCCCTGCGTTGTCAACTGTGATAATATTCATACCATTCCCAAATCCCGCCTTATAAAACGGCTGGGGCTGCTGACATCGGAGCAGGAAAAACAGTTAAACGAAGCTATTCGCTTCTCACTTGAATTATAAACCATAAATCACGCAATGTGAAAAAGGCACCTGCCGCCTTTTTACCTCGATAGTGCCGGAGGATTTGGGCACGCCGGCCCCCGCTGAAGCGGCCAGCAGCGGAAAAACAGCAAAAGCCAGCGCCGCGGACGCCATCGCCCGCCGCCAGCCTTCAAATTTGTTCCCCGCTTTACCGTTCATAATTTGTACAAAGGCTCCTGCTGCGTTTTTCCTACCGCCTTTTTCCCCTCTTGGGGGGAACTCCGCGGTAATATAGTGTGTCTGCGCTCAAGCCCTGCTCGTGGGGCCAGTCTATGCCGCCGGAAATAATACGGACCTTTTTGAGATAGACCTCATTGCGGAGCTCTTTGAAAACTCCTTTATCCAGATAAGGCCCCATATCGAACAGCCTGGCTTCCCCGTTGCCGAAGCTGATATAAAGCTTGTATCCCGGCATTATCTCTACCTTTGCGATTTGCGGAGTCATTTCATCACCTCAGGGGTTGAATTTTGAAGACCTTCTGACCTTCAACGGCCAGTTTCCAATCAGCCATCAGATCATCTTTATGAATTTCGATCCACGCCTGTACCAGCCGCAACTTGGCGGGCTTGAGATTGCCCCCTAACACACGCCCTCCTGGAATAGCGATTACCGCATTTTGATCTCCATACTGGGCATGAATATGGGGTGCTTTATGTTTATCCCTGTCAAAGTGGAACATCCTGATAATAATCCCGTAAAACATTGATAGAACCGGCATGATACCTCCTTTTCCCCGTCACATAATAAGTGTTTAATTATTACTGTTAAAAACAATCCTGCAAATAACCAAATCCCCGATTCACGGGCCCCCACGCACGCAGCGGACGAAGTTGACGTCAGTCTTACCGCCGCTGCCCATGCCGCCACTGAGGAAGGTCACGTCCCACGCGAAGGTAGTACTCGACATATAGGCGTAGGTGGTGGACGACCAGTAATAGCTGCTCTGTGTGTTAAGAAAATAGGTGGTATTTATGCTGGGGCTTTGCCTGCTATAGTCCACTATGCTCACAAGCTCCTTGATGTTCGGAAGACGCCAATCCGTGTGCCCCGCATAAACTGAGGTTTCACACGCCGTTATCGCGTTCTCCCAGGTATAAGTCCCGCCTATACCTGCGTCATTGGGATTTGTCACCCACATAAGCCCGGTGCGGTTATCTACAGTTACAGAGGAAACCCCGACCGGGTTGTATATAGCATAACCCGGCCGGGACCCGGTGGGTTGGTAATCATGGTCCTCGCCGAAGGTCGCCGTGTAACTCGCTGCCTGCCCCGTATCCGGCAGATTGCAGTTTAAGAACGTATGCGTGGAGATATCCGCCGCATATGAGCCGCCCGCAAGCGCGGCAGACAGAAGCGTTGAAAATATGCCAATTTTAAAAAGTTTCATAAACAAGCTCTCTAGTCACCAAGTCGCCAGGTCATAAATTACGTTCGCAGATTTCCACTATTCACCGCAGAGGCGCAGAGCACGCAGAGAAATCTTTAGTAGGAACAAAATATCAGCTGCCATGATTCTCTATCATAACCTTATTACACTCATTTTCTTCTCTGCGACCTCTGCGCCTCTGCGGTGAAATTAATCCTAAATTCCTAAGACAACTAAGTCGCAGAGAAATCCTTATAATTAAGGACAATGCGCTTAATTCCATCCTTCAGTAGCGGCACGTTGAAGTTGAGTAATAAACCGATAGTCCATCCGCCAAGCTTTAGATAGGTTAACAACTGGGCTTCATGAATCGGTTGAAAAGACTCCACGGATTTGAGTTCAAGGACCACGGCGTTTTCAACCAGAAAGCCCAGACGATAACCACAATCCAGGCTCACGCCCTTGTACGTAACGGGGAGCGGCACCTGGCGGCCAAAACACAAGCCATGAAGCCGCAACTCATGGGCTAAACATTCTTCGTAGGCGGACTCCAGCAAGCCCGGCCCGATAGTTTTGTGGACCTCTATGGCCGCCCCGATTATCTTCTCCGTCAATTCTTTCATCATATTCTTCTCTGCGCTCTCTGCGCCTCTGCGGTGAAATTATTAGTCCATGGCTTGTTTGTATATCGGCAAATGTTCATATTGGGCCATAAATAATCAAATCCCGAAACAATCACGGGCCTCCACGCACACAGCGGACGTAAAAGTCGTTAGCCTTATCGCCGTAGTACATGTAGCCACTGGTGAAGATCACGAGCCACGCGTCGCTACTGCTCGGCACATAGGTGGTGGACGACCAGTAATAGCTGTTCTGTGTGTTAAGGAAATAGGTGGTGTTTATGCTGGGGCTCTGGCCGCTGTAGTCCACTATGCTCTGCAATTCCTTAATGTTGGGCAGGCGCCAGTCGGCGTAGCCGCCGTATGCCATGCCATTAAGGGTTACCGTGCAGGATGTCAGCGCGCTTTCCCAGGTCTGCGCAGTGGCAAAACCCGCGTCGTTGGGGTTTGTCACCCACATCAGGCCGGTAATGTTGTCCACTGTAACGGAGGAAACGCCAATTGGGTTCAGCACCGTGTATTTCGGCTGTATTGCGGCTGGGGTGTAGGTTCCATCCTGCGCAAGAGTCGCGTCATGGACAGGGCAGGTTATAACCGTTCCGGCGCCGTCATAGCACAGCGTCTGCCCCGTATCGGGCAGCCGCCACACCCCGCCGCAGTTACCCGCCGCCTGCCCAAAAGCGTGCTCCGACCCGGCCCAGACCGGCCCGGCCAGGAGGAAAGACGTAAGAATCAAGTAGTAAGGATTAACCTGAATCCTGCAGTTTAGAATAGTTTTCATTGAAGAAATCAGGGAATAAGGATATCCTGCAGGATTCCCCGCGAAGCGGGCGTAGGGCCCAGCGCTATGCGCGCCCGGCCCGACGAGGTGTATACCTCCCGAAGGGCGTCCGCTATGCGGGCGGGAAGTTGCAATCGCAACTTTCAGGTTAAGTTTTATACTATTTATCAGCCGCATAACATTTCTCCGGTACACTCAGTCTTTTTCGGGGTTCAAAAACCACTTATAGAGCGGCGTAAATATTATTCTGCCGTTTTCATGCCGCTCCTCATTTTCTTCATCCCTGGTAAGAACAAGGCCCTCTTTGACCTTTAATTTACCCATAGCTTTTAATAAGGCCCGGATCTCCCGCTTTCTGGTTTCGGGCTGCGATACGTCCCAGCAAACCTGTATTAATTTCACCTTATTTATGCCATCCTTAACCGCAAAATCCACTTCGTTGTTTGCCTCATCTTTCCAGTAAAACACGCTCCTGCCCGCGCCTCCCCGCCTGAGAAGCTCAAGAAAAACCATGTTCTCGGCGCATCTCCCCATATTCCGGCTGAAGTGAAGCCCCACGGCGTTGGCAAGCCCCGTATCAACGCAGTAAACCTTACGGGGACTTTTTTCCGTCTCCCGCACCTTGTAAAAAAACCGTTTTAGAAAAAAGAATAAATAAGCGTCCGCAAAATAACCGGAGAACTTTTCAATGGTGTTGACCGACAGCCCCGTATGCCTTTCAAGCCCCCGAAACGACACCGGCGAACTTATAGCAGTCATATAAAAGGCGGCAAGCCGCATTATATCGGCTTTTTTGCGCACGGAATACCGCCTGACGATATCCTTGCCTATAATGTCCCCGTAATACGCCAGAAGAACCGCGTTTTTCTCCGGCGCGAAAAACGGCTCGGGGAAGCCGCCGGTTTTCAGAATTTCCTCAAAAGCCGGTTCAACCGGGACCGCCGTTCCGCCGGAACCGGCCTTCTTAAAATCGATGAATTCCTTGAATGAAAGCGGGTAAACGGTTATGTCCTGATGCCTCCCGGTCAGGGAGGTGGCAAGTTCGCGGCCGAGCAGCGACGCATTTGAGCCGGTCACGCAGAGATGCGCTTTCCCCATTTCGTGCATTGAGCGCACCCATCTTTCCCAGCCCTCAACCCACTGGACCTCATCCAGAAAAATATACGGCTTTTCCCCGTTTTCCGGATAAATTGCCTCGCGGTAAGCGTCGTATATTTTCTGGAGAATCCCGGGTTCGGAACTGATAATGCGCGGGTCCTCAAAATTCACAATAAGCGTGTTTCTGCCATCCGAACCCGGGCTTATATGCTTTCGCGCCATCTGCCGCATCAGCATTGATTTCCCGGTCCGCCGGGCCCCGGTCACTATTATTACCTGGTTCGAGGCCCTGAATTTCTCATAAATCTCCAGGTATTCCGGCCTCCCAATGCCGGAGTTAAGATCGGGATTTTCCCAAAAATTCCAATCCCTCAGAATATGCACTAAATCAGCTTTATTCATATGTTGTGTTCACTATTTTACTATTATTGAACATAATTGCATAATCTTGTTCAATAACACATTTCCATTGCTCAAAAACAGCAATAACTGGCCGCCGGCCGCCGGAACCTCCGTTACTGCGTTATCCAACTCCCCTCGCCGCCCGCCAGCATCCACTGCGTGGCGGTTGCAAGCCTAAGCGTTATTGTGGCATAGGCCGGGGTAACGGCGTTGTTGTAAATGCTGCCAGCGACACTGGAATCGGCTATAGTGGTTCCGGCCGCGGCCTGTATGGTCACCTGCCCGGTCCCCAGTTTCACCACCATAAACTGCGCGCCTATGTCGGCGGCGCTCACGGAAGGCAGTGTGACGGTCTGCACTGAGGCACTGTTCACTGTAATGGTCTTGCCGAAGTCGGCGGCGGCAAGCGTTATGCCGGTATCGGCGGCCTGGGTGAGATATTTAGCAAACTTGACAGTCCCGCTAACATCCAATGTGGCCTTCGGGGTGGTAATTCCTATACCCACATATCCAGTTGCATCAATGGTTAGTCTTGCTGCCCCACCTGTGGAAAATCCCAACAGGTCTGCGCCAGAAGAATACATGCCGCTATTCGTATCGTTACGGAAAGTATACCCAGGGATACTGGCATCCCCACCAAGCCCTAGAATAAAATGGTTTGTGTATATAAAGGTATTGTTAAATTCGGCCGACACGTCCCCGCGAGCCACAAGTTTTACGGCATCTTGACCAAAAACGATGCCCGTCTTGCTAAAAGTTTCATCTGTGAAGTTTATGGCTGGGGCTGTAATTGACCCACCCGGAACTGATATCGTGCCGGCAGAGTCAACTAAAATCGAACCAGCAACGTGCAGTTTGGCAGAAGGCGTATGCGTCCCTATGCCGACGTTGCCGTCATTCCTTACATTCAAGAGACTGTTCCCTCCGGAGTCGGTGGCGTTAAGGGCGGAACCTGAGGAATCTGCTGTTGTCCCTTTGACTACAAGCTTGCCGCCCGTAACAGCCGTCGCGTCGCCTATATAGACATCCCCTTCGAAACGGCCGGCATAGCCGGTCGCATAGGTGGAGACGCCTTTTATTGCCGTAGCGCCGGAATTAGCCCAGCCATAAACGGCAGCGTCGGTGCTAAAGTTGGAAGTGGTCAGCCCGGCGATAGTGCCGCCCGAACCGGCCACATGCAGCTGGAACTCCGGTGACATTGTCCCCATCCCCACATAGCCCGCGAAGTAGTTGGCGCCTGTGCCGCTGGATATCAAATTGCCGGTCTGGCTGATATTGCCGGCCACGGTCAGCTTCTGATCAGGCAACACAGTCCCGATGCCGACGTTGCCGGTTGCCACAAGCGAATTGACGTTTAAAAGCCCGGTGGCGGTTATGGACGACACCACCACGCCGATGGAATCGCGCCAGATCTGCGCGTAGACGTTGGCGGCGGTCCCGGTTGAAACCACGTCCAGCGCCGCCTGCGGCTCGCGCATGGAGATACCGATGGTCTTAGCCGACAGGTTGCCGAACAGCGTTCCGCCTATGTTCAGCTGACTGTTAGAATTCGGATACTCCGCGTCCTGGGTGATACCTATCACTATGTTCCCGGTGCCGGTAGTAACGCCGTAGCCGGCCTTCCAGCCCACGAAGATATTGTCCGCGGAAATATTGCTTAGACTATACCCGGCCTTGTAGCCCAGAGCAGTGGATTGCGAGAAAGAATTCACGCCGCCTGAACCGGCCCCCCCGGCCTGGTAGCCTATCAAGGTATTGTCCGACCCGCTCTGATTCAATAGTCCGGCCTGATAACCGAACAAAGTGTTATTGCCGCCGCTATAATTATAGAACCCGGCCTGGAATCCCATAAAAGAGTTTTGTGAGCCGCTGACATTAGCTATGCCGGCGCCATTGCCGACAAAAGAGTTCTGGGCGCCGCTGGTGTTAGCGCTGCCGGCTCCGGTGCCGATGAAGGAATTTTCATTGCCGAGGTTCGACGTTCCGGCGTTGAAGCCTAAAGCTACATTGCCGTTGCCGGACAAGACCGCCAGCACCGTGCTGCCGCCTATCTGGTAATATCCGGCGGTTATGGCGCCGGAGGCGGTAACAGTGCTGACCGCATATAAATTATGCGCGGCCATATTCAGGTCGCCGGCCATGGAGCCTCCGGCCAGCGGCAACTTTGTTGCGTCAGTGGCAGAGATTCCGGTAAGTGCGGAACCGTCACCGTAATACTTAGCGGCGGAACTGAAGCCCACTATGTACACATTGGAAGAGAACGCCGTTCTGAAGTTGGCGGAATCGTCGTAAATATAGCGGTAAGGATTGCCACCGACCACAAGGTTCGCATCTGAGCCGCTTATAGTTATGGAACCTCCAGCAACCTCAAACTTGCTGACCGGGTTCAGCGTCCCCATGCCGACATTGCCAGATGTTCCATTGACTGTCAGCCTGGCGTTGCCGTGCCCCCAGTCATAGATGGAAAAGCCATTCACATTGTAAAGGATACCCATGTCTCCATTACCATTCTTCAGGTGATGCCCAACTCCGTTCCCACCGCCGGTTTCTTGGATAAAATTATTCGTAATAGGATAATACGTATGAAGCGGAGCTGTAGGATAAGCTGTCCCGATACCGACGTTGCCGTTGGCGGTATAAAGCGCGCCGGCAATTGAGATATTTGAAGAAACAGTAAGTCCGTAACCGCCGCTGCTGCCGGTCACGGTGAGGGTCGAATTGGCAAGCGTCAACTGACCAATCATCGTATCGCCGGCCTTGGCAACCGCGCCGCCGGAAACGGGCAGATTCATTAGCTGAGAGCCGTCGCCGTAATAGCCGCCGGTAATATAAAGATTGGAGGAGATATGCACGCCGTCGGAACCTGTGGCGGCGGCTATATTGGTGGCGTAGGCCGCCGTGGCGGAGAACAGCGAGTAGGCGCTGCTGGTAAGCCGCTCACGGGGAGTCAGTTTGGTACCGGCCACCCAGATCTCTAAATACCAGTCCCCCGCGCCGAAGTTGGCCGCAACGGGCACGGTAAAAGTGCTACGAAAAAGACCGTTCACAACCGCCACCGACTGGCTGCCGCTGGTATAGCAGTCCCCGGCCGCCGGGTCGTCGCAGAGCAGTATCTCTACGGCGCGGTTGGCGCTTACCGCCTGCCCCCCTTCTTTCAGGCGGCCCTGGTAGGTTAGAAGGTTTGGCGCCTCGGCGTATAGGTTTACCGCCGCGGTTAAGAGCAGTAAAAGCGCAATGCGGATAACATTATTCATAAAAGTCTTCTCCAAATATTTACAGTCACGAAATTCCGCGCAGTTCAGAGCAACACTGAACACCTTTACCCCGTTATTTAATAACAGCGAACTTTTTAACGGTCTTCTTATATTCACCTGTTGCTTCTAATTTCACGCGGACCGCATAGATATACACTCCGGAAGCTACCTTGGACGGAATGTCCCAGGTGGCTTCCCAGCCGCCGTGGAAATCAGCGTCGTTCAATTCTTTTATCGCCCGGCCGGTCAGGTCGAACACGGTTACCTGTTTTACCACCGCCGCCACAGACTGGCCGCTTTCAATATGGAAAGTGACGGTATTGCCGGCCGGGTTGGGATAGGCGTAGATCTTATCCTCTATAAGCAGGTCCCCGAGCGGACTTATGATAAGCGCCTCGCCCGCTTTCAGCTGTAGTGAAAGCTCTTTTGTGCCACCGAGGCCGTTGGGCACTTTAAGAATATATTTACCGGGCAGTAGGTTCTTTATAAGGAACTTGCCGGAGTTGTCAACAGGGGCGGTGGCTATAAGGCGGTTGCGCTGGTAAAGTTCCACAACCACGGCGGAAGCTAGCGGCCGCCCTGCCCCGCCCTGCGCCCTATAGGCAGCGGCCGATATCCGATAGGAGGGAAGCTCGCCGCCGATGCTCGCCAGTTCATAAGTTATAGCCAGGGTAAAGTCGGCGTCGGAAGCGCCCAGCACTATCCCGTCCGAACCCACCGAACTGATAATGTCGTCAGCGGTCCAGGTGGCCTGCACGCGGTAACAGCCCGACGGCAGGTGGCTTAGCACATAGGTGCCGCTGCCGTCCGCCACCGTGAAGGCCGAGGCCTGCAGCGTGCCCGCGGTGTCGAAAGCCTCCACCAGCACGCCGGTTATGCCCTCGCTGGACACCTTCATAACATGGCCGCTTATGCAGTCGGGATAAGTGGCGGCCTGCGTGGTAGCGCCGTTGGAGAGCGCGCTCCAGTTGCCGGCATCGTCGCGCGTCCAGGCGCGCAGGTAATAGGTCTGACCGGGAACAAGGGCCGTTATTTCTTTGGCACGCGCGGAGCCCGCGCTGACCGCGGTGAAGTCCTCGGCCGTCTGCGCGGCGGCTGTGCTGAACACAGCGTCCGGAGCGGTTGAATACTGTATGCGGAACTGGCCGTAAAGTATCATGCCGGAGGCGCCGTCGTCGCCGGGGGCGCTCCAGGTAAGGCTTATGTCGCCGGGGGCGTTGCCGGTAGAAGCAGTTAGGTCGCCCACGGCCGCCGGCGCAATGTCGTCCACAAAACCGAATGTGGAGCCGTAAACCCCGAAAGGGACAGCACTGGCCGGCGAAGAATTGTCCGCGGCGGAAAGCGTGTAATAATAGCTGGCCATGCTTTCCAAGGAGGCCTTTAACAGCTCCCCCGGAGCGTAAGACCAGGTGGCAGACGCCGCTACCGCCGCGCTGGAACCGGACACGGTCCAGGTGCCGGCGTTGAAATCCCACCACTTCCCGTCCGCTACGCGCCGGAACATTATATTCATCGCCGCCACGCCGGAGACGTCGTAGGCGGTGCCCGAGACCGAGGCCAGGGAATCCACCGCCGCGCCGTTGGCCGGCGACAGCGGGCCTATAACAGGCGGCAGCGTGTCGAAAGTGAAGGTGCGGGTGGCGTAGACCAGAGAATAATTCCCCGCCACGTCGCTTGAGCGCGCTACCACCTCGTAAGCTTCCCCCTCCGCCCAGGTTATGCCCGGAGTATAGGTCCAGGTGGCCGTGCCTGCCGCCGTCAGCCATTTCCGGGAGGACGCCAGGAAATCCGTGCCGTAGCCGTCCCAGTAGTGGCCGGTAAGCACTTCTTTTATGCTCAATTCAACGCCCGCCGCGGCGTGCGACCGCGCGTCAGAGGAGGTTCCGTTTATCACGCTTAGGGCGGACTGGTAAGAGGAGGCGGGCGCGGTTATGCCTGTCTCTGGGCCGCTTACGTACTTAAGTATTTTGAACACGTCCACGCCAGACACAGTAGTAGTATTGCCGGCCAGGTCCCACGCGCGCACGGTGATATAGTTAGTGGCGTTGTTAACAAGCTGCGCAAAGTTTACCGCCCAGTTGGCGGTATAAGCGGTTGTGCCGCCGGGCAGGCCAGCGATAGGGGCCCAGCCCAGGGCCGAGGCGTCCCAGCTGCCCGCGTAGGTGCTGGCGCTGTATTCAAAGCCGGCAAGGCCGGACAGCTCGTCGGCGAAGTCCACGTCGTACACCGGCCCAGCGTCGTCCTTGCGCCAGAGGGTTTCCCCCGCCTGGTTATCGGTAATAACAGGCGCTACCGTATCTTTAAGGATGAGGAACGCGTCCACGGCGGTAGTTGAATTGGCGTTGCCGTCGAAGACCCGCACTGAAATGTAGCTGGTACCGGGCGGCAGCAGGCCCCAGGCGCCGGCAGGCAAAGCCCAGCCGGTAGTATAGGAATCGGAATTTATTCCGGTGGCAACGTCCGCCCAGTCCGGCAGGAACGGCCCGGCGCCGCCCGGGTTAGTGGAGGCGCGCACCTGGAATTTATATAGTTCAGCCCCGCCCGTGTCGGCGAATTGCACACTGAAGGGGCCGGCGCCGGAGTTGCGCCACGGATTGTAGCCCGCCTGGTTGTTAGTTATGGTAGGGCTGGAGAAGTCCAGGGCGGGGTTGCTGCGCGTAACCACCACACCCAGCTCAGTCCAGGCGGTATAAACGCCGGCGTCGTTAACGGCGCGCGCCCGGGCATAGTAGGCGTGGTGGTCGTCCAAACCGGTAAAGGTGGCGGAAGAAGAGGCGGAAGACATAGCTGCGGCCGGCTGCAAGTGCGCCGCGTCGCTGGAAAGCTCTATGTTGTAGACCGTGCCGGCCGGGTTGTCGCTCGCCAGCCAATTGACCTGTATAGAAGAGATGAACACGCCGCTGTACGGCGCGGTGGACGGCTGCGCGGCGTAAGTATAGGTGGACAGGGCCGGTGAATAAGCGGAGCGCACGCCGGCGAAGTTCCTGGCCGAGGCGGCGAAGGTGTGGTAGGTGTTGGGCTTAAGCCCGCCCAGCTCTATATTGCCGGCCGCCACCCACGGCGTGGAAGAGAACGACGCGCCGGCCACCGACAGGCTGTATTCGGTGCCGGCCATCAGCGACGTCCAGACTTCAAGCTTCGACACAGCGCCGTCGTAGCCGCCCAGGGACAGCAGGCGGCCGCCGCGCTCCACCAGCGCCTGCGACTGTACGGGCGCCGGCAATGCAGACTGCGCCGTCCAGGGCCCCAGAGTGCCGTCCGGATTTACCGCCGCGCGCAGCGTAGCCGGTTTGGGCAGGGAGCCGCCCCCGTTGCCGCCGGAAACCACCACCGCGCCCGGCACGGCCGCCATGGCGTGCGCGAACAGGCCCGAGGGCAGGGCGGGGCCGGCGGTCCAGGCCGAAAGCGAACCGTCGGCGTTAACGGTAGAGATCCACACCGCGGCCTTGGGCGATGCCCCGTCGTTGCCGCCGGTAACGTAAACGCGCGCGCCGGAAGCGGCTACGGCCAGCGCGGCCGCGTGGGAATAATTGGCCTCCAGCAGGGCGGGCCCGGCGGTCCAGCCGCCAAGCGTGCCGTTGTCGTTAACGCGGGAATACCACACTTCGCTCCTTGCGCCCGCGTTAAAGCCGCCCAGCACGTAGATGAAATCCTTGGAAACCGCGAAAGCGTGAGCGAACACCGCCTGCGGCAGGGGAATTTCGGCTGTCCACTCGCCCAGCGCGCCGTAAGAGCTTACGGGGGCGCTCCAAACCTCGGCCCGGGGCGTTGTGCCGTAGTAGCCGCCTATAACGTAAAGCCTGCCCTTAAGCGCGGCCATAGCGTGGGCGTAGCGCGCGGCCGGCAGCGGGCGCACATTCGTCCACGCGCCTATCTGCCCGCCCGGTGAAAGCGGGGCGTACCAGACGTCCGATTTATAGACCAGGCCGTCGCTGCCGCCGGAGATGAACAGCATATCGCCGGAGACGGCGGCGGCATGGCCGTAGCGCCCGGCAGGCAGGCCGGCGCCGGCGGACCAGGCGGACTGGCCAAGGCCGCCGGGGTTTCCTGACGTATCCCACCTGAGGCCGGCGCTGTTGGGGCCCAGCGTCCAGGCATCCAGCCAGGCCGGCGCCGCGGCCAGAGTTAATCCGGAGTCCTGCACATAGTCGCTGGACTGCCCTGTGGCAGCCGACACCGCGCGCAGCCGCGCGTAATAGGTGGTGTTGTACAGAAGGCCGCTAAACGCCAGCTGCTGGTTGGTGGTGGCGGAGGAGCTTGCGGCTAAGTAGTCCGCGGCCGTAGAAAGGTCGCACTGGTAAATGGTGCCGGCGCCGTTGCCGTTGGAATTCCAGACCAGCGCGGCGCTGGAGTCCCACAGCGTGTAGCTAATAATAATAGGCGGCACCGGCTTCGTTACCGTGGATCCCAGCACAAGCTCGGCCGAACTGTCTCCGTTATTGCCGAGAGAGCGCGCGCTGAACCAGTAAGTGGTGTTGGGATAGAGCCCCGCGAAGGTGAAGGTGTAGGGCTCCGGTAGCGCCGGCCAGGCCACCGGGGAGGCCGCCACATTGGTGAAATTGTCGGTGGAGAGTATAAGCCGGTAGCGCGTGCCGGGGCCGTTGCCGTTGGACAGCCAGGCTACCGTTACCGACACGCTTGAAACGGCCGCGAAGACGGCGGCCGATCCCGGCTCCACGGCATAAGTGGAGGTGGAAGAGACGCCGCTGTAATTAGCGAAGCCGCCCCAGTTAAGCGACCCGGCGCGGAAATAATAGGTAGTGTCGGGCGCCAGGCCGGGAACAAAAAGGCCGGCGGCGTAAGGATCGGGGCTGGCGGAAGACAGTACCACCCCGGTGAAAGCAAGGTCCGTGGAGGCGTCCACCACGTAGCCGCTGGAATTCACGGCCGTCCAGGATACCGCCGCCGACGAGAAGTACACGGAAGAAATGGCCGCTCCGGCCGGCGCTTCCGCAAGGGTGGCGGCCGCGGCGGCGTTGGAAAGCGCGCTCCAGTTAGCGGCCGCGTCGCGGCTCCAGCTCCGGAAATAGTAAGTGGTATTGCCGGAGAGGGCTCCTATGTCCACATATACGCCGGCGCCCGCCGCTACACCGGAGGTGGAGATGTATACGTGGGTGCTGCCGGCCACGGCCGCGGTGCTCCAGACGGCGGTATAAGAGGCGTACTGCACGGCGAATTCGGCAATGCCGCTGGGGCCCTCGGCCGGGGCAGTGAAGCCCAGCTGCACTGCATAGGAAGAGCCGGGAAGCGCCCAAAGGCCGCTTACCGCGGCGGGCGGCACCGTATCTTTAAGCACCACGAAAGCGTCCACCCAGGTGCTGGTGTTGGCGCTCACCGCATAGTCCCAGGCGCGTAAGGTCACATAATTGGTGCCGCTCTGCAGCAGCGCCCAGGACGAGGGGTCTATAACATAATTCGCGTCGTAAGAAGCCAGGTTGAGGTTTACCGCTATGTCCGTCCAGGGGACAAGCTGCGCCCCCCCTTGCGCCGTGGCGCTCCAGACCGCGTATTGTATCCCTTCCAGTTTGCTGTGGGCTTCGGCAAAGTGCAGGCTGTTGCCCGTGCCGGGGGCGTTCTGCCATATAGTGTCGTCGAGGCTCTTGGTTATAACCGGCGAAGTGGTGTCCTTGAACACTACGAACGCGTCTGCCAGCAGGTCGGAATTGCCCGCCCCGTCGTACACACGCACGCTTACGTAGTTAGTGCCGTCCTGCAGCAGCGTCCAGAAACCCGCCGGCAGCGACCAGTCCGCCGTGTAGGAATCGCTGCTTATGCCGGTAACCACGTTGGTCCAGTCGGCCGTCACCAAGCCGGCCTGGGCCGGGGCGGTGGCGGCTTTAACCTGGAACCGGCTCAGGCCGGAGCCGCCGGTGTCGGCGAAGTCCACGTTATAAGTCCGGGAATTGGAACTGTACCAGCCGTAGTCGTACGTTTCATGCCCGGTTATAGTAGGCGGCTCGGTTTCGGTAAGCGTTTTGGTGCTGCCGGCAAAGGCGTAATTGGCCGCGCCGGCCCAGTTAAGGCTGCCCACACGGAAATAATAGGTAGCGTCGGCGAACAGGCCGGGGACGCTGATAGCACCCAGTTGCCCATTGCGTGTTGAAGACGACAGAACCGCCCCGCTGAAGTCGGCCATGGTGGAGGCGTCCACCAGGTAGCCCTCGGAGGTGCCGGAAGACGGTGATAGCGGCAGAGCGTTCCAGTTGACGGTAACGCTGGTGGAGAAAACAGAGGCAATCGCCATCCCGGTTGCGCGGTTGGCCAAAGTGGAAGAGGAAGCCAGCGCCAGCCAGGAATTGTTGGTAACGTTCAGGCTGTTGTAGGCCTGCACGCGGTAATAATGCGTGGTATTGGGCCACAGTCCGCCCATCACAGCAGAAAGAGCCGGCGTGTTCTGGGAACTGAAATTGGGGCTGAAGCCGGGATACTGTGAGATTTCCAGGTGGTAAACGGCCCCCGGCCCGTTGTACCCGTAAGCCGCCGTGCCGGAAGACCAGTTAACGGTAACGCTGGTAAAATAAACGTCGGAGAGCGGCGGCAGGTCCGCAGCCAGTGCTACGGCGGCCATTGTGTAGGTGGAAACAGCCGCGGACTCGGGCGTTTCAAGCCCGGCCTGGTTGCGCGCCTTGGCCTTGAAGCTGTAGGAAGTATTGGGCAGCATCCCCATGTACTCAGCAGAGTCCAGCTGCGTCCAGCCGCCGTAGCCGCCGTCCAGCGCGATGCTGATGCCGGACTGCCCTTTGCCCAGGTTCGTGAACCCGGCCGCGGAATTGGCCTGCGTTATAATGCTGGTAGTGGAGATGGCATTGAAAAGTATGCCAGTCGGCGGCTCTATGGACGTGGACGTAGAGCCCAGCACCGCATAATCGGTGTAGGCGCCGCTGTAGCTTACCGCCGCCACGCGCAGGTAATAAGACGTGTTGGCCGTAAGGCCGCCGATCATGAACGGCGACACGTACGGCGTTATGGCGGAGACGGCCACCGTGCTGAAATCGACAGTGGTGGAGAGTTGCACCGAATAGCTGGTGCCCGAAGAGTTGCCGTTGGCGTCCCAATTCACCCCTAGAGAATACACATTCACCACAGAGAATGTAGGCAACGCCGCGGCCGGGGTTATGGCGCGCGTCACCGTAGAGCCCAGCACCAGCCACGAATAATCCGTCATACCGGTTTTGTTATAGGCCTGCGCGCGGAAATAATAGGTGGTGTTGGAAGCTAGCCCGGCCAGCCAGACAGAGGTGTTCCCGGTTGCGGAGGAAACGGAATTGCCGGAGAAATCCACGGCGGTCGAAGCCTGGATGAGGTAACCGGCGCCGCCCCCATTGTAGCCGCCCGATACCGTCCCCGACGACCAGGCCACCGTTACGCTTGACGGGGACACCTGGGGGAAAGGCTGCCCGCCCGCCGGCAGCGCTATTGCCGCCAGCGTATAGGTGGAGACGGGAACGGTTTCGCCAGTCTCCACGCCGGCCTGGTTGCGCGCTTTCGTCTTGAAGGTATACTGTGTATTGGGCTGAAGCCCGGTAAACTTCGCCGCCACACCGGGGGTGTATTCTTCGTTAGTATTCAAGTCAACTCCATTATACCCGCCCACTACATACAGTTTGCCGCCTATTACCCCCGCGGACAGATTGGCGCGGGCCGCGGACATTGGGGTTTTGGCCATCCAGGTATCCGCAGCGGGGTCATACTCCTCATTCGTATTCAAGGTCCCACTCGGATTATTTCCCCCCACGGCATACAGCTTGCCGCCTATTACTCCGGCTGATACGGTATCACGGGCCATAGGCATTACGGCTTTTGTTACCCAAGTATTGGATGCGGGGTCATATTCCTCGTTAGTATTAAAGAAACTCGTGTTAGCCCCTCCCATAGCATACAGCCTGCCGCCTATTACACCCGCTGAAAGCCACGTACGGGCAGTGGGCATCGCCGCTTTTGTAGACCAGGTATTGGCCACAGGGTCATACTCTTCGTTGGTATTAAAGACCGTAGCTACATTGTCTCCCCCAACAGCATACAACTTGCCGCCTATTACTCCAGCTGACAAACCCTCTCGGGCCGTGGGCATTGCCGTTTTGGTCACCCATGTATTGGCCGAAGGGTCATACTCCTCGTTGGTATTAGAGACACTAGTTCCATTGGGAGTTCCGCCAATGGCATAAAGCTTGCCGCCTATTACCCCCACTGACAAAATGCCACGAGGGGTGGGCATTGCCGCTTTTGTGGCCCAAGTATTGGAAGCGGGGTCATACTCCTCATTCGTATTCTGGGGCCCACTCGGAGTATCTCCCCCCACGGCATACAGCTTACCGCCTATTACTCCGATAGACAAATTCTCGCGGGCCGTAGGTATCGGCGCTTTTGTTGTCCAGTAATTACCGGTGGAGCCCCACACGCCGTAGGCCGCGCCGGTGGTTATGTTCACGCCGGAGATGCCGCGTTCCATGCCTGTAAACGCCTGGCCGGGCGCGTAAGCCGAGGCCACTACCGTGGTGGTCCCCACCTCGTCAAAATAAACGCTTGTCGGGGTTTCTATCAGCGTTATTGCTGATCCCAGTAAAGTATAATCCGTCATAATCCCGTTGCCGTTTATAGCCGCAACGCGGCTATAATAAGTTGTATTCGGCAACAAACTGGTGACTGGTGACTGGAGACTGGCAACCTGCACAGACGAATTGATAACCGAAAAATCCAAGGCCGTGGAGACTTGGAGATTATACAGGGTTCCCGTTGGATTAGCGTTCTGCGTCCAATTAACTGTAACGGCGATAGAGCTTATGCCTGTGAACACCGGTGTTGCGGTGCTGGGCACAACGGCCAGCGTATAGGTGGAAACCGTAACGCTCTCACCCGTCTCCACGCCCAGGGCGTTGCGGGCCTTAGCCTTGAAACTGTACTGGGTATTCGGAGTAAGCGCGGTGAAAGTTGAAGCCACGCCGGGGTCGTATTCCTCGTTGGTATTTAAAGCAGTACCCGCATACCCTCCCATGGCATAAAGTTTGCCGCTTATTACTCCAGCAGATAACCAACCACGGATATTCGTCATTCCTGCTTTTGTACTCCATGTATTTGCTACCGGGTCATACTCTTCGTTGGTTTTCAAGAAACTACCGTTATAGCCACCCACGGCATACAGCTTCCCGCCTACTACTCCGGCTGAAAAACCATCACGAGCGCTTAGCATTACTGCTCTTGTACTCCACGTATTTGCTGCCGGGTCATACTCTTCGTTGGTAGTCAAGTAACCCCCATTACTTCCACCGAAGACATACAGCTTGCCGCCTATTACTCCAGCGGCCGAATCAGCCCTGGCAGTCGGCATTGCTGCTTTTGTTATCCACGTATTAGCCGCTGGGTCATACTCCTCATTGGTATTCTTGTAACCACCATTATACCCCCCAACGGCAAACAGTTTGCCGCCTATTACTCCGACTGACAATGTTTCACGGGCAGTCGGCAGTATCGCTTTTGTAATCCACGTGTTAGCCGCTGGGTCATACTCCTCGTTGATATTTAAGACACTGCTACCATCGGGAGTTCCACCAACGGCATACAGTTTACCGCCTATTACTCCCACTGAAAAGCTGCCACGGGCACTCGACATTACTGCTTTTGTACTCCATGTATTAGCCGCAGGGTCATACTGCTCGTTGGCAGTCTTATAACTACCGACATTACTTCCTCCCACGACATACAACTTGCCGCCTATTACTCCAATAGACGAATCAGAACGCGCGGTGGGCATTATTGTTTTTGTGGTCCATTTATTGCCGTTGCGCCAAGGGTTATATGTGCCGCCCATGGCCACCGCCACACCGGACAAGCCTGTTTCAAGCCCGCTGAACGCTGGCGTAGCGGCGTAGCCGGAAGCGGTTATTGAATTGGTGGTTACTTCGTCAAAGTAAATACTCGTCGGCGATTCCACCCAGGTCATGGTGGAGCCGAGCGTTGTGTAAGCCGTTATCACCCCGTTGCCGTTTATGGCGGCCACGCGGCTATAATACGTAGTGTTGGGGAATAAGCTATAAGTGCTAAGTTGTAAATTGTAAGTGTCGGAGGAGAAAGAAACCACCGAGAAATCAGGAGCGGTTGAAAGCTGCGCCCGGTATAAGGTGGTACCTAAAGGGTTGGCGTTTTGTGTCCAGTTAACTGTTACGGATTTTGAGCTTACGCCCGTATACAGC
>CAIXBR010000084.1 GCA_903917735.1 uncultured Elusimicrobia bacterium | reverse complement strand
TCTAGAGCAACTCATCGAAGCTAATATTCGTATTTTCAGGAACGGCACTGGGAATTGATAGGTGGCATCATACTTGTGGGTAATAGAAAGGTGGTGTGGGAGGACGGCGGGTGAGCTAATCACCCGCCTCCTACCCGATTGGCTTTTTTATCAAGACTTGCGCGCCAGGCAGATAAGGCGGTTGCGGTTCTCGGAGAGCCTGCTGCCTTTGAAATCCCCCCAGAACCGGAGAGGCTTCAGTCCTGCTTTATTGAGGGCGCAGGAGAGGCGTTCCTTGCCGTAAAAACGACTAAAAAAAGTTCTTTTCTGTGTTTTCCCGCCCTTTTTCCATATCCTGGTCCAGGTGTTGTATGTCCCGTCGTCCGTCAGCGTTACATCTTCAAGATGATAGAACTCCCCCATGTCGTACCAGTAGCGCTGGTGCAGGTTCTTGCGGGCATAATCCCCGTGGATGAGATCTATCAGGAACAGCCCGCCCGGCTTGAGGGCCCGCGCCACGCCCTTAAGTGTCTTTATGTCGTCTAAAAATCTCTGGAAATAGCCGAAACTGGTGAACAGGTTCACCGCCGCGTCGAACTGGCCGCTGAACTTCAGGCGGCGCATGTCCCCTCGGACCAGGCGAAGGGGGACTTTCGCTTTTTTCGCGCTGGCGGCGGCCTCGGCCAGGTACTCCGTGGAGAAATCATAGCCGGTTACATTAAGGCCCTTCTTCGCGAATACCACCGAATGTCTGCCGGGCCCGCAACAGAGGTCCAGCAGGGCCGCGTCTCTCTTCAATTTGAGCTGTTTCAGCACGAAAGCCGCTTCGGACGGGGCTTTGGCCAAGGAGGCCGCATTGACGGGGTTGTAGAAGGAATTCCGGAAGAAACTTTTATGCCACTCGTGGGAGATCTTCATCTGGGCGGGGCTTTGATCATGTCCTTGTAGACACCGGGTTCGGAGCCTTCTATGATGGTCGCTCCAACCGTCTTTTTAAAAAAATCCACCGGGCCGGCCCAGCCTATCACCCCGTAGCCGTAGCCTGCCTCGCGCATGGCTTCCAGGGTCCTTATCAGGAGGGCCTTGCCTATGCCGCCTGTCCGTTCCGCCTCGTCTACGCCTATGGGGCCGAAAAAGCCTTTCGAGGTGGAGTCGTAGCAGGCGAAGCCTACTATTTTTTTATTCTTCACGGCCAGGAAACAGGTGGCGGGCTGCGCCGAGAGCGCCACTTCGCATTCCGACGCCCAAGCCCGCGAGAATTTCTGCTCCACCCATTCGGATACGGCCTGCTTTTCCGGGCCGATGGCGCGTTTTATCGCTATGCCGGCGGCCTTAAGTTTCCCTGTCTCCGGAGTGGAGGAGGGTATAGCGTAGAGCTTTACAAGCAGGTCCGCCACTATTGGCCTTCCTGCGGGGCCTGTCCCTGCTGGTCTTTCGCGGGCGCGTCTTCCGCGCCTATCGGTTTCGCCGGCTTCAGCTTGGCGGCCGCGGCTGCCTGCGCAGCGGAGGAGGCGGATTGCTTTTTCGCCTTTTTCTTCGACGTCTTTGCCTTCTTCTTTTCCTTGATTATCGGGTTCGCTTCCCTGTCGAATTTGTAGGGCTGGGCGTTATCCGTGGAGGAGAATTTGTATTCCGAGGTGGGCTTGGCAGGCTTCTTTTTTTTCTTCGCGGCCTTCTTTTTTGCCGCGGCTTTCCTGGCGGCCGGCGTCTCCTGGGTTGCGGCGGAGTCTGACTCTGCGGCGTCGGGCTCGGGCAGGGCGGCTTGTTTTACGCGCTTTTTATTTTTTGCCGCGGTTTTCCTGGCGGCCGGTTTTTCAGCCGGGGCGTCGGTTTTATCCGAAGAAGCGGACGCTGCCGCGCCATCGGGGTTGTCGCTTGATAATGAGCCCTGCGCCGTTTCCTGCGACTCTTCCTGCGCCAGGGCGGGCAGGCAGAAAGCCGCCAGCATCAGCAGGGGTATTATAAGGTTAAGCGTTTTTTTCATGTCAGTATTATCCCGCCTTTTTCAGTTTTGGGGGCCAGTTCTGCGGCCCTCACCGCCGCCTCTATCAGGCAGGCCAGCGTCACCGGGCCTACCCCGCCCGGCACCGGTGTGGCCGCGGCTGCGGTCTGCTTTATGTCCTCAAGATCCGCGTCGCCGCACATTTTTCCGTTCTCGTCGAAATTGGTGCCCACATCTATCACCGTCATGCCCGCAGGCAGCATGTCTTTTTTAAGCCACTTGGCCTTGCCGATGGCCGTTATCACCAGGTCCGAATTCCTGAACACGGCGGCAATGTCTTTGGTGCGGGTGTGGCAGAGCGTGACCGTGGCGTCCAGGGCCGTCAGCATGTGCGCCAGGGGCCGCCCCACTACGGCGGACCGCCCCGCTACGGCTATGTTCAGGCCGGCGGGTTTTATGCCGTGGAACCTCAGCAGACGTATGACGGCCAGCGCAGTGCAGGGAGAGAAATAGCCTCCCCCCTCTATCTCGGAGAATTTCTTGGCTATGAAGAGGCGGCCCATGTTCAGCGAAGAGAGGCCGTCCACGTCCTTGGCCGCCGGCAGGGCGTCCCAGGTCTCCAGCGCTTCAAAGCCGTCCGGCAGCGGGCGCTCCAGCATGATGGCGTCGTAAGCCGGGTCGGAGCCCAGCCTGGCCAGCAGGGACTTGAAGGCCGGGTAGCCCTCAACCGGCTTCGGCGCGAAAAGCTTCACCGTTATGCCCAGTTTCTCGCAGGCGGCTATCTTGCGCTTCACGTAAACGGCGGACGGCGAGTCTGCGAAGTAGTTTATTATCGCCAGTGCCGGCGGGCGGCCAAGCCTGGCCCGGACCGCTTCTACGCGGGCCGGCAGTGCGCCGAGTATTTCGGCCGAAAGTGTTTTGCCTTCAAGTATTCGCATAGTGAAATGATAATAAAAAAGGGCGGCCTGATAAAGCCGCCCTTTTTGTGCCCGGTCGGGCCTACGGCGCGTCCTCTACGTAGATAGAGCCGGTAAGGTTGCCGGACCCGTTAAGCGTAACATAGTTGCCGCTCGGCCAGCCGTTGACGGAGATGCTGCCGCTCATTGAAGTGGAGCCCACGGGAGCGCCCTTGTTGTAGAACTGCGCGTAGACGTTCGGGTATACCGTCTGGAAGACGTACTGGTTGGGGTATATCCACATGGACGCGGGCACGCTGATGTAGGAGTTGTTGCTGGTCACCTGGCCGCTGGAGTCCCGGAAAGTAGCCCAGCCGTTGAGCGTCACCGAAGTGTAGCCGCCGGTGGTGCCGGACAGGAACCCGTTGCCGTTCAGTGTTACATAGCCTGAAACCTGCACGTAGTGCCCGGCCCTGCCCCTGGCGGGCTTGGGCGCTTCAGGTATCTTCACGTCGGCTACCGCCGGGGCCGCGTTTATCTGCGCAGTAAAAGCAGCGTCGGTGAAGCTAAGGCTTTTTTCCGCCGCGCTGAGGCTGGCACTTAAAAATCCGCAGGCTGCCGCTAAAATAAGTTTTTTCATTGTCCCCTCCATTACTCTTCATATTATATCAAAAGAGTTCCATGTGGAGGAGGGGCCGCTTTGCCGCGACGCCCAGAACCGGGTTTCGCCCGTTTTCACCACAAGTTTTTTTTATTGTAATATATAAATAAGAGCGGGCCGGAAAATCCGGCCGCTAAATTTTGCAGCAAGAGGAACCCCATGGAAAGAATAACTGACCACCCTATCCTGCAGCCGGAAGAGCGCGGGGCCGTGAATTTTACTTTTGACGGGAAGACTTGTTCGGCGCTGGAAGGCGAGGTCATCTCCAGCGCTCTTTACGCCAATGGCATAAAGATCTTCAGTCATCACAAGAAAGATTCCGTTCCCCAGGGCATTTTCTGCGCCAACGGGCAATGCGCCCAGTGCTCCGTAATAGCAGACGGGCTGACGGTTAAATCCTGCGTCACCCCCGTGCGCGCGGGTATGAAGGTGGAAACCCTGCGCGGTACGGCCAAGCTGCCTAAGACCGCCTGCGTGACCGAGTTCGGCCGCGTGGAGGAACTGGACGTGGACGCGCTGATAATCGGCGGCGGACCTTCGGGACTGGCCGCCGCGGCGGAACTTGGAAAGCTGAACGTCAATACGCTTATCATAGACGACAAGAGCGCCTTCGGCGGCAAACTGGTGCTGCAGACTCATAAATTTTTCGGCTCGGTGGAGGATTGCTACGCCGGCACGCGCGGCATCGACATAGCCGGCAAACTGGAAGACCAGCTAAAGGAATATCCTTCCGTCAAAGCCTGGCCTAACGCCACCTGTCTGGCCGTTTTTTCCGATAAGAAAGTGGGGGTGCTGCGCGGCGATAAATATTACCTTATACGCCCCAAGGCTGTTGTAAGCGCCACAGGCGCGCGAGAGAAGTCGCTGGCTTTCCCCGGCAACACCCTTCCCGGGGTTTACGGCGCCGGGGCCTTCCAGACGCTGGTGAACCGGGACCTGGTGCGCCCTGCAAAAAGGCTTTTTATAGTCGGCGGAGGCAATGTGGGGCTGATAGCGGCCTACCACGCCCTGCAGGCCGGCATCCAGGTGGTGGGGCTGATAGAGGCCCTCCCGGAATGCGGGGGCTACAAGGTGCACGTTGACAAGATAAAGCGCTTGGGCGTGCCTGTTTATACCCGCCACACCATACTGCGGGCTGACGGCAAAGAAGAGCTTGAGACAGTAACCATAGCCGGCGTGGACGAAAAATTCAAACCGCTGCCCGGCACGGAGAAGACCTTCAAAGCCGACACGCTGCTGATAGCCGTGGGCCTCAGCTCTGTGGACGAATTCCAGGCGCAGGCTCTGGAGGCCGGCATGAATTCCTTCATCTGCGGTGACGCCGAGGAGATAGCCGAGGCCTCGGCCGCCATGTTCAGCGGCAAGATAACCGCCCATAAAGTGCTGAAAAGTTTGGGCGTGATGGCCGCACCGGTGCCCGAGTTCTGGTTCAACAGGCTGGAAGTGCTGAAATCCCGTCCCGGCGCCACCAAGCCACCCGAAGTTAAGGACCACAATAAGCCGGTATATCCGGTGCTGCATTGCCGCCAGGAGATCCCCTGCAACCCTTGTGTGACCGTCTGCCCGAAAAGATCCATAAAGCTTTCCGGCGACAGCATCATGAATACGCCGAAGTTCTCCGGAGACTGCATCGGCTGCTTCAAATGCCTGCTGATCTGCCCGGGGCTGGCCGTGACCATAGTGGATTACCGCAAGGACCCGAAGAGCCCTTCGGTAGCCCTGCCGTTCGAAATAGGCCGCGGCCTGGTGAAGAAGGGAGACCGTGTGCGGCTCACCGGCTGGGAAGGCGCCGACCTGGGGGAGGCCGAGGTGCTGGATGTGAAGGATTTTAAAGCGGAGAACACGCTGATAGTAATAGTTAAGGCTTCCCCGGAAACGGCCGACAGGGCCGTCTCTCTGAAACTTTATGACGCCGAAGCCGGGGTGAAGTCCGCGCCCGACCTGGCTAAGGCAGAAGACGAAACCATCATCTGCCGTTGCGAGCGCGTGAGCCTGGGTGAAATACGCTCCGCCATACGCTCCGGCATGCGTGACCTGAACCAGCTGAAGGCGGTCACCCGCGCCGGCATGGGGGCCTGCGGCTCCAAAACCTGCTCCACCCTGCTCATGAATATATTCAGAAGCGAGGGCGTGAAGCCGGAGGAGGTCACGGCCTTCACCAGGAGACCGCTTTTCGTGGAGGCGCCGCTGGGGGTGTTCTCCAACATTAAATGCCAGACCGAAGCCGACGAAAAAGCCAGCTGGAGCGGATTTTAACAGGGGATAATAATGGAAAACAAATACGATGTCATTATAATAGGCGCTGGCAGCATAGGCACTCCGCTGGCGATGGCGCTGGCTGAAAGAAAAATGAAGACCTTGGTGCTCGAGGCCGCGGCGTCGCCGGGTCAGGGTCAGAACAAATGCGCCATTGGCGGCGTGCGCGCAACGCATTCCGACGCCTCCAAGATAAAGGCCTGCCTGAGGAGCCTGGCGATCTTCTCTACCTGGGAGAAAAAATACGGCGACGATATCGGCTGGATCAAAGGAGGGTACATCTTCCCCGTGTACACCGAGAGCGATGAAACTGTATTGCGGGACCTGCTGAAAATACAGCGCGGCCTGGGCCTTAACATAGACTGGATCGGGCCCGAGAAGGTGCGGGCGCTGGTTCCCGGCATTGCCTCCAAAGACCTGCGCGGCGGCACCTGGTCCCCGGACGACGGCTCTGCTTCCCCGCTGCTGAGCGGCAACGCTTTTTTCCAGCGCGCAGTTAAACTGGGCGCGGAATTCCATTTTAAAGAGCCGGTGAAGGAGATCTTAAAGGAGAACGGGCAGGTCCAAGGCGTTCTTACCCCGCAGGGAAAATATTTTACCCCCTGGGTGGTGAACGCGGCCGGCGCGCAGGCGGCCGAGGTCTCGGAGCTGGCCGGAGTAAAAGTGCCGGTGAAACCGGACTGCCACGAAGCCGGCATAACGGAGCCGGCCGAAAGATTCTTCGAGCCGATGGTGGTGGACATCCGCCCCGGAGACAAGTCCAAGAACTACTATTTCTACCAGAACTGGGAAGGCCAGATAGTGTTCTGCCTTACCCCCCAGCCGCAGCTCTGGGGCAGCGACAGGCGCTCCACTTCGGAATTCCTGCCGGAGATCTCGAAGCGTATGATAGCGCTGATGCCGAGCCTGGCGAACCTGAAGGTCAGGCGCACCTGGCGCGGCCTTTACCCCATGACCCCGGACGGTTTCCCGGTGGTGGACTTCCCCGCGGCCCTGAAAGGCTATGTTCTGTCGGTGGGCATGTGCGGGCAGGGTTTCATGCTTGGCCCCGGCCTGGGAGAGGCCCTGGCCGCGCATATAGCCGGTTCCCCCTCCGCCGAGGACAGGGAGATACTGGCCGGCTTCAGGCTGGAGCGCAGCTTTGCGGGCCAAGAAAAGCTGAAATAAAAGTGAATTGACCAGCCGGTCAGCATGTTGTATCCTTACCGGTAGGTAAATTAATGGAGGGGCGGCCTGCAATAAAAAGCCGGCCCGCCGCGTTATACTGATGATGAAAAAAATACCACTGCTTGTCCTGATGCTGCTCCCGGCCTGCTTTGCGGCCGCGGCGGCGGCCGCCGAACTCCCCCTTGAGCTCTCTTGGAAAGACTGTGCCCGCGCAGCGCTTGGCAACAACCCGGGGCTCAAGGCCAAGAAACTGGCCGCGGAACAGAACAAATACCTTTACCAGTCCCAGGCGGGCATAAACTACTACCTGTCTTCCATAGATATCTCGCATTCTCTCTCAAGGAGCGGGTCGGAAACATCCTCCCCTTCCACCAGGGCGAGCACCAGCCTGCAGGCCACGCAGCCGCTCCTTAACCTGAAGGCCCTTTCCTCCATAAGGAGCGCGAAGATACGCTACGACGTGGCTAACGCGGAGTACAAAGTGGAATCGGCCAACCTGAGGCAGACCTTGTATTCCGCTTTCGTCAACCTGGTTTACGCGCAGGAAAACCTGGCCACGCAGAAGAAGATCCTGGTCATCAGGCAGAACAGCTCCCAGCTTGTAAAGCTGGACTATAACAGCGGCACGGAATCGCGCGGGAATATGATGACCGCCGAAGCCAAAACCGAGGTTTCCAGCTCCAGCGTGGTCCAGGCCGAGCGCAGCCTTGACAGCGCCCGGCGGGACCTCCTCAACGCCATGGGCTTCTCCGACTTCCGTCCTGTAGTGGCCAAAGCTTCCCTGACCGCCCCGGATTATACCTTCGATACGGGGAACGTGAAGGGCCTGATAGAGACCATCCCCCAGGTAATTTCGCAGGAAAAAAGCCTGGAAAGCGTTAACGAGCAGCTGCTTTCGGCCAAGTACGACGTCTATCCCACCCTGAACGCGAGCGAATCGTACGGCTGGTCCGGCAAAGGCGAGATCCCGGGCACTAACGGCTGGTCGCTGGGGCTCAGCCTGAACCTGCCGCTCTTCTCCAACGGCCCGACTTATTACGCCAACAACACCAGGGCCGCCGAACTGGCGCTAAAAAGCGGAGAGGCCTCCCTCAGGGACATGAAGAACATGCTGGAGGGCAGCATACGCAACGGCTACAACGATTTTCTGAACGCGAAGGACAACGCGCTTGTGAACGTAGGCGTCCTCAACGCAGCCGAAGAAACCTATAAAGAATCGCAGATCAAGTACCAGGCTGGCCAGATGAGCTTTATAGATCTGGAGACTACGGAGCAGAGTCTGGTGGACGCCCAGCTTAAACAGTTGTCCTTGTTCCAGAACGCCAACACCAGGAAGATCTCCATGGAAAGCCTGATCGGAATAGGCTTGGAAGTGGAGTAACGAGCGGGATAATTTTTTACCGGACAGCAGCGGAACTGCGGCCAGACAGCTAATGCAACGGAGAACAATATGAAGAAAATTTTGATAGCGGTACTCGTCCTAGCCATATTGGGCGGAGGCGGGTATTACTGGAAGAAAACGAGCGCCAAGAAGGAAGTCCGGTACGCCAGTTTTGATGTTATTTCAAAGACCATCTCCGAGTTCGTGGAGACCACCGGCGCGGTGGCCCCGCTGAACCGCGTGGAGATAGATCCTTCCTCCTCCGGCAGGATAGAGCAGATCCTGGTGGCTGAAGGCGACACTGTGAAAGCCGGCCAGGTGCTGGCGCTGATGAGTTCCACCGACCGCGTGGCTATTCTGGACGCGGCGCGCGCCATGGGCGACGACCAGTACAAGCACTGGCAGGACACGTACAAGCCGATGAAGATCCTTTCCCCGCTGGACGGCACAATAATCCTCAAGAACGTGGTTGAAGGCCAGACGGTCAGCCAATCCACCGTGCTCTTCGCCCTTTCCGACAAACTGATCCTTGAAGCCAACGTGGACGAATCCGATGTGGGCAAAGTGAAAGAAGGGCAAGCCGCCTCCATAATTCTGGACTCCTATCCGGATAAGCCGGTAAGCGGTAAGGTCTTCCAGATCCTGGACGAGGGCACCAACCAGAGCAACGTCATCACCTATTCCGTAAAGATACGCCCGGACCATATACCGTCTTTCTTTAAATCGCAGATGACCGCCAATATCAAGATAGAGGTGGCCAAGAAACCTAACGCTCTCCTTATTCCCACAGCCGCGGTGACCATGGACCCTTCCGGCAGGACCGCCGTCATTACAGAGGTCACCGACACGAAGCCGGTCTACCAGAAGATAGAGACCGGCCTTGACCAGGGCGATATGGTGCAGGTTACCAAGGGCCTGGATGAAGGCGACACCGTTATGTACGTGGACAAGAACTACAAGCCGCAGCAGGCCCAGGGCTCCAACCCGCTGATGCCCACAAGGCCGAACATGCCCCGCGGCGCCGGCAGGGCCGTACACTAAAAGCCGAGGCCCGTCTTTTTTCTCCTACAGGCGATATTTTATGATCGAACTTAAGGGTATAACCAAGGTATACGAAATGGGCGGGGAGCCGCTGCGTATACTTAAAGGCGTGGACCTGTCGGTAAAAGAGGGCGAGTTCGTGGCCATCATGGGCCCGTCCGGTTCCGGCAAATCCACGCTGATGCATATCCTGGGCCTGCTGGACAGGCCCACCTCTGGTTCGTACAAGCTTTTCGGCAGGGAGATCTCCGAGCTCGACGATGTGGAACTCTCCTACATCAGGGCGCGCATACTGGGTTTCGTGTTCCAGCAGTTTAACCTGCTGCCCAGGATCAGCGCCGCCGAGAACGTGGCCCTGCCGCAGATCTACCTTGGCGAGAAAGCCCGGCCCACGGAAGCGGGGAAGTATCTGGCGCAGGTGGGCCTGGCCGACCGCATGGACCACCGTCCCAACCAGCTTTCCGGCGGCCAGCAGCAGCGCGTGGCCATAGCCCGCTCGCTGGTAAATAACCCCAAGATAATCTTTGCCGACGAACCCACCGGTAACCTGGCCAGCGACCAGTCGAACGAGATCATGGGCATCTTCCGCAAACTCAACGACCAGGGTATAACCGTGGTCATAGTCACGCACGAGCCCGATATCGCCGCCTGGGCCGACCGCGTCATCAAGCTGAAAGACGGCATGATCATAGAGGACACAAGCAAGAAGACGCCGGCAGGAAAAGAAACGACTACCCGCCTTAAAATCCCCAAATCTTTCTTCCTCTCCTGGCGCGAGGTCGCGGAAAACATGGGGTCCTCGATAAATTCCATTATCAGCAACAAAACCCGGTCGCTCCTGACCATGCTCGGCATAATCATAGGCGTGGGCGCCCTTATCGCCATGCTGGCGGTGGGAACCGGCGCGCAGCGCGCCATACAGAAGTCTATGTCCTCCTTGGGCACCAACCTGCTGGCCGTGATGCCGGGTAACCGGAGCCAGGGCGGTATGTCGCTGGGCCGCGGCGCGGTCAGCCGGCTGACGCTGGAAGACGCCGCCGCGCTCCCCAAGTTCGTGGCTAACGTCACAAGGACCGACTCCAACGTGCAGGGCTCAGCCCAGTTGGTCTACGCGTCCCAGAACTACCGCAGCCGCGTCACCGGCGTTACGGCCGTTTACGCCTCCATGCGCAACGCGGAGCCTTATTACGGGCGCTTCTTCTCGGAAGACGAGGATATGGCGCTGAAAAAAGTGGCGCTAGTGGGCCAGACCGTGGCCACCCAGCTTTTCGGTAAAGAGAACCCGGTAGGCAAGACGATGAAGATAAACCGGAAGAATTTTACCGTCATAGGCGTATTGCCTTTGAAAGGCGCCTCGGGCTTTCAGGACCAGGACGACGTGGTAATAGTTCCTCTGCGCACGGCCATGAAGGTGCTCTTAGGCAAGCAGTTCGTGGATTCCATCTGGGTGGAGGTTTCCGACTACAAGCTGATGCCCGACGTGCAGAAAAACATACAGGCACTGATGCGCAAACGGCACGACATCCCCGCGTACAAGGACGACGACGTCTCCCTGATGAACATGGCCGACCTGCAGAGCATGCTGACCGGCACCATTAAGACCTTCAGTACGCTGTTGGGCATCATAGCCGGCATCTCCCTTATCGTCGGCGGCATCGGCATCATGAATATCATGCTGGTCAGCGTAAGCGAGCGCACCAAGGAGATAGGCCTCAGGAAGGCCATCGGCGCCACCCGGCGCGCGGTGCTCCTGCAGTTCCTTATCGAGGCCATCATCATCTCGGTCATAGGCGGGCTGCTGGGTATCGTCATGGGGGCCGGGTCTTCCATACTGTTGTCCAAGTTCTCCGGCTGGGCCATCTATATTTCCCCCTTCTCCGTTATCCTGGCTTTCGGCTTCTCCGCCACGGTGGGAGTGGTTTTCGGCTTCTGGCCCGCCAGGAAGGCTTCGCTGCTTTCGCCGATAGAAGCGCTAAGATACGAATAAACTGCGGCAATTGAATAGACAAAGAGCAGGAGATGAAGTTCCAGGGCACGGCTTGCCTTGCGCGCAGCCCCGCTTTTTTCCTGTCTTCTGTTGCTAATTTTCCCTTATAATTTGATATATTAATTAATCACCAGCGCGAAGGTCTTTAGGAGGTTTCTATGTTAAACGTTTCCGTAAAGTGCCCTCACTGCGGCAAATCCCTGATGAATTCAGGCAAAAAACTCGACAAAGTTTCCTCCATCGAGGTCAACCTTACCTACGCCGGCAAGCACGCCCCGGTATATATGAGCTCGCTTTACGGCAGCTACCTTGTAGAGACCGTGCTTCCTATTCCCGTCGGCAAAGTGGCCGGCTTCCGCTGCCCCCACTGCAAGGCCGACCTTAAGAGCACCCGCAAGTGCGACGCCTGCGGCTCCCAGATGATAGCTTTCAACCTGAAAGCCGGAGGCCAGGTGCAGATCTGCTCGCGCCGCGGCTGCAAAAAGCACGTGCTTGAATTCCAGGACCCTGCCACCGAACTGCAGGCTTTCTATAAGTCATATCTGAGCGCGCTTAAATAAGCGCGAGCCGGAAAGCGCGAAGCGGAAAGGGTCCATACTCTTTGCGTTTTGCGCTTTCCCCTTCCCGGGTCTATGGCTGATACGGAAAACAAGAATTTCCTCCGCACACACAAGGTGCTCGCTTTTCTGCCGCTGGTGCTGATGGGTGCCGGCGTCTGGTATTACATAAATGGCCGCACCACGGGCTGGCCGCAGGAAACTGCTGGAGCTGGAAATGTCAGGATATTCGGCTCCGCGGCCTCTCCGGCGGCCGCGGCCGCTAAATCCGCTCCCGCGGCAGCAGCCTCGGAAGACGGCTCCGCCGCCGCGCGTCTGCCGGAGCCTTATGACCCGAAGGTCGGGATAGATATCCAGGGTTCTCCCGAATTTAAAAGCCAGGTTACGCACGCGCTGAAACTTATCTGGATGGCCGACAGGGAAACCTTCCTCTTTATCAAAAAAAATATTTACGTTGTACGCAACGAGGATAAGACGGGTTTTTATATGGAGAACGGCCGGCCGGTGGCGGCGCTTTCCGGCGATCACGCCTTCCGCTCTCTTACCTGGTGCGCCGGCGTTATAGCCCACCAGGCCTGGCACGCCTGGTATACCCTTGAGAAAAACAAGAGGGTAAGCTCGCCGCCCCCGCTCCCGGGGGAAAAGGATGAGCGCGTGCTGGATATCAACCCGGCCCGGTTCGACTATAAAGGGCTGGACGCTATACTCTATATCGAGGATAAAGCCTCGGCCTTCCAGCTGGACGTCCTTAAAAAGGTAGGCGCGCCTAAAAGCGAGACTAACCCGGTCTTCCGCAGGGCCCCGCGCGACTTCAAGCACGCCCACGACGGCAACTACGCTTTAAATCCGTGATGCCCGGCTCCCTGGTCCATGCGGTCTCCATAGGCCGGGTCAAGCTCCGGAGCAATCTGGCGCTGGCCCCCATGGCGGGCATAACCAACGCGGCTTTCAGGATACTCGCGGCCGAGGGCGGCGCCGGGCTGGTGGTCACCGAGATGGTCTCGGCGGACAGCCTGAAATACGGCAATAAAAAATCTTTCAAAATGCTGGAGTTGCTGCCGGGAGAGCACCCGGCGGCCATACAGCTCTTCGGGGCGGACCCGTCCTCGATGGCGCTGGCCGCACAGGCGGCTGAGCGCGCCGGGGCCGACATCGTGGACATCAACGCCGGCTGCCCGGTAAAAAAAGTAAGGCGCTCCGGGGCCGGGGCCGAGCTAATGCTCAAGCCTATGCTGCTGGCCGATATAATTTCCCGGACCGTCAGCAGCGTTAAGATCCCTGTGACCGTGAAGTTCCGCGTCGGGCTGGTGGCCGGAGAAAATCTGGGGCCTATGCTCGCCCGCGTCTGCGAACAGGCCGGCGCCGCCGCGATAACGCTGCATGGCAGGCCGGCGTCACAGTTCCATACAGGTCCGGTGGACCTGGCGGCCATGGCGATTGCGGCCGCGGCGGTCAAAATACCGGTTTTCGGCAACGGCGGTGTAGAGAACGCGGCCGGGGCCCGCGCCATACTTGAGGCTGGCTGCGCGGGCGTGGCCGTGGGCCGGGCGGCGGTGTTCAACCCCGCTATTTTCGCCGAAATAGCCGCCGGGCTTTCCGGGGAAAAAGCCGAACCCGTGACTTCTTCCGTCCGCATGAGGCTTTTCCTGCGCTTCCTGGTTCTGAACGCCGGCATCTACGGCGAGGAGCATGGCCTGGCCCGGGCGCGCAAGCTGGTGGGCTACTGGCTGAAGGGCCTGCCGGGGGCCGCCGGCGCCAGGGGCGCGTTCATGAGCCTGAAAACCCTTAAAGAGGCCGAAGAGCTTTTGATACAATATACGAAGGAATAGCCGTTTTTTTATTAATTTATGTCCCAACAACAGGTTGAAACCCCGGAAACGCCGCTGATGCAGCAGTATCAGGCTTTGAAGAAAGCCTATCCGCACGCTCTTCTTTTTTTCCGCCTGGGAGACTTCTACGAGATGTTCTTCGAGGACGCCAAGGCCGCCAGCTCCGTTCTCGGCCTCACGCTGACGGCCCGCCAGGGCGTGCCCATGTGCGGCGTGCCGCACCACGCGGCCTCCAACTATATTTCGCGCCTGCTGTCCGCCGGTCACAAGGTGGCCATCTGCGAGCAGACGGGCCCCCCCGAAGGTGACGCCAAGAAAGCCAAGCTTTTCAAGCGTGAAGTGGTGCGCCTGATAACCCCCGGCACCGTGGTAGAGGACGAACTGCTGGCTCCGCGCGCCTCCAATTACCTGGTGGCCCTGGACATAGACATAGTCGGCTGGGGCCTCTCCTCTTTCGACGCCTCCACGGGGGATTTCATAGCCACCCAGAATCTCAACGACCCCGACCTCTACCAGCTGATGTCTTTTATCTCGAAGACCTCCCCCGCGGAAATAATAGCCGACAGCCGGACCGTAAAAGAAATAAACAAACGCGGCCTGGACCTGAGCCCGGCCGTGCTGACCGAATATACGCGCGCGGACGCCCACCAGCCGGCCTGGGCAGCCCAGGGCGTGTGGCAGAACCACAAGCTGGCCATGAAGACCGCGCTGAAGGTCACCTCCTACGTGCGCCAGACCCAGCCCGGCCTGAAAGAGATGTTCTCCCCCTTTTATTACGAGCCCGGCAACCGCCTGCAGCTGGACGAATCCGCCATAAAAACGCTGGAACTGGTCACCTCCCCCGACGGCGACGATAAAAAAACCCTCTGGGGCGTGCTGGACATGTGCAAGACCTCCATGGGATCGCGCCTGCTGCGCCGCTGGATCCTTGAGCCGCTGACCGATATACGCGAGATACAGACCCGGCTGGCTTTTACCGCCTTCCTGGCCGAGAGCCGGGAAGCCCGCGAACAACTGGGCGAGATAATGTCCCAGGTGCCAGACATCGAGCGCCTGCTAGGCCGGGTGATAAACCTGAGCGCCTCGCCGCGCGACCTCGGCGCCCTGCGCAAGGCCCTGGGCCAGTTGCCCCGCCTGAAACTGCTTTTAAGCTCCGCCGGTTTCTTTGAATGCGCCCCCGAACTGGCCTCCCGCCTGGACGGGGCGTCTCACGCCCTCAACACACTGCGCCTGGAGCTGGAGAAAGCCCTGGCCGAGACCCCGCCCGCAAGACTCTCCGACGGCGGAGTGATACGCGCCGGCTACAACGCCTCCCTGGACGAGCTGCGAGCGGTGCGCCGCGACAGCCAGAAGCTGCTGGACGATATCGAGCTGAAAGAAAAAGAGAAGACCCAGATCCCCACGCTCAAGGTCGGTTTTAACGGAGTGTTCGGCTATTTTATAGAGGTTTCGAAGGCCCAGGCGCATAAGGTGCCTCATTATTTCGTACGCAAGCAGACCCTGGTGAACGCCGAGCGCTATATCACCGAAGAGCTCAAGGTCCTGGAGAACAAGATCCTGGGCGCGCAAGAGCGCATGGCCAAACTGGAGACCCACCTGTTCGGCGAGCTGCGCGAAAAGGTGCGCGCTTCTCTCAGCGAGATAAAGACCTTCGCGTCAGGGGTAGCGGAACTGGACGTTTTTTACGCGCTGTCCGAGTGCGCCGTGCGCTATGAATTTTCAAAACCCCGCATAACCTCGGGCGACCTGCTGCGTGTGGAAGAAGGCCGCCACCCGGCGGTGGAGCGGTTCCTGCCTGCAGGCACTTTCGTCTCCAACGACCTGGAGATAGGCGGGCCTGATTCCCGGATCATGATCCTTACTGGTCCCAACATGAGCGGCAAGAGCGTGTACCTGCGCCAGGCCGCCGTGGCGGTCATCATGGCCCAGATGGGCTCTTTCGTGCCGGCCCGCGCCGCGGAGATCGGCATTGTGGACCGCATCATGACCCGCATAGGCGCGCAGGACCGCATGGCCCGCGGCGAATCCACCTTCATGGTGGAGATGCGCGAGACCTCCGCCATCATGCGCCTTGCCACCCCGAAGAGCCTGATCCTGCTAGACGAGGTGGGCCGCGGCACCTCCACCTTCGACGGCATTTCCATAGCCTGGGCCGTGGTGGAACACCTTTACAAACCGGAGGCCGGCCCCAAGGTGCTGTTCGCCACGCATTATTTCGAGCTGACCGAGCTGCCCGAGAAGTTCGCCGGTATAAGGAATTTCAACATAGCAGTGAAAGAATGGACCAACGCGGTGGGCAAGACCGAAGTCGTTTTTCTGCACAAGATAACACATGGCCCGGCCGACAAATCCTACGGCATCCACGTGGCCCAGTTGGCCGGCCTGCCGGACTCGGCCATACAGCGTGCGCGAGAGATACTCAATGTTCTGGAGACCAAGGGCAATATACAGGTGGACTCGAAGGATGAGAACCAGACCCCGATGCTGCCGATCTTCTCCAGCCACCCGGTGCTGGACGAAGTGACCATGTGCGACACCGACAACATGACCCCGCTGCAGGCCTTGGCGGCCATAAGCGACTGGAAGAAAAGACTTAAATAGATTCCCTGGGCCAAAAGGCCTATGCGGCGCATAGTCCCAATGGCACTTACGGGGTGGTATAATAACGATTACTATATAGAACAGTTTTATACAAGATCGGCTCAAGGTGATATTATGCTCAAAATGCTCGCTTCAGCGGTTTTCCTCCTCATGCTCTCTAACCCGGTCAAAGCTTCCGGGCTTCATTCTTCCGCCTTGAATTCGGTAAGAACGGGCGATAATCCCGTAGTGGTTCCGGTTTCTTCAGCTGTGGCGGTTCACCGCCCCGTTCACAGAGGGCCCAAGGACTGGACCGTAATATACTATTCCACCACCAAGGACCAGCTTCGCTATTCCATGATGTGGGGCCTCCTCGATATGAAGAAGACCGGTTCCACCGGCAAAGTGAACGTGGTCATACAGGCGGCCTTGCCGATCAAGCACGCCGACGGCTCCATCTCCACCCCCACGGTGCGCATGGTCCTGGGCGCGCCCGGCAACCCGGACGAGCTGGACGCCAAGGTGGAGGCCATGTTCAAGGCCGGCGGCGCTATAGACGAGAGCGTCCTGTCCGCTTTCGCCAGCGACATAGTCTGGCAGCATAATTCCACTAACACCGGCGATTGGCATAATGTGGCCGACTTTACCACCTGGGCCAAGGCCAATTACCCGGCCAGTCATTACGCTTTTTTGATCTACGGCCACGGCAATGGCTTTTTCGACTCTAAAAAGACCCAGGAAAAAGGCACGCTTATCGACGTAGAGACTAAGGACTACGTTACCCTGCCGGAACTGCGCCTGCTGATGGCACAGACCGGCCACGTTGACGCCTTTATCATGACCTCCTGCATAATGCAGATGGGCGAGGTGGCTTGGCAGGTGAAGGATTACACGGACGCCATCGTGGGATCCAGCGAGCTGATGTGGTCGGTAGGTTACGATCTGGACGCGATGTTGAAAACGCTGAATTCCAATCCGTCCATCTCCGGCTTAGAGCTCGGCGATATGATGGCCAAGGGTTATGTGGACCGGGTTAAGGAATATAAGCTGTCCGGCGCCCACGCTTCCGTGATACAGACGTCTAAGCTGCAGAATTTCGGCGGCAAGCTGGACGCCTGGGTGGACGCGGAACTGGCTCTTAACGACAAGGGGCCGATAGCGAAGGGTGTAGCCGGGGCGGCGCGCTTCGACATCTTCGGGGTCACGCTGGCCACCACGGCGGCCGTAGCCAGCAGCGTCTCTATGTCCGGTGACCTGTACGATTTCGTCAGTATAGTGACGGCGAACACCCCGCAGGACACCCCCGCGCAGCAACTGGCCCGCCAGACCGGCCAAGACCTGATGAATTACATCTCCGGCGAACTTGTCTACAAGTACTATTTCACCGGTATGACCAACACCGGCTTTGACTTCAGCCGCGCCCACGGGCTTTCGGTGCATGTGCCGCCGGTCAGGGTGATAGGCGGTTCCTGGGCCGCGTTCTCCCAATACATGCAGGAGGATTATTTCACCCTGCCTTTCGCCAACGATACCAAATGGGGCGCTTTCCTGAACTGGGTGTACGGGCGCAAATAGACCGCCGTTCTTTCAGGGCAAGTCCCGGGCCGAAAAGCCCGAATAAGGTGACACACAACTTGATTATTACCAATTAAGTTGTGTGTCACTTTACTTGTAGCCCGAATGAAAAGGGGGGGCGTTCCCAAAAAAACAGCAGATAAAAGGCGATAATCGCCGTAATGTTTCCTGCTGATCAAATCACTTCTATAACGATTAATTCTTTTGTATTCTATCGAAATAATGGGATTCTTGTATGGGAGGAGTTAAAAATGATAAAAAAAATGATTACAGTGACTGGGTTGGCTGTCTTACTGCCGGCTGTTTCATTTGCATATTGGGGAATAGGGGTTAAGGGCGGAGCAACGCCGGTCAATTACAATGACCTAGACAACAACATGAAGTATCAGGCGAGTATCGGAAATGTTCCTGATTCCGATAAGACTTCCAAAACAAATTATTTCTCTGGCGGGGAATTGTTTTTTGAGGGGAACAGTGAGACCCGAGTAGGTCTTTCAATTGGATATAAAGCAATTGCCCAGGCAAGACGGGCTGTAACGATTTTCAGCCACGGTACTTTCCCCAAAGTCAGTCGTGGTGACAGCATCAGAAGCTTTGCCGAGGAGGTTCCGGCGATTCTGTATTTGAAACATAAAGCAAAAGATTCCAGCGTGGCGCTATGGCTCGGCGCTGGCGCGGAGCACATGAAAGCCACGACCTGTATATGGACGGGCGACGGCTATACAAACACCGCCGGCAGTGAAATTTGTTACAACCAGAATAAAATTATTCCGCATGCCGATGCCGGCATCGAATGGTATATGTTCAAAAACATATCCCTCGGGATTAATGCAGCGTATTTAGCTGACGGCAAGTTCGATAAGCTTAAAGCAGAAGATGGAGCAAGGCTGTATATAGTGCCTCACGCGGTTGGCGCCCAGATCGTGCCCTCAGGTTCTAAACCGGCCGGGGCTGGCAATTATGCCCAGGATTATTCCGGACTGAGCGGTGAGTTGACGCTGCGCGTTTATTTCGGCGGACCTGCAAAATAGAATTAGTTGGACAAATCTTATAGAATCCGCTCCAGCCGACGACTGACCCGACCAACCACCGCCCGACACGCCCGGCCGCTGCCGGGCGTGGGGGAACTCAGCAAAATTTCAAAGAAAAGCCCCGCTTTTTGGCCGTCCGAGGCGTATAGCGCTTATTATGGCACAGCCATGGGCTAGTTATTATAGCGATGGGCGCGGTTTTAGCAGCTTTCAGGTGAAGGAAAAGGGGCGGCGTTCCCCCAAAAACAGCAGATAACAGACGGTAATCGGCGTTATATTTTTTACTGATCCTGATCATTACCTGAACCTCATCGCCGAGGCCTTCCTGGTCGAATCCGTCCGGAAGTACAGCCCCCGCGCCATTCGTGTCCGGGCCGCAAGCCCGGGACTTTCTGGGCCCATAAAAAACAAGGTCTTTTGGCCCATACGGCGAAACCCGGGAATTAATATAATTAAGAGGCGGGGAGATTTCGGGTTGCCAGGAGATTTGAATGACGAGACTTTCTTTACTTGCTGGTATTCTGCTCTGCGCCGTTTCCGCCGTTTCCGCGGCCGAACTGACCGATATTAACAAAACCCCCATAAACCAGGCCGGCGTGCCGATGCCGTACGGGCCCGCCCCGGTCGCCCCTCCGGGCGTTACCATAGCGAACTACACCACAGACGAAACTGTCACCTTTGAGACCCAGGCAAAGCCGGCCATGGATGCGCGTATAGCCGCCCTTAACGCCGCCGGCATAACCACATTGGGCGGCCGCGTGGTGCCGCTGGGAAATAATTACAGCTACGTGATAGATTACCTCCCCACCGTAAAGAACGGGACGGCCCTTCCCCCCGCCGTGCTGGCGGCCACCTATAATAACGGCGCCGCCTACTGGCTGGCTAACGACGCGACCGCGGCTATGAACTCCTGCGCCTCCAGCTTCCGCAGCGCCAGACTCCCCGTGCTGGGCTCGTACCTTTATCCGGTCGGCAACGGCAACGCCTTCGCCGTGGACTACCTGGCTAAGAACGAGCTGCGCCCCACGGCCGAGTACGACGTAAAGTTCATGTATTACACTGGCGGCAAGTTCACCTTTGAAAGCGACGCCGTGAAGAATATCCCCGCCTACCTGGCCCAGTTCAAGGCTGCAGGCGTGCCGGCCATCCGCGGCAAAGCCGTCGGCCGCCCCGACAATAATTACGCAGTGCAGGTGGAGTACGTTATCAAGACGAACAAGTTCGGGGACCGCCCGCAGTACTCCGTGTCCCGCTACGACTCCCGCGAGACCTTCCCTTTCGAAAAAGACGCGCTGGCCGCTTCCAAGACCCGCCTGCAGTCCTTCACTGCGGCGGGCGTACCGCCTGTTTCCAGCGTGAGCAGGCCCGAAGGCACCAATTATTCCTACAGCGTGGATTTCCTGGTGGAGAACATCTACCAGCAGGGCGGGGTGATCCCTTCCGCCGCCATAGAAACCTATCAGGCTCAGGAAACCTTCACCTTCGACACCGAAGCCAAGAAAGCCCTGGCTGATAAGGTAACCGCATTTAACGCCGCCGGCATGGGCGTGGTGGGCTCGGCCGTTACCGGCGCGCTCGGCAGCTTTTCATACGTTATAGACTACGTGGCCAAAGCCGGCCAGCCCGGTCCTGGACCGCAGCCGCGCTAAGCCGTATTGTCCCGCATTAGACCCGGGCCCCCGCGCCCGGGTTTATTTTATGGAAGAAAAAAATCCTTTTCACGGCATAAAGACCTGCGGCAGCTACACACATTTGTGGCGGCTTACGGGCTTTGTGATCCTGCTGCAGGTGGCCGTGTCCGTTGTAGTGTCCATCTGCGAGCGTCGTTCCAGCCTGACCCTCAGCCCTTTTGAGTCCATTATCCCCGCCCTGCTGGTGACCGGGTATGTTTCCTGGGCCGTGCTTAAAAGGGTAGGCGTTTCCTGGCGGGCAGCCCTGGCCAGCTGGAACCGCGGCACTTTAAACGACATAAAAAAAGCTTTCAAATATTTTGCCGGTTACGCCGTGGTTCTATTATGCGTAGCCGCGTTTCTGTATGGCGCGTATGCCCTGTTCGGCGACCATGTGGGCAAGGTGATGCGCCCCCTGAGTGAAAAGAACACGGCGGAAGACTCCCTGCTGCAGGGCATAGCGGTGATTTCGCGGCTGCGGTTCCTGACGGTGCTGTTCTGCGCCTGCGTGCTGGGGCCCGTGGTGGAGGAAGTTTTTTTCCGCCGCATAGTATACACGACCTTAAGGTTTAGGAAAGGTTTCTGGTTCAGCGCCTTCTGGTCCGGCCTGCTTTTTGCGGTTTTCCACGGGGTAGCCGCCCCGGTCATACTGCCCGTGGGGATGTATCTCTGCTGGGTTTACGAGCGCGAGCGGCGCCTGCCGGTGAATATAATTTTACATTCCCTTGTGAACCTCAGCATGATAACGCTGAAGGTGCTTCTCTAAACCGGAATTGATAGAATAAATACATGCCGGAAATAAAAGTCCTCCCTGAAGATGTAGTCTCCAAGATCGCCGCCGGCGAGGTTATTGAACGCCCCGCTTCCGTTCTCAAGGAACTGATAGAGAATTCCCTGGACGCCGGAGCCTCCAAGATAGAGATGGAGATAAAGAAGGCCGGCCGCGGCCTGATACGCGTGCACGACGACGGGCGCGGCATGGACCGTGAGGACCTGCGCCTGGCCCTGGGCCGCCACGCCACCAGCAAGCTCTCCGCCTTCGACGACATCTACTCGTTGGCTACTTTTGGTTTCCGCGGCGAGGCCCTTTATTCGGTTTTCGCTGTTTCCCGCCTGAAGCTGTCCTCCTGCCGCGCCGGGGCCGCTTCAGGTTTTGCCCTGGAAGGGGAAGGCGGCCATGTAACGGCCGAACTGCCCGCCCCCCCTGTGAAAGGCACTACCATAGAGGCGGCGGACCTGTTCTTTAACACCCCGGCCCGCGCGAAGTTCATGAAGAGCGACAACTCCGAGCGCGCACAGCTGATAAAGACGGTAGAGGAGGCGGCCCTTGCCAACCTCGGCACCGCTTTCAGGCTGGTCATAGACGGCGCCGAACTGCTATCCCTGCCGGTGCTGCCCGGCGGCCTGTGGGAGAACCTCAAGCACCGCGCGGCGTCCATCTTCGGGCGTAGCGTCTATTCCGGACTTGTTCGTGTGGAAGGCAAAACGGCCGGCATGGCCGTCTACGGTTTTGTCTCAAGGGCGGACGCGCTGGCCGCCACCAGGATAAACCAGCATTTCTTCGTCAACCGGCGTCCCGTGGGCTCGGCTTTGCTGCGCCAGGCGCTTTACCGCGGCTATGGCCACATGCTTACCGGCCGCCACCCAGCCTGCGCCCTCTTCATCGAGCTGGACCCCGGCGCTTTCGACGCCAATATCCACCCGCAGAAGCGCGACGTGAAATTCTCCTCGGAGAACGAGATCTTCAAGACCATCTGCAACACCATTTCAGAGGAGCTGCTCAAGAAACAGACAGCCGCTGTTGACCTGGCGGCTTCGGCCGCGGAGAATAAATTCTCTATCACCGACGTACCCGCCTACCGGGAAAGCTCCGCCGTTCCCCCCGCCGCCGCCGAGGCGCCCGGACTTTTCGACTTGACGTCCGCCGCGCCGGAGCAGGCCGCCGTGCCAGCCGACTGGCGCGGCCAGGACCTGAATTATATAGGCCAGCTGGCCAAGAGCTATCTTTTGTTCGAGTGCCAGTCCGGGCTGCTGGTGGTGGACCAGCACGCCGCGCAGGAGCGGGTGCTGTTCGAGAAATACCTGGAAGAATTTTCAAAAGGCGGTATAAAGGTGCAGCCCCTGCTGGTTCCCCTTGAAGCGGAACTTTCCCGCTCGCAGATGGAGACCGTGCTTAAGTGGCGCGATTGGATGAAGACCGCGGGCTTCGAGATAGACCAGCGCGGGCCTACAGAGGCCCTGCTGCGCGCGGCCCCGGCCCTGTTCTATTTCACGCAGCCGGCCTTCGCCGAATTCCTGGGCTATCTTTCCGAGGTGCTGGGCGAGCCGCAAAAGGCAGCCGAGGATATAAAGCGGAACGTCATAGCCACCATGGCCTGCAAGAAGTCCATAAAAGCGCACGATTTCGTGAAACCGCAGGAGGCCCTGCGGTTGATGGAAGATCTAAAAAAGTCTAAAGACGGCTACCATTGCCCTCACGGCCGGCCCACCCTGTTCCACCTCTCCGCCGCGGACATCGCCCGCCGCTTCCAGCGCTCCAGCGCCGTATAGCGGCGCGCCATAGCTTTAGTCCAAGGGTTTATAAATTATCCTATCCTGCCTATGGCTTATGGGATTTATTTTCTAACAAAATGAGGCATTTTAAGGGGGATTTCCAGGGAGAGCTCCACCAGGCCGGCGGGTTTGCCGTCCTTCAGCCACGGGGTCTGGTATATAAGCTTTTTTATGCCGTTCTTTTCTATGGTGTAGGCGTTGGTGAAGGGCTCGGCCAGCATTTTTTTTACTTTTGACTTGGACGGTTCGGGGTGACAGTCCAACAGGCTTTGGCCCAGCAGGCCTTTTCCGCCGCTCTTGGCGAAGGTGGCCGCCGACTTGCCGTTCATCTCGATAACTTTGCCTTCAGCGTCGCAAACGGTGATGGCGAAATTCACGCCGTCCTTCCAGTTTTCCATAAAGTCTCCATCCCGGCCCATCAAATTGTGTCTTCTATATTATAAAATATGGCTAATGTCCGAATCTCGCTTTCTTGAGCTGGCGGCCGCGCGCCGCAGCATACGCAAATATAAAACCACTCCCGTGCAAAGGGAAAAGCTGGAACTGTGCCTTGAGGCCGCTCGGCTGGCCCCTTCGGCCTGCAATGCCCAGCCTTACAGGTTCATCGTTATCGACGAGCCCATTCTTAAGGATAAATTCTGCGCCGCCGCTTTCTCCGGTGTTTATTCCGCCTGTAAATTCGCCGCGGCCGCGCCGGTGCTGGTGGCGGTGGTCTCGGACACGGGTAAACTGACTGCCTGGCTGGGCAACCAGGTACAGGACACCAATTTCCGCCTTATGGATATAGGCATAGCGGCCGAACATTTTGTGCTGGCCGCCGCCGAGCAGGGGCTGGGCACCTGCTGGCTGGGCTGGTTCAGCGCGAAGGCCGCGGCCAAAGCGCTGGGCCTCGGCTCGGGTAAAAAAATAGAGATACTGCTGGCCGCGGGCTATCCCGAAGAAGCTCCGGCCCCGCGTAAGCGCAAAACCATGGAGGAGTTCCGTTCTTTCAATTCAATATGAAAATAACAGTCCTTCTGCTGATCCTGCTGCTGCCCTGCGCCGCCGCGCTGGCCGACGATTGCGCTAAAAACTCGGACGCCTGCTCCGCCGGCAGCAAAAAGACGTCGCCTTTCCTGACGGCGTCCGCTGCGGAACAAAAAGCCGAAGCGCCGGCGCCCGGGCCGCTGAAAAAGGCTTCGCTGCGCCAGTCCGCGCGCAGGCAGACCGCCATAGCTCCCGCGCCAGTGGAGGTTTCCACACCGGCCGCAACGCCCGCCGTTCCGCCGGCAGCCGCTCCGTCCAGCGCAAATAATATTTCCAATCCTGTCTGGCTTTTATTCGTGGCCGGCGGAGTAGTCGGGTTGTATTTTTATCTGAGGAGCAGCACCGCAAAGCGGGGAAGGAAAAAATGATCATAGACTACGACAACTTTTATAAAGCTTCAACCCTTATCCATATCACCCAGGGCGCGGCGCTTTTTATACTGGGAGCCTCCGAGGCGTACGCCCACGATAATCCGGAAAGCCGCGCGGTCCTGGCCGGGCCGCTGGCCCTTATAGCCGCCGCGGTGCTTATCCCGCTTTTGGTGCTTGCGTTGCCTGGCGGTTGGAGCATTGAGCAATTGCGCGCCGCGCTGGAAATTAGGAAGGGGTTCTATCTCTTTATGGCTTTCGCCTGCCTTTTCGGTGCGGCCGGTTTGAGCCGGCTCACGCAGGTATCCGTAAAAAGCGGCGGCGGCTGGCAGGCGTTCTTCCTTTTCTTCCTGGCGGTGTCGGGGGCGCTGTATTTCACCATGGCATGGCGGGTTAACGAGGAAGCCTGGCGGCAGGTGCTGGCCTGGCACGCGGCTATCGGGACCACGCTGCTGCTGGCGGTGGCGGCAAAAACGGCGAATATATTTTCAGGAAAGCGCGCGCTGCATGTCGGCTGGGCCGTGCTGCTGCTGGTGACGGGGTTGCAGCTTCTTACCTATAAGGAAACCCCGGCCGCTTTCGGCCTGCGGATAGTGACTTTTCAGGCCGCGCCGGACCTGCCCGCCGCAAAACCCGCCTCTCCCAGTAAAAATGCCGGAACTGCTGATAAAAAACGGTCTCATCATTGACCCGCTCGCCGGCGAAGCCCGGCGGGACTTGCTTATAAGACACGGGCGCATAGCGCGTGTCTCGACGCGTATTTCAGCGCCTGCCGGCTGCGCCGTTTATGATGCGGCCGGGCTCTGGGTTTTTCCAGGTTTTATAGACGCCCATGTGCACGCCCGCGAGCCCGGGGCCGAAGGGGCGGAAACCATAACCAGCGCGGCGCGCGCGGCCGCAGCCGGCGGCATAACCTCTATCTTGCTGATGCCGAACACCGCGCCGCCCATGGCTTCCCCAGCGCTGCTTAAAAAATTCGCGGCCCGCGCCAAGCGTGCCCCCGTTAATGTCTATTTCTCGGCCGCCGCCACTGCCGGCCGCTCCGGAACTGGCGTTGCGGGCCTGGCGGCGCTCAAGCGGGCCGGGGCCAGGGCTTTTACCGACGACGGCTCCTGCCTGCCTGGCGCCCTGCTGGTGGAACTTGTGAGAAAAGCCGGCGCGCTGGGAGTTGCGCTGATGGACCATCCTGAGAATTTTAGCCGGACCGGCAACGGCGTAATAAACGCCGGCGCCGCCGCCCGCATGCTGGGGCTGCCCGGCATCCCCGCAGAAGCCGAGGCCCTGGCTGTACTGCGTGACATACTGGCCGCCTGCGGTTGCGGCCCTATCCATCTTCAGCATTTGAGCCTGGCGGCTTCGGTCCTGGCCCTGCGTCTCGCTAAAAAAGCGGGCTGGCCTGTTACCGGGGAGACCTGCCCTCACTATTTCTCTCTTTGCGACGCGGATATAAAGCGGGACGACGCCGACTACAAGATGAAGCCGCCGCTGCGCCGCGCGGCGGACAGGCGCGCGGTGATAGCCGGGATAGCCGACGGGACCATTGATATATTGGCCAGCGACCACGCCCCGCACGAGCACCGGTTTAAGGCCAAGGGGTTCAAGAGCGCGCCGTTCGGCATCATAGGGCTTGAGACACTGGCGCCGCTGTGCGTGACGGAACTAGTGCTGAAAAACAGGATCTCCAGGCTGCGGCTGGCGCGGCTTTTAAGCGCGAACCCGGCGCGACTGCTGGGGCTAAAGAAAAAAGGTTCGCTTGCGCCGGGGTCTGACGCGGATATTACGGTTATAGACCCGCGTACGACGCGGCGTGTTCCTGAGTGCTTCGTTTCCAAGTCTTCCAACTCCCCGTTCAAGGGGCTGCTGCTGCGCGGCTGGCCCGCCGCAACTATAGTTGCCGGCCGGGTGGTTTACAGCCGGCCCTGAGATCGCGCACTCATTTGCTAGAATTGTAAAACAACTATGGGATTCTTATACCGCAAACTTGTCCGCCGGCTTCTTTTTAATTTCAACCCTGAGCTGATGCACGACGCCGCTATAAAAAGCGCGCGCGCCATGCAGCACGTCGGCCCACTCAGCGCGATGGTCCGCTTCCTGGCCCGCGCCAAGGATTTCCCCGTCACCGTAGCCGGCATGAAGTTCCGCAATCCCGTAGGCCTGGCCGCCGGGTTCGACAAGAACTGCGAAGCCGCGCGCTTCCTGGCCGGGCTGGGTTTTGGTTTTCTGGAGCTGGGTACGGTCACGCTGCGTCCGCAGCCCGGCAATCCCCGGCCGCGCCTGTTCCGCCTGCGCGAGAATAAGGCCATTATAAATCGGATGGGTTTTAATAACGCCGGGGCCTGGGATGCCGCGCGCAGCCTTGAGAAGCTGTTGCCGCTGCCTATTCCGGTCGGCATAAGCGTGGGTAAGAACGCCGACTGCTCCATGGAGGATGCTTCCAGGAATTATCTTGAGACTTTAAAGGTGATGTACTCCTACGGCGACTATTTCGCGGTCAATATAAGCTCCCCAAACACGCTGCAGCTGCGAACGCTGCACAGCGGGGAAAAACTCCGCCGCCTGGTGGAGCCTATGCTGGATTTCGCCTCCGGACAGAAAAAGGCTAAGCCTTTCTTCGTGAAGATAGCTCCTGACCTTGAGGAGCGGGACCTGGAGAGCGCGGCGGCCCTGGCGGTTGAAATGGGCTTCGGTCTTATAGCTACCAATACCACGGTGAGCCGTTCCGCGGTGCCGGCGTACTGGAAGTCTTACGAGGGCGGTTTGAGCGGTACTCCTCTGCGGGCTCTCTCGAACGAGGTGCTGGGCAGGACAGTGGTGCTGGTGAAGGGAAAGGTGCCTGTTATGGGCTCCGGCGGCATTTCAGACGGGGCTTCGGCGCTAGAGAAACTGAAGCTGGGCGCAGACCTGGTACAGATCTACTCGGGCCTTATTTACGAAGGGCCTTTCCTGGTTAAAGAAATTCTGGAGTACCTCGACCGCCACCACTGGCATCCCTCCCACCGGTAATTTGCTTCGCTCTACCCCGACACAGCGCCCATCACTCCCCTTTTGCTCCCTTGGAGGCGGGGTTTTAACTTCGCAGTACTCCCCAGAAAATTATCGCCCGCGCCCACCAAAAGCCATGCTGTCGAGGTCGCTTTCAAACGAGGTGCTGGGCAAGACGGCGGTCTTGGTGAAGGGTCGGTAGCCTGGCGGTCGAACGTCACAGACAATGAAACTAAACCCAAAGGGCCTATCCCAGACTTTCCCTTAGGTACCTTGTGTGGGCCCCCCTTAGGGTCTAAACTATATGGGTAGTTCCTTGTAATTCGGGGGATTGGCCCCAGAGTATCACGACCGGACCATAATCCGGTGTATCCAGGGAAAGCAAATCAATTTTGCTTTCCTTTTTTTGTTTATAGGACAGAAGCGGCTACATAAAGGGTAAAGTATGTGGGCCAAGACCCTTTTAGAAAGCATTTCAATAATATCGGAAGAGAAATCCAACGCAAGGATATTGCCTTTATAAAACAGCAATATGGAAGGGAAGATAAACTCGGCCAGCCGAATTACGACTTCAACAGAGAGCCGATTTACATCAAGAAAGCTAATGTCGGACTGGGACTATGGGATGCCTGCCATGAAGCCCCGGCCATTCCAGATCAAACTGTTTCCTACATTAAAGACTTCGGATTATCACTGGACGGTTCATATTTATCAGAATTGGACAACATTTTTACCGACAACACCTGCCAGAAAAAGCTGCTCAAATATATTATGAGCACCTCCGCTGGATTTAGTCGTATTAATGCTAACTTGTTGGATTATGTTATATCCAATGGATTCACGGATCCGCCTGCTCCGCAACCGATTCCGCCGGTGGTAAACCCTCCAGCCCCCCAACCGCAACCTAACCCACAACCCCAGCGCGGCCCACAGCCAGGGCCTCAGCCGCAGCCAAATCCACAGCCTCAACCGCAACCGCAGCCAGAGCCCCAACCACACCCGCAGCCAGAGCCCCAACCACACCCGCAACCAGAGCCGCACCCTTACAACCCTGGCCCATATAACCCCCATTTTTAGGATGGGATTTATAGCCGCAGCCGGCCATCACCCGCCATAAAAGCTTATGCTATCTTTCGTCCGCCGCAAAACCTGCGGGGCGGATTTTATATATAATTTAGCCGGCGCTTCCTGCGCCGTCTATGCATAAAACCGAACTTATTGTGGCGCTCGACACGGATAGCCTTAAGTCCGCGGAGGGCATGATAGAAAAATTGAAGGGGCAGGTTAAGTATTTCAAGGTGGGCTCAGTGCTTTTTACCGCCGAGGGGCCTGCCGCCGTGGATTTGGTGCACAAGCACGACGGGAAGGTTTTCCTTGACCTGAAATTCCACGATATTCCCAATACGGTGAAGGGCGCGGTGAAGCATGCGGCGGCGATGGGGGTTTATTCGGTGTCGCTGCATCTTTCGGGCGGCGCGGATATGCTGAAGGCCTGCGCGGAGCTTGAGAAGCGGCCGAAGCTTTGGGGTATTACCATTCTTACCAGCTTCGACGAATATACTCTTTTCAGGTCAGGTTTCCGCGGCGGTATAGACAAGACGGTGAAGCTGTTGGCCGCCATTGGCCTTGAGAACGGGGCGGACGGGGTGGTCTGTTCCCCCCTCGAGGCGCACCGGCTGAAGGCCATTCACGGCGCCGATCTTAAGCTTATAACCCCCGGCATAAGGCCCGCCGCCCTGGGGGACGACCAGAAGCGCGCGGTTACCCCCGCCCAAGCGAAGGCTGCCGGCGCTGATTTTATCGTAGTGGGCCGGCCCATTATAGCGGCCAAAGACCCGGCCGCCGCGGTGGAAGCTATTCTTGAGGACCTGAAATGAACGAAACGGAACTGAAAGATTACCTTTCGGCTTCAGGCGCTTTCCTTGAGGGGCATTTCCTGCTTTCTTCCGGCCTGCACAGCCCGAATTATGTGCAGTGCGCATTGGCGCTTAAGACCCCGGCGCGCGCCGGCGAGATGGGTGCGGCGCTGGTGGCCGGTTGGCAGGGGCCCAGGCCCGACATTATCCTTTCCCCGGCCATGGGCGGCCTGATAATAGGCCACGAGGTGGCCCGCGCTTTCGGCGTGGATTTCATCTTTACCGAGCGGGAGAACAACATAATGACCCTGCGCCGCGGCTTTTCGCTGGCGAAAGGCGCGCGGCTGATAATAGTTGAGGACGTTTTTACCACCGGCAAATCCACGCTTGAAACTTCGGCTCAGGCCGAGGCACTTGGAGCAAAGGTTGTAGGCGCCATGTCCGTAATAAACCGTATGGGCGCTAAAACCCTCCCTTTTCCCTCGCTCAGCCTGCTTAAGCTGGAGCTGACGGCCCTGCCCGCAGAAGCCTGCCCGCTTTGCCGCGCCGGGTCGCTGGTAGTGAAGCCCGGTTCGCGCAAGTTCTGATGAAAAAGATATTCCTGTTTTCCATTCTGGCGCTCCTTCCTGGGAGCGCTTTCTGCGCCGGAGACGATGGCGCGGAAAGCAGGGCGCGGGCTCCGAAGTTCGAAGCTGAAAGCCGGGAATTCATTTCCGCCAATAAGGCTTACCATGTTAAAGTCGACTACAGCGCCTCCGGCGGCGGCGGCCGCGCCCGGCTGGAGTTCCGTTCCGCCTCCGGCAAGAAACTCTCTGTTTTTGAAACAAGGCGCGCCCCTTTCTCAGTGACCATCTCCGGCGACGGCCGCCGACTTTTCGCGCTTAACGGTTTCTGGAGCCAGTCGGTTACTATAACCGACATGGTTATCTACAATTCCGCGGGGAAGGTGCTGGCCACGCACGACGTGCGCATGGTAGGCCCTTCCGGAGAGGATTTCTCCGGGGATTATTCGGTCTACGCCCTGGGAGCTGACCCGGGACAGGGCGGCGCTCTCTATGTTTTTAATTCCGAAAGCGGAAGCCTTCTCTGGAAAAAGAAATTCAAAGAAAGGGTCTCCGGGCTGAAGCTTTCCGGTGACGGGGCCCGGCTCGTGGCGGTTTTTTCCGCCGGGAAGGATTCCTATAAGGTGTCGGTTTTTGAAAAAGACGGCAGCGAGGCCTGGCGCGGCCTTATCAAGACGAAAAACAACCTTATCCCGAGGGTAGTCAGCTCCGGCGGGGAAGAATTCGAGCTTTGGGAAGGGAAGATGGTGTACGACGAGAAAGTGGATTATTACCGCGACACGATACTTAAAAAGCGCCGCTTCCGGTTTACCAGCTCCGGAGCGGAGCAGGTGGACGTTAAGGAAGTGAACGAGCGCGCCAACCCTTAGTTATATCACGAACATCAGCTTGTCCAGGAACAGCAGCACGCCCGCCGCGGCCAGCACTACGCCCGCGGCTATTTCAACATAGCGCATGGCGCCCTTAAAGCGCGCCACAAAGGCGAAGAACCTGGCCGTAAGGAAAGCCGCGGCCAGCAGCGGCAGCGCCATGCCGGCCGAGTAGGCAGCCAGCAGTGCCACGCCTTTGCCCGCCGTGCCCGCCGCGGCCGCCATGCCTAGTATCACGGCTAGTATTGGCCCTATGCAAGGCGACCAGCCTAGCGCGAAGGCGAACCCCATAAGGAACGCTCCGTGCGGTCCATGCGTTACGGTGCGCTTAAAAAAGCGTTTTTCGTAGTTGAGGAAAGGCAGGTTGAAGATCCCGGTCATGTGCACGCCCAGAAGGACCATCAGCACCCCGAAAACCTTTATCAGCGCGTCCTTGTGCGCGGCCAGCAGCCCGCCTATGCCGGAGGCGGCTGCTCCCATCAGGCAGAAGGTAAGCGTAAAGCCGGCTATAAAGATCCCGGCGCGGCCCACCACCCTGCGCGTGACCACTTTTGCGTCGCCTTTGACTATTTCGGAAGCTGAAAAACCGGACAGCATGGAAAGGTAGGCCGGAAGCAGTGGCAATATGCACGGCGAAAAGAAAGACATGACGCCAGCGCCGAAAGCCGTCAGGAATTGTCCCATGGATCTTTCCTACTTTTTTTGGGCGGCGGGAGCGTGCGGCGCGCCTTTCAGCTCAAGCTTGAAAATATCCAGGCCGCCCCAGGAGCCGTTCTGCAGGTGAAAAACGGCGGTAAACTTCTTCCCGGTGGTATCCTTGAAGACGGCGGTCACTTTCTTTTCGCCGCCCTCGCCATTTTCAGCCTTTGGCTCCACCGAAACCAGCCCGAGTTTGAGGATCTTTTTTTCGCTCTTGCTTTCTAGCAGGAAGGCTCCCTTGAGCTGTATGTCCTTGCGTATGTAATCGGTGACAAAAGCGGCCAAGTCCTCGTCGTTCTCCTGTATCAGCGGCTGCTCCTCTTCTTCGTCGCCGTTTTTGGCTGAGTCCGTGGAAATCGCGGCTTCCGAAAGCCCGTCGTCCTCGTAAGCCGCGCGGGCGGCGCCGGCGCCGCCCAGGGCCAGGACGGCCATCAGTATATATTTCATTTTCCCCCCTTCGAGTAGCGCACTATCTTCATGGGCGTTTTTATTATGGGCGGCCAATGCGCGCTTTCCACATAGCCCATCACTGTGCGCCAGTGCCCCTGGCTTTTTAATATGAAATCGCAGACTTGGCGCACCGCGCCCATGCCGCCGTCCTTGGCGGTAACTAAATGCGAAACCCCCTTAACTTCGTCCAGCGCGTTGTGCGGTGCGCAGGCCAGGCCGGCTTTTTTAAGTACTGGAATATCGGTCCAGTCGTCGCCCATGTAGGCCACGTTCTCCGGTTTCAGCCCAGTAGCGGAGAGTATCCGCTGCAGCGGGTCCAGCTTGGAGAGAAAACCCTGGTAGGCGTAGCTCATACCCAGCCCTTTGGCCCGTTCCTCCGTGCCGGGGGATTCTCGGCCGGTTATTACCCCGGTTGCTATGCCGAACTGGTTCAGCAGGCGCAGGCCTATGCCGTCCAACGAGTGGAAGGCCTTGAATTCGACCATTTCTTTCCCTTTTCCGGGTATGTAATACATTTTTCCGTCGGTAAGCACCCCGTCCACGTCCATAAGGAATATCTTTATCTTTTTAGCGCGTTCCGCGTTGTTTTGGTCGGTTGTGGTCATAGTTTCATTATCCATTTCTTCGCCAGTTCAAACTCCAGCTTGCGCCCTGCGTAATTTTTTGGGGCCGGCCCGGTGTAGCTGAGCAGGTACCAGTTGATGGTTTCTTCCAGCCAGGCGGCCGCCGGGGTGGAGGTCCAGTCCAGCTCTTTTTCGGCTTTTGTGATATCAAGTACGAAATCCCCCCCCATTGAGAACGGCGAGGCCTCGAAGTTGAAGCCGTTAGTCTTCAGCCAGGCGTAATCAGGGTAAAGGATATCGGCTTCCCTGTGCAGTATGCGTGCCGAAAGTTTGGCGAAATCGTCAAGCGTCATGGTTTGCGAATCGCCGAAGTTATAGGCTTGCCCCTGCGGCGCCTGTGCGGAGACCAATGTTTCAATGGCGCGGGCCAGATCTTTAGAAAAAATAAATCGGTTGCTGAAGGCGAAGCCCGGCAGGAAGAGCGGCCCTCCGTCGGCCAGACGCAGCCAGTACGAGTAGGCGCGCAGGGTGTGGTCGTTCGGGCCTATTACTACGGGCGGGCGCATTATTACTGCTGGGAATCGTTTCTCTAGAAAAGCTTTCAGAAATTCCCGCTCCGCCGCGTATTTGCCCAGGCCGTAGGCGTATTTTTCCTTAAGTTGCGGTTTTAACTGCAGCAACTCCGTCTGTTTTTCCCTGAACGGGGAGGAGGAGCCTTCCAATACCGAATATACGGAGGCGGAAGAGGTGTAAACGTAGAGTCCGGTTCGTCCGTTGAATACCCGTATGGCTTTCTGCGCGTCCTCGGCCGTGTAGCAGATGTTGTCTATTATGGCGTCCCAGGGCTCAAGGGCCATGCGGGATAGGTCTATCTCGACGGTGCGGTCCCCCCGCGTCTGGCGTATATCCAGCGGCAGTCCGTCCACCGGCGCCCGGCGTGAAAAAACCGTCACTTCGTTTCCGGCCTTGCACAACCGTATAGCTGTTTCCCTGCCGAAAAAACTGGTCCCGCCTAATATTAGTATCCTCATATTAAGATAAATAGTATATAAATTTTCCGGCTGGTTTTGGCTGTCCCGCTTAACCGGCGGGGTGTCGGTTTTTTTAATCTATGATTTGTTGGTTGTTAACATGTGTTAACACATAACCTGTTACGCTTTTTTTATGGTGGTTAATGTTTTTGGTTAATGTTTTTGTCTTGCTTTCTTTAGTAATATCTGTTAACATAGGTTAACATATGGCCAGGGAATATTATTCTATCCCGGAAGCTGCCGCTTTGCTCGGTGTCAGCCGGATAGCTGTTTTTAAAAAAGTTAAGTCCGGCAGGATAGCAGCGCTGCGTTTTGGCAGAAATTGGGCGATATCGGCCGCAGAAGTGCAGCGGGCGCTTGCTCCCGCGGCCCCCCCGCCTCCTCGCCGGGCGATTTTAGCCCCCCCCCTTGTTAAAAATATCGAAACCCGTGATTCCGACGAGGAAATGAGTTCCATGGGGTGGGATTGAATCTTTTGCCGGTTTTTCGCGTTGGGTTGGCTTGTGGCGCGAATCTTTGCCTAGTAGATTTTTGTTCTATGAAAACACCATGAAGTGGTTTGGGCATGTGCGGAGCCGCATTTGTTCCTACTTCTGCCCGGTTAAGAAGTATTGCTCAGGTCGCGATTTGTTAGCCTGAATCCTGTTGTTCATCATATTTTACTTGGATAAGTCAGGGAGCAGAAATATTCTGCAGGATGCCCCGCTGGTCGGGGCGAGGGCCAAGCGTTATGCGCGCCAGGCCCAAGGGGGTGTATTCCTCCCTCAGGGCGCCCGCTATGTGGGCGGAAAGCTGCAACTGCTACTTTTAGGTTGGCTTATTCTAATGTATTTCAATGCTTCCGGCTTAAATGTTAATAAAAACAATATATATTAATAATATGGATATTCCTAGAGAATGTCCGTCTTGTAGTGGTAAACTCCTGGTGGCTGCGCTTAGTTGCTCTAAATGTAAAACAATAGTTTGGGGGGTTTTTGAAATCCCGGCTTTTGCGGTTTTGGACCCGGAAGATGAAAATCTATTAAAGGTCTTTCTGACCGCCAGGGGAGTATTAAAGAAATGGAGAAGTTGTTGGGTGTTTCATATCCAACCGTTAAATCCAGATTGAGGGCTTTGCTGGATAAGTTGGGCCTGGACAGCCTGCAGGCTGAGGCGAAGAGGCGGAGTTTTGAGGTGGTTAAAGGGCAGGAGAGAAATGAAATAAGCGCCCAGGAGGCTATAGGCTTGTTGAGGGAGCTGGAGGGGGAGAGCGTCTGAAGCAAGTGTGTGCTTATTCGCGGATACTGCCTCTATATATAAGGAAGGACTTCTGTGGAAGGCGGAATCCTGTCTCCTGTGTTTTATGATTGTTTTCACGTGAAAACAATTCCTTGCCAAAAACACCATGAAGAGATCTAGGCCTCGGGTAAAGCCCCGGGGCTCTTTTATTATCTGCATATTCGCCATTGGTGCGGTGGTGGTTGTGCGCTGTCTCCTGTCGGCTGTTTTCAATATGATGGTTAATCGGCCAAAATATTTTTTTACTGTAGGAATATTCAGGTATGGATGGTGGGTTGGGCTAGATTCTTGTCGCTTACCATATAGTTTAATGCTAATGTTTTCACGTGAAAACATTTCGGCCTACATTACGCTCTCCAAGCGGAGAAGCAGGTGCGGTGTGATAAAATTTAAACGTAGATAGGTTGTGTATAGCGGTATTATGAAAATAGCAAAATGAGAGAGTTTTAAGCATTGAGGGTAGTGTGTTATGGTGGTTCTTGCTGTGAGCGGAAAAAAACGCGGAGATAGTCTCGCAGGAAGTTGTTGACTCGGTAGTGGGAAAACAATAGAATAACTATATCTTTGGTGTGGGTTTGTTTTCACGTGAAAACATTTAACCCGCTTAATGGAGCTAATATGGCTGAAATAGTATCGATAGCGAATCAGAAGGGGGGGGTGGGAAAGACGACTACGGCTATAAATCTTGCCGTGGCACTTGCCGCTTTCGATTATGAAACATTAATCATAGATTTTGACCCCCAAAGTAACACTACTTCCGGCTTGGGAGTGGATATTACAAAGAACAATAAGAATATTTACGACGTGCTGTGCGGCCGCGCTCCCGTGGAAGCGGCTATACACCAGACTTCCGTGGAGTGGCTGGATATAGTGCCGACTAGCCATAATTTGGCGGGGGCGGAGATAGAGCTGGTGAGTGAATTCTCCCGCGAGTCCGTGCTTAAGCGCGCGCTTGAGAAGGTCCGGGATATGTACAAATTCATTATCATAGACTGCCCGCCTTCTCTTGGCCTGCTTACCGTCAACGCTCTTAACGCGTCCGATTCTGTCATTACACCGGTGCAGTGCGAGTATTACGCTATGGAAGGTTTGGCGTATTTCATGAACACAGTGGAAAAGATACGCCAGGCTATCAATCCCGGGCTTAAAATAGACGGCGGGGTTATAACTATGTATGACTCCCGTATAAACCTTGCCAACCAGGTGAAGGGGGAGATCGGGAAGTATTACGGCGACAGGCTTTATAAGACAGTGATCCCGCGCAATGTGCGCCTGGCGGAGGCCCCCAGTTTTGGGCAGCCGATCTTTGTTTATGATCCCAGTTCCCGCGGCGCGCTGGCCTACAAGGAGCTAGCTCTTGAGTTCATGGCCAGGCGCGGGGTGGATATTTCACTTTACAAAAACTCCGACCTATACATTACTGAAGAGTCCGAGCTTGAGTATGACCTCGGCGGTTAATCTATCGAGGCTGAGCCTCAATATACGGCGACTTAAAAAGTGCTTGAATTTTAAGGAGAAAATATGAGAAAGGCTTTAGGCAGGGGAATAGACTCGCTTATAACCAAGGTGCAAAATAACGATATCTCAGGCGATATAGTCCAGAAAATACCGGTGGGGAAAATACGGCCCAACCGTTTTCAGCCGCGCCGCAATTTCGACGAGGCCTCGCTGGCCGAATTATCGGAATCCATAAAAGAACGCGGCCTGCTGCAGCCCATCTCTGTGTGGAAAGACCATGGAGAAGACGATTATGAGCTTATAGCCGGCGAGCGCCGCCTGCGCGCCTCAAAGTTGGCCGGCTTGGCTGAAATAGACGCGATAGTCAAGAAAGACCTGGATGACGAGCAGAAACTCGGACTCTCCCTAATAGAGAACATACAGCGTGAAGACCTGAACGCCGTGGACACAGCGCTGGGATACCGCCAGCTTATGGATAATTTCGGTGTTTCCCAGGCGGACATCGCCAAGCAGGTGGGCAAGTCCCGCGCCGCCGTTTCCAACACTCTCCGATTGCTGGAGCTGGACGAGGACATCCGTCAGGGCATACAGGCCGGCGCTATTAGCGAGGGGCATGCCCGCGCCCTCATCTCCATCCCCGATTCTGCCAAACGCCGGGAGTTCTACCAGCGCATAATGGCTGAAAAGCTTTCGGTGCGCGACGTAGAGAGCTTCGCACAGGGTTTTCACGCCCAGAAACCGCGCGCGCCCAAGGCGCCGCGGGCCGGATCGCGCCGGACGCCCGAAGTGGTGGATATGGAGTCCTCTCTGGAGAAAACTTTGGGCACCAAAGTTGAACTATGCCCCGGGCCCGGGCCGCAGAATGGTAAAATAGTTATACATTACTTCTCGCTGGACGATCTCGACAGGGTAACACAAATTTTGAAAAAGTAGCACAAGGAGTCCGATGCGCTATTTACTCGCCGCGGCAATGCTGGCCGCGGGCATAAGCGGTGCGCTGGCGCAGACCGCGCCGGCGGACGCCGGGAAAGGTCCGGCCTTCACGGCCAAATCGCCGGTGCCGGCCTATTTTGCGGCCGAAAAGAACCTCGGAAAATACTATCTTTACGCCGACGGCGGCTTTCACGCCGACTGGTACGTGGGCTACAACAACTGCTGGGTAATAAAGCTCCCGCCTATCTCCGCCGGCGGCTACGCCAAGGCGTTCATCGGTGCAAAGCTGGGCCGCGCCAAGATAATGTCCTGGCCGGCTTCCTGGGATACCTCGCCGATCCCCGGCAAGATCTATATGGCGCTCAGCCAGGCGCCCTCATTCAACTCTGACAGCACCTACTTCCTTGCGGAGGCCGCGGACCTGCCGCGCGAGTCGCTCCCGAATGATTCTCTCGACGGAGCGGACTCCGCCCGCTGGCTGTGGACCGAGATACCTCTTTCCCGCGTTTCGGCGGAAAAATCCAACTATCTGGCCCTCTGGTCCTCCTCAAGGTATTTCACCGCGGCCTCAAGCTCACCGATAGTGGCGGCGGCTATGGGCGACAACTCGTCCGAGGATGTCTGGCTTAACCGCTCTATAAGGGGCAATGCGCCTTCCGGAGACGATGTGCTCGAAACGCCCATCTCCGGACTTAAGCCGGCCATGGCCATAAAACTGGTGCCGCTGAACGAATATAAGGTATTTATAAGAGGCTTTTCAGCCGAGCTCGACAAGGATGAGATCAACGTTTCGTTCGCCGCTATCGGAGAAGACGTGCGCGCGGCCTGGCTGGAGGTGTCGTACGATAAGTTCGACTGGCAGCGCGTGACCAGGTATATGTTCAAAGCGCCTTATTTCTGGGCCTTTGGCCGCGCGGAGATATCCAAGAACATGTTTTACTTGCGCGCCGCCGCCCTGGACAATCTCGAAAATATCGGCTATTCAAAAGAGATCACCGTGCCGGCTGTGCCTGCGCCCGCTCCCGCTCCGGCTGCGGCGCCCGCACCGGCAGCCCCCGGAGTTGAGGACGAAGAGGGGAACTAGCGGTGACCCGGACACAGGGATTTCAAATGAGTGGCAAAAAAATCAATATAGCGGTAGTAGGAGCTTCCGGCATGGTAGGGGGGGAACTGCTGGGCCTGCTGGAAAGCAGGCGCTTCCCCGTTGGGGAGTTTTACCCGTTCAATTCCGGAAAAAAACCGGCAGTCGTGAATTTTAGAGGTAAAAAGTACGCTTGCGCCAAACCTTCCCTTGAATCGCTGAAAAAAGCCGACATGGTTTTCTTTGTTTCCACCGACGAGGTGGCGGAGAAGTTCGCGCCGCGCCTGGCCGCCGCCGGAGTGTGGTGCATCGACGATTCTTCCCGCTTCAGGCTTGTTCCCGGAGTGCCGCTGGTTATCCCCGAGGTGAACGGTTGTGAGCTTAAGTCCGAACACAGGCTTATAGCCGGGCCCAACTGCACCCTGACCGGGGCAGCGGTGGCATTGGCCGGGATACACCGCCGCTTCCGTATCACGGAGCTGCGCATGGCCACCTACCAGGCCGTTTCCGGCGCCGGTAAGGCCGCCATGGCCCAGCTGGAGGAAGAACTGCGTGGCTATCTTAAAAACGGCTCCGTTCCAAAATTGGCCGGCGGCTTCCCGCGCCGCATAGCCTTCAATATTTTCCCGCAGGTCGGCGGCTTCGACGCCGACGGCAACTCCGTGGAGGAGAACAAGGTAGAGGCCGAACTGAAGAAGATCTGGGCCGATGGCAGGATAAAGATCAGTTGTACCGCCGTGCGCGTGCCTGTAATTAGGGGGCATTCTCTGGCCGTATGGGCAAAAACCGCGCGGCCTTTCACCCGGAGCGCGCTCATAAAGGAACTGCTGCGCACGCCAGGGCTTAAATTCAGCGTCCTGCCGGAAAACTATCCGTCGCCGCTGGACAACGGGCAGCGCACGGAGCTGGTCTACGCCGGCCGCCTGCGCCGGGCCAAGACTTCTCCCGACGAATTCCAGCTTTGGATAGTTTCGGATAATCTTTACAAAGGCGCGGCCCTGAATTCTATTCAGATAGCCGAGCTTATAGCGAAACTTTGAGGGGGGTAATATGAAAGTACGGATCGCCGCAGCGGCTTTTATGTTGGCCGCCAGCTTTGTCGCGTGCAAGAAGAAGGCTCCGGAGCCCATTCCGCAGCCGAAGCCGGAGCCCGCTCCTCAGGCGGCCTCCGCTTCCACAGTGCCGGCCTCAGGCAATCCGCTTAAGATGCCCGGCAATTACCTTAAAACCACCGTGGGGCATATAGACGAGGCCAAGGCCGCCAGGGCGCTGTACGAAAAGACCGCCAAGCAGGAACTTAACAGCCTCGACCTCAACAATACCGGAGGGAACTGAAAATGAAAAATATGCTTAATGGCCTGCTCCGTGCCTTTACCGACTATCCGATCATTATACTTCCCGTGCTGATAGCGGCAGGTTTTGGGATCTCTTTTTACCTGGAGTGGCGGCGCCGCAATGCGCTGTCGGCGTTGGCCGCCTCCATGGGCCTGCTCTTCGCAAAAGACGGGCCTGACCAGAACTATCTGGAGTCTATCGGGCTGGAGATCTTCAAGCTGGGGCGCGCGCGGAAAGCCTCGAACCTGATGGATGTGCCGGCGCAGGGCGGACAGATACAGGTTTTTGATTACCGCTATAAAACAGGCGGCGGTAAAAACAGCCATACGCATGATCTTACGGTGGCGCTGATCTCCTGTGCCTGCGAAATTCCGTATTTCGACTTAAAACCCGAGACCTTTATCTACAAGGTGGGGGAGCTGCTGGGCTTTAAGGATATAGACTTGCCGGCTTTCCCGCTGTTCTCCGACAAGTACCGCCTTACCGGGCCGGACGCGGCGGTAGTGCACATGTTCTTCACGCCCGCGCGGGCCGCCTGGTTCGAGCGCAACCTGGGCCTGCGCGTGCAGGGCGCCCCCGGCCGCGCGCTGCTGTTCAAGCGCGAGCGCCGTCTGCCCGCCGAGGCCTGGCAGGGCTTCATAGAGGAAGCCAAAACCTTCGCTGCCGAAGTCCTAAGATAAAAAACATATCCAGGCCCCGGGCGCGGCCTGGAGTCGCTCCTGCGCGGAAGCGCCAAAAAATATTTTCTCCGCCCAGACGCATCTGCTGCGCGGGGGAGGGGTGTTCTGCACCGCATAGGTAACCGGCAAACCGGCAGAGCTGCAGCGCCTGGCCGGCGCCATGCGCGCCCTGAAGGGCGTAACGCACGGCTCTTTTTCCATAGTTGCCTCGATTTGAGACGGAAATGAAACAAACAACTTCGCCGCGCCTTGTCTGGCGCAAAGCCGCGGTACTCGGCAGCCTCTGGGCGGCCTCGGAGATAGTGCTGGGCAGTTTTCTGCATAACGCGCGCGCACCGTTTTCCGGGGAATTCCTGACAGCGGTCGGTATTGCCATTTTGGTGGCCGGGCACAGGCTTTGGCCGGAACGCGGTCTTTTGTGGCGCGCCGGGCTGATCTGCGCGGCCATGAAGTCCGTTTCGCCCAGCGCCGTGATTATCGGGCCGATGCTGGCCATTTCCCTGGAGGCCCTGCTGGCCGAATGCGGGGTGAGGCTGCTGGGCGGAAACGCCGCTGGCTATCTTCTGGGCGGGGGCCTGGCCATGAGCTGGGCGCTGGCGCAGAAAATAGGCACCATGCTGCTCTTTTACGGGCCTGACGCGGTGGCGCTTTATTCCCGCGGCCTTGAGCGGCTGCGCTCTTTAACCGGGCTTGGGCAGGGCAACCTGGATGGTCCGCTGATATTCCTGCTTGGGTTGTATTTTATCGGCGGTCTTGCCGCGGCCGGCATGGGAATGAGTGCTGAGTATGCCGGAGCTGACGGAACCTCCGGGCCGGGAGCAGGAAATATATATAACAAACCGGTTGCTGCGCCCGTATTCAGGCGCTATTGCGCCTGGGCGCTGCTCTTCCACGTCCTTTTATTAGCGGCGGTAATGTCGGCCGGCCGCAAAATACAACCAGCACCCCTGTGCCTGATAGCAGGGGTGTATGCCTGCGCCTGCGCCTGGTTCTATCCGCGTGCCGCGGCGCTGCTGAAGCGGCCCGGTATCTGGGCGGGAGTGCTGGGCGTTTCGTTGCTGGCCGGGCTTGTGCTAGGCTCGCCCGCTTCCGGGCTTTACATGGCGCTGCGGGCGTTCATCCTTTCTTTCGGCTTCGCGGCTATTGGTTCGGAACTCATGAACCCTGTCATCAGGTCAGGGCTGGGGCGTATTTTCGGCCCAGAGTTCTTTAATACGCTTGAGCAGGCTTTCGGTACGCTGCCGGCCGTGCTCAGCGCTATGCCGCGCGGGGCCGAACTGGCGCGCAGCCCCGTAAGCTCGCTGAAGCTGGCCATAGCCAGGATGCCGGACTGGCTTGCTGGCCTGGACGGTCAGAAAGTATTTATAATAACAGGCGGACACGGCAGCGGGAAAAGTACGCTGGTCTCCGGCCTTGCCGGGGCTATGCGCTCAGCAGGAAAAAAACCTGGCGGAATACTTTCCGAAGGGCTTTGGAAAGACGGAGAACGCGAGGGCTTTGATGTTATAGACCTGGCTTCCGGCGCCAGGTGCCCGCTTTGCCGGAGCGACGGGCCGGTTACCGGCGTGGCTGCGGGAAGGTTTAATTTTTATAAAGAAGGGCTTGCTGCCGGTCTTAAGGCGCTTTCACCGGAAAGCCTGCTTAACACCGACGCTGTATTCGTGGATGAGGCGGGGTTCCTGGAACTGGAAGGAAAAGGCTGGGCGCCGGCCTTGTCCGGGCTGCGCGGGCTAAAAGCTCCACTCATTATAGTGGTCAGGGGCCAGTTGTTGGAGAGGGTAAGCGGTTTGCTTGAGCTTGAGAATCCTGTGATCTGGAAAGCCGGCGATATAGAATTGGGCGCCGCGCTGGAAGAACTTTCCGCCGCTGTTTCCGCGGTAAAAAAACAATAACAGGGATAAATATGTGTTCGATAAAAAATGGTTCGTTTTTCCGTATTATCGGCGTTCCCGGACGCGCTCCTTCGTGCATATTGGTTTTACCCACCCTCCTGTTTTCCCTGTTCGCCCTTTCCCTCCAGTTGCGCGCCCAGGGCCAGACCGAGCTTGGCGTAAAAGACGACCTTTCAGTTTTCGGCACCGGCGGCACCGCCCTCGACCCTAACGCGGAATTTAAAGGTTTCACCGTGTTCGGTTCCACCCAGGCCTTGTACCCGGGCGCGGTGGTAGGGAACGGGAACGTGGTTGTTAACGGGGTCCTGGCCGTTTCTTCCGGCGCGTATTTTACCGGCGTTTCTACTTTCAGCTCGGGCATATACGTAATGGCCGCGGCCACCTTCACGGACGTGGCGAATATTTACATAACCGGCGGCGCGGACAACCAGGTACTGGCCAAGAACGGCGCGACCGGGCCTTTGAAATGGACCGCCGTGTCCGCGCTAGGCGACAACCTGGGCAACCACACGGCCACGCAGGACCTGAAAATGGGCGGTAACAATGTGGTGAACGCGGGGGCCATAACCGCCAACGGGGCTATCACAACCTACTCCAGTATGACTGTGGCCGGTAACGACGGAACCTACGGCCTGAAGGTGTCTTCCAACATAACCGTGGCCGGCGGCGTGTTTAACACCGTTAACGGCAATGTCGGTTTAGGGACGACGGCTCCGGATTCTCGATTGCATACACAGACAAGTTTTGCAGGTTTAGCAAGTCTTCAACAGGCTCATTTTGGTATAACGGATGGGACAATAAATACCGATATTCTTCTTAATCAAAAAGGCAGTTCTGGAGGATATCCGGATTTTGGGCTTATCAACGCAAAGGCTGGTGGAACATCGGTATTCTATGTCAGAGGGGACGGTAATGTCGGCATCGGGACGACGGCGCCGGGTTACACTCTGGATGTCAACGGTAATGCCAGAATCACAGGCTCTTTGACTGCGGGCAGTTTTGTCGGTTCATTATCAGGCGCCGTTTCGGCCGCCAATGTTTCAGCCGGACAATTCGGTTCCAGCGTAGGCAACGGCAACTATAGTTTTCCGGCTAACGTCGGTATCGGGACTACGAGCCCGGGTTATAAACTGGATGTTAATGGAGATATATATGCTGCTACAACCTTAGGAGTTATACTTAATGCTGTAGATAGACCGCTTATAACCAGAGGATAGGATCCTTTTACTTCTGGCAACTATAATGGTATAGGACGTTGGGGACTTTTTATGGAGCCCTCTACCCTTACTATAGGGACTCCGAATGCTACTGGTAATGGCAATGTGCAGTTTGCGAGGTATAATGCAGATGGTACATATGCTACTACGGTTAAAATTGACAGCAGCGGCAACGTCGGCATCGGTACTACCAGTCCGGGTGCGAAGTTGGCGGTTGCTGGTGATGTGTCTATGTATGACGCTCATGTTCGCGGGTATGGAGTTGTTGGTGCAGGGGTTGCCTCATCAGGGATCCAAATGTACGGAGATGCCGTAGCACACGCAAACATTGCGTGGATGCCAAACGAGCACACTTTTGCTTTTCATACGGGAAATGGGGCTAGAGCAACTACTGATTATTGGGGGCCGGCAAACGTCACGATTAGCGGCAGTGTCGGTATCGGGACTACGGCGCCGGCGACGACGCTTGACGTGAACGGTGTGGCGAACGCGGCCACGGGCTTCCGCGTGGCAAATGCGGCCGCGAACGGGAACTATCTGCGCGGGGACGGGACCAACTTTGTATCCGGCGCGATGCAGGCGGGCGACATAGCCACCGCCGCAGGCGGCACGCCCGCGCTGACCCTGGGCACAGCCAACAGCGCCGGCTCGGCCAACACTTTTGTGCGCACGGACGCCACTTTACTGGCCTTTGACGCCACCGCCCCTGCGGCGCTGGGCACGCCCGCGGCTGGTTCCGCCTCCGTGGCGGCGCGGCGCGATCACGTGCATCCTGCCGCCGACTTGGCTAACACTTCTACTACCGGGGTCCTTCCTGTAGCCAAGGGCGGCACGGGGGCCACAACCCTTACCGGCATGCTGAAAGGCAACGCTGCCAGCGCGGTGACGGCGGTTACGGGCACGGCCAATTACGTTGCCAAATGGTCGGACGCCAACACTATCGCCGCCTCTTCGCTGTTATACGATAACGGTACCAACATCGGTATCGGGACTGCGAGCCCGTTCACAGGGTACAAGCTGACGGTCGCAGGAGACGGAAAAGCGGCGCGTTTTTCAGCGGGAGACAATGTGAACTCGCAGAATTTCGGGGGCAATACTCCGCCGACAGGCGCGAAACCGGTGCTGGAAGTTCGTACCCAGCAATTGACCGGCTGGCCTGCTGTCACCTTCCACTACGAGAATATTCTTACCAGCTACCTGTCGGTTCAGGACAGCCCCAGGCAATTCAGGCTTGAGTCAACTCCCAGCGAGGCGGTCACAGGCCTCTATGTTCAAGGCAATGTAGGCATCGGGACTACGGGGCCGCTGTCGAAGTTGACTGTCGGTCCGCCTGCTGCTGTTGGAAATTCCAATTACACAATTTACGGCGAGAACGCCAATGCCGCCGGCACCGCCATTTATGGCTATAACAGCAGCACCGACAATAGCAACGACTTCGCCATCTATGGCCGCAGCAAAGCCGGCTACGGCGTTGTGGGCTACAGCGAATCCACCAACAGCCAAGCCGCCGTCCTGGGGCAAGGCACTAGTGGCCCCGGTGTTTCTGGCAGCAGCTCAAGCGGTAACGGAGGTTATTTCACGTCTGCTTCCGGCTACGCCCTGATCACCGGCGCCGGCAATGTCGGCATCGGGACTACGAGTCCGGGTACGAAGTTGGAGGTTGCTGGTGATGTGTCTATGTATGACGCTCATATTCGCGGGTACGGAGTTGTTGGTGCAGGGGTTGCCTCATCAGGGATCCAAATGTACGGAGATGCCGTA
>CAIXBR010000083.1 GCA_903917735.1 uncultured Elusimicrobia bacterium | reverse complement strand
TTTCAACGATTAGGCGTTGAACTGCCGAAACGGATGAGAATTCCAGAGTCAATGCCGAAAATGTAGTGCCGACTTTTGCCCTTTTAAAGGGCATAATGCTGAAAAAACAAGCACTTTTTATTTATTACTGCGGAAGTTGGGCTAATATTGCTTTAACGAGTATCGGCACATATCATAGAATCTTTGTAAGTTACGGGGATAAAATAATGAGAAATATCATACTTGCGGCGACAGTTTTATTCATATCACTTCGCTCGCTACTTTTCGCCGGCAAGACAGAAACTCACTTTTTCAAGAGTTATCAGGGGGAGACAGGGGACGCTGGTTCCTTGATTCCTATTGAGATATTTTACCAGCAGATTTTCTTGCCGGACTGGTTGGGGGAGTTGCGCTTGATCATGGCGCCGGCGGGGAACATGTTGAATTTTTTATAGAACTTCTGCAGGTCTTGGTCACAGACCAGGTCTATCATGTAGGCTTTCTTCAGTTTCACCATCATCCGCCGCACCAGCTCTTTGCCTATACCACATCCCTGATAGGGCGGCAGAACCTCCAGGAACGGAATATACGCGGACAGGACCCCGTCGGTAATAGCCGTAATGAACCCGAGCACGTTCCCGGTCTTTGCATCTATCGCCAGAATTCGCATTCCGCTGTTATTAAGCAGTTTTAAGTGCATAGCAGGCGAAGGCGGATTAGGCCACCCCACAAAAAAACCCTTCAGCCTCCCGGCCGACACCCCGCCCATATTGTCCTGATATTTGATCATAGATAAATTCTTCCTAAAACAATTTCAGTAAACCCTACGCCGCTTCGCCTGTTTCTTCTGGAACGGGGGGGAGGGTGGGGCCGCGCAGGCCGTCCTGCTCGCGGGTAAGCCGGCGGCCAAGGCTAAGGAAGCCGAAACAGGAAACGATGGCGATAGCCGCCACAATGAACCACGGGCCCTGCTGGAAAACAGGACTGATAAAACCTATTGCGTTGGAGCCGATAAGGATGCCCATGGAGCTGCCCACCTGCTGGAACATTCCCTGCACGCCCAGGTAGCGCCCCTTCTCGCCCCTGGGCGCCATGTTCGCGCCCAGCGCCTGCATTCCCGGCGACACGGCCAGCTCACCCAGCGTCACGATAACGATAGCCGCAGCCGCGAAGAAGAAAGACGGCGCGAAACCAAAACATAAGTAGCCCACGGCGTACAGCACCGCGCCCATCGCCAGCCCCCAGGTGATGCGCCGCTTCTCTATCAGCCGCGTCATGAAGTACTGGAAGAACACCACCATCAGCCCGTTCACCGAGAACAAAAGCCCTATCTGCCGCTCGCCGAAGCCCAGATAATTCTTCGAATAAAGAGAGCTAGACACCACCAGCTGGCTCATCACCGCGCTCATCGTAAAAGAAAAAACACAGAACCTGTAGAAATGCCCGTTCTTCAGCGCCGTAGCCGCGGTCGAGAAACGCGGCCGCATGAACTTGCCCTTCGCCGCCCCAGGCAGGTCCCTCACCGACAGCCACACCACCAGCGCGCAAGCGCCGAACACCGCCGCCGACACCCCGAACATCAGCGCGTAAGAACCCGCCGCCAGCAGCCCGCCCAACGCCGGACCAAAAGCCCAGCCCGCGTTGGAGCCCATCCGCAGGAAACCATAGGCCTTCATGCGCCCCGCGGGTGGAGTAAAATCCGCCACCCACGACCTGGCCGCCGGGCCGTAAAAAGAACCGATGAACATCCCCAGCGGGTGGAAGACGAAGATGCCCCAGAGCCCGGCATGAAAATAGATTATCGCCGCTATCACCGCTATAAGCGCCGAACGCACCACCAGCGAGGTCACCATCACCTTGCGCCGCCCCACCGCGTCCGAGACCTCGCCGCCCATGAACTGCGCCAGCGAAGAGATCAGCATGGAAGCGGAAAGGAAGATGCCCACCCAGGCCATCGGGACGCCCCGGTGGGAGCTCAGATACACCGCCAGGAAAGGGAAAGACATGGCGTAGCCCGCGTTCATCAGGCCTTCAGTGGCCGCAAGTATCCAGAAACCGGGAGGTAAAGCCATACCTATATGATAGCAAGACGGCGCGGCGCGGGGACAGGCCAAAACCGGGCGGCAACGACGGGGGGAAGCGTTTTCCCTATGAAAAATCGGCATTTTTTGCTAAAATATAGACATCCCAACCATGCCAACCGCTGAACTTACACGCAAGGGCGCCCTACTTTCCAATTTCAAGAACATCAGCAGCCGCATAGCCGCAGCCCGCGCAAAAACAGGCGGGACTCCCCCGGAAACCTCCTTTATAGCCGTCACCAAATATGCCGCCGATGAGGACGTTAAAACCCTCATCGAGGCCGGCGCCGTCAAAATAGCCGGCGAGAACAAGGTGCAGGACGCCAGGACCAAGTGGGTCAATGGCGCGCTGGCCCCGCTGCGCGGCCGCGTAACGCTCCATTTCATCGGCCATCTCCAGACCAACAAGGCCAAAGCCGCGGTGGAGACCTTCGACTGGATAGACTGCATAGACAGCGCCAGGATCGCCTCCGAGATCGACCGCCATGCCGCCGCCCTGGGCAAGACCGTGCCGGTAATGATACAGCTAAAACTTACCGCGTCCGCCACCCAGTCCGGCATAGCCCACGCGCAGGCCGGCGCCCTGCTGGCGGAAATACGCGGCATGAAGAACCTGGACCCGCGCGGCTATATGGGTATAGCCCCGGCAGGCGCTCCGGAGGAGGAGCTGAAAGCCGTCTTCGCCGAAGCCAAAAAAATATTTGACAGGGATTTTTCCGGGCCGGGCAATTACCTGTCGCTCGGGATGAGCGGTGATTACGAACTGGCCGTTGAGGCGGGGTCAAACCTGCCGCGCATAGGCAGTTCTCTTTTCGTTTGAGCAGGCAGTCCCCGAGGCCGGGGAAACGTTAGCGCGCAGCCCACAGGACGCGCAACAGGTGGAGGCAGCACATGATCGTAAAAGTCAGAGTTATACCGAACTGCGAAGACAACGAAGTGGTTTCACGCATAGGCAGCGTACTGCGCGTGAAGATCTGCGCACCCGCGGCCGACCTCAAGATAAACATGCTCCTCCGGGATTATCTATCTGAGTTCTTTGAAGTTCCGTGCAAGATGGTGAACATCATCCGCGGCGCCAAAGGCCGCGAAAAGACCGTTGAAATAACCGGCAAGACGGAAGAACAGCTGAAAAACCTGCTGGATTCGATACCGTAAAGACAAAGCCTGGGAGCCCGGGGGGGGAATAACCCCCCGGACCTTCAGATCCCACCCAATGATCCCTCCTCGCCTTATTTATAAGAACGGGATTTTAAAAGTTCTGGACCAGCGCCTGCTGCCCGACAGGATCAAATACCTGCCCATACGCGACGCCGCCGGAACAGCCAAAGCCACCAAGGATATGGCGCTGCGCGGAGCCCCGCTGATAGGCTGCGCCGCGGCCTTCGGTTTTGCACTGGAAATGCGCCGGCTCAGGCCGGCCTCCTCCGCGGAACTTGCGCGCGCGGCCATAAGTACGGCGGACCTGCTTAAAGCGGCCCGCCCCACGGCCGTGGCCCTTTTCTACGCGGCTGACCGCATGCTGGAACAAGCGCTCGCCTTCGCGGCGGCAAACCCGGGCAAGTTCACGCCCGGGACCATAAAACAATTCACCGCCCTGGCCGAGCGCGAAGCCCGCCTGGTAACGTCGGAAGACCAGGCAGCCTGCCGGGCCATGGGCAAATACGGAAGCGCGCTGCTGCCTGATAACTGCGTGATCATGACGCACTGCAATGCCGGGGCTCTGGCCACCATGGGCATAGGCACGGCCGTAGGGGTAATAACCGCCGCGCACGAAGCCGGGAAAGTAAAGCACGCCTACGCCTGCGAGACCAGGCCCTACCTGCAGGGCGCCCGCCTCACCATCTGGGAGCTGATGCGCGGGAACGTCCCGTCCGAACTCATCACCGACAACATGGCCGCGCACATCATCAAGACCTGCGGCGTTAACGCCATCGTGGTAGGCGCAGACCGCATAGCCGCCAACGGCGACACTGCCAACAAGATAGGCACTTACGGCCTGGCCGTAATAGCCAAATACCACAAGGTGCCTTTCTACGTGGCCGCCCCTACGCCCACCATAGACAGCAAGGCCCGCTCCGGTGATTCCATCGTCATAGAAGAGCGCTCAGTGAAAGAAGTCACTTTCGTAAAAGGCGCCAGCATAGCCCCCAGGGGAGTAAAAGTCCGCCACCCCGCTTTTGACGTCACCCCGGCAAACCTGATAACCGCCATCATCACCGAGCGCGGCGTAATAAGCCCCGTCAACCGCAGGAACGTAGTAAAAATCACCAGATAACCAGGGAATTATTTACCGGAGAACACCGCAGAGACGCAGAGAACTTAAACTGCGGGAACTCCTCCTCTGCGCACTCCGCGCCTCAGCGGTGAATTTTAGTTTTCACCCTGTAATCTTCCTGTAACAACCCTTTGTTATCATTTAACCATGACCGAACCGATTTTGCGGTATTACGCTTACATAAAAAAAACCATCCGCGGTCCTTTTTATCCTAAAGACGCAGCCCTGCAGCAGGGCTTCAGCCGTTCCACTTTGGTCTGCCAGGAAAAAGCCCTTGGCCAGTGGCGCGAAGCCGCTTACGAACCCGCCTTCCAGGCGCTCCTGGAAACCCCGCCGCAGGCCCCCGCGAAGCCCAGGCCGCCGATGACGGTGGAGGCCGCCGAGGAGACCGCTTCCCGCTCCCTGCTGGAAAAAGCCATAAACAAGAACGCCCAGCTCGAGCACGAAGTAAAAGAGCTGCGCAAATCCTATCACGCCGAAAAACGCAATTTCGAAGAGACCCTGAAGACCAAGGACGGGGAAGTGCGCGCGCTCACCGAAAAGCTGAAGCGCTCCATAGACAACGCCCACAACATTCAAGGCGAGCACCCTTCCTGGGAAACCCTTTACAAAACCATTAAAAAGCGGGCCGAGGATAAACTTTCGCAAGCTACGCAGGCTCTCTCGGAAAAGACCTCGGAGATAATCCGGATGAAAGAGGGTCTGCAGGAAGCGGCGGAGAACAACCGCGCGGCCCTGCAGAAAGCGGACAGCCTCCACGCAAAACAGCTAGGGGGATTAGAGGAGGAGATGAAAGAGCTCCGCTCCCAGTATGAGGAAAAGGACATGCTGGCCCGCACCTACAACGACAACATGACCTCCCTGCTGGGCAAGAACGAGGAATTCCAGCGCATCATGCTCGACGAGAAGCGCGACGCCGAAGAGCGCGCCAAGAATTTCTGCGAGGAGATAGGCCGCCTGCGCTCCGACATCAAGTGGCGCGACCAGGAACTGGGCAAGATACGCGAGGAACTTTTCGATGCGCTGAACCGCGTAAAGGAATTCGAAGCGGTGGGGGAGATAAAGTCCCGCGAACAGGAAGAACTCTACGGCGTGCTCAGTTCCAAACTGAAGCTTCTTTCCGGCTATTTCGAGAACCTGGAAGCCCGCGTCAAATTCGCCTTCAAAAAGGCGTAAGAGACCCGGCTGTTTTTTTAAATCTACCGCGGAGGCGCAGAGAGGGAAAACATTCTATCCGCTCGCTCCGCGCCTGAAACTCCCTATCCATCCCTCCCGAATTGGTATAATTCCCTTTAGAATTAGCTACGGAGACTGCAAATGAACATTACTTTTAAACAGTTGGTAGTGTCGGGCGGGCCTATCCTTTTCGTGCTTATGGCCCTCTCCATCTATTCAATAGCTTTGATCTGGGAGCGCTGGACGGTATACCACAAGACTTTCCGCGGCATGGAAGACATGATACACAAGATCTACGCCCTGCTCAGGGCGGGAGAGATAAAGCAGATCTCCGACATGTGCTCCAAAGCGCGCACCCCCGCCGGCGATATAGTGCAGAAGGTCCTGTCCCATTACGGCACCCCGCTGGAAAAAAGGGAACTGGCCGAAAAAGCCGTGGAATGGCATGTCTCCCGGCTTAACAAAAGCCTTACCGCCATAGCCACCATAGGCAGCATAAGCCCTTTCATCGGCCTGTTCGGCACGGTCATAGGTATCATACGCGCCTTCAGGGACCTCTCCATGTACGCCGGCGCCGGCCCTTCGGTGGTTGCCGTGGGCATAGCGGAAGCCCTGGTGAACACCGCAGCCGGGCTTTTTGTGGCCATCCCGGCCATAGTGGCCTACAACTACTTCGCGCATAAAGCCAACGATTTCTCCAGCGAGATGAACTGGGTGACCGAGCAGGTCATAGACCGGTCCGCCCCCAGGGAATACAGCGGGGTGGCCTAAAAGAAACCCCATGCGAATCCACAACAAAAACAGCAGGATAATAGCGGAGATCAACATGATCCCGCTGATAGACGTTTGCCTGATCCTGCTGATAATTTTCATGGTGATAACCCCTTTCCTGGTGCAGTCGCAGATACAGGTCAACCTGCCCAAAGCCTCTACGGGAATAAAGGGCGGCGACGAGGATGTGCTGAAGGTCCAGCTGGGCGCGGGCGGCGAGATTAGCGTGGACGGCAAGCCCGTAAAATTCCAGAACCTTGAGAAAGAGCTGATACTGCGCTTTTCGAAGTCATACAAGAAAACAGTGCTGGTGGAAGCCGACAAAACCGTGTCCGTGGAACGGGTAGTGGCGGTGCTGGACGCGGCGAAGAAGCTCGGCGCGGGCAAAGTTGGCATAGCCGTAAAGCCGGATTAACGGCAACGAGGCGGCGCGATCGCGATGCATAGAATGCGTTCTTACCTTATCTACTCCTCCTCCGCGCACTTCATCCTACTGGCGGTACTTTTCTTCATCTCCCGCAGCGCGCTGCACCTGCATGGTGAACAGGCTTATTACATAGACTTCATCGGCCCGTCGAAAATAATCACTATGGAAAAAGCCGCCGCCGCCGAGGGCCCGGAAAAGACCTCCGCGCCGGCCGGGAAAGCCGCCGCGGCAAAAAAGCGCGACGAGGACGATTTCTCCTCTTCATCGCTGCCCAAGCCCAGCGTGCTTTCAGGCTCTTCCAGGCTTTTTGACAAGGAGAAAAAGAGTCCGGCAGCCTCCGGAGAGAACGGCACCCCGCTGATAACGGACTCCGCCAATTTTCCCTATCCCTGGTATATCACGCAGGTGCGGGAAGCCCTCTGGAACTCCTGGACCACCAAAATGCCCTCAGGGGGGAACCTGCGCTGCACGGTGCGTTTTTCAATAAACAGGGACGGGAGCATAAAGGGCGTGAACGTGGAAAAATCCTCCGGGAACAGGCTCTTCGACAACGCCGCCGAAACCTCCGTGGAGAGCGCGGCGCCGTTCTCCGGGCTGCCGGACGATTTCTATGAGGACCGCCTGACCGTGCACGTAGAATTCAAGGCAATGGAGTAAACCGCATGATACTTCTTATAATCCTGAACCTGGCCATTAACCTGGCCGTATTCGTCTCCTATCCCATGAGCGGCGTAATGGGATTTACTTTTCTCTACATTTCCGCCCTGCTCTGGACGGCCTTCGCCATCTTCATCGGCCGCATAGTTTCACAGGGCAGCGTCTTTATTAAAGTCGTGCTGACGCTGGTCTTTGTGCTGCTCTGCGCTTTTTTAACCCTGTCCTTCCTGCCGCAGATAGACAAGACGACGGCCCTCAGCAAATTCTCGGACGGCAAATACCCCGACAAGCGGACCATCTATATGGGTCTGCTGCGCCTGGGCATAGACTACCCCGGGCTGCTGCCGCCCGCGCCGCCGGAAAAACCCGTATGATATTGATTGTAAAGCTTATAGCCGTGGCGCTGGTGCATATGGCTTTTTTCGCCTCATATCCGGAAACTGGCCCTTTCGGCACTTATTACCTGTGGCTCTCACTGCTGCTCTGGACGGTCTTTATCCTGTTCATAAATACCAGCGCCAAACTGGTGAAGCTCATAAGCGGCGCAGCCGGAACGGCCGTAAATATAGCGGCCTTCGGGCTGATGGCGCTGGCCATAGCCGCCACCATGCCGCAGTATGACAAGACCAGCGTGCTGGAAAAGATACAGAAAGGCAAATATCCGGACCGCGGCACCATAAACTCCGGCATGCTCCGTTTCGGAGTGAACCTGAACAGGGAAGTAGGCACGCAGATAAAAGGCCTTGACGGGGAACTGGAGAAAGCTGTAAAAAAGCTTAAAGAAGACTGACATGAAAACAATAGCCGTCACCGGCGGAACCGGTTTTGTAGGCACGGCGCTGGCCAGGGCCCTGCTGGAAAAGGGCCTGGCGGTGCGGATAATAACACGGCGAAAGCCGGGCGAACCGCTGCCCGGGGCTTCCTACGCCGTGGCGGATTTTTCCAACGCTGAAAGCCTTAAAATGGCCCTTGAGGGGGCCGATGCCGTGGTGCACCTAGCCGCGGCCCTTTTCTGCCGCTCCAGGGAGGCTTTCCTGAAAGCCAACGCCGGAGGGACGGCCAACCTTGCGGCCGCGGCCAACGCTGTCCCGTCGCTCAAAAAGCTCGTATATATCTCAAGCCTCGCCGCGGGCGGGCCTTCAACGGCCGCCGCCCCCAGGACCGAGGCCGACCCGGACGCGCCTGTTTCCGCCTACGGGCTGAGCAAACTGGAAGGGGAAAAGGCGGCAAAGAAATTTTCCGGCGGCCCGGTAGTAGTATTGCGCCCGCCCATCATCTACGGCAAGAAGGACTTCGGATTCTCGAAGATAGCCGAGTGGGTGCGCAGGGGAATAATGGTCAACGCCGGCTCGTCCGGCGGCCGGTTCAGTTTTGTTTACCTGGACGACCTGGTCCTGGCCATTATGGCGGCTCTAGAAACGGACAAATTCGACGGCGGCACTTTCTACGTCTGCGAAAACCGCTCCTACGCGTGGGGGGAATTCATAAAACTGCTGGCGGCCGGCATGGGCGTTAAAATGCCGCTCATGCTCTCGCTGCCGCCCTGGGCCGTATACGCCGTGGGCTGGCTTTATGAAACAGCGACCAAAGTCACCGGCGCCGAACCGGCAATGAACCGGGACAAGGCCAGGGAAGCCGCCGCCCCCAACTGGACCGCCTCGCCCGCCCTGTGGGAAAAGACCTCCGGCCCGGCCAGGTGGACCCCGCTTAAGGAAGGCATAAAGAAAACTTTCAGTTAACCATATTTTTTATATAATTAGGTGGTCCCCTGATAAATGCGGTCAGGGTGCGACAGTCGGAGAGGTGGCCGAGCGGTTGAAGGCACCGGTTTGCTAAACCGGCATACGGGGTAAACCCGTATCAAGGGTTCGAATCCCTTCCTCTCCGCCAAATTTTACTTTTTTCTTTTTCGGAAAAAAATTCCGAATTCTGCGCGCGCGAAAAATTGAAATTTGGCAGGAATTCCCACGGTTTTTTGAATTCAAACGAAAGCACTTTCCTGCCAATCCGGAAGTTCGAACCAATCTTTTTCAATTTTTCCCGCTGTTCATCAGGTTTTCCGCCCTCCGCAATTTCTCCGACGTGAACCGCCTCCCTGTAGAAATTAATCTCCGGTTCGAACCGATTTACCCTCTGCCGTTCAAAAGCTGCTAAATTATCTTGTAATTTTCCTTTATCCTCAATAAATGAACGCTTCTTTTGGGCGTATTCATCCTGCGTTATCTGCCCG
>CAIXBR010000082.1 GCA_903917735.1 uncultured Elusimicrobia bacterium | reverse complement strand
GGGCCGGGACTTTGCCTCCGGCTTCCTTCAGATTCCGCCTCACGGCGGACACCCTTGCCTTTGGCTAACGGTAGGTTCTATCAACCCCCGTAGGGGACTTTCACCCCCAAGCGTGCGCGCATGCCGCGCGCACATAAAAAACCGCGGGGCAGCCCGCGGTTTTTTTATTTACGGTGAGAACTGTCAGTTAGCCGGGAATTCGAAAGCCGCGGCTTCTTCGCCTACCGCGTTGCAGCGCTTGCCGGCGGCGTCGGTCATTTTGGTGCGCATATAACCCTGCTCGCCCCAGGACTTGCCCCAGCTGTTGCGCAGTATCCATACGCCTTTGCCGGGGGGCAGGTTCCCGTTGGCGTCGAAAGCGGCGCCCTCGTTGTCCCAGCCCACTATATTGATCATATGGTCCAGCTGGCCGGTCTTGCAAGCGTTGTAGATGCCGCCGCTGTAGCTTTCCCAGCTTCCGGCCGCCGCGGCTATGCCGATAGAGATTGCTTTGCCGGAGGCGGCCATGTACGCCTCAATGTCTTTGGCGGCGGGGCCGGTGGTCTTGTCGCCCAGCATGAACCAGCCGTCTATATGAGCCGCCTTGGGAAGGGTGGCGGCGCATTTGCCGGAACCGCTCTTATAGGGACAGGCGCTCCAGAGGGGCTGGCCGCCGGGAGTCACAAAATCGCTGGCCGAATCGAAATAACCGCCGTTGCAGCCGGCGGCGTAGGTGGAATTGTCCACCAGCCATTCCTGGGAGAGCCGGCCGGGGTCCCTGCCTGCCAGAGCGAAACCGTCGCGGTGGGTGGCAGTCAGGCTGAAAGCCCAGCAGCTGCCGCAGCCGCCCTGGTTCTCTACCTGGCTGAGGTTGGGGCGCAGGTCCATCTTGTCCGGTATGGCTATCTTCACATCCTTGAAAGATTTCCACATGTCGGCGGGCAGGTCCTTGCGGAGGAAGCCCTTGGCGTGCACCACGCGGTCAGCCGTCATGGTGAAGGTGAACTCCGGGAATTCCGGGGCCGAGACCGGCAAGGCCGGGGCGGCCTGGACGGTGGCAACGAGGGCGTTCAGGTCCCCGCGCTGGTCGAAACTAACACTGTCGGCCGCAGAGGCATAACCAGCCAGCGACGCCGCCGCAAAAAACACCGCTATAAGTCTTTTATTCATTGAACCTCCACTCTTACTTGACTAAAATCAGCTATTAAAAGTAATTATACACAAATCCGCCACAAAACGGATAGAAAAAAATGGCAGCGAACTGAACACCGCCCGCCGCACCCTCCCGCTACAGCCCTTTCAGGTATTTCCCGAAGAACCGGTCCTGTTCCCAGAGAAGGTGCAGGATATTCTCTTTTGCGGCGTAACCGTGCGCTTCTTTCGGCAGAAGCACCATTCTTACGGGCGCGCCCAGCCCTTTCAAGGCCTGGAAGTAGCGTTCTGTCTGAAGCGTGAACGTGCCAGGATTGTTATCCGCATCTCCGTGAACCAGCAGTAGGGGGGTTTTCATCTTATCGGCCGTCATAAAGGGCGACATGGTGTTGTAGGTGTCGGGCGCGTCCCAGTAATTCCGCTGCTCGCCCTGAAAACCGAACGGCGTCAGAGTCCTGTTATAGGAGCCGCTCCTGGCGACGCCGCAGGCAAAAAGCTTGGAATGCGTCAGCAAGTTGGCCACCATAAAAGCGCCGTAGGAGTGGCCGCCTACACCTACCCGCTTGCGGTCGATGACCCCGAGCTTGTCCACCGCGTCGATAGCGGCTTCCGCGTTCATTACCAGTTGCTTGATGAAGGTGTCGTTCGGCTCCGTCTTTCCTTCACCCACAATGGGAAAAGAAGCGTTGTCCAGCACGGCGTAGCCTCTTGTCACCCAGTACACGAAGGAGCCGTAGTACGGGTAAGTGAATTCGTTGGAGTTCTTGGAGTTCTGCCCCGCGCTCTCCTTATCCTTGAACTCCAGGGGGTACGCCCAGATGAGAAGCGGTAACTTTTCCATCTTCGCTTTATCGTAGCCGGCCGGAAGGTACAGCGTCCCGGAAAGGCCCACCCCGTCCTTCCTTTTGTACTTGATCACTTCCTTACTGACGTCCTTTATGCTTTCAAAGGGGTTGGGGAAATGCGTCACCTGGGTCAAGATCCCGGACTTTATATTCCTGAAATAATAGTTGGGGTACTCGCTCTTGGACTGGATCCGGACCAGCACTTTGCCTTCCGCCACGTCTTCGATGGAAAGCAGGTCCTCTTTTTTGTCGGTGAACGCGGATTTATAAAGGCGCGATGCCTTCAGCGACTTAAGGCTGAACTCGTCCACGAAAGGGAACTGGCCGTCCTTGGTAAAACCTTCGCCAAGCCGGTAAAGGTTGTTGTCTTTTTTCAGCAGCACCCACTTGCCGGCCGCGTTCCTTTTGGTCTCGAAATTGCCGGGGTCGGAATAGATATCCTGGTAGTCCCGGTCCTGAATGATCTCCGGCTTCTCGCCGGGCTTAGAAGGATCTACCAGGTAGGCTTTCATATTCCTGGTGTCGTACCACGTATCATAGGCGACGGCGGAATTATCGTCTCCCCAGGTGATCCCGTCGAACCGCTGCCGCGTCTTTAACAGGGAGGCCGGCGCCGCGGCGAAAGGCGCGTCCCAAAGGAACACTTCGTCCCGGAATTCCGCCTTGACGGCCTGGTCGCCGCCGTCCAGCGCCTCCGCATAATACAGGACAGAAGGCTTGTCGTCCCTCCAGTCCATGTCCCTTTTGCCCTTTCTTACCGAGGAAAAACCTTTGGGCATGACCTCGTTCAGGGGGACTTCGTTGACTACCTTTATCTCCCTGCCGCCCATGTCGTAGACCACGGACTTCTGTGGAAAACGGGAAAACGGGACTATATAAGAGAAAGGCTTTTGAAGCGTCTCCACCAGCACGTAGCCGCCGTCCGGGGAAACGCTTTCATCCGAGTACATGGCGGCCGGCTTGAAAAGCTCCGCTTTCCCTGCAAGCGTCACCCTGTACAGCTCGGAGGCAGCCAAAGTCTCGAAGTTGATCTCGTCCGTATGGTTTTTAAGGAGGTCGGGGTATGTCCTGTTCTGCGATTTTGACCCGTCGCTTACCGAGACCGCCGGGCCTGAAGGAAGCTCTTTTTTTGTGTCTATAAGGGCCGGCCTGTCCTTCGGGAGCAGCCTTACCAGCAGAGTTTCGTTGTCGCCCAGCCAGTTGTAGGGCATGCCCAGGTTGGCGTTGACCACCGGCCCGGTCAGCTTTTCCGCCCTGGCCGTTTCCACGTCTATCACCCACAGCTCCACGCCGCCGGCGGCGGTGTGGGTAAAAGCTATCTTGCGCTCGTTCCTGGACCAGGTGATATTGGCTATTTTCGGGTTCTCTGGGAGGCCGGAGACCTGCACCTCCGTGTCCCCGGAGATCTTCCTCAGCTTAAGGTTGTGCACATAAGTGGCCTCGCTGGAAATATTCGTCAGCGGATTGATACGCAGGCCGCCCAGGCGCAGTTCCTCCTGGTTAAGGTCTTCAAGGGATTTGTAAGTGTTCCAGTAGCTCAGCAGCATGTATTGCTTCTTGGAATCCATCTTCACTGTCGGGGTCCGTTCATAATCCGCCAGCGCCAGGATCTCGGCCGGCGGCTTCTGGAAGACCAGGTTCTCCTGGGCCAGCGCGGCCCGGCTTAAGATAAACAGAGCTAGTGAAGATATGAGTGTTTTTTTCATGGTGTTCCCCGTAGCTGCGGCTGATCTGTCAGTCTAAAACAATATGATATCTAAATGCCGGCGCCGTACTCTTTAGGCGGCCAGTTCGAACATTTTATCGATGGCTATCTTGGCGCGGGCGGCTATGGCGGGGGGGACGGTTATTTCCTGCGGGGAGGGGTCCTTCAGAAGGGCCAGGACGCTTTCCAGGGTGATAGACTTCATATACGGGCAGAGCCGGCACATGGCTATAAAATTCTTTTTGGGGAAACGCAGCTTCGCCAGCTCGCCGAAGCCGCATTCGGTCACCAACAGGTAGGCCGCGGCGTCGGTACTCTCCACATAGCGCATCATATCCCCGGTACCGCCCATGAAATCCACCGCGGAAATAAGTTCCGAAGGACACTCCGCATGTGCCAGCGCTACCAGCCCCGGGTATTTTTCCCTGTACAGCCTGATAAGCGAAGCGTCGAACTTTTCGTGCACGATACAGGTCCCGTTCCAGAGAATGATCTCCTTGCCGGGGGTCTTCCCAAGGACCTTGGCAAGATTCGCCCCCATGAAGCGGTCCGGGATAAAGATCACTTTTTCGTGTTTCTCATACATACGCCGCAAAATTTTTTCCGCGTTAGCGCTGGTAACGATACAATCCGACTCGGCTTTCACCTCGGCGGAGGTGTTTATATAGGTAACCACCGGCATACCCGGGTGCTCGGCCTTAAGCTTGCGCACATCGGCGCCCGTAACCGCCTCGCTGAGAGAACAGCCGGCGTTCCCGGACGGCACATAGACCTTTTTTGACGGGTTCAGGATCTTGGCCGTCTCCGCCATGAAGTGCACACCGCAGAAAACGATAATATCCGCCGCGGTCCTGCGGCAATCGTCGGCCAACTTATAGGAATCCCCGACCAGGTCCCCGATCCCCAGGATTATGTCCGGAGTCTGGTAGACATGAGCGCAGATAACGGCGTTCTTTTCTCTCTTCAGGCGGTTTATCTCCAGCGTAATCCCCGCCACCCGGGCGATGTAGCCCTCCACGCAGCGCCTGTGCAGGCCCAGCTCCATCAGCCTTTTGATCTCGTTGTCTAAAGCGCCGGTCATCACTTTTCCATTATGTCCGGGTAGTTGGTGAAGATCCCGTCCACGCCTATTTCCTTCATGCGCAGGGCGTCTTTTTTGGTGTTCACGGTGTAAATACAAACCTGGAACCCGTACTTTTTTATCTTCCGCACGTTCAGTTTGAAAGCGATGCGCAGCGCCATATGGAAGTTGACCGCGCGCACAGCTCTGGCCTTTTTAATGGCCGGCAGCAGCAGCATGGTGCTGAGCCCGTGGCCCAGGTAGCCCAGCCGTATCTCGTTGGAAAGCTCGCGGAAACGCTTCAGCGTGCCGTGGTCGAAACTGGAGATCAGCGATTTCTCCAGCATGCCGGGCTTGCTCTTCAGGAAAGCAAGCAACTTTTCCTCTATGCCGGGGTAAATATTATCGTCGTTCTTTACCTCGAAATTAAGCCACTGCGCCCCGGGCCCAATGATGTCCAGCACTTCTTCCAGGCGCGGCACGCACTGGAAGGCGGGGTCTTTTTTAAAATGCGCGGCCACATTTATCTTTTTCAGCTCCGCGTAGCTGAGGTCCGCTATTCTCGCTTCCCTGCCGGCGGTGGGCTTAAAGTCATAGTCGTGGTGAACGACCAGTATGCCGTCCTTCGTCTGATGCACGTCGAACTCAAAATCCTTCGAGCCCATCTCCACGGCCAGTTTGAATGATTTTACCGTGTTTTCGGGAGCGTAGCCGGAGGCGCCGCGGTGAGAGATTATTTTCATAGAAAAAGCTTCTTGATTTCCGAAAAATACTCGTCCGAATAATCGAAACCGGTCATCTTGTCCCGCTCGGAGCCGGGGCCGTGGAAATCGATGCCGGCGGTCACAAAAAGCCCGTGCCGGGCGGCCAGGCTGACAAAATCCCGCGTGGCGACCCCGGTATGCGCCGGGTAGAAAGCCTCCAGGCCGTCCAGGCCGACCGCCTTCCAGGCGGGCAGGTCCAGTATTTTAGCCACCACGCCGGGGTGGGCCAGCACGGCCTTGCCTCCGGCGTCTTTTATGGCCTTTATGGCTTCCTCGACAGTGGGCCCGTTGGGCTGTACATAGGCGGGCGCGCCAGGGGCCAGATAGCGCTTGAAGGCCTGGCTCCTGCTGGGGACAAGCTTGCGGGCCCGCATCACGTCCGCGACATGGGGCCGGCCGACGGTGCGTCCCTCCCGCGCGGCCAGGTCCTCGAAAGCTATCTCTATGCCCAACCCCCTGAGAAGTTCGAGTATTTTCTTGATCCGGACTATACGCCTGCCGCGGAACTCTGCGAGCCGCTCCGCCAGGACCGGGTCGGCCGGGTTTATCCCGTAGCCCAGTATATGCAGGCTCTCGTGCAGGCCGGTGCTTATCTCCACCCCGTAGCAATAGCTGATGCCGGCCTCTTTAAGCGCCGGCTCCATCTCCGCCCAGCCGCCCACCATGTCATGGTCGGTGAGTGAGAAATACTTTATCCCGGCGCGCGCCGCCTCGCGGGCCAGCGCCGCCGGGGCAAGCGTACCGTCGGAATAGGTGGAGTGGTTGTGGAGGTTTATCAGGGCCATAAAAAGATCACACAGATTAAAGCGGGGCTACACCGAACCGGGGGGTCCCGTTGATCCGTGTAATCGGCGTCCGATCTGTGTGATCGCGGAAAGCGGCTCAGCCGACAGAGATCTCTTTTACTTCGGGGACTTCCTGCTTTATCATGCGCTCCACTACGTTCTTCAGCGTCATGGTGGCGTGGGGGCAGCAGCCGCAGGCGCCGGTAAGGCGCACGGTGACCACGCCGTTCTTTTCGTCCACGCCTATCAGTTCTACGGACCCGCCATCAGCCGCCAGCATGGGCTTTATTTTCTCTATAACCTTGGCAACTTTGTCTTTCATGAAATCTCCTTAATATACTGAATTATAGCAAGTCTTACACAAGCCACGCTCAACGGATATTTTTGTAGAATACCTTTATGCTCAGGGAAGAAAAGAACGTGCGCCAGATAGAAGGGGAGCCGCGCCGCCGCTGGTTCGCCGACGACTACTTCGACCTGATAGTCTGGCTCGAGCCCGACGATTCCATCCGGGGCTTCCAGCTCTGCTACGACCGGGAAAAGAAGCCGCGGGCGCTGACCTGGACGAAACAGTACGGCTACAAGCATACCGGCATAGACAACGGCGAACATGCCTGGGGCTCCTCAAAATCCTCCCCGGTGCTCATCGAGGACGGCCTTTTTGACGTCCTTTCCACAGGAAAAAGATTCGAGGCGGACGCGGCCGAAATGCCGTTAAAGCTGGCCGCTTTCATAATAGAAAAAGTAAAAACTTTCCTCTGATGCCTGAGAAATTTAAACCTAAAATGGGGTCCGGAGACCTGGGCTTCACCGATCTGTTCGGCGGGAAGCGCGTGCCCAAGACCCACCGCCGCGTAAAGCTGAACGCCCTCATAGACGATCTCTCCTCGCTGCTGGGGCTGCTGAAGACCTTTCTGAAGGATAGCCGGACAAAAAAGGAGCTCTCGTCCGCCCAGGCCGGGCTTATCCGGGCCTCAGGGATAATAGCCGGCGCCCGCTCGGACCTTAAAGCCGAAACGGCCGCGCTTGAAAAATTAATAACAGAGCGCGCCGCGGTGATGAAGCCCCCGAAAAGATTCGCGATGCCCGGCGCCAACGAGACCGAGGCTCTTGCGCACATGGCGCGCGCAAAAACCCGGGTCTGCGAGATCCTTTCCTGGGAAGTGAAAGCCAAGGCCCCGGCCGTCTACCTTAACCGCCTCTCCGACTACCTGTTCCTGGTAGCGGTTAAAAGTTCCCGCAGGTAGCTCCATCGCATGACTTCACGACAAGCAAAAGCGGAAAACGTATTTCCGGAGCTTCGCGCCATAGGCGTACTGGAGTCCTGTTTCCGTGAAAAGTTCGGCACGCCGCGCCAGCCGCACCTGGTGCCGGGCTCCACCGCCAGGCTGCGCATTTATCCGTGCTATTCCCCGGAGCATTCTCTGGCCGGCCTTTCAGAATTCAGCCACGTGTGGCTTATAGCCTGGTTCCATCTGAACACCAACAAGACCTTTCACCCCAAAATACACCCGCCGCGCCTCAAAGGGGGGAAGATCGGGGTTTTCGCCTCGCGCTCTCCCCACCGTCCCAATCCCATCGGGCTCTCCCTGGCGAAACTGGTGCGCGTGGAAGGCGATACGCTTTACCTTTCCGGGATAGACTTTATAGACGGCACTCCCATCCTGGACGTAAAACCCTACCTGCCCTTCAGCGACGCCGCGGCCGAGCCCCTGTCGGGCTGGGTGCCGGCCAACGATTTTCCCGAATTAACAGTGGCGTTATCCGCGCGCGCGGACGGGGACATAAGCGCGGCAGACCCATCGGGCGTTAAAAACCTGCGCGGACTGATCACGGACACCCTCCGCCACGACCCGCGCAATATGCGGGACGCCACCCAGATGAAGGACGGCGCCAAACTGGAATTTTTCCTGTGCGACCGGGAAGTGCATTTTACCGTGACCGGCGGCACGGCCACCGTCACGCGCGTAGAAGCTGCGGTAAAGTTCGAAAAGAAATTCCGCCGGCAGAAACCCGCAACGGGAACCTGAACCGGCCGGCCCGCAATAAAAGACCGCCGGGTTATTTAGCGTTCTTAACGTATTTCCCGAACCAATCAAGCATTTCAGCAAGGACGTCCTCCACGGATTCCATTGCCGAGTACCAGTGCGTCTCATAAGGCAGCATAACCAGCTTCACGGTCCCGCCGTTGCCGCGTATCGCCTCGTAGAACTGCTGTGACTGCAGCGGCACGGTGCCGGGGTTATAGTCCGCCTCACCGTGTATCAGCATCAGCGGGCGCTTCAGCTTGTCGGCGTGGAAGAAGGGAGAGACTTTCTGGTACACTTCAGGCGCTTCCCACAGCGTGCGCCGCTCGTTCTGGAAGCCGAAAGAAGTAAGGGAGCGGTTGTACGCGCCGCTGCGCGCTATGCCGGCCCGGAAAAGGTCGGAATTGGCAAGCAGGTTCGCGGTCATCAGCGCACCGTGGCTGTGCCCGGTCACACCGATACGGTCGCGGTCCACCACACCCATCTCAACGGCCTTGTCCACGGCGGCCTTGGCGCCGGCCACCAGCTGCTCCATATAATTATCGTACATCTTGTTGGTGTCGCCGATCACCGGCATCAGCGGGTTGTCTATCACGGCGTAGCCGTCCAGCAGGAAGAAAAGCTGCAGCGGCCAGCCCAGCGTGGTAAAGCGCTGCGTTGAACCCACCACCTGGCCGGCCATCTTCGCGTCGGCGTAGTCCAGCGGGTAGGCCCAGAGCACGGCGGGCAGGCGCGTGCCTTCCTTATAGCCCGGCGGCAGGTAGAGCGTGAACGAGAGATCCACCCCGTCAGCCCGCTTGTACTTCACCAGCTTCTTGGTAATGCCCCTGAGCTCCGGCGTAGGGTCCGTGAAATGGGTCACCTGGGCCTTCTCCGAGGCCCAGACCGCTTCGCCGGCCGGCGCTTCCGCGCGCTTACCCAGGGTCCGCACAAAGAAGTTCGGCGGGTCCTGCGGGGTTTCGCGGCGGGTGAGGAATTTGGTGAACGACCCGTCGGCCCAGGCGGAGAACCTTTCGTAGGCCGTAGGCTCGCTGCGAAATAGCCTCTCGGTCTTCAGCGTTTTGAGGTCCAGCTTGTCCAGAAAAGGGCGGTCCCCGTCCTGCGAGGCCCCGGTCCCGCTGAGGTAAATATCGTCCCCGTCCTGCTGCACGACGTACGCTCCGTTGGGCAGCGTGCGGAATACGGGGGTGCCGGGGTGATTATAGCGGTCGTCGGTGCTCCGGTCCCAGATCAGCCTGGGCTCCGGCTGGGCGGAGGAAAGGTCCAGCGCGTAAGTGCGCGTCCAGTGCTTTACCGGGTCCGAGTCGCTGATAAGCGCCAGGGAATCCCTTTCTCCCCACATGATGCCGTCGAAGCGCTGTCCGGTCTTAACTACCTCGGCGGGTTCCCCGTCGAAAGGCGCTTTCAGCGTCATGATCCGGTCGCGGTTCGGGACTACGGTCTTTAAATTGCCGCCGTCGAGGGCCTCGGCCCAGAACAGCGCGGCCGGCCCGGCGGCGCGCCACTGGAACTCGCGGGGCCCGGTGGGCACGCCCCAGATGGGCACGCTGTCGAAAAGGGGCAGCGAGGCCACCTTGCGCAGTACTTTACCGGACAGGCCCCAGATCTCCACTTCGGCCGGGAAATGGTCGTAAGTGGTTATATAGGAATACGGGCGGTGAATGGCTTCCACCAGCAGATGCTGACCGTCCGGGGCCGGAGACACGGAGGTGTAAAGCGCCGGCTTGCCGAGGGGGGAAACCTTGCCCGAGGCGGTGTCTATCAGTTCAAGCTGGGAGGCGCCGTAGTAATCGAAAAGGTCTTCGTCGTGGGCGCCCTTGAGCACGTCGCGCACTTCATAAGTGCTGCTGGGGCCCTTCTCGCCTGAAGCCTCCTGGACGTCGGCTCCGGTGGGGGCTTCCTCGAGAGCCGGGGCCGGGCCCTGCTCCGCGGGGACTGTTTTTACCAGCAGCGTCTTCTGGTCCGGCATCCACTGCACCCCGTCTTCCAGCACGGGGTTGACCCTTACGCCCTCCAGCCTCCTGGCCTGGGCCGTTTCGGCGTCACCCACCCATAGCTCGATGGACCCCTTCCCTATCACGGTGAAGGCGAAGTGTTTGCCGTCGGCCGTCCAGCTCGGGTATTCGAGCTTAACCCCTTCGGGAAGGGCGATATGGCGCGTAGAGCCGTCCGCCACCTTTAACAGGTCGTAAGAGCTCATGTACGGGGAATTGTGCAGGCCATGGTTGCGCGGTGTTATGCGGACACCGGCCAGACGGAGCATAGGTTCCGCTATGTAGGAGATGGCAGGGTACTGCACCGGCTGGGCCAGCAATATCATGTCGTGAACCGGGCTTATAAAGCCGTACGGCATCATCGGGGCGTGCAGGACGTCCAGCACATTCTTTGAGGGCTTGCGGTACGGGGTGCCGGCCAGCAACGGGCCGGCGGTAAAGAAAACCGCCGTTAAAAAAAGGAAAAAGGATGTCGAAAGGCGCTTGCGGTTCATTGATCCTCCACTATAGCTCGCATATCATCAGGGATGCACAACAAATTATACAACTTCGCCGGGCGGCAGCCGCGCGGGAGAAAGCGTTGCGGCATTGCTAAAGCGCTCCACCTACCGCTATAATGGTCAAAAGCCGCTGGGCACTTGTATACTTTCAGAGGTTTCGGCGGACGGACCGCCCTATACTGGTTATGATAAAATTTAAAAAATACTGCGCGGCCCTAAAGGCCCGGCCCGGACTTTCAGCGGCTCTTATCGCGGCCGTCCTGCTGCTACTGGCGGCGGCGGCCTACTACCATTATTCGCCCTTTCTGACTATAGACGACAACTGGTTCCTGGACGAGGCGGAATCTTTTTATCACGGTCTTGGCGCCGGCTCCGCGCTGGACAGCATGCCTTTGACCGGCTTTTACTATTCCTTACTGGCGCATCATTTTTCCGCGCTCTGGCTGAAGTTTTTCCTGCTCTTTTCGGTCCTTTCCCTCTCGTTCGTAACCTTCGCTTTGGGGACCGCGCTATGCTCCCCGCTGTGCGGGGCGCTCGGGTCAGCCATAGTGCTGTTGGTCTTCCTGTCTTTCAGCACCCTTGTGAACTGGGGGCGGTATTTCGAAACGGCGCTATTCACCATCTTGACGGGGCTGATCGCCGTCTTCCTGCTCTATTACCAGTCCTCCGGGAAAAAGAAGGACGCGGTATTCCTGGGTGTCCTTATCGGCTGCAGCCTTCTGTGCCGCTCCACTTTTTCCCTTTTCCCCTTCTATATCTTCGCGGCGCTCCTGCTGGGGCAAAAACAGCTGAAACTGGACTGGCGGATATCGCTGCTCATCGTGGTTCTGCCTTTCCTTATGCTGGTCCCGTGGTGGCTGATGAAGTGGGAGCTGTTCCATGAATTCACGCTGTTCGAAACGTTCCGCGCGAAAGCCAATATAATAACCGGCCTTCTGGGCTTCGTGAACACCATCAACGGGGGCTACCAGGAAGCTTTGAGCATCGCGCATATCGACGCCTCCACGTCCCTCTGGTCCTGGGGCGCCGGCCAGTTCAGGAGCAATTTCTTCGGCATCGCCGGCGCTGTGGCAATACGCCTCTGGAAAGTGTTCACCTTCGAACCGTTATTGTCCGCGCTGGCGCTGGGGTCGCTCTTTATCTCAAGGCACGATCAAAAGGTACGGGCTCTCTTCTACTTTTTGTTCTATTTTGCGGCCATACACCTGTTGCTGCCGGTGGAAGACAGATATTTTATCCCGCTTTTGCCGGTACTATCCGTCCTGATCGCCCGGAGCGCGGTGCTCCTCTGCGGCGGCTGCCCCAACGGGAAAACCGCGGCCGGCAGATATGCCGCGTACGCTTCATATCTGCTGGCCGGCCTGCTGGCCTGCGGCCCGCTGGCTCTCTACGCGCATACGCGGATATACAGCGCGAACATAAAAGCGCGGGACGAGGCCGCCGTTTTGCGCCGGGAAACAGCGGCCTTCCCGGGCGACGCCTGGCTGCTGGAACGCAACAACGAGCTAAGCCTGCGGGAATACCGGCCCATAGACTACGCTAAAACCGAGGAACACCTTAAGGAACGCGGTGCAGGCCGGCTCCGGTTCCAGTACGCCCTGAACGCGATAATAAACAAGCAGCAGGCTCCCCGGACTGAATTCATGGAGAAACCGGATCCGGAGTTAGCGGGCAGGCTGCCGCCGCTTATATTTCTGCATGACCTGGAAAAACGGGACCGCGCAGCCGCGCGGGCAAAATTCGGGGAATATATAAATTCCTGCAGAACACACCAAGCCGCGCGCTTCCGCGGCAGGGACGTAAAGGCTGAAAAAGCGTCGTTCGATAATTACAAGGAAAGGAGCGGGGACATCTGCCCGGAAGAATTCGCCGCGGCGGCGGGCGGGCTCCTGGAATATTATCCCCCGAAGCGCGCCCTCCTGTTGGCCCGGGAGATCTGCGGGGAAAGGCTCTTCGCCTCCCGTCTGCTGCTGCCGCTGGCCCTATACTGGCAGAACGCTAAGCGCTACCGGAACAGCCTAGAATTACTGGACCTGCTGCTGCAAGACGATCCGGACAACGCGGAATTATGGTCCGACAAGGGCATGCAGGAATTGTTTTTAGGCATGCGGCAGGCGGCGATAGGGGACTTCCGCCGCTCGATAAGATCAGCTCCGGACTTTATCCCGGCGTACATAAGCCTGGGGTCGGTGCTGGAAATGGCGGCCGGAGGCACGGCCGCGGCGAAAGAGACATACGGCCTGGCCCTGGCCAGGCTAACCCCCAGGTACGGATCCCTCCGCCCGCTGCTGCTGGAAAGGACAAGCCGGGCTCCGTAGCAGCAGCCGCGGCGGCTCATGTTTCAGGCAGATAAAGCAAAACCGCCCTTGCCGGGCGGTTTGGTTTTGCGCTCCGTGTTTTATATTTACATTCTTTCCGGCGCAGACACGCCTAGCAGGCCCAGGCCGCGGGCTATCATGGCCTTCACGGACCTCAGCACGAACAGTCTGTAGGCCGAGACCTCTTTATTCTCCGGGTCCAGCACCTTGTGTTTGTCATAAAAAGAGTGGAAGTTGGCCGCCAGTTCCGTCAGGTAGGTGGTCAGGTGGTGAGGGGAGAAGTCCCGGGCGCAGTCGCCCAGCACTTTCTCCATCCAAAGGAGCTTCAGCATTATAGCGCGCTCTTCGGGGTTTATAACGACCCTCGCCTCGTCGAAGCCGGCCAAAGGGTCCACGCCCTTGGCCGCGGCGTTGTCGAAAATAGAACAGATGCGCGCATGCACGTACTGCACATAGAAAACGGGGTTCTCGTTGGATTTCTTTTTGGCCAGACCCACGTCGAAATTGAGGTGCGTGTTGGGCCCGCGCGAGGCGAAGAAGAACCGGCAGGCGTCCGTACCCACGTCGTCCACCAGCTCCTTGAGGGCGATGAAGTCGCCGGCCCGCTTGGACATCTTGATTATCTCTTCGCCGCGCAGCAGAGCCACCTGCTGGTGTATAATGACCTTGAAACTGCTGTTTTCGCGGCCCAGCGCCGCTACCGCGGCTTCCATCCTGGGCACATGCCCGTGATGGTCCGCGCCCCAGATATCTATGACCCTGGTAAAGCCCCTGTCGAATTTATCCAGGTGGTAGGCTATATCGTTAAGGAAATAGGTGTTGCGGCCGTCGGATTTAACCAGGACGCGGTCCTTGTCGTCGGAATCCATCACCGTGGACGTTCCCAGCCACACGGCGCCTTCCTTCTCGTAGGTCATGCCGCGTTCTTTAAGGGCCGCCAGGGTCCTGGCCGGTCCGCCTTCCTCGTGCAGCTCCGACTCCAGGAACCAGCGGTCGAACTCGACACCGAAAACCTTCATGTCGGCCTTGTGCAGCTTCAGCATCTCTGCCACCGCGTAATCGGAAAATTCTTTATCGGTCCAGCCGGCGGCCTCTTTGGGCAACGAGGCGGCCAAAGGTTTAAGGTACTCTCCCTGGTAGCCGCCTTCCGGGGGTTCCTTCCCCTCCAGGCGGGCCTTCAGCGACTGGCCCAGCAGTTCCACCTGCCGGCCCGCGTTGTTGACGTAAAATTCGGTGGAGACCTCCGCGCCCAGCGTCCTGAATATCTTCGCAAGGCTGTCGCCCAGCGTGGCCCCGCGGCCGCTGGCCAGGTGCATGGGCCCGGTGGGATTGGCCGAAACGAATTCCAGGTTCACCTTCTCGCCCTTGAACTCCGGGCGTTCGAAGTAGCCGGGCTTCTCCAGCTCTTTCAGCTCTTCAAGAAGGAAAGCGTCCTTGAGTTTAAGGTTGACGAAACCCGGCGCGATGGCCTGCGCCTCGAAATCCGGCGAGAAAGCGTGCGCCAGTTCCGAGGCGATCTTCAGCGGCGCTTTTTTCAGCAGCTTCGCGCAGGCTATGGGCCAGGCGATGGAGAGGTCGGCTTTTATATGCGGGGGGGGCGCCGACAGGGAGAATCCGACCACGGCGTTCTCATCCAGGGAAAAGACCGCCCGCGCGCGGCCCTTCAGGTCGGCTTCAAGCGTTAAGAGTTTCATTTTTTCTTCGCGGTTTTCTTGGCCGGCTTCGCTTTCTTCACCGGTTTTTTGGAGATCTTCGCTTTCTTTGCCGCGGCCTTTTTCGGGGCCGTTTTCTTTACGGCGGTTTTTTTTACGGCAGGTTTTTTAGCGGCCGGCTTCTTCGCGGCGATCTTTTTGGCGGCGGGCTTCCTGGCTGCCGGTTTTTCTATGGCCGGTTTCGCGGCCGGGGCCGCCTTCGCGGCGGGGGCCTCCTCCCATTCCACCGTCCTAAAATCGGAATAAACCTTGTCTATGGCGTAGAACTCGGCGGCCTTTATATCGTATACGTGCACCAGCACCCCGCCGTAATCCAGCACTTTCCAGTTCTTGGAGCGCATGCCGTCCTTATGCAGGCAGTAGATGCCGTCCTGCTTAAGTTTAATGGAGATCTCCTCTTCCACGGCGTCCAGCTGCGGAGCGGACTCTACCGCCACCAGCACGGCGTAATCCGCCAGGGGCGATTTCCCGGCCAGATCATAGACCACTATCGGGTGACCTTTTTTTGCGTCGCCGGCGCGGGCCGCGATCACGGCTATCTTTTTAAATTCGTTCTTGGACATCGTCATATGGTGTTTTTGCTCTTCCTCAGTTTTTCCATCATCGCGGCTTCGGCCTGGTGCTCTATATTCACCATGGCGGAGCCGAGTATTGAGGATATTGTATTAAATATGGTGGCGAGGTTGTTTTTCTCCACCGCGGAAAGCTTCTCCGACCGCTCGAACACCGCCGCGCACAGCCGCCGCCCCTCGGCGGAGCAGGCCAGTTGGTAGGTATTATCGTCGAGCCAGCCGCTTTCCGGCCTCGCCGGAAGGACCGGGGCGGCTGCGGCCCGGGGGAAGGTCTCGCGCGAATAGGCCTCTTCGTATTCCTCGTTGAACAGGTTGTAGACGTAGCCCCTGGCGTTCCAGGAGCCTTCCAGGTAGATGCGCATTTCGTTCATCACGGCCGACAGGAATTCCGCCGGAGACTTATGGGGCTGCAGCAGCAGGCGGCTCAGGTCGAACAGCATCGTCAGCTCGCTAGAGGTGTGCTGCAGGCGGCGGGACACCGTGCGCATAATGGCGCTGAAAATACTGATGCCGGTCTCCGGGTGTTCCTTTATAAAGGAAAAGAACTGCTGGCGGTTTACCTCGTAGAGGGCGGCGTCCTTCGACGCCCTGGCCTGCGCGAACCGTGGCTGGCTCTCTATCATGGCCATCTCGCCGAAGAAGTCGCCGCCGGACAATATTGCCAGCGTTTTGAACTCCTTCCCTTCTTCGTCCATGGCCTTTTCTATCACTACCTCGCCGCTAACTATAATATAGAGGGCGTCGCCGGCCGTTTTCTCCTTGAAGATAACGTCGTCGGCCGCATGGGAAACCTGCTTGAAATAACCGGAAAATTCCGCCAGCATGCTTTCAGGGAGATTCTTAAAAAGCGGTATCCCCTTGAGTTTTTCTATATCGGACATGATCAACCTCCGTGCCTGACCGAAAGGGGCGCCCCGGCGCCCCGGATTATCACATGCTCATGGAGCTGGCGCCGCCGCAGAGCTTCCTGAGGGCTTCGCTGTCGTGGGCCTTAGCGGCCGCCACGTCCAGGTCCACGATATGCTCTTTTACCAGCATCGCCAGGGCCCTGTCCATCGGCTGCATGCCGTATTTGGCCCCCGTCTCTATGGCGCTGTAGATCATGTGGGTCTTCCCCTCGCGGATCAGGTTTGAGATGGCCGGCGTCATCACCATTATCTCTCTGGCCGCCACACGGCCCTTACCGTCCTTACGCGGCAGCAGGATCTGCGACACCACGCCCTGCAGCGAAGCCGCCAGCTGCACACGGACCTGCGTCTGCTGGTGCGGGGGGAACACGTCTATGATGCGGTCCACCGTGGAGGGCGCGTCCTGCGTGTGCAGCGTGGCGAAGGTGAGATGTCCCGTTTCGGCCGCGGTTATCGTCAGCTGTATGGTCTCAAGGTCGCGCATTTCACCCACCAGTATCACGTTGGGGTCTTCGCGCAGCGCCGCGCGCAGGGCGTTGTTGAAGGAGTGCGTGTGCTGGCCTATCTCGCGCTGGCGCACCACGCAGGCCTGCGGCTCGTACGTGAACTCTATCGGGTCCTCAACGGTGAGGATATGCCCTTTGCGCTTTATGTTTATCTGGTTTATCAGCGCGGCGAGCGTTGTGGACTTGCCGGAGCCGGTAGGCCCGGTGACCAGCACCAGGCCCTTGGGGATGGAGGCGAAGTTAATAATGGTCGGCGGCAGGCCCAGCTCTTCGGGAGTGGGGATCTTGGAGGGGATGACGCGCATCACCGCCTCCACGCCGTTCCTGGCCACCAGCACGTTCAGGCGGAAGCGAGACACCCCGGTAACCGCGAAAGAACAGTCCAGCTCCCAGTCCTTCTCCAGCTTCGCGCGCTGCTCGTCGTAAAGCGTGGAATAGATCAGCGCTTTCGACTGATCGGACGTCAACGGGGCCGCGCCCTCCAGCACCGGGATGATCTCGCCGTTAAGGCGCATCATCGGCGGCTTGTTCACGCAAATGTGTATGTCGCTGGAACCGCGCTGCACCGCGGTCTTCAGAATAGTAACCATGTCCATATTCCCTCCTGGCTGTCCTTACTTTCCCAACACCGCAGTGTCGAAATCCTCGCCCAGTATCACCACCGCCCCGGCCACACTTTTCTGTGACGGCCGCACGCGTATCTCAAGCTCGTCCAGGCCCAGCGCCGAACGAAGCGCTACTGCCTGGGCCGTATCTCCCGAAAAACCGAGTATCCTGGTCTGTCTTTCCCTTTTCGTATACGAAGCCGCCGTCAGCACGTCGAAGCCTCTGGCGCGCAGATATTTTGCGGCGGCGGCGGCCAGGTCCTTTTTGCCGGAGGCGTTAAAGATCTCCACGCGCGGCGCGGGACCGGCCGCTTCCGCAGCCGAGGCGTCCTGCTCTTCCGGTTTGCGCTGCGCCTCCGTCACTATAAAGTTGGAAGAGTTCAGTTTGGAAAGATCCGTAAAGAGCGAGAACAGATCGTAGCCTGAAATATTGGTCTCCCCGGCCCTGCTGACTCCGGAAACCCAGGCGGCGGCGGAGAAAAAGAGGCGCGGCTCCGTGCGCCAGCCGTTCAGGACTCCCCAGAACGCTTCAAGGTCGGGCGCGGAGGAAAGCGCGACGAAGAACACGTCCTCGGAACCAGCCTCCGGCTTGGCGCCGGCGGCCGCGGCAAAATCGGACGCCCTCTGCCAGCCCGAAAGGCCTTTTTTTGTTTTAGGGTGGGCGAAGATGAAAGCGTTCACCGTACCCGAAAAAGGGTGATAGACCAGCAGCGCTGACGTCCGCTCGCCGAGCAGCGCCACGCGCACGTCCTGCCCGGACATCAGCGCGCGGGAAACGGGAGAGAAATACTGCGCCGCCGCCAGCATAAGCGCCGCCGCCAGGCCGGCGGCCAGCATCATCCTCTCTTTGTTTCCTGAAGACTGTTCCATAGCGATACGCTTAGGGGGTGCACCCAGCTGTCCCCGGAAAATGCATAAACAAGTTTAACATAATTCGCCGCGCGGAATGCCGCGCTGAAATCCTTAAAAGCCAGCCGGCGCACCTCCCCGGCTTCCGGGAAACCGCGCCCGAAACAGGCGAGGTCGCAGAGGTAGACCAGGCGGGCGAGCGCCCCCATGCCCGGGGCGCCGGTGGCGTGCAGCGCCACCGCCTCGAGCACGCCGGGATCCGTCACGCCGAAACGGGCGCGGGCGAGCGCCGCCCCGGCCCAGGCGTGCAGCAGCACGGGCGCTTTTACGGCCGTCTCGCCCAGCAGGGCCTCCCGCGGGCCCCGGGCGAGCCGCGCCATGGAGGAAAGCGGCAGGTCGCGGGCGCAGTCGTGGAGCAGGGCGGCAAGGGCGGCCTGCTGCGGCGGCAGCCCCAGCCCGGGCGCAAGCAGCAGGGCCAGCCTGGCCGTCTCCACAGAGTGCGAGAAACGCGCGGGCGTCACCAGTCCCTTCAGCAGGGCCCTCTCGCGCGAGAGGTAAAGAGATCTTTTCCCGGCCTGTTCAAGTGCGCCCCGCCCTACCTGCGCGGGCTTTTCGCCGAGAAACAGCTCCGCCCTGATAGCGCTGGAAGCGGCGCGCGGGAACCTGCCGGCCAGCGCGATGAATGGGACCCCTGGCGCGGCTTTCAGGGAATATCCGGGCCGCAGACCGGCCAGAAGCCCGGCTTTTTTAAGTATCCAGCCGCTGCGGCGCCAGTTCCTAAAGCCGGCCAGGCAGTCGGAGCCCATAAGAAAAAATAACGGCGCGCCGGGATGCAGCCGGCGGAAATGAGCCACTGTCTCCCAGGTATAGACCACGCGCTTCAGGCCGGCTTCGAAGGAGCTTATTTTAATTTCCTTCCTGCCGGACAGCCCGGCTTCGGCCAGCGCGGCCCTTAGCATGGCGGAACGGTCCCGGAAAGGCACCGGGTAAAGGTCCTTGAACGGGGTCTTGAACCCAGGCACAAAATAAATAACCGAAGGACGAAACTGGCGCAGCGCCGCCGCGGCCAGCGCGAGGTGCCCTTTATGCGGCGGGTCGAAACTGCCGCCGTAGATTATTACCGGACTTTTATCCTTCTTCATTTTTTAAAGATTCCGCTGGTCCGCCGTCTTTTAAGCGGACCCATTTAGTATAATATACTTTAGTTATTCTGTAAAAACCTTAAATATGGCACAAAACCGCGACAACTGCATAATACTTCTGGTGGATCCCCCCGAAGCCGAAAAAATAAGCCAGGACCTTAAGACCGCTTTCGGTCCCGAAAGAGCCGTCCACGTCAACAGCGACCTGCTTTCGGCGTCGTACAGGCTTGCCAAGAGCTTCGGCAACGCTATCCTCATCCTTTCGTACGAAAAGACCACGCGTCACCCCGACCTTACCTGGCTGGACCAGGAAGACCCCGGTTTCCTGGAAGTCAAAAGCCGGTCATGGGAAGAACGCGCCCAGGATGCTTTCCGGCTGGCTTTTTTCACCGGCGCGAAAAAGGCCATCCTTATAAACCACCTTTCTCCCGATATAAAAAAAGAATGGCTGCACCAGGCCTTTGATTCCGTTACGGACAAATCCGTAGCCATCGGCGCCAACCAGGACGGCTCCTTTTCCCTGCTGGGGATGACCCAGCAGAACACGAAGATACTTGAGGCCCCCGGGTTCTCTCACGGGAAAAGCGCCGAGAACCTCGCCGAGCGCGCGAAGAAGAACAAGCTCGCTGTTTTCAGCACGCCTGAAACTTATTCGGTGGCCGGAGAGGATACCCTGCTGAAGTGGATGGAAACAAAAGAAACGCTGCCGCCGCTTTTTCAGGCGCGGCCGCAGGACCCGGAATTGCTGCTTCCGGAGCACAAAAAACATCACAAGCACCACGGCAAGGGCGGGCTGGAAATACCGGTACAACCGCCGCCGGAAAAACCGCCTCTTTAATTTTGTTCTTTAGATCCATAGAATCAGCCGGCCGCACGGAGCCGGAGTTTTCTTTACGGGGAAAAAATGAAAAACATAGAACAGGTCTGTAAAAAAATCTTCACCCTGGCCAGGGGAGCGCAGTGTGAAGTTATGGCCGAGACGCGCGACGGCGCGCTGACGCGTTTCGCGGACAACGTGATCTCGCAGAACGTGGCCTCAGCCTCGGTCAACTACTCGGTGCGCCTGCTTGAGAACGGGCGGTCGGCGAAGGTCAGTTTCAACCAGACCGGCGACGCCTACCTAAAACACGCCATCTCTTCCGCCCTGGAAATACTGCGGCGCCAGAAGAAAGACCCGGCGCTGCTCCCGCTGGCCAAGCCCCGCCCTATCCCGGCCATAGCCAGCCGCTACAACAGGGAAACGGCGGAACTCAGCCCGACCTTCCGCGCCGACAGGGCCGCCGAACTGTCCAGGGCCTGCAGGAAAACCGGACAGATAGCCTGCGGCACCGTGGAGAACGGCGTGTCGGAGCTCACGCTGGCCAACAATCTCGGCCTGTTCGCCTCCTACAAGGAGAGCTATGTGATGCACAGCGTCACCGTGCGCGACCACGACGGGTCCGGCTGGGCGGAACGGCCCGCCCACGACGTGAAAGACCTGAATTTCAAACTGCTCAACGAAACGGCCCGCGCCAAAGCCGCGGCCAGCCGCTCCCCCCGGGAGATAAAACCCGGCAAATACACCGTGGTCCTTGAGCCTAACGCCGCGGCCGCCCTAGTGTCGTACCTGGCGGTCTACGGCTTCGCCGGGCAGTACTACAACGAAGGCCGCTCCTTCACGGCCGGCAAGCTCGGCAAAAGGCTGCTTAGCCCGCTGCTTACCATAGAGGATAACGCGCTGGACGGCGCCGCCCCCGGCATGCCCTTCGACTATGAAGGCCAGCCCCGCACCAGGGTGACGCTGGTGGAGAACGGCGTGTTGAAAGCGGTGGTCCACGACCGGAAAACGGCCAAAAAGGCGAAAATGGCCTCCACGGGCCACGCACTGCCCCAGCCGAGCTACATGGGCCCCATCCCCCTTAACCTGGCGGTAAAACCCGGCCAAGGCGCGCTGGCGGACCTTATAAAGGGCGCTGAGCGCGCCATCCTGGTCACCCAGTTCCACTATACCAATATCCTTAAAACCCAGACCGTCGAGATGACGGGCATGACCCGCAACGGCACCTTCATGGTGGAGAACGGCCACATAGCCTACCCCATAAAGAACATGCGCTTCACCCAGAGCATGGTGGAGGCCTTCGATAAGATAGACGCGGTCTCGGCCGAGACCGGCCTGGTGGCCGAGTGGGGGACCCTGGCCTGCCCCGCCATGCGCCTAAAGGACTTCAACTTCTCCTCGTCGACGAAATTTTAGGTAACAGAAAAGAGCAGATTCCGGAGTTTTAGCGGAGAGTGCGGCCGGGGGCAGACCCGACTGGGCATCTCGCGTTTTTTAGGAGACACTATGTTTAAACTCGCATCCAAAGCCATAGAAGTAGCAGGCAAGCACCGCGTTGATTTCGGCGACATCCGCATCGTCGAGGACCGCAGCCAGTACCTCGCCGTGAAGAACGGGGAGATCTCCGGCCTGACCGACTCGGTCACGCTGGGCTACGGCGTCCGCGTGCTCTATAAGGGCGCCTGGGGCTTCGCCTCCGGCAGCGAGATGACCGAGCGCGCCGTGGCTGACACCACGCTGAAGGCCATCGCCATAGCCAAGGCCAGCGGTCTGCTGATGCACGGCCGCGTGCGCCTGGCCCGCGAGCCCGCCTATACCGACTTCTGGCAGACCCCGTTCCTGAAGGACCCTTTCGCCGTGCCCGTCCAGACCAAACTTGACCTGATGTTCAGGCTGGACGCCGTGCTCCGCCGCAACAGCAAGATCCGCGTGGCCCAGACCAGCATGAACTTCATCCGCGAACACCAGTGGCACATGACCACCGAAGGCTCGCGCATAGAACAGGTGCTGCTCTCCTCCGGCGCCAGCATGACCGCCACCGCCGTGCTGAACGGCGAGTCGCAGATGCGCGGCTACCCCTGCTCCCACGGCGGCCAGACGCTGAGCGGCGGCTGGGAAATAATAGAGGCCATGAACCTGCCCGACCACGCCGAGCGCGTGCGCGACGAGGCCGTAGCGCTGCTCAGCGCGCCCACCTGCCCCGCCGGCGTGGCGGACCTCATCATCTCCGGCAACCAGATGGCCCTGCAGATCCACGAATCCGTCGGCCACGCCTCGGAGCTCGACCGCGTGCTCGGTTACGAAGAATCCTACGCCGGCTCCAGTTTCGCCACAACCGAAAAACTGGGCAAGTTCCGCTACGGCTCGCCCATAGTTAATCTGGTGGCCGACGCCACCCTGCCGGGCGGTCTCGCCACCGCAGGCTATGACGACGACGCCGTAAAGGCCCAGCGCTGGAATATAGTAAAGGACGGCGTTCTGTCCGGCTACATGACCAACCGCGAATTCTGCGGCAGGATAGGCAAGGAACGCTCCTGGGGCTCGTGCCGCGCTGACGGCTATTCGAACATTCCCATAACCCGCATCTGTAACCTCAGCCTGATGCCGGGCTCCACCCCGATGGACCAGCTGGTGGAGGAAATAAAAAACGGCATCATGATGGAGAACAATGTGTCGTGGAGCATAGACCAGAAGCGCCTGAACTTCCAGTTCGGCTGCGAGATCGGCTGGCTCATAAAGAACGGCAAGAAGACCAAAATGGTAAAGAACCCGACCTACCAGGGCATTACGCCGGAATTCTGGGGCTCTTGCGACGCCATAGCGGACCACAGTGAGTGGCGTTTGTGGGGCGTGTCCAACTGCGGCAAGGGCCAGCCAGGCCAGACCGCAGCTATGTGCCACGGCTCCAGCCCCGCGCGCTTCCGCAAAGTAAAGATCGGAATGCACGGCTAATAAAGTTGTTTCTTAGTACGCGTCTGACAAAAAAGCTCCATAATATGGGGCTTTTTTGCTGTTGACTCATCCCTTTCAAATATATAATATATAGATATCCTATTAGAAAAGCTCAAAAAGGCCGTTTTGTTCATTTTTTTGCAACCTTTTTCCCTTATAAAATGAGTGTTTATATAAGCGTGGAAAAAGTTATTAACACAAATAATAGTTAAAAAATAAGCACTTTTAGACTACTAAAAGATTCTATCAACAGTTGTGGATAACTTGTGGATAACTTAGCCGATATCAAAGAAATCTGGCAGGAAATGGTAAATAAGCTCACCCCGGAGATAGGGGCTGAGGCTATAGACCTGTGGATACGCCCCATAAAGCCGCTTTTTGTGGAAGGCGACACGCTGAAGATAGAAGTGCCGGATTCGATAATATACAACACGGTAAAGCAGCGCTACGAGGAGAAAATAACTTCGCTGCTGGCCTCCCTCACTGGTAAAGAGCTGAAATTAAATTATTCCATGTCGCTGGCTCCTTCGGAGCCTGTGCCCATGCCTTTGCCGCAGCAGGAAGCCCCCTCGTCTTCCGCGGCCCTGCCGGCGAATTATCTTTCATTCAACCCCAACTACACTTTTGAAAGTTTTATTATGGGCGCCTCCAATCGTTTCGCTTTCGCCTCTGCGGAAAGCGTTGCGAAGACCCCCGGCCAGAACAACCCTTTCTTTATATACAGCGCGCCCGGCCTGGGAAAAACACACCTGCTGCACGCCATAGCGCACGGCATCTTCAAGAACAATCCCTCGGCCCGGATCATTTACACCGCCAGCGAGAACTTCGTGAACGAATACATCGACGCGGTGCGCGGCAAGGCCGAAGGCGCCGAGCAGTTCCGCAACAAGTACCGCAAGCTCGACTGCCTCCTGCTGGACGACATCCAGTTCCTGGTGGACAAGGACCGCAGCGAAGAAGAATTTTTCTATACCTTCAATTCCCTGTTCGAATCCAAAAAGCAGATAGTGGTGACCTCCGACCGCCCTCCCCGCGAACTGGCCCTGGGGCAGCGCCTTATTTCACGCTTCCTGTCGGGAGTGGTGGCCGACATAAAGATCCCGGATTTCGAGACCCGCGTGGCCATCCTGCGCCAGAAGCGGGACCAGCACAAATATGAGATACCCGATGACGTTATAACCTTCATAGCCGAGAACGTCAAAAAGAACATCCGCGAACTGGAAGGCTGCCTCATCACCGTGGGCAATTTCTGCACCAACATGCGCATACAGCCCTCCATAGACGCCGTCAAAGAGATAATCAAGGACCACATCAGCGACCCCGAGCACGAAGACAAGAAAGTAGCCATAGAACTCATAAAGAACGTGGTCGCCGACAAGTACAGCATAGAGATGAAGGACTTCAACTCCAAGAAGCGCAGCGAGAACATAGCCTTCCCTAGGCAGGTGGCGATGTACCTGGCTGGCGAGCTTACGGACCTGTCCCTGAACGATATAGGCGACGCTTTCGGGCGCGACCACGCCACCGTGATCTACGCCAAGAACAAAATAAGCCAGATGGTGCAGACCGATCCCTATTTCAACGAGACCCTGAACCAGATAATTACCAAAATAAAGACTGTTAATAACCAGGGTTAGCCGGTTGATAGAAAGATAGGAAGTCTGTTTTTTGTCAGGACTGTCAGTAAAATCGGATAGGGTGTTGATAACTTTCTCCAATGAAGTTAACCGCTTTGACACTATCAACACCTACTCTTATAGAGGACTATGATGATGAAAATAAACAGTAATAGGGAAACCTTGATCAAAGGGATACAGACCATACAGGCAGGTGTTTCATCTAAGACCGGCACTATTCCTATATTACAGAACTTTCTGATGGAGACCGAAGATAAAGGTCTCAAGGTCGTCTTCACCGACCTGGAGATGGCCATAAAGCACCATATCCCTGTGGAAATAAAAGGCGAAGGCAGCATTACCGTTCCCATAAAGAAATTCATGGAGATAGTACAGAATCTAGGCGAGGATTCTGACGTTAACATCTCCGTGGACGAAAATAGCCGTATTTCCATATTGAGCGGCAAATCCCGCTTTAAACTGGGGGGGACTCCCAAGAACGACTACCCCGTCATCCCGGACCTTGATGAGAGTAACTCCTTCAAGATGCCGGCTAAACTGATGGCCGAGATGATAAACAGCACTATCTTCTCCGCTTCCACGGAGGACGACAGGCATTTTCTCAACGGCCTGCTCTGGAAGTATGAGAAGGAACTCTTCTCCCTGGTAGCCACGGACGGCCGCCGCCTGGCGGTGGCTTCCTCCAAGAAGATAAAGGCGAAGAAAGACTTCAAAGTTATTGTCCCCTCCAAAATACTCGGGGAACTGGCCCGCTTCATTAAAGGCTCAGGGGTTAAGGATACCGAGGAAGTTACCGTAGGCCTGTCTTCCAACCAGATAGGCTTCAAAATAGGGAAGACGGTCTTTATCTCCCGCCTGGTGGAGGGGAACTTCCCGGCCTATGAGCAGATAATTCCGAAGAGCCATGAGATGGAGATAGATCTGAAAGCAGAAAAACTGATGGCGGTCACCAAGAGGGCGGCTATCTGCTCCAACGAGCGCTCCGGGGCCGTAAAGTACACTTTTAAGAGCGGGGCGCTGGTAGTGAACTCAGCCTCCCAGAGCATGGATTTCGAGGACGAACTGGAGATAGATTACAAAGGCAAGGAATTCCAGATAAGTTTCAACCCGAAGTTCGTAATGGATATACTCAAGGCGGCCGGCAACAGTGAGCTGACCGCAGAGTTCACCTCTCCCGCCACCCCCGCCCTGCTCAGGCTGAAGGGCCGCGAGGACCTAATCTATATAGTAATGCCGCTGCGCACCCAGTGATATGTTCTTAGAGAAAAGAAAGGCCAACTGGACCAAAGTGAACGAAGTCTGCTCCTCCTGGAAATTTATGGGCGGGGTGGGACTGGACAAGTTGGCGGTGCTGGACGCGGTATGGAAGAAAGAGATGGGCCGGCTGGGAGAGCACTGCGTGCTGCTGGGTGTGGACAGGCATTTCGTTCTTGTAAAGCCTACCTCCGCTGCCGCCGCCAACGAATTGGCCCTTCGCAGTTCGGTGCTGGTTAAGGGACTTAATAAATATTTTAAAAGCCCGTGGATAAAAGCCATCAAGACGGCGAACAGTATTTGAATTTCTTATCTTAAAACTTACAGGAGTTAGACAGCCATGGACAAGACAGCAAAACCCAAAGAGGCCTATGATGCCTCACAGATACAGGTCATGGAAGGCCTTGAAGCGGTGCGCAAGCGCCCCGCCATGTATATCGGTTCCACCGGCGTACAGGGGCTGCACCACCTGGTTTACGAAGTAGTGGACAACTCTATAGACGAAATTCTCGCCGGCGGCTGTAACAAGATAGATGTCATCCTTAAGGAAGACAATATTTGCTCCGTTTCCGACAACGGCCGCGGCATTCCCGTGGACCCGATGAAGGAAGTGAAGGATCCGAAGCTCAAGGGAAAGTCCGCCCTTGAAGTAGTGCTGACCGTGCTGCACGCCGGCGGCAAGTTCGACGGCGGCGGCTATAAGGTCTCGGGCGGTCTGCACGGCGTGGGCGTGTCCGTGGTGAACGCGCTGTCCGAATGGATGGAAGTGCTGGTGCACCGCGACGGCAAGATCTGGCGGCAGGAATACAGGCGCGGCAAGCCGCAGGCGGACGTTAAACCCGTAGGAGTAACGGACCACCACGGCACCGTGGTAACCTTTAAAGCCGACACTGAAATATTCGGCGAGGGTTTGCTTTCCTTCGACATTGTTTCCAACCGTCTGCGCGAGCTGGCTTTCCTGAACCCCGGCTGCCGCATCAACATAATAGACGAGCGCGAAGAGGGAAAAAAACACGCCTTCTTCTTTGAGGGCGGCATAAAGCAGTTCGTGAAATTCCTCAACACCAATAAGCAGGTCATAAACGACGAACCCATTTACGTATCAAAAACCGAAGGCGATACGATGCTGGACCTGGCCATCCAGTACAATACCGACTATTCCGAGACCATGTTCTCTTTCGTCAACAACATCAAGACGATAGAGGGCGGCACGCACGTATCCGGTTTCAGGTCCTCGCTCACCCGCGTTATAAACGACTACATAAAGAAGTATAACCTGACCAAGGACAAAGACTACAGCGTTACCGGCGACGACGTGCGCGAAGGCCTCACCGTCGTGGTGTCCGTGAAGATACCTCATCCCCAGTTCGAAGGCCAGACCAAGACCAAGCTGGGCAATGGCGAGGTGGAAGGCGCGGTCAAGACCCTCACCGGCGAAGCGCTCGGCGTGTTCTTCGAGGAACACCCCTCCATAGCTAAAGCCATCTGCCAGAAAGGCCTGGGCGCCGCCGAGGCCCGCGAGGCCGCCCGCCACGCCAAAGACCTGGCGCGCCGCAAAGGCTCGCTTACCGATTCCGGTCTGCCCGGCAAGCTCGCCGACTGCCAGGAAAAAGACCCGAAGAAATCCGAAATATTTATAGTAGAAGGCGACTCGGCCGGCGGCTCGGCCAAGCAGGGCCGCGACCGCGTGTTCCAGGCCATCCTGCCGCTGCGCGGCAAGATCCTGAACGTGGAAAAAGCGCAGCTCGTGCGTATCATCTCCAGCGAGATGATACGCAACATGATCTCCGCTATAGGCACCGGCATCGGCGAGGGAGAGGACGGTTTCAATATAGACAAGCTGCGCTACCACAAGATCGTCATCATGGCCGATGCCGACGTGGACGGCCAGCATATCCGCACGCTGATGCTCACCTTCTTCTACCGCCAGATGCGCCCGCTGATAGACGGCGGACATATCTACATCGCCCAGCCGCCGCTCTACAAAGTGAAGAAGGGTAAGTTCGAATCCTATTTCGACAACGAGGAAAAACTGCAGAAGTGGCAGCTAAAAGAGGCCCTTTCCGGCATCTCTGTGAAGGCCAACGGCAAAAAGCTCGAAGAGAAAGAGATCAGGGATCTGATAGAACTGATCATAGCAGCGGACAACACCACCCGCAAGCTCGAGACCAAGAACCTGACGCTGAAGGATTATCTTAAGTTCCAGGCCGACGGCCAGGTGCCGCTGTATCGCATAGAGACCGGCCCCGAGACTTACCGCTATTTCTTCACCGAAGACGAGTGGGACACCTTCCAGAACGAGTACGTGCAGCAGAAGAAGGACGCTATAGCCAAAGAGGCCGTAGTCGTTGAGGGCGCGCCCGTGGTGGAAATAGACGAGGACGATCTCGGACCAGACTTCCAGACGCTGGGCGAGTTCACGCGCCTGAACAACATCTCGGCCAAACTCAAAACCCTGGGCCACAGCCTGAAAGAATTCTATATCGAGGACGAAAAAGCGCCCTCGCTGTTCGACCTGATAACCGATAAAACTATTACTTCCTCCAGGGACCTCAAGACCCTGATGGAGAACGTTATGAAGGCAGGCGCCGCCGGCGCGCACATACAGCGCTATAAAGGTCTGGGCGAAATGAACCCCTCACAGCTGTGGGAGACTACAATGGATCCCCTTAAGCGCAAGCTCCTCAAGGTCACTCTTGAAGACCCGGCCGAGGCGGAGAAGATGTTTACCACCCTTATGGGGGACAAGGTGGAACCGCGCCGCGTATTCATAGAACAGAACGCCTTGGCCGCCCGCAACCTGGATATTTAATTAACGGAGCACAGATAAAATGGCAGAACACAAAGACCTTACACCAAAGCAGACGGAAAACATGTTCGTCAACATCGTTGACCGCGACATCAGCGAGGAGATGAAGTCCTCCTATATCGACTACTCCATGAGCGTTATAGTCGGCCGCGCCCTGCCCGACGTGCGCGACGGCCTGAAACCGGTGCACCGCCGCGTAATGTACACCATGGACGATATGGGCCTGCAGCACAACAAGCCCTTCAAGAAATCCGCCCGCATCGTCGGTGACGTGATGGGTAAATATCACCCGCACGGCGACGCCTCCATCTACGACACGCTGGTCCGCATGGCCCAGCCGTTCTCCCTGCGCTACATGCTGGTGGACGGTCAGGGCAACTTCGGCTCGGTGGACGGCGACCCCGCGGCCGCCATGCGTTACACCGAGGCCCGCCTTTCCGGCATAGCCGGCGAGTTGCTTGCCGATATCGAAAAAGAAACGGTGAAATTCGTCCCCAACTACGACGGTTCGATGACCGAGCCTTCGGTACTGCCGGGCAAGCTTCCCAATCTCCTCGTTAACGGCTCCTCCGGCATCGCCGTGGGTATGGCTACCAATATTCCCACCCATAACCTGGCCGAGGTCTGCGACGCTACCATAGCCGTAATAGACAACCCCAATATCGAGACCAAAGAGCTGATGAAGCTTATAAAGGGTCCCGACTTCCCGACCGGCGGCATTATCCGCGGCCGCAAGGGCATTAAGGATTACTTCGAGACCGGCCGCGGTTCCATAAGTACGCAGGCCCGCGCCGAGATAGAGGAGATGAAGGGCAACCGCGAGTGCATTGTGGTTACCGAGATCCCCTACCAGGTGAACAAGTCCACCCTGATAGAGAACATCGCCTTCCTGGTGAAGGAAAAGAAGATCACCGACATCTCCGACCTCCGCGACGAGTCCGACCGCCGGGGTATGCGCATAGTAATAGAGATAAAGCGCGACGGCAACGCCCAGGTGGTGCTGAACCAGCTGTACAAGCACACGCAGATGGAAGCGTCCTTCGGCGTGATCATGCTGGCCATCGTGGACGGCCGCCCCCGCGTGCTGCCGATCAAAGAAGTGATGCTGCAGTACGTGCGCCACCGCCGCCTGATGGTGGTGAACCGCACCAAGTACGACCTTAAAAAAGCCCTGGCCCGCGCCCACATCCTGGAAGGCTACCTGATAGCCCTGCAGAACATCGACGCCGTTGTAGAGATAATAAAGAAATCCAAGGACGCGCTCGAAGCCAAGATGAAGTTGATGGCGAAGTTCGCGCTGTCCGACATCCAGTCCCAGGCCATCCTCGACATGCGCCTGCACCAGCTTACCCGTCTTGAAGTCGGCGCCATAGAGGAAGAGCACCGCGCGCTGATGAAGCTTGTGGCCGAACTGCGCGCCATCCTTGCCGACCCCAAGCGCGTCCTCCAGATAATAGTGGACGAGCTCAAGGAGATGAAGGCGAAGTACGGCGACAAGCGCCAGACCGAGATCACCGGCGAGGCCGCCGAACTCGACATCGAAGATCTTATCCCCGAGGAAGACGTGATCATCACCATGTCCCACGGCGGCTACATCAAGCGCATCGCCGCCGACACCTACAAGGTGCAGGGCCGCGGCGGCAAGGGCATTATCGGCTCCGATGTGAAAGAAGAGGATTTCATCGAGAAGCTTTTTGTCACTTCCAGCCACGCCACCATACTAATGTTCACCACCCGCGGTAAGGTGTACGCCCTTAAGGGATACGAGATCCCCGAAGGCAACCGCACCTCGCGCGGCAAGGCCATAGTGAACCTGTTGCAGGTGAAGGACGAGACCGTCACTTCTATCCTAGCAATCGAGTCCTTTGCCGAAGCCAAGGGCAAGGAAGCCTTTATCGTGATGTGCACCCGTAAGGGCAACATCAAGAAAACCCCGATAGGAGATTTCGCCAATATCCGGCGCTCCGGCATCAACGCCATCGGCCTGGAGGACGGCGACATCCTGACCTCAGTCGCCCATACCGACGGCAAGCACGAGATCATCATAGGCACCAGGGAAGGCATGTCTATACGCTTCAGCGAGTCCGACGTGCGCTCCATGGGCCGCGGGGCCATGGGCGTGCGCGGCATACGCCTGGACAAGGCCGACACGGTAATAGGCATGGAAGTGGCCGAACCCAAGACCAAGAAGACCCTGCTTACGGTCTGCGAGAACGGCTACGGCAAGCGCACCGACCTGGACGAATACCGCCACCAGGGCCGCGGCGGCTCAGGTGTTATCACGATAAAAGCCACCGACCGCAACGGCGCGGTGGTGGGCGTTTACCTGGTAGAGAATAAAGACGACCTGATGGTGATGACCGAGAAGGGCAAGATCATCCGCATGCCCTGCAAGACCCTGCGCGTTATCAGCCGCAACACCCAGGGCGTCCGCCTGGTGCGCATGGAGGAAGGCGACAAGATAGCCTCCGTGGAGCCCGTAATAGACGACGGCGCGGAGGCAGCGCCTCCTCCAGCCGCTGAGAAGAAGTAAAAGTGCGATAGGAACGGCGGCCGGAGGAGAAAGCTCTCCCCGGCCGCCTTTCATTAGGATAACACGATGAACCTCACCCTTTTCATCTCTACCGTCTTCACCCTCACGCTGGTAATGGACCCGCTCGGCAACATCCCGATGTTCATGTCCGCGCTGAAAGGCGTCAGAGAAGAGCGCCGCCGCGCCGTGATCGTGCGCGAACTTTTCATAGCGCTCGCGATAATGGTTTTCTTCCTGCTGTTCGGCAAGTATTTCGTGGCAGCCCTGGCCCTGGACCTCACAGCTATGTCGGTGGCAGGCGGCATAGTGCTGTTCCTGATAGCGCTGCAGATGATATTCCCTACGCACCACTCCACCTTCGCCGAGGGCCCGGAGGGGGAGCCTTTTATAGTGCCGCTGGCCATACCACTGATAGCCGGCCCGTCCACGCTTACCACGGTGCTGCTGTTCTCGCTGCAAAGCCCCGGCCATCTTGGCCTCTGGTTCGGAGTGGTGGGCGTTTCCTGGCTTATAAACGCCGTCATACTGGCCGGGCTCTCCGGCTGGCTGTCCCGCCTGCTTGGGGCTCGCGGGCTGCTAGCCATGGAAAAACTGATGGGCATGATACTGGTCACCATCTCGGTGCAGATGATCATGACCGGCCTGAAAAAATTCCTGCTGGGCTGACCCCCCCCGATTCGGATCACAATAGACAGCCGGTGATGGTGGCTCCGCTGTCTGCCGTAGTAAATCTGGACAGCGCGTGGATCTATCCGAACCCTTTCTCTCCCGGTAAGTGGCCGCAGGTAACTACTAGCGGTGTGCCGGTAGGAACGACCGCCAATATCTACACGCTTAACGGCGAGCTTATCTGGGAGGGAAAGTCCGGCACCTCCGGGCTTGTCTGACACGGGCTTAACAAGGCGGGGCGGACTTTTGAAATTTCCGGGAAGCGCCATTATTTTATATCATGGATATAATCGAGCTAAGGCTCTGTTACTCTAGGAATTCCACTTATGCAAAAGAAAAACTATACGGGCAAACAGGGGCGCACCGGGTTGATAATTGTAGTGGTGGCTGCGACCATAGTGTTGATACCGGGAATAAAATATTACATAGGACCAGATAATAACTCTGCGTCTCATCAGCCAGCCGCGGAGCCGCAGCAGCTGTTCAAGAACACCTCCGGCGGAGGGACCGCGCCCGGGTACAACCCGGCTGCGCGCTCTGAAACCAGCAGCGGCGGTGGACTGGCAATGTTCGCCAAAACCAACCTTGGGTATTCTAGGGGGGGAATGTCCCCGGAGGCGGAGAAACCGGGAGCGAGGAAGTCCACAGCGGCGGCCCGTAAAAAAGCCGGAAAAAAAGAAGCGGAAGGCACGGTCATCCCCAGGCTGCAGCCCGCAAAGAGTTTCGGGATACAGGCGTCCGCCGGCGTATACGCGCCTTCCCCCGGGAAGGGCAGGGCCGGCATCCTGCAGCAGGCGCAGTTGCAATACCGGGAAAAAATGAAAAAAAAAGATACAGGGAGATAAAGAAAGCGACGGTCTTAGGGCCATCCGGCCCTGTCTCCGGCTATAGCGGTTCCAATCCCCCTTTGCGGCCGTTCAATAACGGCCGCCGAAAAGCCCCCAGCCTATCAATACTCCACGTACGGAGGGAAGCTCCAGTTCTCGACGTCCTCTTTTTGTATCGAGCCGAACATATGGCCAGTGTAGCCGCCCGGGGGCGACTGGCACCCCTTGTTCGTTTGCTCGTACCTGATCCACCCGTATTCGGGGTCGTAGACGTTTGGCGCCGGGCCCAGGTCCCAGGTAAAATGCTCTTTGGTAAAGCCGATATCCACGTTCAGATTGCTCGCGATCTTCACATACCAGCGGTCTCCGATATTTCCATCGAACCCTAAATATCCGATCTCATTGACCTCATTGCCGATAGTTTCCGGGGCGCAGTTGCCGGCGCACTTGACGTCCGGCGAGGTGGATATGCCTTCGTAGGTGGTGACGGGGCCTTTGATAGTATCCATGATGTTAGAAGGGCCGGTTCCCATGTCGGGCGTTAAGTACCGGTGCGATTCTACAACCATCGGCTCCCAGATGGCGAACGGGCAGGGATTCCCTGGAAACGCGTTTGATAACTGGCAGAGGGGGAAAGTCGCATGAACGCCGGTCTTATCTTCTGCGAACAAATGCCAATCCAGAATCGGCACATGGTCGCCTGAAACTTGAACTTTTACCATTTCCCTGCCGACTTTGCCTTTTACCCAGCGTTCAAAGACTTTGACGTCATCGACCTGCTGACAACCCTCATTTTCGTTTTTCGTCCTCACCTTTACGCTGTCGCTGTGCCTGACGGCAAAGGCGGTCATGACCTCCGCCATATCTATCACCGGCATCAAGCGGAATTTTTCCCATTTATCGAGGGCCGACCGATTAGCGATAAGAGCGGCAGAGCCGGCGCCTTCGGCGCATACGTATTTCCCGGTGTTCTCGGAAAGCAGGGCAACGGCATTATCTCCGGCATCGACCAGGCGGAACGTCTCCCAATTCTTGGCGACATCGCGATTCACTATTAAAGAATACCTTTCGTCTTCAGCCGTGACATATTTCCCGTTCGCCTCTGACCACAATGCGATAGTGTCGTCTCCCATTTCTATGATTTTAAAAAAATAGTTCGCGGAAAGAATATTACCGGAAGCGAGCAGGTGCCCATCGTCGCTTAGGCCGACGAATTTATTGTTCGCCAGGGAACGAAGGGCAAAGTGAACGGCTTTGGACGCGGGGGGCCTGATCTTGCCTAGAATAGGGCCGCTTTCGGCATGAACAAAGGCCGTGCCGGATAGCAGCAGGCTTACAAACACCATTAAAATCGGTTTCATAGATTTCTCCTGTTCCAGATCTCAATGGCGGCCGCCAAAACCGGCGCTTCAGGATAAGCCAGTGAGTCCCTGTCCGCCAGACAATAAAGAACTGGCCGCTATATGGCAGGGGTATATCGATTAACCAATAGTATAACCGCTACCCATTGACTTGTCAAGGGGGGGGGCAGCAGGCGTCCAGGTTTCAGCTTTCCGCGGCAGGAAGGGCGTATTCCTCCCCGGACAGGTCAGGGCCGGAAGCCCCCGGCAAGCTCCCCGGGAAACTACCTGAAGCGGCACACCGCAACGGTGAAAGCCATGGCGGCCGGACCCATAGGGGAAGACGGTCTTTTCACGGTATTTAATTATTAGCGCACCGCCAAAAAAGACAGCCGGCTTTTGGCCGGCTGTCTTTTTTGCGCGTTTATAGAACAACTATCTTATAATGGCCACGACGGCGTGTAAGGAGTGGTGGGGCTGCAGCCGTTCACCGGGGGAACGTAAATGTAAAAATCAGGCTTGCAGTAGTAGATGCAGGAATAGGGGTTGTTCTGCGTGAGCGTGCAGACAGCCGGATCCTGAGCCTTCGTAAGGCCTTTGTCGTCGGCGGAAGCAGGCTGGGCCGCGCCCTTAGGCGTCAGCTCGAACGTGCTGAGGACGCGGTTGACAGAATAATTGTAGGCTGGCGAGACCAGCTTCAGGCTAAGGAACGAGCCCCACAGGCAGACTTCGAAAACTTCCTTCTGGTCCGGCTTAAGCTCCCTGGGCTGTGTTATTGCAATTTTCGCCAATTCGTAATGGCGCCGGGTATTCGGGAAACATATCTGGCCCGCGGGGGTTCCCGTGTTCTGGCATTCCTGGGTGGTTTCAATGCTGGTGAGGGGATATTCGGCGGAGGTCAGGGGGTCGGCGGCCCCGAAAGTAATCTTTTTGCAATCACGGGTAATATCAACGAGCTGGCTGAATTTAGCCGCCGGAAGCTTGATTTCGGAAACCACGGCGTCATTAACGGCGGCCTTGACGTCGACACCCTGGTCGAAATTCACGGTTGCGCCCGCTGCCGACACAACACCAAAGCAAACCGACATAATTAAAAGTTTCTTGTTCATTAGTATTCGTTCCCTCCGTTATGTTTTGCTGCCTGACAACGTCACCTTGCATAAATATCTTATCATTCTCGCGCTGGCGCGGCGGCAGGCTTTAGGCCTATAAGGGCGATGTTTTTAGACCTATTGCCAAAATCCCGAAAGCCCCTTGCGGGCGCAAGCCGCACCGCGCAAGAAGCCCAGTCCCGGGCCGCAGAAGTTGCCAAAACACACAGCCCGCCCAATCAACGCCGTGCTCCTGGCGGGTCTTCCGTTGGCCGGAATACCGGAAGCATAAAGACTGTAAAACCAGCAGCCCCTGCCAAGCGCGGACTTGCCCAAAGGCAGGGCTGTCCCAGGAAAACCAGTGAAATAAAGAGAATCCTCCGTTAATGGTAAGATGTTTTTGCTTAGAAAACAGTCCTTACCGACGGAGGATTCCTTATGTCACATTATAACACATTGTTTTCCAGCCTGCTTTTGCAGTTACCCAGACATAGTTTCGAAACCATCGTAAAACAGCATGGCGCCGACCGCTACGCCAAGAAACTGAGTACCTGGAACCAGTTCACGGCGCTTCTATACGTGCAGATAAGCGGGCTTGAAAGCCCGCGGGAAATAGAAAGCGCCTTCAGCGTGCAGAATTTAAGAACTTATCACCTGGGCCTGCCCTCGAAAATCTGCCGCAACACCCTTTCAAACGCCAACGCAAAGCGCGACTGGCACATATATGAAGGCATGTTCTATAAACTTCTGGCCAGATGCCGCGACCTTACCCCGAAGCATAAGTTCAAATTCCCGAACCCGCTTTACAGCATAGATGCGACAACCAGCCGCCTTTGCCTTTCGGTATTTCCCTGGTCCCGGATAAAACACAAGAAAGGGGCCATAAAGATGCATTTCCAGTTCGATCACAGCGTGGATATTCTGTGCTTTATGGTGATGACCAATGGGGAAAAGAATGATGTGGTGGCGGCCAGAGCCCATTTTAATCTTTCGCGGGACAGCATCTATTGCTTTGACAGAGGCTATACGGATTCCAAGTGGTTCCGGCGTATCAGTGACTCCGGAGCGTACTTCGTTACCCGCCTGCGGGAAAGGGTGAATTACCGTATTGTGGGACAGCATGTAAGTTGGAAGGACCCAGCCAAGGGGGTAGTCAGCGATGACGTAATAGAACTATGCGGAAAAATGAAAGAAGCGTATCCCCGGTGGCTACGGCTTATAAGATATTACGACAAAGAGCATGACATGACTTTTGAATTTATAACGAACCAGTTGAAGCTTCCGGCCCGGACAATAGCTGACATCTACAAATCGCGCTGGCAGATAGAAGCGTTTTTCAGGTGGGTAAAGCAGAACCTAAAGATAAAGACGTTCCTGGGGACCAGCGAGAACGATGTTTTAACGCAGATCTGGTCGGCTATGTGCTATTACCTGCTGCTGGCCTACATCAAATACCAGAGCCGGTACGCGCATTCGCTTTACTACCTGCATCAGTTGATAAAGGCGGGTTTAATGGAGCGTTTATCGCTGCTGGACACGTTGAGTTTGAACCAAAACCGGCCAAACAGGATACGTGATGGTGATTTACAGCCCTTCCTGCCGTTTGCCTGAATAAGTTTCCTGGGACAGCCCTGGGTCAAAGGGCCTAGGCCGTATCGGGACCACGGGCCCTTCACCCCCTCTATTCTGGGAGCCATAATATAAACATGAAGACATCCAGCCTGGCCGTTCTCGCCGCCCTGCTTATAACAGCAGCGCCGCTACGCGCCTCCGCTGGAGCTTTAGAGGAACTCCTGTCTTCTCCGGGCGGGGACAAGAAGCCCTCTCTTTCCGGAGTTGACGTGCCCGCGCCGGTACGCGCTGACGGTTTTGTCGAAGCCGAGCAGTATCTCCCCCCTAACAATAAGGAACCGGGTTTCGACTGGACGCAGGAAACCCGCAAGACCGGAGAAGAGTTCTTTTATATAGGCAACGCCGCCACTTTCCTTAAAGTTTCCCCGGCCCAGGCCTCCGACCTGGCCGACGGCACCGGCCGCTGCACCCTGGCGCCCAATACCCTTTACAAAACTTCCGCCAAGCCCGGTTTCGAAGGCGAACATATGACGGTAGCCCTGGCCGAGCCCCTGCCCGGCTGCTCGCTTTCGCGCGGCTATATCTACATGGACCACGTTTCCTCCAGTTCCGCCGGCGGCGCGTGGGAACTGCCCAGGACCGTGCGCGCGTTCATGTATACCCTGGCCTATTCCGAGGGCGTCAACGAGCGGTATAACTATATTTTCAGTTTCATCACCTTCAACAACTACGCCGACCATCCCCGCAAGATAGCCTGTGAAGGCAAGCTCTGCTCCAGCGCCGCCGGGCGCTACCAGTTCCTTTCCAAGACCTGGGACCCTTTGGCCGCAGACCTCGGCCTTACCGATTTCACCCCTCCAAGCCAGGAGAAGGCAGGTCTTGAGCTTGTGCGCCGCGCCGGCGCCTATAACCTGGCGCTCAAGTCCAACAAATACGCCAATTTCACCGCCGCTGTGAACAAGCTCAACGGCATCTGGGCTTCCCTGCCCGGCAGCCCCTATGGCCAGCCCACCCACAGCATGGCCGTGTTGTGGAAGGCCTATCAGGCCGCCCTCGCAAAGTACTGATCAGGCTCTTCCTCTTATAAAATAATTTTCTCACCCCCCCCTTGACAAGTCAAGTGTTGCCTGTTATACTCAGAGTGTGGTTCTGATATTTTTAGCGCGCCGTTCGGTGTAGTCGCGGGCCCGGCGGTTTCGGTGTGCGGTCTGCTTCGGTTGCGGAAGGGCCTTGGGTGTTTGGCTGGTTTGATTGGTGGGTAGGTTTGCGGCGCGGTTCCCCGGTCCGCTGGTCTGCTTCAGGCAGGGCGGTTCCCCCGGGGTGCCCGGTTCGGCTCCGCGTTCGGCGGCGCCCCTCCCGGGCGGGTGTTCCGGCCCTTCGGCTGCGTTTAGAGCGCCTTAGGTCCCCCGGTCCACCCCTTGGTGCGGTGTCCGGCCAATGTGCCGGGTGAAGAGCCCCCGTGAGCGGGGGCTCTCGCTTTTGTATAATTAAAAACAAGGCCCCGCAGTGGTCCCGGTTCAGAGAGGCGAATAATGAAAAAAATATTGACCAGAATAGGAATAGTTCTCGGAGCGCTTGTGCTCGTTGCCCTGTTGCTCCTTGGCTATCTAAAGAAAGTGACCACGGAGTGCCGCGAAGGGCAGGGGACTGTCGCTATAGAAGCCTGCACCTTAATGATAGATCATGTTTCACCCGAGGCCTACAAGTTCACTTACCTTAATTTAAGACGCGGACATTACGCTGTGGCCGGCATAAAAAAAGAAGAGTTTTCCGACATCGCCGAGATAATGAAGCTGGCGGACAGCGGCCGCGTCGCCATACCCGCCGCGGCCCTGGCCAATGTGTATGAAAGGGCCGCAGTGCTCAATTCCGATATGGGCAACAAAGAGGATTCCCTGAAGTGCCTGGATAAGGCCGTGCAGCTGGGCTCCAAAGACGCGGCAACGTACATCACGCGCGGACAGGCCAAGCTGGCGGAAGGGAAGTATGTGGACGCGATAGCTGACCTTAAAAAGGCCGAAGACCTCGGCGCTAAACAGGTGCAGCTTTATATGGGCCTAGGCAGCGCCTACCTTGGAGCTAATGATTATAACAACGCTTATCTGAACCTTAAAAAGAGCGAACCCCTGGCCGTCTCTTCTCCCGACGTAATAATGCTCAACAGGCAATTGGGGCTGACCTGTTTTGAACTGAAGCTTTACGACGAGGCCGTAACACACATGACCAAGGCACTGCTGGCGGGTCCCTGCCCGGACTGTTCTTCCGTGATCAAAATGTCCCAGGATTTTATAAACAAGGCCCGCGCCCCTAAAACCAAGCCCAAACCCGCCGTTAATAAAAAAAAGGCCCGCAGGAAGTAGGCCTTCCCGGCGCCGGGAAATAAAAGAGCCTCCATGGCGGGGGCTCTTTTTCTCTTTGCCGAAGAGCTAGTTCACAACTATGCCGCTCATCTTCACGCGCTGTGTCACGTTGTGGCGCGTGGGTGCGGTGTTGTGGCCCATGGGCGGGGAGGTCACCAAGCGGGTGTCGCTCATCTCCTGTACTTCTCCGGCCGAAACCCGTCCGGGGGTTACGGCAAGCCAGGCCGAGGCCTCGGGCGAGCAGTTCTCCGTGTTCCCGGTCAGGCAGGCGTTCACGCCGCCTATGAATTTCCAGATCAGGTACGGGTCGTAATTCCTGAAGTCCCGGTTCTTGTAGCCGGCGTAGTTCCAGTTGCCGCCCAGCGGGCCCAGCAGGTCGGAAACGCTCACCTGACGGATCTTGCCGGTCTCGTCGGGGATGCCACCAATGAGGCGCTCGGAAATACTGAGCTTCAAAGAGAGCGTGTCGTCCAGATTGTAGTCGTATTTCCAGGCGGCTTTCAGTAGACCAACGCCGTACGGCGCGCAGCCGCCGCCCACTTTGGCGGTCGGGTCCAGCTTCCTGGCCATGTAGGTCTTGTAGGGGTCCATGTTGCTGGTAAAGTAAAGGGTCTGCGCTGCCGGGCGGGCTTCTAGCTGCTCCCGCGTGGAGCCTTTAGGGAAGTGGAAGCTCTTGAAGAACTCCACCATGTCGCGCACACGACCACAGGCTTCGCCGTCTATGGCCTGCTGCCAGTAGCGGGGGGTGTTGCCGTCGTTTCCTTTATAATAGATCAGGCGCATCTGGTTCTCTACACCGCTGATGATGTGGCCGTCCACGTAATCCTCGAAGAGCATCCCAAGGCCTATCTTCCTGTCCAGCATGTTCTCTTTGTCCACGGAGTACAGGTCCTGGCCGGAGAAGCTGGTCCAGGCGTCGTAGGCCTGGCCATCGGGCAGCGTGCACTGGGTATGCGTTATGGTGTGGCCCATGGTGGACTTGTAGGAGCGCGGTATGCCGCCGGGCTCGCCAAAATCCGAGACGAAGGTTATCTGGGGATTCTCGGCCAGGGCTTGGCCTAAAGTGGTGTTGGTAAAATCCCCCAGTACGGACTTGGGCGTGGACCAGTCTAGTATCTTGCGGGGCGGGTAGGCGTACACGGTAAGCGCTCCGCCGGCGGCCGCGGCCGAGGGGGCTGACACGGCGGCAGCCACCGGGGCCTGCTTGCCGGAGTTAAGCTGTTGCAGCGCGGTGGTCTGCGCGCAGAGTCCGGAGCTGAGTAAAGGGAGAACTGCGGTCAGATAAAAAGCGTTCTTAGTCATTGTTTAAATTCTAATCGATTGGGCGAAGTTGGAGAACCGGCCAAAGGCCCAGGTGCAGCTGGTTATTCAGCCCGGGCCCGGGTGGGTCCAATGGCCCGCAAGTAGTCAGTCCGGGGCATTCCTGTAAACGCCAGGGCCAAAGTGTCCAGTTTCTGGCGGTCAGTAGTGTACAGGTAGCGCGCGATTTCCGAGCCACTCTTCCCATCCGTTTCGCAATCCCCTTATACTTATAAACTCCTGTTCCAGTCATTACCCGTTTATTC
>CAIXBR010000081.1 GCA_903917735.1 uncultured Elusimicrobia bacterium | reverse complement strand
AGATTCCGCCTCACGGCGGACACCCTTGCCTTTGGCTAACGGTAGGTTCTATCAACCCCCGTAGGGGACTTTCACCCCCAAGCGTGCGCGCATGCCGCGCGCACAAATAGAAACCGCCCGGCTTTAGGCCGGGCGGTTCGTCAATCAAAAAGAAGTTGTTACTTCTTTTTTTTGCCGGAATTCTTCATTATGGCGCGGGACACATTGCCTTTCTTGTCAATGAAGTAAAGGTAGCCCTTTTCTTTCTTTATGCCGACCTTCACGGCCTTTTTGGCCTTGCCGCCCTTCTTTTTGCCGCGAGCCATGACAGCGCAGGAGATGTCTCCGGCTTTGTCGATGAAATAAAGGAAACCCTTCTCGCGCTTAAGACCGACTTTCTGTATCATTTCTGCCATGTTATACTTCCTCCGTTATGCTCTCCCCCCGCTTTACCGCCGGGGCAGAATTTCGTCCCCGTCGGGGATGATAGATAAATACTACATTATGCCGCCGGAGAATGCAATACCCTTTTTTATTTTATCATTTCCGGCATTTTTCCCTGGATAGGCTCGCGCAGGTGTTCCTTGAAAAAGGCGGTCACTTTGTTGCGGTAGATCTCGCCGCCCACCTCGGCGCATTTCGCGTGCGAAGCGCCGGCTACCACCCACATCTGCTTCTTTTCCGAAGGGCACAGCCCGAAAAGCTTTTCTGCGTCGGCCAGCGGCACAAGGTCGTCGTGGTCGCCGTTTATGAACAGCGCCGGCATCCTGACCTTGCCCACGCTGTAGACCGGACTATAAGGCTCCGGGTCCGCGTTAAGTTTGCGCCGCACGAAGAACAGCGTCAGCGCCACCAGCGGGTAATAAGGCGTCTTCAGGCGGCGCCAGCTCCAGTTCGCCACCACCCTTTTATAAGAAGGGAAAGTGTTCTCCGCCAGCAGGCAGGCCAGCTCCGGATACTTGGCCGCCGCAAAAATAGCCACCGAACCGCCCATGGAAGTGCCGAACACCGCCACCGATTCCGCCGCGTCCGGCCTATTGGTCTTAAGGAACTCATAAGCCGCGTCGAAATCCCGGGTTTCCAGATAGCCCACGCTCGACATCCCGCCCCCGCTCTCGCCCGAGGCGCGGAAGTCGAAATAGAACAGGTTAAAGCCCTGTTCGGCCAGGAAATGCGTGTCCCGCAGCATTTCACCGCGGTTCGAGCGCCAGCCGTGGCAGAAAATTATGGTCTCCCCGGTAGCTCCTCCTACGGCCGGAATAAACCAGCCCTTAAGGCGCACGCCGTCCACAGTGGCGAACTCCACGGTCTCATAGATAAGTTTGTACTGCTCGGGATTATACGCCTGCGCCTTGCGCGCCGGATGTATTATGTCCGAAGTTTTACCGTAGGACAGGTAGAGGGCCAGCGCGGCCGCTGCGCACAGCGCGAAAAGCAACCAGTTCAGCAGTTCCGCCTTGCTCATAGATCTCCTTTAGCAATATCCTTGAAACCTCGCGGGCGTTCCAGTTTACCAGTTCCGGGGAACCTTTTATGTCGCCAGGTTTTTCAGTCCCAGCAGGTCGAAGTAATCGTAAAAGCCCGGTTTGCGGCCTGCGGCCCAGGCGGCCGCCCTGAGCGCGCCCGCCGCGAAAACGGCGCGGGAATGCGCCCTGTGCGTGATCTCTACGCGCTCATGAGGGCCGGCATAGAGCACGGTATGGTCTCCGACTATATCCCCCGCCCTGGCGCTGGTTATGGGCGGCGGCACGCCGCCGCGTACCGCGGCGATATGTTCGGCGTAGCGCAGGGCCGTGCCGGAGGGCGCGTCCCGCTTGGCGGAGTGGTGCGTTTCGCTTATATGCACGTCGAAATTATTAAGACTGCGCGCCGCCTGCGCCGCCAGCGCGAAAGTCAGGTTCACGGCCGGGCTCATATTAGGCGAGACAAAAACGGGGATCTTTCGCGACAGGGCTTTAAGGGTAGAAAGCTGTTTTTTTGAAAACCCCGTAGTGCCGGTCACGAACGGTTTGCCGGCGCCGGCGCAAGCGGCGGCGTAGGCGCAGGCGGACTCCGGCGAGGAAAAATCCACGGCCACATCTGAAGAGGCTATAAGGCTGGAGAAGGCGGCAGGCGCCTCTACCCCGGCCCCGAACCTGGGATCCACCCCGCCGGCAAAGGCGAAAGCCGTTGAGGATTCCAGTTCGGCGCGGACCGCACGGCCCATGCGGCCGGAGGCGCCGCAGACAAGCACCCGCAAAGCCTGACGTTTCATAGCTCAATTATAAACTTTAATGGAATCTGATAGCAACGGAGGCCGAAAAGCGTTCTGTTGCCTTCCGTTGCTTTCCTTTGCTATTCTTAACCTAATGATATACCTGCTTTCGCTGGTCATTGTCATACTGCTTTTTGCCACAGGTTCGCTCCTGCGCAAAGTCTACGCGCTGCGCCTTGAAAAGCCCTGCACGGAAAATGACGGGCGCGACAATCCACTTAAAACCACCTGGGGCAAGTTCGACGAGCTGCTCACCAGCCTGCTTACCATTCACGAGATCGGCATAGTGAACGCCGGCACTATAAAAAAAGAGGAATTCTACCAGACAGTGGTGGATTCCGCCTGCGAACTGATAAATTCCCCCCGCGGCTCGCTTATGATCCACGACGCGCAGGCGGACGAGCTCAGGATAGCCGCTTCGAGGAACATTTCAAAGGAAGTGATAGAGAATACCCGCATAAAGCCGGGCCTCGGCATAGCCGGCCGCGCCTTCCAGACCGGCGAGACCATCTTCGTTACCGATCCCCAGCAGAACACGCAGTACAAGGATTTCATAGGCAAGGAAGAACAGCTGGAACCGTTCATCGCCATCCCGCTCAAGCTGAAAGACAAGCCCTTCGGAGTGCTTAACCTGCACCTCTCGCGCGAAAAAGAGTCATTCACCGACTACGACCTGAAGTTCCTGACGCTGCTAGCCGGAGAGACGGCCATAACCCTTGAGAACATAAAGCTTTACGAAAGCCTCGAGAATTTCTACCTGGAGATGGTGCAGACCCTGGCCCGCGTTATAGACGCGAAAGATTCCTACACCGGGGACCACGCCGGCCGCGCGCGCCAGAAGGCCCGGCGCCTCGCCGAAGAACTGCACATGCCGGCCCAGATGCTGCGCTACGTGGAATACGCGGCCCTGCTGCACGACATCGGCAAAATAGGCATAGACGGCGGCATACTTTCCAAACCGGGCAAACTGACCACGGAAGAATACGACGAGATCAAGAAGCACCCCGCCATAGGCTACCAGATACTCTCCCCGATACATTTCCTCGGGCCGGTGGCCCAGATGGTGCTGTACCACCAGGAATGGTTCAACGGCATGGGCTACCCGGAAGGCCTCAAAGGCGAGGAGATCCCCCTTGGCGCGCGCATAGTGGCTACCATAGACGCCTGGGACGCCATGCGCAGCGACCGCCCGTACCGTAAAGCCCTGAGCAAAGAGATCGCCGAGAGCGAACTAACCAAGGGCTCCGGCCGCCAGTTCGACCCGGAAGTGGTAACCGCCTTCCTGAAGCTGGAAAACACCAACTGGCCCCCCCCGGGCAAGTGAAACGACCGTGTTATTCATAGTTCCCACCCCCATAGGCAACCTCAAGGATATAACCTTGCGCTCGCTTGAAGCCCTTAAAGAGGCCGACGCCGTTTTCTGCGAGGATACCCGCAGGACTTCCCAGCTGCTCAACCATTTCGGCATACAGAAAAAACTTTTCCGCTACAACGAGCACGACGAGCGCTCCGTGGCCTCGGCCATGGCCTGGCTCAGGAGCGGCCACAGCGCCGCGCTGGTGACCGACGGCGGCTCGCCGTGCATTTCCGACCCGGGCAGGCGCCTGGTGGCGCTGGCCCGCTCCACAGGAATAAAAGTGACCGCCCTGCCGGGCCCTTCGGCGGTAATAGCCGCCGCGGCCGGCTCCGGCCTGCCTACAGACTCGTTCATCTTCCTCGGCTTCCTGCCGCGCTCACGCGGCAAAATAGTGAAGGCCCTCAACGCCGCCTTCTCGCTCCACAAAACGGTCATCCTTTTTGAATCGCCCTACCGCCTGAAGAAATTCCTGGCGATGGCCCGCGAAGAATTCGGCCCCGCACTTACGGCCATAGTGGCGCGCGAGATAAGCAAGATCTACGAGGAATGGACCGGCGGCCTGATAGACGAGACCATAGCCAAAATAGAGGCGGCCGGAGAAGTGAAAGGCGAAATAGTCCTGCTCCTGCGCCTGCCCGAGGCCGTTGAGGAGGAGGACGACAAAGATTACTCCGGCCCGGACCCGGCGGCCGGCCTGTCGTGAAAACCATCCTCTTTGTTTGCACCGGCAACACTTGCCGCAGCGTCCTCGCCCATTATTACGCCGCCAAACTGGCGGCCGACGAAAACCTCAAACTCCAATTTTATTCCGCCGGCCTGGCGGCCGAAAAGGACATCCCCCAACCGCCCATTGTCGCGCAGATACTGGCCAAAGAGGGCATAAAAGATTTCAAGCACACCCCCATCCTGCTCACCGGCAAACTGATAAGAAGCCACGACCTCGTCCTGGCCATGACAGCCGCGCAAAAAGCCGATATAACAGCCCGCTTCCGCCACGCCGAAAAAAAGACCGTGACCCTCCTGAAATACGCCGGCTTCGACAACTGCGACATAGCCGACCCCTACGGCCGCGACGACCTCTTTTACTACGAAATTTTCAAGCTGATAAAATCAGCCGTAAAAGCAACGGTAGAAAAGTTAAAAAAGAAGTAAAATATAAATATTGCGGCTTAGTGGCGGTGGAATAAGCGAACCGGAGGTGCTGAACTGGGTCTTACCCCGAGCACCCGTTGGGGAAAAGGGCCCCGCCTTAATTTACCCTGGCGGGGGGAACCGACGCAAGCGTGGACTGGGCTTCCCGCTTTTGCTACGGACACTGTAGTGTTCCCTCGGCCCGGGTGAGCGGGGCAAGACCCCGTGCAACACCGACTGAGCATCTCGCGGAATTTTCTTAAGTTGCAGCACACAATACTCTCAAGGAGACACGAAATGTACGACGAAATAAAGAAGAACGACCCCCAGCTTTACCAGGCCATCCACGGCGAAGTACTCCGCCAGCAGAACAACCTGGAGCTCATCGCCTCCGAAAACTACACCTCCAAAGCCGTCCTCGAAGCCGTCGGCTCCGTCCTCACCAATAAATACGCCGAAGGCTACCCCGGCAAACGCTACTACGGCGGCTGCGAACACGTAGACGTAGTAGAAAAACTCGCCATCGACCGCGCGAAAATGCTCTTCCACGCCGAACACGCCAACGTCCAGCCCCATTCCGGCACCCAGGCCAACATAGCCGCCTACCTCTCCCTCATCAACCCCGGCGACACCGTAATGGGCCTCAACTTGAGCCATGGCGGCCACCTCTCCCACGGCCACCCCCTCAACTTCTCCGGCCACTACTTCAAAATAGTCACTATGGACGTCTCCCAGGAGACCGAGCTGATAGACTACGAGAAGATGGAGAAAGACATAGAGAAGTTCCGCCCCAAGCTGATAATGGCCGGCGCCTCCAACTACTCCCGCCGCTGGGACTGGGCCCGCATCAAGCGCGCCGCCGACACCTGGAAATGCTTCCTGGTCACCGACATCGCCCATTACGCCGGTCTCATAGCCGCCGGCATCTACCCATCGCCCGTGGAATACGCCGACATCGTCACCACCACCACTCACAAAACCCTGCGCGGTCCGCGCGGCGGCCTGATCCTCTCTAAAGGCTGCTACTCCAGGTCCGTGGACCGCACCAACTTCCCCGGCAACCAGGGCGGCCCGCTGATGCACGCCATAGCCGGCAAAGCCATCTGCTTCAAAGAGGCCCTGAGCCCCAAGTTCAAGGAATACCAGATGCAGGTGCTGAAGAACGCCCGCAAGCTCGCCCGCGAACTGCAGGGCCGCGGCTACCGCATAGTCTCCGGCGGCACCGACTGCCACCTGATGAGCGTGGACCTGCGCGCCAAGAACATCACCGGCCTTGAGGCCGAGAAGGCGCTGGACAAGGCCGGGATAACGGTCAACAAGAACACCATCCCTTACGACCCCCAGAAGCCGATGATCACCAGCGGCGTGCGCCTGGGCACCCCCGCCATTACCACCCGCGGCATGAAGGAGAAACAGATAACTATTATAGCCGGCCTGTTCGACGACGCCATCGCTCACAAGGACGACGACAAGGCTCTGAAGGGGATAAAAGAGCAGGTGAAACTCCTCTGCTCCGGCTTCCCCGTCTACCCCGGCTTCGAGAATTAAGCGAAAGCCGAAAAGAAAGGCCGCGCCCAAAGCGCGGCTTTTTCTTGCCCCGGGCGGCATTAAAATTGCTCCGGAAACCCGGGACCGCCCGACTCTATGGAGGAACGATGAAATTCGCGCTGATAGCCGCTTTTATACTTTCTTCTTTTTCAGCCGCAGCGCCGGCCACAGAGGACAGAGTCCCGCTTAACACTAAACTTAAAGAGGACCTGAACTTCATGCACCGCACCATTTCACGGGAATTCTCCGGCTATTTATACAGCGCGGAAACACGCCGCATGGAAAACCTGGGGCATTCCGCCGCCTACCGCGAGGCGAAAACCTGCGAAGACACTATCTGCTACAGGAAGATCGTCTCTAAATACATCGCCGCACTGAAAGACCCGCATATGCGGGTTGCCTTCAGCAGAATACCCGGCATGAGCGAACCCCCCGACTACCCGCAGTTCGTGACCGGGATAGAGGCCGTAAAATACAACACCGCCTATTACGTAAAAACCGCCGACGCGCAAGCCTCAGCCAAAGGCATAAAGCCCGGAGATGAAATAGTGAGCTGCGGCGGCAAAACCCCGGGGACCATGCTCAAAGAGGACATCTTCCCCTACCTGCCGGTGCTCGGCATAGAAGCGGATTACTACATGAACTCCGGGCGCCTGTTCCGCCGCTGGGACGTAAAAGAGGGAGACAAATTAAACTGCATTTTCTCGCGCGGGAACTCGCGCACGGAAACCGCTCTGACCTGGAAAAAGGAGCAGGAGAAGCAGGCCGGCGCCGCGGACAGGCTGCTCGCGCTCACAAGGCGGCTCTTCGGCGCGAAAAAACACCCGACGGTGTACTCGGTGGAAAAGAAGCCCTACGGCTGTTGGATAAAACTCAGCTCCCTGTCCGGCGAGGACGGACAGCTCACGCGCTTCTACGAGGACGCACAAAAATTCCGGAGCTGCGGCGTTATAGTTATGGACATCCGCGGCAACGGCGGCGGCAATTCGCAGTACAGCACCAAATGGGTTAAGAATTTCTTCGGCTACCTGCCCGAGTCCAAAAAGAACCTGCCGGACCTGATAGCCGCCACCGACGATAACTACAATCATTTCAAAACGCTCTACGACCAATATACCCGCACACATCCGGAGGATGCGGCCTATACGCGCAGGTTCCTTGAGTGCATGAAAAAGAACGCCGGGAAACTGGCGGTCTGCGGCGACGATGACGCTCCGGCCGGGACGGCGGCAGCCGCGGAACCGCCGAAATTGGATTTCAAAGGGAAAATATACCTGCTGACGGATTATGCAGATTTCAGCTCGGCCGAGATCTTCGTCCACGAGCTGCGGCAGATGCCGGGAGTAAAACAGGCGGGCGTGGCCACCGGGGCCAGCACGATGTACGGGGATGTGCGCCTCTGCCAGACCCCCAGCCGTTTCTTCGTCTTCAATATCGCCACCAAGGTGTTCCGCGGTTTATTCGCGGACAGGAAGCCGGGGGAGCCTTTCGAGCCTCAAATACCGCTTAAATACGACCCGGCGGCCGAACTGGCCGGGAGAGACTCCCTGGCCGAGGCCCTGGAAAAGATAATAGCCGGGCGAAACTGAGCCCGGCCGCGCAGCAACCTGAAAATCCTTGTGTTTTTAGGACTCCAATTATTATAAAATACTAAATAATGGCGGGATGCCACTTTTTAGAGGCCCGTTCATAGGATGTTTTTATTTTAATAAGGCAAGGAGCACGTAATGGCTAAGCAGGCTTTGGCGGAAATAGGCGTGATAGGCGGCACCGGCCTCTACGCGATGAAGGAACTCAAGATCATAAGCGAAATAAAGATAAAAACTCCTTTCGGCCTCCCCTCCGACAACCTGATCCTCGGCACCCTTTCTGGTATAAAAGTAGTCTTCCTCCCTCGCCACGGCCGCAAGCACGCAATATTGCCGGGCGAGATAAACCAGCGCGCCAACATGTGGGCCCTTAAGTCCATAGGCGTTAAAACCATAATCTCCGCCAGCGCCGTGGGCTCCCTCAAACAGGAACTGGCCCCCACCCATTTCGTGTTCCCTGACCAGTTCGTCGACCAGACCAAGGGCCGCCCCTCCACCTTCTTCGGCGAAGGCATAGTAGGACATGTCCCCATGGCCGAGCCTTTCTGCATGGACATCTCGGACATGATGTACAAGGAAGCCAAAAAGCTCGGGATAACCTGCCACAAGGGCGGCACCTACTGCTGCATGGAAGGCCCTGGCTTCTCCACCAAGGCCGAATCCGAGTTCCACCGCAAGATGGGCTACTCCATCATCGGCATGACCATGGCCACCGAGGCCAAGCTCGCCCGCGAGGCCGGCTTCCATTACGCCCCCGTCTCCCTGGTGACCGACTACGACTGCTGGAAAGAGGGCGAGGAAGTGGACCAGCACAAGGTCTCCGACACGCTGCAGGCCAACGTGGAGAACATCCGCCGCCTGCTGGTGAAGATCATCCCGCTGGTGGCCAAGGCCGGCTGCCGCAATAACTGCAACGGCTTCATAGGGACCGCGCTGCTGACCCACAAAGAGAACTACCCGGCCAGGACTTACGCCAAACTAAAGCTGATACTTGAGGGATAATAGACCATTTACGGAGGTACTATGGACGTGAAAACGCTTACCAAGATGACGAAATGGATGGAAACCACCGACCTGGAAGAAATAACCTGGAAGAATGGTGATGACAAAATAAGTCTAAAGCTCAACAACAACCCCGAGCACAGCGCGACCATAGCCTCCACTATGGAGCCGGTGCTGTCCCCTTCGATAGGCATCTTCCGCTTCGCTCGCCCCGGGAAGACCAACCACCTGAAAGAGGGCGCCGCCGTGAAGAAAGGGCAGGAGCTCGGCGTGGTGGAGGTGGGCAAAGATTTCAAGAGCGTGACCGCGCACTCCGACGGCCTGCTTAAAATAATCTCCATCGAGGAAGGCAAGCCGGTTGAATACGGCCAGCCGATGTTCTTCATAGAGCCCAAGTAACAGCTAATATGACGCCAAAGCCTTCCGTAATAAAGTGCCCCAAGTGCGGCTACCTGCCGAACATGCTTGGGGACACCTGCCTTAAATGCGGCGCCCGGCTTGAGAAAGCCTGCGGCGAGTGCGGCTTCGCCAACGCGGTCGAAAAAAATTACTGCGATAATTGTGGGACCCTGCTATCGCTGCATCCGAACCCCAAATCGGATATGCCTCCCCCGCCGCCGCAGGGCCGGCCGGCACCGGCGGAGAAAAAAGAATTCAAGCTCGAGATGGAGTCCATACAGGACACGGTGTCCGAAAGGGAGACCTCTTTCAGGCGCAGGCCGGAGACCCCTGCGGCCGCCCCGGCCAAAGCCCCGGAACCGGCCAAGCCGGCCGCGCCGCAGCCGCCGGAAGAACCCAAAGCCGCCCCCAGGCCGGAGGGAAGACATGACGGCCGGAAGGTTAAATCCTCAAGCCCCTTCAGCCCCGACTCGGCGCGCCTTATGCGCGACAACGTCATACCGTACCGCCCCTCGCTAATGCGGCGCATGGCCGGCCCGGCCATAACCCTGCTGCTGGCAGGGGTATTGCTTGCCATACTCTATATGATAGCGGCCCCTTCCCTGCCGCGCCTGCGCCTGCTGATGGCGGCCAAGGCCTACCTGGCCGATATTTCCCAGGGCAAATATGAAAAAGCCTACACCCTGCTTTCCACCAATTCCAAAGCCGCCTGCACTATGGACAATTATGTGAAGAACAACCGGGACTATTACTCAAAAGCCCCGGCCTGGCAGTTCCGCGACGTGCAGATCTTCAACATGGGCAAAGAAGCCGCCATGGTCAGCTACCAGCTGAAAGAAGGCAAAGAGAACTGGAAGCAGGATTATATTTCCTTCGTGAACGAGCACGGCCGCTGGACCCGCCCCTACATCTGGATACTGTTCCAGCCCATACAGGAAGCCCTGGACAGGCAGGATTTTCCCCAGGCCCTTTTCCTGTCGCAGAAGCTTTACCTGACGGACCCGGTGGACCCCCGCTCCTCCGGCTTCCTCTGCGCCTCGGAATTCTTCATGGGTCTTTACGAGAAATCCGCCGACTCCTGCAAACGCACCGTTGAAGCCGCCGCCACTTACCCTGTCGGCTATACCAGCGGAGAGCTGTTCTGGTTCAATTCCTACTACGCCGACAGCCTGCGCTACCTGCAGCGCAGCCGCATGGCCCTGGACGAATACGAGAAACTGATGAAGTGGCCCGGGCTCACCTCCAAGGAGCAATGCCCGCTGTTCCTGAACCGGGCCGACGCCTACGTAAGCCTGAAAGACTATGACAGGGCGCTTCAGGATACCATGAAAGCCGATGTGCTCTGCACCGAGGGCGTTGAGAAGAGCGACGCGAAGAAACGCATGCTTTATCTGAGCGGCGGCGCCGGCAACGAGGCCGTAACTTTCGCCCAGAAATCCCGCTTCCAGCCCGATATGCCGCCGATAATCGAGACCAGGCAGCGCCAGCTTGAAGCTATTAAAGCCAGGCTGGGCCCCAAGAACGCCAAAATGCTGCCCAAGGACCAGTGGCTAGCCGTCCACGTAGGCGGGCCTGAATATAGGGTGTTCATGCGCCAGGAAAGCTTCAATCCGCAGACCAGGAAGACCGAAGCCCAGAATATTTACGCTTTTCTGATAAACCTCTGGACCGGCAAGGCCAAAGTAGAAAGGGCCCCGGACATGCCGTTAGCCCCCGCGCTGCAGGCCAAGATAAATAAATAGTTTTTTGGAGGAACAATGTTTAAAAAAGTTCTGATCGCCAACCGCGGCGAAATAGCGGTACGCGTTATAAGGACCCTGCGCGAGCTGGGCGTGAATTCAGTGGCCGTCTATTCCGAGGCGGACCGTTCTTCCCTGCACGTGCGCCTGGCCGACGAGGCCGTCTGCATAGGCCCGGCCATGGCCCGCGAAAGCTACCTCAGCATCCCGGCCATCATCTCCGCCGCCAAGGTGACCGGCGCGGACGCCATCCACCCCGGCTACGGCTTCCTCTCCGAGAACGCCGATTTTTCCGCCGCCTGCCACGATAACGGCATAACCTTCATAGGCCCCTCCCCGAAGTCCATCCAGCAGCTGGGCCACAAGGCGGAGGCCAGAAAGATGGCCACAAAGGCCGGCATCCCGGTGACGCCCGGCACCAAGGACATCGTAAGCAAGGACGCAGCGGCCCAGGCCGCCAAGATCGGCTTTCCGATCATGATCAAGGCGGTAGCCGGCGGCGGCGGCAAAGGCATCCGTATCGTGCGCGAAGCCTCCCAGCTGGCCAACGAGATGAACATGGCCCAGAGCGAGTCCAAGGCCGCGTTCGGCAACGGCGACGTCTATTTCGAGAAGTATATCGAGCTGCCCCGCCACATAGAGGTGCAGTTCGCCCGCGACTCGCACGGCCACGTGATAGCTTTCCCGGAACGCGACTGCTCCATACAGCGCCGCCACCAGAAACTGGTGGAGGAATCCCCTTCCCCCGCGGTCAACAAGAAACTGCGCGACAGCCTGGAAGCAGCCGCCGTAAAGCTGGCCGAGGCCGCCAACTACGTGGGCGTGGGCACGGTGGAATTTCTGCTAACCCAGACAGGCGAGTTCTACTTCATGGAAGTGAACACCCGCCTGCAGGTGGAGCACCCGGTGACCGAGTTCATCACCGGCTTCGACCTGGTACGCGAGCAGCTGCTGGCCGCCTCCGGCGAGAAACTCTCCTACACCGCGGGCCATACCGTGCCGTACCGCGGCCACGCCATAGAGCACCGCGTGAACGCCGAGGATTTTACGCGCAACTTCGCCCCCTCCGTGGGGCGGATAGAGGAATGGATAGTGCCCGGCGGCCCCGGGGTACGCGTGGACACCCATGTTTACGCCGGCTACAATCTGCCGGTCTATTACGACAGCATGCTGGCGAAGCTGATAGTCTGGGACCAGACGCGCGAGATGGCCGTGGCCCGGTCCAGGCGCGCCCTTGAGGATTTCAAAGTAAAGGGCGTACATACCACTATAAACGCGCACCAGCTTATAGTCGAAAACGAGGCTTTCAAGGCCGGTCATACGGACACCGGCTTCATGGGAAGACTACTGGCGCCGGCCGAACCTGTAGCGGCCAAATAGACCGGACCGCGCGGATCACGCCAATGACGACAAAGAGCAAGATAATATCCCTGAAAAAAGCCGCGGCTCTGCGCGCGGCTCTGCGCAGGAAAGGCAAAACGGCCGTTTTCACCAACGGCTGTTTCGACCTCCTGCACGCTGGGCATATCGCCTCGCTGGAGCAGGCGCGCTCCATGGGGGATTTCCTTTTCCTGGGACTTAACTCCGACAGCTCGGTGCGCAGGCTTAAGGGCCCGTCCCGCCCCATTAATAAGGCAGGCGACCGCGCCGTGGTGCTGGCAGCCCTGGCCGCGGTGGACGCCGTTATAGTTTTCACGGAAGACACCCCGCTTAAGCTTATAAAAACCCTCAGGCCCGACGTGCTTGCAAAAGGGGCGGATTACCGCAGCGGCGATGTGGCGGGAGCGGAATTTGCCGGCAGGGTGGCACTGATACCGCTTTTAAAAGGCCGCTCCACAACGGCTCTTGCAAAAAAGCTCCACAGAAAGTGATTTCCCAGCCTTTTTCCTATCATTTGCCCCCCCAATTTAATAAAATATCAGGATATTATGATCGACCTTTTTGAAAAATGCAGGAATTTCACCCTTGCCCGACAGCTCATGGAATCTGGCATATACCCCTATTTTAAAGCTCTCGAATCAGAGCAAGCCCCAGAAGTTACCATCCAGGGCAAGAAGTTCATCATGTTCGGCTCCAACAACTATCTGGGACTGGCCAACGACCCCCGCATGAAGGCCGCCGCCATAGACGCCATAAAGAAATACGGTACCGGCGTGGCGGGCTCGCGCTTCTTGAACGGCAACACCGTGCTGCACATGGAACTGGAGCGGAAACTCGCGGCCTTCAAGGGCCGGGAAGCCGCCCTGGTGTACGCCACCGGCTACCAGATGAACCTGGGCGTAGTCTCCGCGCTGGTCGGCAAAGGCGATTTCGCGATAGTGGACAAGCTGGACCACGCCAGCATCCTGGACGGCTGCAGGCTTTCCCACGGAGAAATACGCCGCTTCAAGCACAACAATCCGGCCGATCTGGAGCGCGTGCTGAAAGATATCGGCCCCGGCCACGGCAAGCTGGTAATAGTGGACGGCGTCTTCTCCATGGAAGGCGACATCGCCCCCATCCCCGAAATTTCCAAGATCTGTAGAAAGTACGGCGCCCGCCTGATGGTGGACGACGCGCACGCCACCGGCGTGCTGGGTCGTCACGGCCGCGGCACCTGTGAATATTTCAATCTCAGCCACAAAGATGTGGACCTGGTGGTCGGCACCTGCTCGAAGTCCTTCGCCTCCGTGGGCGGCTTCGTGGTGGGAGACGAGAACATAATCCACTACATTCAGCACCTCTCCCGCTCCATGATCTTCTCGGCGGCCCTGCCGCCGGCCTCCGTGGCCGCCATCTCCAAGGCTATAGATATAATAGAGGAAGAACCGCAGCGCATAAAGAAGCTCTGGGACAATGCCGCCTACCTGATGAAGAATTTCAAGCGGATGGGCCTGAACACCGGCGAAACCCGGACTCCCATCATCCCCGTGGTGATAGGCGACAACGAGAAGACCTTTATGCTGTGGCGCATGCTTTACGACAAAGGCCTCTTCACCAACCCCGTGGTCAGCCCCGCCGTGCCCCCCAAGCGCTCGCTGCTGCGTGTGGTGGCCACAGCTACGCACACCCGCGAACAGCTGGACCGCGCCCTCAATATCTTCGAAGGCTGCATAAAGAAAGTCCTTAAAAAAAAGCCGGCGGCGTTGGTAAAATAGACAACAAGGCAGGGCAAGTGAGCAGCGAAATGCCGCGAAAGGTAAGAAGCTATCGCTTTCAGTTGCCTTCCGCAGTTTTCAGTTGCCGTCAATTAATAATATGTCCATAGAAATACGCGAAACCAGCCTGAAGGCCTTTGTAGACTACCCTTACGATCTATTTAAAACCCACCCTTACTGGGTAGGCGACTTAAAACGGGATGTTGTGCATTTACTGGACACCGGCCACCCTTTCTGGCGGCACGGAGAGCGCAAGCTTTTAATGGCCTTCCGCGAAGGCCGCCCCGCGGGCCGCATAGCCGCCATACTCAACCACGCGCACAATAACTTCCACGGGGACAAAGCGGGCTTCTTCGGCTTCTTCGACTGCGAGAACGACAAGGAAGTTTCCAGCGCCCTGTTCGCGGCCGCAACCGCCTGGCTTAAAGTGAAGGGCATGGATTCGGCCGTAGGCCCGGTGAACCCCTCCACCAACGAGACCTGCGGCATGCTGTCGGAAGGCTTCGATTTCCCGCCGATGGTGATGATGCCCTATAACCCGCCCTACTACCTGGAGCTGGCCGAGGCGGCCGGTTTCGCCAAAGCCAAGGACCTTTACGCCTGGAAGTGCGGCACGGCCGCAGGTCTGCCGGAACGGTTCGAGAAGATACTCGCCCGCCTGAACCGCGACAACAAGGTCACGCTGCATTTCGCGGACGTTAAGAATATAGACAAGGCCATAGACGAGGTGAAGGACGTCTACAACGCGGCCTGGGAGAAGAACTGGGGCTTCGTGCCGATGACGGCGGAGGAGATGGACGACCTGGCTAAGGCCCTGAAACCGATGCTGAAGCCGGACTATCTCTACTTCGCCCATTACGAAGGCAAGCCCGCCGGCTTCGTGCTGCTGCTACCGGACTTCAATATAGCGCTGAAGAAGGTCAACGGGAAGCTCGGCCCGCTGAACATATTCCCTTTCCTGTATAATTTCATGTTCAAACTTAACCGCGGGCGCCTTCTTACCCTGGGAGTAAAAAAAGAGTTCCGCGGCAAGGGTATAGAGATGATCCTGATCAAGCAGGCCATAGCTTCCGCCAGGAAAATGGGCTGGGAATACGGGGAAATGTCCTGGACGCTTGAGGATAACGCCCTTATCAACAGCCCTATCGAAGCCCTGGGCTCCGAACTATACCGCAAGTACCGCATCTACGAGAAGAAGATCTAGCGGCAGAAGACAAGAGGGCGGCAGAAGGTTGTATTGAACTTCCGCTCTTACTTCCTTTTATTTTCTATTGCCATCGCTTAACCTTTCTGTAATCTTTATTTAACTCCTTTCGGCTACAATTATATTATGCGGTTTTCAGACCTGAACAAAGTCAAAAACGAGACTGTCCGGCCGGCGCCCATAGAAAAGGCCCGGCCGCCCGCCCTGGCGCCCGTAAAGAAAGCTGCGGCGGCAGCCCCGGCAATCGACCGGGAAGAGGCCGTAAAGCACGGGAAGCCCGCCTTTAAGCTTTCCCCCCGCAGAGAAGCCAAATCCGCGCCCAAAGAGCCGCAGCTCCCCTTCATGGAACTGGACGAAAGCGCCAGGGAAGTTTACGCAAAGGCGATCGAACAGGCTGGCGCGCATACCATGGACCTTATGGAATTCCCTCTTACCTCTATTGAGCGGTCCATAGGCTTGGGCGAACTGGCGCGCTGGTGGGTGGAATGGTAAAAAAACAACTTTTATTCATCGAGGACGAAGGCTACGTCATCGACAGGGTGGACGAGATACTGAAAGCTTTCCCGCAGTTCGAAGTTACGCGCCTCGACGACGCGGAGCGCGCCAGGAAGCTGCTGGATGAAAAGCCTTTCGACATAGTGATAACGGATATTTATCTGCGCGGGGCTTCGGGAGTTGAATTTTCGTTCAAAGCGCGCAAGAAGAACTCCGACGTCTGCGTTATTATAATTTCCGGCCTGGACAACGCAGATATGGCCACGAAGGCGGTTAAGGAAGGGGCTTTTGATTTTGTGATAAAGCCGCCCGGCCTTGAGCGGCTTAAGAATATTCTCAAGATAATTACGCTGGTGCGGGGATTAGCGCCTTTTGAAGACGGCGGCTATAAGCTTTAAGGGCCGCAGCAGGTAGGGCGCGAGACCGGCGCTTCAGCAGCGGCGCAGGTCGGGGAGTAGGTACGCCGGCGGAGCTGAATGTTTTTTGGCGGCTTTCTCTAAGAAGGCCGCCTTTATTGCGGACCTGGCCCCAAAGCCGCGCTATGCAATTAAATAAAAACCGGCGCGCCTTTTCGGGGGCGCGCCGGTTTATGTGTTTAAAACCCTCCGGGAGCTCTTATCTGGCCTGGTAATAGATCTTGCCGGCCCAGGCTAGCCCAACTTCCGCAGTGAAAAATAAAAAGTGCTTATTTTCCCAGCGTTTTATCCTAAAACAGGTCAAAAGTCGCCACTACATTTTGATAACAACTCTGGAATCTTCATTCGTTTAGGCACATCGATACCCAAGCGTTGCAGT
>CAIXBR010000080.1 GCA_903917735.1 uncultured Elusimicrobia bacterium | reverse complement strand
CTGGTAGGGTGAAACGCGGGCTCCGAGGCCTCCATGCTTAAAGCCAACTTCCAGCGTAAGTCAAAGTTGCAGGCCTCCGTCGCCTGCCGGTCGGGCATCCGCTCCATGAATTGTAAAATCGTTGTTGCCAGCATGCGCACCGGTTCTTTGGCGGGCCGACCGTTATCAGCGCAGTACATCTTTTCCAGCTCCGGCCGCCGCTTCATAAGCTCCGGCAGAATGTGTTCCGCAAAGAAACTTAACCGCTCTGCGCCGGGCGCTTTGCCCAGGCCGGGGAACAAGATCTCCGGCTCGAAAAATGTGCGTTGCAAGTCTAATTTTGGTAGGCTCATATATTATAGGAAGCGAGGTTATAATCTGATTGACTATGGCTATTATACATTATAGCCTATAATATATGCAAATAAATTATCCGGTTAAAGTTCAAGTCATTAAAAGCAAGGGCCGCCCCGTCCGGCTCTACGTGGGCTTGCCTATGGCGCTGGCAGTTGCTATCAACCTTGAGCCGGGTGAAGAAGTTCAGTGGGAATTAGATTCCCGCAAACAGCTGCACCTGCTCCGGCCAAATCTTAAAGAACAGAATAAAAAGTAAGCAGGGGTTTTTCAGCGGAATCATATCTCTGGCCGCCGCCCAGTAGACTCTGGGCGCGGTAAGTCCCGAGGCGGTAAACAGCGCCTCAATGGGCTACGCGCTGGCCTACCCCGGCACCATCCTGGGCATAATCCTCACTATGATAGTGATAAGGCGGATTTTCAGGGCCCAGGCCGCCCGGGACATGCTGCAGGTGCACGCCGACAAGGCCGCGTCGGCCTTCATTAATGTCAGCATAGTGGTGGAGAACAAGACCCTGAAAAAAATAAATGGCGAAGCTTAAACTGAACTATATGGCCCTCTGTGGCGCGCTGGCCGGTTCAATGACGGATCCACCGGCGCTGGCCATCGCCAACGCCATGACGCCCTCCAATCTTTCCGCGATGTCCTATGCCACAGTTTACCCACTGGTGATGAGAATGTGGATCATCTCCGCCCAGATACTGGTGCTCTTGTTCATGAAGTGAGGAATTATGACAGGCGGGTTTCTATGACCCATTTGGTGAACGGGAAGCTGCCGGTGAAGGCGGGGCTTACGGCGTTGAGGATGTGCGTGCTGGCTTTATCGCCCTCCACTACGAAGTCCTGGACCAATTCCAGGGTTTTGATGTTCAGGAGCTGCGCGCGGATGCCGGGCCGGGTCCATTCGTTGAAGCCGGCGGCGTCTATTTTATTCACCAGCTTCAGCCCCAAGCCCACAAAAAAAGGCTTATAGTATTTTCGTGTCTCTTCCCAGGCCAGGCTCCTGAAGCCGAAGGAGTTCTTAAGAAAAAGCAAGGCCTCATAGGCCGACACTTCCAGCAGCTCGCCCGGCCGGAAATTGTCCAGGCCCGCATAGTTCTCACGCCAGAAAGCCGGGATAGCCGTAGGGCCGAGCTTGACGTGGCCGTCCACGGTAACCGTGTAGTGGACGCCCAGGAAAGGGTTCTTAAGATTCGGGACCGGGTAGACGTTAACTTTAAGCGGAGCCTTCGCGCCGGAATACTTCAGATATATTCCTTTGAACGGGATTATCACGTAATTCTTTGAGAAGCCGAAATCCCTGGCGATCCTGTCGGCGTATAGCCCGGCGGCGTTGATGATATGCCCGGCCTCGATAATATTTCCCCCGGTGGTTTCAACGATATTTTCTCCGGCCGGCCTTTTGTAGCCTTCTCCAAATAAGATCTTTACTCCGGAGCTTATAAGCTGATCCCTGAGTGACGCGCATATCTCAGCCGGGGCAACCGTGGCTGTCGTCGGAGAATAAAGCGCTTTTTGGAAGGTCCTGGCGTTCGGCTCTATCGCCGCGAGCTCTTTCTCGTCTATCAGCCTGAGTTCCACGCCATTCGCTTTACCGCGCTTTTCAAGCTCGCGCAGAGCCGGGAGTTCCGTTTCATCGGCGGCGACGACCACTTTTCCGCATTCGTTCAAGGCCAGGCCGTTATTCCTGCAGTATGTTTTAAGGGCCAGGTTCCCTTCTCGCGTAAACCGGGCCTTAAGGGAATCGGCGCTGTAATAAAACCCAGCGTGCAGCACGCCGCTGTTCCTGCCGCTGCTGTGGCGGGCGACATCGGACTCTTTTTCAAGCAGCAGGATCTTTTTGCCGGGTGCTTTTTTGTGAAGTTGCCGGGCGAGCGTAAGCCCTATTATACCAGCGCCTATTATTAAATAATCAGCTCTTTCCATAATGATCAGTCACCGGTCCCTTTTACTTGGCGATCTGTAGGCAATATAAGCGCGGTTATCGCCTGTTGTCCGCTGTTTTTTTCGGAGAGCCGCCCCTTTTCCTTCGCCTGAAAGCTGCTAAAACTGCACCCTACCGCTATAATAACAAAAAGCGGGGCTTTTCTTTAAAATTTCGCAGGTTTCCCCCGCGCCCGGCGGTGGCCAGGCTAACCTGCAGACCAATACCCAAAGCTAAATCGGGTAGGAGGCGGGTGATTAGTTCACCCGCCGTCCTCCCACACCACCTTTCTATTACCCACAAGTGCCAGACTGATTCGCAAGGTTCCATCCCTCCGTTAAATCTATCAGCCTCTTCCATTCCCGCCATAAAGTAAT
>CAIXBR010000079.1 GCA_903917735.1 uncultured Elusimicrobia bacterium | reverse complement strand
GCATCAGTCGCTTGACTATAAAACCCCACGGGAAGTATATCTGGAAGGACTGAAGAAGCGCGGCGTCAGCAGCAGGAAGAGTAAAGCAGTCCACCTTAAGAAGTGCCTGCAACTGGTCTAGTCTATCCCGACCACCTCAACCCGAAAAAATTCGGTATTAAATTCGATCCCGCGACCCCTTTCGACAAACTTTTCCCGGTGTTCGGGCGCTTCGACGAAAAAGAGAAGTTCGGGATGACGTTCGAGTACGAGAGAACGACGCCTTTCGGGAAGAGCCTCACGAACGAAGAGATCATAGGCAATTATCAGGAGATCCAGGCCTTTTTAAGGGAGAACGGACTGACGTTCTGAAGCGCCGGCCCGGCCCTTTCTCCGCGCCAGGGAGCAGGGCCAGACAGCGGAACTGGCTTTTCCATGAAAACATACGAGTGCCTTCTCATTAACCCGCGCTCCGCGTACTTCTCCATCCAGAAGGCGATCCCCTACCCCCCAGCCAGCCTGCTTTCCATCGCGAGCTTCCTCGAACGCGCCGGCGCGCGGTCGTTCGTCCTGGACATGGTAGCCGAGGAAGAGCCGCTGGAGGTGCTGAAAAAGCACCTGGCCGCCGAACCGGGCAGGGTCCTGCTGGCCGGCTTCACGGTGATGACCACCCAGGTCCGGCACGCGGCCGAGATGTCGAAGTACATAAGGGACCGTCATCCCGGCGTCAAGATCATCTGGGGCGGCATACATCCGTCGCTGTTCCCCGCGGAGGTCCTGCGCGAGGGCTTCGCCGACTTCATCTGCTCCGGAGAGGGAGAGTACACCGCGCTCGAACTCCTGTCGGCGCTGAAGAACGGGACCGACTGGCGGCAGGTAAAGGGCCTGTATTTCCTGTCCGGAGACGAACTCGTTTTTACGGGCCGCAGAAAGCCGAACGACCTGAACTCCCTGCCTTTCCTGAACTTCCACCTCGTTGACTATTCGAAGTACCGCAAGCGCACCGTCGGCAGGGGCCGGGAGACAATGGACGTGAATTCTGGGGTCGTCATTTCCAGCGTAGGCTGCCCCTACAGGTGCACTTTCTGCGTAAACGTGAACAAGCGGCTGGCCTTCGGCGGGTACAGGACCAAATCAGCCGCCCGCCTGGCGGACGAGATTGAATATCTCGTAAAAGAGTTCGATCTGAATTATTTCGATTTCCTGGATGAGAATTTCTTCGTCAAACGCGACCACCCCGAGAATTTCGCGCTGGAGATAAAGAAACGGGGACTGAAATTCAACTGGTACACTTCCATGCGCGCGGACGCTTTTGACCGCAAGCTGATTGACGAGCCCCTGCTGGAAAAACTCAAGAACATAGGCCTTTATTACCTGTCGATCGGCGCGGAATCCGGCTCCCAGAGGATACTGGATAAACTCAAGAAGGACCTCACCGTCGACCAGATCGTCCGCTCCGCGCGGACCATCGTCAAGCACGGCCTCGGGGTAACCTTTTCCTTCATGATGGGGCTGCCCGGAGAGGAACAAGGCGACACCGGGGCGACCCTGCAGCTTATACAGAAACTGCGCTCTTTCGATGACAAGGTGTCGATAATCGGCCCCCAGATCTTCCGCCCTTACCCGGGCGGCGAGCTTTACGATGAGTGCGTGGAGAAATACGGCTATACCACCCCTAAGAACATAGCAAAATGGGCCGAGTCGGTGAATCCGCTGACCGGCTTCGAGGACCTGGAAAAACTTTCATGGATCCCCGACAAGGATTTCATCAGGAAGGTCTCGTTCTATATCGATTTTGTGAACATTAATATTGACGCCTTTCATTTCGGCCCGGTGAAGCGGCTGGCCTTCCGCGTCCTGAAAGCCACTTCTAACTTCAGGATACGGCACCAGTTCTGGGGCTTCAATCTGGACATGTCGCTGATAATGGCATACAAGAAACTGACTCACAAAACCTGATAGCGCGGCGGTTCCCGGGAAACTATGCCGGATTTCAAACGAATGATCCTGAAGAGCGGTCCCTGCGCGGACAGCGTGGCGTTCCTAAAATTCTACCTGGCCGCGCTGGAGCGCCCGGCGGCCAGGGTGCTGGTCCTGGCGCTGCGCATAAAGTTCAGCCCGGACATCTTCGACGAGATCCGCCGCTGTTCCCTGCCCGCAGGGGAAAAAACTTCGCTGTTCTCGAAGGCGATGAACCTGTTCAAGAGCGGGAACGCCTATAAGACCACCGCGGCCGGCCGCAGCCCGCTCACCGATGCCGCCATCCTGGCGGAGGCCGGGCCCGGGAGCCTTATCGTAGAAACAGGCGTCTCGGACGGCGTTTCGGCTATGGGCCTGCTGGAGAATACCAAGGGCGCCGAGGTCGTGCTGACCGACAGCCAGGACTGCTACCTGTACAAGGATCTCTGCTGCGGCCGGAAGTTCTATAGCCGGGACGACGGGGCCGTTTCATTGAAGCTTCCCCTCTTTTATTTTTTCACCGGCTCTACGGCGGGGAAATTCCCGGCTGGCGCCGGCAGGATCCCGCTGCTGAACCCGGCGGTAGAAGAGAAGTTCAGGGCGGAACTGCTGCCTTTCGATGTTTTCGCCGGGACCCTGAGCCGCAAGGCGGACATCATCAAGTGCGCCAACGTGCTGAACGAAGCCTATTTTTTCCTTGAGGATATAAAACGCGCCCTCGCCAACCTTGCGAATAACCTTAAGGATGACGGACGGCTTTTCGTCTGCCAGAACAACAAGAAATACAAGGACGGAGAGGCGTATTTCATCCTGCGAAAAAAGAACGGCCGGCTGGAACTGGCTGGAGAGGTGAACGGCCATGAACTGCTCGGCCGCCTGAGTTCGCCGCTGTTCGCAGACCTTTTTAAACCCTAAACTCCGGAAGGTCGCGTCTGCCTGAGCGCTTCGTACAGCGCGACCCCCGCCGACGTGGACAGGTTCAGCGAGCGGACCCGGTCCGACCACATCGGTATCCTGTAGAGCGAATCCGAATATTTTTCGTAGATCCAGTCAGGGAAACCGGCCGTCTCCGCGCCGAAGATAAGGCACGAATCCGGCCGGTAAGGGGCTTCCCAGTAGCTTTTGCCGCCGCGCGTGGAGAAGAAGATCAGCGACGGGTCCGGCGGCAGCGTGGCCAAGAACGACTCCAGGTCGGGGTGTACCGAGTATTTCAGGAATTGCCAGTAGTCCAGCCCGGAGCGGCGTATCTCCTTGTCGCTCAGGTTAAAACCCATCTTCCCGACGAAAGCCAGCTCCGTCCCGGTGGCCACACACGACCGCCCGATGTTGCCGGCGTTCCACGGAATATCCGGGTTAATTAAAACTATTTTCATAATACTCAGTGTTAGCGTGGGGCTCAGCCGGGCCTACCGGAACGCAAAACACGGCGTCGCGCACACCGTGCGCGCGCCTCATCACTCGGCTGCCGCGCTTACGCAAGCGGCAGCCTCCGCGAAGGTTTTGCTAACCCGGTAGGCCCGTCTTCGCCTCAAAGCTTGAAGTCGTCCGCGTACTGGCGGTGCCACAGTTCCAGCATCAAGAGCGCCCACAATTTGTAGCCGTGGTCGCGGCGGCCCTGCTGGTGCTCGTCCCAAAGCCGGAACAGTTCCTCCGGCTTGAAATAGCCACGGCCCAGCGACTTCTGCGACAGGCAGGCGCCAGCCCAATAATCCTTAAGCTCGCCGCGGAACCAGATGCCCAGCGGTATTCCGAAACCCATCTTGCCCCGGCTGTAGATGTCCGGCGGCAGCATGTCCTTGAACGCCTCTTTAAGTATCCACTTCGTGCCCTTCAGCCCCTTAAGCTTAAGTTTCCCGGGCAGGCGGAAAGCGAACTCCAGTACTTTGTGGTCAAGGAAAGGCGAGCGCGTCTCCAGCGAATTAGCCATGGAGGCGATGTCCATTTTGGTCATCAGGCATTCCGGGAGGTAGGAGCGCATATCCACATAGGTCATGCGGTTCAGCAGGTCGTCGTCCGGGTTTAACGCGAAGAATTTTGACAGGTAGCGTTCCCCGTAATTATTTTCGGCGCCGAGCAGGTTCGCAAATTTATGGCTGTAGATCCCATCCGCCTCGCCCGGCCCGAAGAAAGAGACCGTGGAAAGGTAGCGCCGCTCCAGAGTGTTCATCACCGAGAACTTAAGGAACTTCTCCGCCCGCCAGAAGAAATTGAAAGGGGCGCTCTTCGGGAAAACGCCCACGGCCTTCAGCGCCGCGGCCTTGGACCAGCCCGGGGCCGCGGCTATCATCCGCTCGGCCTTCATGCCCACGTAGCGCAGGTAGCCGCCGAAGGCCTCGTCCCCGCCGTCGCCGTTCAGCGCCACGGTCACGTCTCTGCGCGTCTCGCGCGAGACGAAATAGGATGGCAGCGCGCTGCAGTCCGCGTAGGGCTCGCCGTAATGCCAGGCCAGCTTCTCCAGCACGTCGGTCATGTGCGCTTCCACCGTGAACTCGGTGTGGTCGGTGCCGTACATCTTCGCGGCCTGCCGGGCGTAGCCCAGCTCCGAGAATTTCTCTTCCTTGAAGCCTATCGCGAAGGTCTTCACCGGAGTGGAGGAATGCTTCGCCATCAGCGCGGTGACTATGGTGGAGTCTATGCCGCCGGACAGAAAGGCGCCCAACGGCACTTCCGACATCAGGCGTATTTTGACCGCTTCCGACATCTCTGCCCTCAGGCGCTCTTTCAGCTCCTCCACCGGCACGTCGTCGAACTTTTTTTCACCGACCGGCAGGTCCCAGTATTTATGCGTCCTCAGCTTGCCGCCCTCAAAGACCAACACCGACGCAGGCTCGAGTTTTTTCACGCCCTTGAAGATGCTCATCGGACTGGGGATATACTGCAGGGTCAGGTAGGCGTCTATTGCCGCCGGGTTTATTTCGCGGGGCAGGTCCTTCAAGGTGAGCAGGCAGCGCAGTTCCGAGGCGAAAGCGAAACTGGAGGGGGTAACGGCGTACAGCAGGGGCTTTTTGCCTACGCGGTCCCGCGCCAGCAGCAACTTCTTCTTCCTCTCGTCCCAGATGGCCACGGCGAACATGCCGCGCAGTTCCTTAGGGAAAGCCTCGCCTTTCTCTTCGTAGAGGTGCAGGATGACCTCGGTGTCGCTCTTCGTCTTGAAAACGTGGCCGCGGGCCAGCAGGCCCTCGCGCAATTCCTTGTAGTTGTAGATCTCGCCGTTGAAAACTATCCAGAGCGAACCGTCCTCGTTAGAGATGGGCTGGTGGCCGGAAGAAAGGTCTATGATGGACAGCCGGCGCATGGCCAGGCCGGCGTTCTCATGCTCGTAATAGCCCTCGTCGTCCGGGCCGCGGTGGATTATCAGGTCATTCATGGCCTTAAGCTCGCCGCGTTCCACCGGCAGGCCCGAGCCGTATTTATATATTCCGCATATTCCGCACATAATCAGTCCATTAACTTATATCGATGCCGTAAGCTATTGGCAGAAAATACTGCGCCGCTACTCGCTATATATCCCCATCAACTCATCCGCCACGCGGGCCATGGAGTATTTTTCCACCGCGGTCTTGCGGGCCTGCTCACCCATCTTCAAGGCCAGGCTGCGGTCAGCTATGAAGCCCCGCAGGCAGGTTTTCAGCTCGGCCCTGTTGAGAGGGTCGAAGAGGCAGCCGTTCACTCCGGGTGTTACCGCATCCCTGGCGCCGCCGACGCGGCTGGCGGTAACGGCCAGGCCGCAGGCCATGGCCTCCAGCATGGAATTGGAAAGGCCCTCGGAGATGGAGGGCAGCAGGAAGACGTCGGCCGCGCGGTAATAGGGCAGCAAGTCGTCCTTGGGGCCGGCCAGCACCACGGTACCAGACACGCCCAGGTCCGCCACGGCGCTCTTCAGCGCCGGGCCGTCCGGGCCGCCGCCGACTATCACCAGGCGGATCTTGGGCGGCGCGGTCTCTTCGCTGATAAGCTCGGCCCAGGTCTCCACCAGTTCCTTCACGCGCTTCTCCGGCGAAAGCCTGCCCACAAATAGGAAAATGGCCGAATTATCCAGCCCAAGCGCGGCCTTCGCGTTTATCTTTTCGTTGTAAAGCAACGGGGTATAGCGGCCGGTGTCCACGCCGTTGCGGAAACGCCGGAGCCTGAGCCCGGAAAATTCTTTGGAATTCTTAAGCCAGTCCATCACCTCGACGTTCATCACCAGCAGTTCCGGCCTGACGGCGCGGAAAAAAGCCAGTTTGAGCCTGCCCGCGATAGTTCGCTGCGACAGGGTTATCTCGTCCACGCCTTTTCCCCCGCCCAGCTTTATAACCGTCCTGCGCCCGGTCAGGCGCGCGGCCACGGCGGCAGCCACGGCCGGCGAGGAAGCCAGATGCACGTGCACGGCCTCATACCCGGCCCGGTGCGCCAGCATCCAGAAAAATATCTTCACCATGAACACCGCTGAATTGAGGACCCCGGAGCCGGGGCAGGAAAACCTTTTTACAAGAACCCCCTCAAGGGTCTCCTCACCGGGAAGCCCGCCCGGCTGCCGCGTCAGGACGGTCACACTTACGCCGCGCGCGGCCAGCGCTTTGGAGATCTCGAAGGCCTGCCTCTCGGACCCGCCGATGACGGGGTGGAAGGCCTGGCTGATCATAAGCACCGATCTTACGGCGGGACCGGTCACTTTTTAGCCTCTCCGCCGCCGGCGAACTGCCCCCAGACCTTGCCGAGGGAATGCCCCATCTGGTATACGAAGACCACTCCCAGTATGGTTACGAGCAGATAACCCAGCACGTGCGAGTATGAAGCGTACGCGAAGCCTATGTCTTTAGGCACGCCCCAGGAAAAAAGCACCTTCATCAGGGTGAACTCATAGTTGCCGAAATAGCCGGGCGGGCCCGGTACTGACGCGGCCATGGCCCCGGTGAAGACCAGAGCCATGCTCTTGAAGGCGTCTATCACGCCGCCCAGTCCGAAGGCCAGGGCTATCCAGTAGCAGTTAAGGGCGTCCAGAAGCCACTGCAGCGCCGCGAAAGCGAAGATAAGAAAACCGCTCTTCAGGGACTTAAAGGCCTTTACGCCCATAGCTAGCCGCTCGAAAAGCCCGCGGACCCGGGGGAACCGGGCAAAGAAACCCGCGAACCAGGAATGGGCCACTATCTCCTCCGCGAACACCAGCGTCCCCAGCGCGGCCAGCATGCCGGCCAGCACCGCCCAGATGACCCCGCCGTAATTCATGAAGCCGCCGGTTATCCCCCCGAAGTAGGCGGCGGCGGCGAACAACGAGAAAAGAACTATCACGTCCAGCGCCCGCTCCACCAATATCGTGGCGAAAACGGTGAGCATCGGTATGTCGAAGAGCTTGGCCCCGAAAGTTCCGCGGGCCACTTCGCCCAGGCGCAGCGGCAGGATATTGCTGAGCGCCAGCCCAGCAGCCTCCAGCCGGAAGGCGTCCCACAGGCGCACCGGCCTGGCCGGGTTAAGCAGCAGGCGCCAGCGCGCGGCCCTGGCCAGCAACTCCACCACTACGGTCGCGGCGAACGGGAGGATAAAGACAGGGTTGACCTTCGCGTAGATACCGGCCAGGCCGCGGAAATCTATGTTCCGGAAAGCCAGATAAAGCAGCACGGCGCCGAGCAGGAACCCCGCCGCTATGGAGAGTTTGGTTTTCATAATAAAACACCCTGAAACTTGCCGCCTATGGCGCTTTTACTCCGCGCCGATGCTTTTGAGGAAAGCGTCCTCGCGCGAGGGCCGGCCCAGGAATTTCTCCACCTGCCCCGCTTCGTCGTAGCTGCGGCCGGGGGCCAGTATCAGCTCGCGGTACTTCGCGCCGGTGGCGGCATCCATCACGCCGGCGGCCTTGAAGGCGCCGAACAGGTCGGACGCTATGACCTCCGACCAGAGATAGCTGTAATAGCCGGCCTCGTAGCCGCCCATGAGGTGGCCGAAACTGGCCTGCGGGTGGCTGCCCGGACTCATCGGGATCAGCGAGATCTTCTTCATCAGCTTTTCATACACCTTGGTGGTATCCACCTTTCCCTTCGCGGTGTGGTAGCGCATGTCCAGCAGGCTGAAGAAGAGCTGCCTCAGGTACACCAGCCCGGAGTCCATGTTCTTGGCCTCTACCAGTTTCGTTATCATGGCCTCCGGCAGCTTTTCGGCCGGGTTCCTGAAATGCCCGGAGATGCGCCGCAGCACCGAGGGCTCGAAGGCCCAGTTCTCCAGCATCTTCGACGGCACCTCTACGAAGTCCCGCGACACGCTGGTGCCCGAGAACTTGCCGTACCTGGACCTGGTGAAGATGTTGTGGGTCACGTGGCCGAACTCGTGGAAGAACGTGACCACGTCGTTAAACTTCAGCAGCGGCGGGGTGTCTCCGGAGGAGGGCGGGAAATTGGCGACTATGCCGGCCGCGGGCAGCTCGTAGGAGCCGTCGGCCAGCTCGCGCCCGTGCCTTATACCGAAGCAGGCCGCGTGCTTATACTTGCCGTCGCGCGGAAAAAGGTCGAAGTAGAAATAAGCCGCCACGGCACCGTCCGAATTCTTTACTTCGTAGGCGCGCACGTCCTTGTTCCAGACGGGCAGCGGAGCCGGGGCGAAACTAACGCCGAAAACATCACCGAAAACGTCGAACATCCCTTTTACCACCGTCTCCAGCGGGAAATATTCCTTTATTTTTTCGTGGTCTATGGAATATTTGGTCTTCTTCAGCTGGTTATTGTAGTAGCGCCACTCCCAGGCGCGCAGGACCTTTTCCTCCCCGCCCTTCAGCTTCAGGCGGTCGCGCAGTTCTTTGCGGCCTTTCTTTTTAAGCTTGGCCCAGGTCCGTTCCAGGAAAGCGGTGACGTTCCCGGTATCGGCGGCCATGCGGTCCGCCAGCACGTAAGCGGCGAAGGTTGGATAGCCGAGCAGCTTCGATATCTTGCGGCGCAGGGCTATGGCTTTCTCCATCAGCTCCACGTTGGCCGGGACGCAGCGGTTGTTGAACAGCAGTTCCAGGCGCCGGCGGGCGTCGCCGTTCTCCGCGTTATCCATGAACGGAATAAAATCCGGCGTGTTCATGGTGACCAAATACTTCCCTTCCGGGGTCTTCTTCAGCCGCGTCTTGAAATCCTCCGGCATTCCCGCCAGTTCCGCCTCCGTCAGCGCCAGCGCGTCGTTCACTTCCCGCAGGTTCTTGGAGAACTGCAGCTCGATGTCAATAAGCTCCTTCATCAGCTTCTTCACACGGGCCCTGGGGAGCGGCTCCAGGCCCAGGCCGTTGCGCTTGAAGTCCAGCAGGGTCTTGTCCAGCAGGCGGGTCTCCACCACGCCCGGCTTTTCGCCCTTGGAGGCGTATTCGTTCAGCGCGCGGAAAATGTCCTCGCGGGTGAACAGGTCCACGGAGTACTGGCTCACCTTAAGCTCCAGCTCCTGCGCGACCTTGCGCAGTTCGGCGTTGCCCGACACGTAGGCCAGGAAGATAGGGATCTGCAACGCCTCGCTGAAATCGCTGGTGGCGTGCTCGAAGGCCAGCACGGTGTTCTTGAAATCCCGGTTTTCTTCGGGAATGGCCGCGATCTTTTTAGCGCGGTCCTCGAAATCGTTAAAGGTCTTGTCGGCCAGAGCCCTGATGCTTTCCGGTGTATAGTCGAAAACGGGAGCGCTGTTGTCCATAGGTCCTCCGTGCGCCATATGTTTGAATATTACAAATATTATAGCCCTAATCCCAACCATTGGTAAACCTCTCGTTTTCGCGGAAAACCGCGGGAGGTGGCGCGCTCTTTGGCGCGCGAGGCATCTTTTGCTATCATTACCACATGGCTAAAGCGTTTGCCCGGGATTTCGAACGAATCGTTCCCTGCGATTTTCAAACCCTGGACGAGCGCCTTATCTTTCTAAAGCATCTGTTCTCCTACCACTACGCCGCCTCCCAGCTTCCACGGAAAGACTTCGTTTTGCTGGACCTAGGCTGTGGCTTCGGCTATGGCACATCTTTTTTGGCAGATCATTGCGAACGGATAACGGGAGCGGATGTCGACGCGGAAGCTATCGAGTATTCCAGCAATACTTATTCCTCGCCAAAATGCCATTTTGAGCGTCTGGACGCCACCCTCCGCAGGCTTCCCTTCAAGGACGGTGCCTTCGATGCGGTCATATTTCTCCAGGTCATCGAGCACATCCGGGACGACAGGACCTTCCTCCGCGAAGCCGCGCGGGTCATCGAACCGGGCGGGCTTCTGATCCTCGCCACGCCCAACGCCGCAAGCCGCCTGCGCCCCGGCGCGCCGCCCTGGAACCCGTTCCATGTCCGAGAATACACGTCCCGGGAAATCACCTCCCTCCTGCATGAATTTTTTTCGGACATCCGGCTGCTGGGAGTGCGCGCTAACGCAGGGATAGAGGCCCTGGAAACCGCGCGCGTACGAACAATCCAGCGCATTGCTGCGCTAGATTTTCTGGATCTGCGGCACAGGATTCCAAGATCATTCATCCCTTTAATCATCTCCTGGCTGGAACGGCTTCGCTTTTTGCGCCATTCGCGCACCATAGAACAGAACATACATGAATACGGCATCGAAGATTTTTCCGTCTCGGAGACCGGGCTGGAGCAGAGCTTGGACCTTCTCGCGATCTGCCGTAAAGCGGGCCCGAAGACCGGCGGGAACCGTACATAACGCGGGGAAATTTGTAGAATATGCTGGGTAGCTTAGCCCCCTCGGCGGCGGAGTCCGCACGCCGGGACCATACCTGTAATTTACCATGGAACACATGAAGTTACGCGACAACAGCACCTTAATCTATATTTTCCTCACCGCTCTGGCCGTAAGACTGATTTATGTAGTGTTTTTCTTCGGACTGAATCTGGTCCCAGACCCCGATTCCGTCGACTATATCAATTACGCAAAACACCTTGTCGCCGGCCTGGGATACACGGACGGGGTGTGGAAGGCGTTCCGCGCCCCCGGCTACCCGGTTTTTATAGCGGCGGTCTTTTCCGTTTTCGGCGAATCCATCCCCGCTCTGAAGCTAGCACAGACCGTAATAAGCGCGCTGGTCCCCGTGCTGGTTTACCTGATTGGCTTAAGGGTAACGGGCAGGAAAGCCGCCGTGATCTCGGGCTTTTTTGGCTGTTTTTATTTCGGGTTCATCTACGAACCGGGGCACATAATCAGCGAATCGACTTTCACCTTTCTTTTCGCCTTATCCATTTTGCTGCTGCTGGATACGCAAAAGGGCAAAGCCTACGCGGTGGCCGCCGGAGCGGCGCTCGCCTTGGCCGCGCTTACCCGGCCTGTGGGCCTTTTGATCCCGCCTCTTGTTGTTATATGGCTCTTCCTGAAATTCCCGGCTAAAGCGGCGCTGAATATCGGCGCCATCGGGGTTTTGACTTTCACAGCCATAATGGCCCCTTGGTGGGCTAGGAACTACCGAACTTTCGGGGTATTCGTCCCAGTATGCCTTGAGACCGGCTTTGTGCTTAAAGGGGCCCATGTCCCGGCTCAGCTATATTCTGCAAACGACTACCTTCCTGAGCTTGCGAGGGACCGGCAGAACCTGAAAGAGGGCATGGCCCTGGTCCGGGCGGAGACTCCTTTAACGATCATAAAGGACGGGGCAAGGAACTTGCTCCAGTTCCTGTACCCGTTCCTGCCGGAGTACGATCTGACCTACGTTTTAATTTTCCCGCTATGGCTGTTCGGGGTGTACTTCGTGCTCATGTCGAAGAACATACAGGCCCTCCCGCTTTTAACCATGTTCATCTATTTTCCCGTCGCTTTCGCTTTTTTCGGCACGACCCGCTACCGGCATACGCTGGGGCCGTACTTCATCCTGCTGGCGGCGATCGGCGCGGAAGAGCTTTTGCGCAGGGCGAAGAACACCGGGCGCGAATACGCCGTCTGGTCGGCCGCCGCGCTGTGGGCCGGCCTTAATATCGCCATTTTTATTTATTCAGAACCGGTGCGGCTGTTGGTCAAGAGAATGGCCGGGGGATGAAAGCGCGCCGCGGCGCGGGGGCGTCAAAACCATGACGGACACGGAACAATGAGAGAACATAAAACACTTCTTTACGGAGCTCACTTCGTCGTCATCGGCTTTTTTTTCTTCCTGGTGCAGGTTCTGGACGCCGTTCTTGGCGGTTTCCCAACGGCTGTTTTCCCGCCGGGGCTGGCGCTGAAACTGACCAACGGCTTTTTTCTGGCCGGCGCGGCGCTGACGGCGCTCGATCTTCTGATCTCCGCGGTTCTCCCCGTGAAGAAGACGCTGCTGTTCTCACCGGTGGCCGAGCCGCGCATCTCCGTGGGGATGACGGCCTACAACGACGAACTTTCCATCGGCGCAGCGGCAAGGGATTTTTTATCCCAGAAGGATGTGGTGTCGGTTATAGTGGTGGACAATAATTCCGCGGACGGCACCACGCAGGAAGGCCTGGCCGCCGGCGCTAAAGTGGTGCGCGAGACGGTGCAAGGCTACGGCGCCTGCTGCATGCGCGCCCTGAAGGAGGCCATGAAGGCGGGGGACGTAATCTGCCTAGTGGAAGGCGATTGTACTTTTACCGGCAGCGACCTAAAAAAGCTGACGGCGTACCTTGAGAACGCCGACATGGTCTTGGGCACAAGGACGACTAAAGAACTGAACACACCGGACTCCCAGCTGAACACGGCCATCCACTGGGGGAACGTGCTGATGGCCAAGCTGATGCAGCTCCGCTTCCTGACTGTGCGCCTTACCGACATGGGCTGCACGTTCAGGGTCATCAGGAAAAGCGCGCTGGAGAAAATAATAGACCAGCTGGAAGTAACGGGCAATCATTTTTCATGCGAAATGATCCTTGTCGCCCTTAAGAACAATTTGATGGTGATCGAGATACCCGTCACGCTCAAAAAACGGGTGGGCGAAAGCAAAGGCGTGGGCGGGAATTTCTTCAAGGCGTCCGTCACCGCTATAGATATGTGGCGCCTCATAGTTTTCAAGTAATCCCTCCCCCCAGATCCTGCCCCCCTCCCCGGTCTAAAGGCCCAATAGGGCCTGGGCCCTAAAACTTCCGTTTTTAAGGCCCTCTGCCCCTGCTGAAAACCTCTTTTAACCGCTACACTATACCCATGACAAACAAAACCTTTAAATTCGCTTCAACCGCTGTCTCCCTGCTTCTCCTTGGAGCCTCGGCGCTAAATGCCCAGAATTTCAACCTGAACAGCCTCCACGCCGCCGACATAAAAGCCCTGCCGGCCGACAAAGGCCTGCTTGATTTCATAAAACCCGGCAAGCCCGACACCCAGGGCACTAAAGAATGGACCGTGATAGTCTTCATGAACGCCAAGAACGACCTGGCACAGAGCCAGATGCTCGGCCTCTCCGGCAAGTGGGCGGAAAAGGACATAGCCGAGATGAAGAAGGTGGGCTCCACCGACAAGGTGAACGTGGTGGTGGACTACGGCACCGCCGGCAAGGGCGACAAGCGCATGCTTATAGGCAAGGGCGGCCTGCTGTCTAGCGGCGAAACCGTCTACAGCCAGGACCCCAACGCCGACATGGGAGACTACAAGCGCGTGATAGATTTTGTGAAGTGGTCCAAGACCACCTTCCCCGCCAAACATTATATGCTGGTGCTCTGGAACCACGGCCTGGGCTGGATAGACCCCGTGATGAAGCCCCAGGCCGCAGGCGGCGCCGCCAAGGGCATACTCTTTGACGACGAGACCAAAAACTACGTGCGCACCCGCCAGCTGGGTGAAATACTGCGCCAGAGCGGCTACGTGGACGTGTTCGCCATGAACGCCTGCCTGATGCAGATGGCCGAAGTGGCCTATGAAGTGAAGGACAACGTCGGCCTGATAGTGGGTTCCGAAGAGACCATGCTGGCCTACGGCTTCGACTATGAAAGCCTGCTGAACTTCATCAACGCCAACCCCGGCGCCAACGCCGACAAGTTCAGCGACTATTTCATGAACTGGGAACGCGACTTCTTCGCTAACGGCGCGCACCTGATAGGCCCGGTCAATATGCCCCTCAGCTCCATAAGGCGCCACCATCTCCACGCTGCGCCCGCAGGCCGTGGAGGAATTGCCCGGCTACCTGAACGGCTTTGCCGGCGCGGTAATGCGCAACAGCGAGACCGCGGCCGCCAGGACCGCGATAGACAGAGCGATCCGCTTCTCCAGCCTGGACCCTAAGAACGACAAGAAGAAGCTGATAGCCGCCTACGTGGACCTGTACGACTTCGCCCGCATAGTGGGCGAGAACGCCGGCAGCGCGGAAACCAGGCTGGCCTCCGAGGCCTTGATGAGCTTTATAAAGACCCGGCTGGTGATCCGCAGCCTGGGCCTGAACGGCGACACGGAGAACGGCTACGACTACACCAAGGTGGGCGGCATAGCCATCAACATGACGATGAAGATAAAGACCGTACCCCCCCAGCTGAACGCCATCTTCGAGACCAAGTACGGCGACCTTTCCCTCTCCAAAGCCTCCCAGTGGGACGAATTTGTGGCCTGGACCGACGGCGTCTGGCGCGAATAAGGCGCACAAGGCTCGAAAAAACCGGGTTTTCCCCAGGTTTTTTATTTTAAGATAGAAACGACCCTTTAAATAAAAGTGTTTGTCCTGTTTTACACGGCCTTGCCCACATAAAATCCAATTTACTCCTGCTAAAAAGCCGCAGAACAGCTCTTTGTTGGCATTAAGCCAGTCCCGCTCCAATATCAATTTTACAGCCGGACTCTTGCCAGTATTTCCTTGTCCAACGGTCCTTCGAAATACGCATCGGCACCGGCTTTGAGCGCCTTAAGCTCAAATTCAGACTTGGGTTCGCTGGATATTATGAAGATCTTGCATGGGATATTCAATTTCCGGATTGCGGTTGTTAGATCAAGACCGCTCATTTGACCCATGTTTTGATCGGTGAAAACAGTGTAATTCGCCTGCCGATTTCCCATAATCATTTTCTGTAACTTAGAAAAAAGGTCTTCGGCGCAAGGGAAAACACATATTTCCGCATTCTTTACCGCGGCATTTAAGGTTATCCCCGCACATCTTCGCGCAAGTTCGTCATCGTCGCACACAAGTATTACCCTGCCGTGCAGAGTCACAGGCGTAGGCGATGCCGCGGCTAGGAACAAAATAAGGTCCCCTATCGCCAACGGTTTAGGCACAAAGACTTTGGCCCCAAGGGCGGCCGCCTTATTGATATCCTCTTTCATTGTGCGGTTGGAATGCACCATAGCGGAAACTTCAGGGAACTTCGCCTTTATCTCCGTCAGGAAATCAAATCCATTTTTTGTTTCGTTGAGATCGATATCTACTATCGCGTACCGGATACATTCTTTTTCAATAAGCTGCAGCGCGTCTGCCACCGTTTTAGCTTCATAGAGCGTAATCAGCCTGTGCAGTGCCTCGTTCGAATTTATGGTATTGCGCACGGAGGCGCGGTAAAGCGCCTCGTCTTCCAGGATCACCATTTTTATTGTCTGCCCGGCCTGTGCGAGCAGAGTGACCGCAGAGTCGATGCTGACTTCATCCTGTTTCTTTTGTTCAAATGATATTTCCTTTATATTCCCTGGGAAGCGCGTCCTGTTGGGATTTTCGTTCTCTGCCGAGGCCGGAATCCGGACCACAAACTCAACGCCGGCATCTGCGGCACGGTTCCGGGCGAGCACTTCTCCGTCGTGAAGCTCCACTATCTTCTTCACTGAGGCAAGGCCAAGACCAGTCCCCTTCTGTTTACCTTTGGTAAAGAAGGACTCAAAGAGCTTTGGGATGTCCTCTTGATGAAATACAGGCCCATCGTTCCCTATGGTGACTTCAACGAATGGGATATTGTTCACAATGGTGTCACGCGACGCTACAGTTATCTCACCTGATGTTTTTTTGCCAATGATGATTATGGCCTCTATGGCGTTGCCGATTATGTTAGAAAAGACGCGGCCGATACGCTCTTCATCCACAAGCGGTTTAAGCCGGTTCCGTATGTCATACGCAAAAGAAATATCGGCTTTGGCGTGACCCTGGGCGGCTTGCCGGATGGAAAAATCAAGGATACTTCCGAGTCCATGCGGGTTTCTTTCAAGTTTTATTTCCCGTGAGAAATCCATAATATCCGAGAGCATGGATTCAACGTGCTTAATGGCCTTGCTCACGTCCGATTTCGCCCGGCCGAGTTCGGATGGATTGCTCTTAAGAACGTCAAGAATAGAGAGCATGGACTTCAGCATCGCGAACGGCTTGCGCACGTCATGAGCCAACAGGCTGGTGGTCTGTCCAATAGCCGCCAATTTTGACGCTTTCAAAAGTTTTTCCTGCGAAATCTTCCAGCCGCGGATCAGGTCGTCGAAAGAGTCGCTGATAAAAGATATATCGGAACTCCTGATAGTTCCATATTCTATCCCCAGTTGCATGAATTCATGCCGGATTTTTTCGGTCAGCTCAGGCAGCGGCTTAAGTATCCGGTCGGAAATATAGTAGACAAAAGCTGTCAAGAACAGCGTAAGGAAGAGGAAGGTCATGAATACTACAAAAAGCCGCTGAATTACGGCATCTGCGGTTTTGTCAATTGAGAAAGTCCAGGAAAAATATCCGAGAATTGTTCCGTTGGTGAATTTGACGTCCGTTCCGCAGGACACAAGCTCGCCGCTGATATGAACTTCCGGGGAGGGTTTTCTTGCCACTCTTAAGACGACAGGAAGCAGGAATTTATTTAAGAGTTTCCGGGAAGCCGCCGGAGCGGCGTTTTCAGCCGGCGCATATTCCCAGAGGACCTCCCCCGTGTCGTTCTTAAACATGGCCACACGGTGATCAAGCGATTCGGAAAGAGTTTGGAGGGTCCTTCTCAGTTCTACAACGTTGCCAAGCCCATAGTTCTGCTGAATTAGGCTGGAAGCTATTTTAGTCTCTAGCTCTATTTTATCGTCGATAAGCTTGGAAAAAGAATTTAGCTCCCTCGCGCAGATCAGAAGGTAACTGACAAATAATATCCCCGCGGTCAAAAGAACCGAGAAGATTATCGTGTTGTTCCGCAAATTCTTGTTCTGGTAATTCATCCAAGATTTCTGTCCCGCTTCGCCTGGACTATAAAATAATCCACCTCCGCCCCGGTCGACGGACTTTTATAAGCCGTTATCCGCTCGCAGGAAACGACCTCAAGCTTGTGCCTGTGAAGTATTGCCTTCACGTCTTCCTCGGTGTAGAGGTGCCTCGGGAAGCCTATCCGCGGGTCAGTTATTACTTTTGCGCCGCCCTTAACTTCGTCAAAACATTCAAAAGAGCATAACAGGCTCCCGGTAGGTTTCAGGGTTTCGGCAATGCCGCCGAGGGTCAAGTCGATGTTCTTTACAAATTCCAGGACCCCGAACGCGAAGACAAGGTCAAACAATTCGGATTCAATGAACGGCACCCCCCTGTTAAGGTCCCACACCATTGAGTTTTTGTAAACGGCTAGTTTTTTCAGCTCCGTTATCATTCCGGGGGACACATCCACCCCGATCAGGCTGCATCCCCCGAAATGCCGGGACGCTATCGCTCCCAAACTCCCGTTCGCGCAGCCAAGATCCAATATGGCCGGCTTGATTAGCTTGATATCCTGAAGTTTAGCTTTCAACCATACGGGAATGGCATAAGTGCCTTTTTCCGCAAAGGTGTCGTATGAGGGCGCCACGGTGTCATAGGTGCTTGTCAGCTTTTGCACGTGGGCATCCAGGGCAGGACCGCTATTTTCTCCGGCTTTTGAGAGGGAGAGCAGCGTCCATTGCGAGCGCTGGCTCCAGGCGGAACCGTCATAGTTGCCGTGGACAGAATCCACCTTAAATCCAGCGTCCCCGCATATCTGCTCCAGCTTTTCCCTGGGGATAAGATATTGATTTATGGAAAAAGAGACCTCGCCGGCGAGAGTCCTGATGGACAGCATCGTCTGCCAGGAATACCGGCCGAAAGGGGTTTTAAATGTACGGCCGTCGAACTGGAAAATATCGTTTATTGTGCTACCAGCCATAACCCCGATACCCGCCCGCAGCATCGGAAAATCCGGATTTGCTGCGCAGATAAGGAGTTTCCCATCATCCTTTAAAACGCGGTGGAACTCCTTAAGCGTGAACACAATAGGCGTGAGCTCTCCGATACCGTTGAATGGGACATAGATTCCTGAAACTGAATTATCCGGAAGAGGGGCATTGTCAGCAGAGCCCGCGATTATATCGTCTTTTTTATCCGGATGGTTTTTCAGAAATATCTCGACCATCTCTCCTGACAACTCTAAGAACTTTATCTTCCTGTTCTTAAGGTGTGACGCGAGCCTCCCGGTGCCGCTTCCCGGCTCAAGAATTACCCCTTCTCCGCAGTTGTCGCAGAACTTTTCTATATATGCGGCATCGTTCGCGACGTCTTTAAAGCACAAGTTGCGCCAATAAGCGTAATTATTTTCCATTTTCCCGCTTATTCAGCCTCAAGGTGTTCAACTGGAACCCGAAGAGGCCAAGGCTGTTTATCTGCGGCGGCTTATATTTTTTAGAAACCAGCATTTTCCCCTTGGTAGCCCCAAGAAACCCCATAGGCGCGTCGGCATATATGGCGTTGGTGAGCGAGGTATAGATCTCGAACCGCTTGGAGGTGTCAAGTTCGGTGCGTCCGCGTTGCAGCAGGTCGTCAACCGCTTTTGAAGAATAACCGGTGAAATTGTACTGTTGGTTAGAGCCGAGCAGCGGATAAAAAAGGCCGTCAGGATCGATTATATCTGGGACATAGCCCAAAAGAACGGCATCATAATCGGATTGTTTGAATTTATCAAACAAATCGGTTATTGGGACCTTAACGAAGATGATGTCGTTCCCGATTTTTTTAAGCTTATCTTGGAGGAGTTTTATCCCGGCTTCATCGACCGCGGCCGAATCCGAGTAATATACAGTGATAGGAACCGTGAACTTCCAACTGCCGTCCCCTACGGGCTCCGCCTCGCTCTTGAAAAGATTCTTTGCGAAAGGAAAACCGACAGAGGTCGGCTGCCAGCCGAACAAATTAAAGTCGATGTTCTTGCGTATCAAGCCCACAAATCTTTTACGCGCCGCCTTTTCGAGGAAAACACTTTTTTTTGTGTTTAAAAGAAGAAGGTTGGCCTGCAAGTATGGGAAATCTATCACAGTATGGTCTTCGGTTTCTATCCGCCAGGGGCTCAGGATTTCTATGACGTCATACCGTTTCAGACCGGCCTGAGATATCATGCTTTTCCGCGAATCCACTTTTTCGAATATTATTTCGTCTATATCCGATTCCTTCCTCCTCCAAGGAAGTATTTTAAGGATAATTTTGCCCGGGTCCTGTTCCACGATGGCATAAGGGCCTGTCCCAATATATGCGCCCTTATCTTTCACTGCAATCTTAAAATACGGACTTACAAATACCTGAAGCATAGGAGAATACGGGTTTTTCAGGCGTAGCTCCAGCACATTTTTTTCGGAGACAATTATTCCTTTAAGATGTTGTTGTTTCCCGGAGATAAAACCGTCAAAGCCTTCTACCATGCCGAACGCCCATCTTGAAGTATCGCCAAGGGTTAGAATAGCGTCCTCCAGGGAATCGCGTATTGTCCCGGAGGTTAAGAGCGCACCGTTGGCCAGCTTGACCCCGGGCTTTAACCTAAGAGTATATTTTTTTCCATCCGGAGATATCCGGAACGACTCAACAAGGTTAGAACTTAATTTATTGTTTGGATCGTAACAAAACAGCCCTTCGAACAGATGATTTGCTACCACCGCCCCGGAAACTTCAAGTATTTTGGCCGGTATTATCTTTTCGGGCAGGGAAACGAGCGGGACCCGCAAAGTCTCACCGTGAAGGGCACCTGTGGAAAACAAGAATGCGATCAGGAAATAGACCTTCATACGGTCGTTTCCTTTAATCTGCCCGCGGCAGCAGTCAAACCGGCGAACAGCGAAACAGCTATGGCGGTAAGCAGCAACTGTCCGCGGAAAGCCAGGCTGATATCATTAAGCGCCGACATTACCACCGCCGCCGCAATGATGCAAAAATTAGAGTTCAGTCTATAAAAAGCGAAGGCGGCAGTCTGCTTGGCACCAGGCACCCTGTCATAAATAATATTCGCCACGCTGATATTGAATACCGCGTTTAAAATACCGAAAACGAAGAGTATCCCCATTATCAAAGCCAGGTTTACAGTGCTCAGGTAAACAAGGGAGACGATGCTTGCTAGAACCGCAGACCACAGCGCGGTCTTGTTTTTGTGGGCTGATATGAATCTTTTCGGCACGAAAACGCTTCCAAGGATCGCGCCTATTCCGGCAATCAGGAACAAAACCGTCAATTCTGCGGAAGATGTTTTCACGACTTTCGTTAGATATGGGATCTCGATGATATGGAACGACCCAGCCACAAGCCACAGCCAGGCTACATAAGGGGCAAAAGAAAGGATTTCCGCAGACGTCAGTTTCCCTGCAGCCGCATTTTCCCCGACAGGCGCTATCGGCTCAGACACCGCACTAATCCCGGACAGGATTACCGCCGGCCATAAAACCAGCATAAGCGCCGTGTCGATAAGGTAAACATTGGACACCCCCAACTCCTTCTGAACGATGGGACTTAGTGAAAGTGTTATTAAAGAGGCGACCATATAAAGGGATTGCATAAATTTAGAGTGGTGCAGGGTTTCCTCTTTGCTGCCAACTACAGTAGGCAGTAGCGCCTGCAGTCTGGATATCAAAATGGTAGAGAGGGCGATTCTCGCCATCACAAAACAGATCCAGGAATAAAAGTGAGAGGAATTAGAGCTTAACAAGGCAAAGACCGCGTTCAATAGTATAAGCGCAGGAAGAGATATCCTCCGGGAGAAGGCCGCCCTGGGGCTGTTCAGCAGAATGAAGGCCAAAAGGCTGCCTAGAGTTTGAAACGTTACCAGGAAAGCCGGCTTCGAAATACCGGCAAACGATACTGCGGAATAGATGAGGGAAGTATAATTACCCAGATTGACAGCTAGCTGCACGATAAAAAAAACCGCAAAAAGCGTTAGAAGTTTGGGCCTTATGTTTTTTGTTCCCATTATTCAGATTAAAGTAAGACTTCATTGAGGTTTTTGCGGCCTGGGCTTTAATTGCTGAACAGCCAGCCGGAAACCCACCTTACCAATTATAATAAATTAACCGCCAAGCACCTTTGTTTTTTATAAATGGGCACAGAGGCGCACACGTGCCAAAGATATGACTCATAACTATAAAAGCCGTGAAGAATCCGCTCTTTATTTTCATTTGAAAATAAACATTTTTCAAATGAAAATGTTTTTATCTGTTTTCCCGTGTCGCCCGGCCCATCCCATAATAAACAGCCCCTGCTTACTGTTGGCATAAATATTGCTGCAAAGCTTGTGAACGTAAAAAACAAAAAGGGAAGGGTAAACAAAATATGAAGAAAAGCAACATACTAATAGCGGTGTTCACGGTGATAATGGCGGCAACCGGAGCCAGAGCAGAAAATGTCCGCGTGGACTTTGATGGCATAACCTCAATGGGCACCATGGGAAAAGCCGTAACAGCTGATGTTATATCGGATTTAAAAATTCCCCTGCCGGATTCACCCATGGAGGAACCTGGAATCACAAGGCGAACTTTTATTGGCATGGCGGAAGTCGATAAAAGTTCTACCTTTTTGGAATTGCCTGTTGCGCGGAGGGATAATTTTCGCAAAATGATATCTTCCGGCAATAGTGATGCCGCCGCAAAACTTTTACCTCTGGTGGATGATAAAAATATTAAATCTTATATGCTCCCACTGGAGTTCTATTCTTGGATAAAGTTGGTGGAAGCTATAAAATTGTAGCGGAGAACAGCGATAGGTTGCTCCTTGTGGGTGCAGGAAACTCCAGGAAAGGCAACCCCATATGCACTCTGGTCGAATATGTCTTATGGAAGATGATTGATGGGGTCTGGACGCAGGTTATAAAGCAGGTCAAAGAATGTTCCGCCCCCGAGAATAACGATGGAATTAGTGACTACCAGAATTCCGGGTTTCCAAAAGCGATGGGAGTGCTTCCCAATAAGGGTGCCAACCCCATATGTACGCTGGTTGAATATGTTATATACAAAATGATTGATGGGGTCTGGACAGAGGTTATAAAGAAATACAAGGAGTGCCACAGCGATATCGATACGGACCCCAATATCCATGCCGGTTCGGGTTCCACGTATCATAATGGCCAAGGTGGCAGCTCGGATTTTGACGTGAATAAACTGCGGAATTAGCCACACATATCCCCGCCCTGTAACTTTCGGGGCGGGGATATGATAAAGTTTTTTTAAAATCAATGATTAACGAAAACGGAAATGTTTCTTTGTCTAAAATGTTGGCGACCTGGCTTTTTGCCGGGTTGTCGTTAGTCGCTATTGGCAGCGTGTACGTATCTATCTTCAATATCCCGCATCAACTGATCAAATTTGATGAGTTCCTGGTCTTATTTCAAGGTTCTGTCTTTCTTTGCGCGGGAATGTGGCTGCTGGGTTTGCCAGGACTTAATTCTGAAATTGACAAATGTAATTCCATGGGGATCGGCAATGGGTTTAAAACCGGGATAAAATACTTTTTATGGTATTTCTTTGTCGCTGCCGCTATCATCGGAGCGGCTTGGCTAATCATCACTTTCTTTCCGCAGGTAATGGACAATATCAACAAAGATTATTCTCGAATGGCGACCGACATCTCGCAAGGAAAGAATTATCTGCTGGATATCGTATTTCAAAATCCACTGCGGACCGGCGTATATTTGCTGGGAGCATGCGTGCTGGTCCCACTAGAAGAGGAGCTTTTTTTTAGACGATTTTTTTATGTCGCGATTAAGGAGAAATTTGGCGTTCGTTACGGAATTATTTTATCAAGTCTTATGTTCGGAGTTGTTCATCTCAGTTCCCCTGTTTTAGGGGTATTAATAGGTGTTTTTTTAGCTTTTATCTATGAAAAACACAAAAATTTATTAATTAATGTGATAACACATGGGTTAATAAATTTTTTCATAATTCTCCTCAAAGACGTTTTCCTTCCATATTTTAATTAATCTCCTTGTTTGGATGTGGACAACAATACAACTGCGCCCCTGTGCTCGAAGCGCGGGCTCACTGAAGGATCTGATAGACCCTGAAATCGGGGTTGGCATAAAGCTGGCGGAAGAATTTAGCGTTGCGGCCGACGAAAGGCTGAAGAAAGGACACGTCCTCCGGAAACACGGAGCCGGTTATGAGATAGCCGGCTCCGAGCTTTTTGAAGTAAGCCAGAAGCTTATCGTCGCCGCCGCCAAGCTGGTACATGGAGGAGGCGCGGCCTGTATATAACAGCAGTGTCCGCGGCTTGCGGAAGATGATAATATTGCCCGGCAAGGTGTGGTCGGAAACATATTCGAATAGCTGCTTTGTTTCCGACTTTTCAGTCCCTTCCTTAAAAGACCCGTAGTTGGCTTTTGAATAAACCCCGCCGTAAGACGCGAGGGTGAGCAGCAGCAGCGCCGGCCCGCCATAACGCGCCGCACGGCCCGCTTTAACGGCACAGGCGTTCCAGCCGAGGAAGGCGTAATAGAAAAGCGGCGGCACCAGCATAAATCCGTAACGTAGCCCGTCCGCCGCCGGGCAGGCCAGAATAAAAAGAATATTGATAGCGGTGTAGGTCTCGATCAGACCGGTTTTTCTCTTCAGCGCAGCAATGCCGGCCACTGATAAAGCGAAAATCGCGGCTAAAAGCTCCCAGGCCGCCGTACGTTCATAACCGTTCTCGAAAAGCATGGCGAATCTGCCCGGGTAATCCCGCAGGTTATTGTAAACCACGGTGAAGAAGGACGTGTCTTTGAACCAGGCGCGGGCCTGCTGCAGGTAGACCGCGTCGCTGTGCACAAAAATATTCTGCGCCGCGGCCGGCACGGCAGCCGTTATCAATACGAAAATAAAGGTTTTGGAGATGCCGCGCCCGGACAGAAGGTCCGCCAGGATAAATGCGGGGAGGAGAAGCGCGCCGGCGGTGCGGGTGCCGTAGGCCAGGCAGGCCAGCAGCCCCGCGGCGAAAGCCGGCCGGCGCCAGGCCCCGCCGGAATCTTCGGCCGCCCGCGCCCTGCCGTAAACATAAAGCGCGGCGAAACTGAAGAACAGGAACGGGTATTCCGAATAGAGATAATCCTTGAATTTCCAGAACACCGGATTTAAGCCCACAAGACCCGCTATTATCAGCGGGGCCGCACCGGGCAAGCCCTCCCTGAACAGCAGGAACAGAACGCACAAAAAAGCTGAGAAGAACAGCACGGTCTCCGCCTTCATGGCCTGCAGATCAAAGCCGTATATTTTGTAGACGGGCGCCAGCAGCAGCGGGAAAACCGGCGGGTATGTAGCCGGGCCGGTATACTGGTAATCAGGATTGAAAATATAGCCCGGCAGCTTATACGGTTTGCCGTCAGCTATATTGGCCGCGTGCAGAACGTACTGGGCGTAATCGTCCATCCAGACCTGTCCCGGCCTGAGGGTGGAAAGATAGAAGGCGCAGACCAGGGCGGCCAGCGCAAGCATGGCTAATTTAAGTTTCAGGCCGGACACAGTAACTTTATAGCACAAAAAAGCCGCCACGCGGCGGCTTTTTAAGTCCGAAAGACGTTCCTAGTCTTTGACCGGGATATACACGTGCACGTGTTCACGTATCGAAGGGTCGGCGAAACATTTTTGGTCCAGGCTCTCGCAGCCGTCGCTGCAGGCCCTGTCCGGGGCCGTCAGCACCTCAATGTGCCCGCTCTTGGAACTGAAATCGCAGGCTCCCCTGTCATAAACCAGGATGCTGCCCAGCGGCACTTCGTCCTTGTTCTCCGGGGTGGGCAGGATGGCCAGCTTCATCTGGCTGCGCATCTTCTCTTCGTTCTTTGCGGCCCAGACGGCGAAGTCGGCCGCGTGGTCGGAATAATCCGGCTGTATGCCCATGTCCACCCATTTATAAAAACCCAGTATCCCGGCCGCGTCCATATGCCAGGCCACGTACTCGTAGCATTTGCCTTTGAATTTACCCAGCTTGCCTTTCTCGGCGGCCTCGGCCAGGCGGGCGCCCATCTCGGAGTCGTAGCTGTCCATGACGCCGGCAGTTTTAACCGTAGCCTCACTTTTTACGGCAACGGGGGCCGCTTCCGGAACCGATATATCGGCCACTTTGGCGGAAGAAAGGATTTTAGCAAAAGAGTCTCCGTTTTCCAGCGACCGGAGAATAAGGGGATTGCAGACCAGAACTGCCAGAGCTATCATCAATGTTCCGAGTTTCATATGACCTCCTGTATATAAAATACCAGCCAGGCCTTGACCTGTCAAGGGCCTAGCGGAACTCGTCAGGATAAGGGCAAATAAACAGCCCCGGCTTACCGGGGCTGGACTCGTGGAACGCGGAGGCTTCAGCGGAAGTGGTCGCGCATCATGCGCACCAGGCCCTCTGTGGCCTTGCCGGGGATCTCTTCCCCCTCCCAGTTTATGGAGAAATGGGCGTTCTTCTGCGAGGGCTTCACATAGGTCTCGTACATGGGCAGCACGGTGGCCAGGATCTGGTGCTTTATGCCCTCTATGTCGCGGCCGCGTTCGCTGATGTCGCGCTGCACGCGGCGCAGCACCGCCGTAACCATGCCGGTGGAAACGAAGATCTTGTAGTCGCACAGGGCCAGCAGCTTCGGGAAATGAAGCGTATAGAGCCCCTCAACAACTATCAGCTGGGTGGGCTTGCAGACCGTGCATTCTTTTTCGCGGGTGTGCTGCTTGAAGTCGTAGACCGGCTGGTGGATGGTCTTGCCCGCGCAGAGATCGTGCAGATGCTTAACCGCCAGCGTAGCGTCTATCGCGTCGGGATGGTCGAAATTGTAGGATTTTCTCTCTTCGAAACTGAGGTGGTCCAGCGGCTGGTAGTAGTTGTCCAGGGAGAACAGCTGGCCGTCTATGCCTATCTTGCCGCACTGGTCTATAAGCTTGCCGGCCAGGGTGGTCTTGCCGGAGCCGGAACCGCCGGCTATGCCCAGGATGAAGCGCGATTTCTTGATGTTGTCCATCATTTGTGCCTTAAGCCCACAGACCTATTTTCAGGCCCCTCCATCCTCGATCCTTGCATAATAATACAAAAAAAAAGGGAGCGCGCGTTGGCCGGCTATTTCCCGGCACTATGAGAAATTGCTATTATATGTTTATATCGCCCCGCACGCGCGTCAGCGCACGGGAAGCCCGGAGCCATCCGGGGCGGCCTGAAATTAAAAGACCCAAGGAAATACCATGAACGACGCCCACCAGCACGACGAAGAAAACACCGAAGATTTCGCGAAGATGTTCGAGCAGACCTACAAAGAACCCTCCAGGATGGAGCCCGGCCAGAAGGTGGAGGCCCCCATCGTAAAACTCACCGCCGAGTGGGCGCTGATAGAAGTGGGCGGCAAAGGCGAGGGCTACCTGGACATAAACGAACTGAAGGACGCCGAAGGCAACCTGATAGCCAAAGAGGGCGACATAGTGCGCGCCTGGTTCCTGCACACCGAGGAAGGCGAGATGCGCTTCACCACCAGGATAGGCACCGGCCCCGCGGCCATCGCCCAGCTGCAGGACGCTTTCAGGGGCCATACCCCCGTGGCCGGCGCCGTCGCCCGCGAAATGAAGGGCGGCTTTGAGGTCAACATCGGCGGCGGCATGCGCGCCTTCTGCCCTTTTTCCCAGATGGGCATGCGCCGCGACGAGAACAAGGCCGACTACATAGGCCGCGACTTCGCCTTCTTCATAATTGAAATGGACCGGCGCAACATCGTACTCTCCCGCAGGGAGATGGTGGAGAAGGAACGCCAGGAAAAGATAGCGGCGCTTAAAGAGTCCCTGCACGAGGGCGACAGGGTAAAGGGTGTAGTCACTTCCATACAGAAATTCGGCGCTTTCGTTGACATCGGCGGCGTGGAAGGCCTGCTGCCCGTTTCCGAGCTGGCCTGGAGCCGCACGGAGAAAGTCGGCGACATCCTCTCCTCAGGCCAGGCCGTGGAAGTTATAATAAAGCGCCTGGACTGGGAGAACCAGCGTATCTCCCTCAGCCTGAAAGACACCTTGGCCAACCCCTGGGACAGCGCGGACCAGAACTGGATAGTGGGCTCCTACCATACCGGCACGGTATCGCGGCTGGCCCCGTTCGGCGCGTTCGTAACGCTGGCCGCCGGCGTGGACGGCCTTATACACGTCTCCCGCCTGGGCGGCGAGAAGCGCATCAACCACCCCGAGGAAGTTCTCAAGGTGGGCCAGCCCGTGGAAGTGCGCGTGGAGAACGTGGACCCTGTGAACAAACGCATCTCGCTGGTCCCGGCCGACATAAGCCGCCAGGAAGATGAGAACTCAGCCACCATGGACCGCTACCGCCAGCCCGCCACACCCGACGCGCAGCCGCTGGGCTCGATGGGCGAAATGCTCAAACAGCAGCTTGAGAAGAAAGGGAAGATATAAGTCAGGACGGAGCGGAGCAAGAATATCAAGCCCCTCCGGGTTCCCGGAGGGGCTTTCAATTTAGGGGCTATATATGAAAACCACTGATTGGGTAAAAGGCGCGGTGATCTACCAAATCTTCCCCGACCGCTTCGCGAAGTCGACTTCGCTGAGTACGGCCGGCGAGTTCGAAACATGGGACTCACCTGAAACACAGGAGGGCTTCAAGGGCGGCGACCTGCGCGGGGCCGAAGAAAAGCTGGGCTACCTGGCGGACCTGGGCGTGAACGCTGTCTACTTCACCCCTATTTTTTCCTCAACGGCCAACCACCGCTACCACACCTTCGACTATTTCTCGGTGGACCCGCTGCTGGGCGGCAACGCGGCTTTAAAGTCTTTCCTGGCGGCAGCGCACAAGCGCGGCATAAAGGTGATACTGGACGGCGTCTTCAACCACGCCAGCCGCGGTTTCTTCCAGTTCAACCACATCCTGGAGAACGGCAAAGCCTCCCCGTACAGGCACTGGTTCCACGCGCACGGCTACCCGCTGAAGGCCTACAACCTTGGCCCGGACGAGCGGCCCAACTACGCCTGCTGGTGGAACCTGCCGGCGCTGCCCAAGTTCAACACCAAGAACCCGGAAGTGCGCAAATTTATATTAAGCGTGGCCAAATTCTGGCTGGAGCAGGGAATAGACGGCTGGCGGCTGGACGTGCCGCACGAGATAAACGACGACGCTTTCTGGCGGGAATTCCGGCGGGTCTGCAAGGCCGTTAACCCCGGCTGCTATATCACCGGGGAGATCTGGGGCCCGGCGCAGCGCTGGCTGAAAGGCGACCAGTTCGACGCGGTGATGAACTACCAACTGGGCGTGAACTGCATCTCCTATTTCGGCGGGGAAAAGCTGCGGCTGACCCATTCCTACGACGGGCGCGCGCTCAAGCCCATAGGCCGGGCGGCGTTCATGGCCGGCATAGAGCGCCTGCTGGGACTTTATAAGTTCAACACCACGCTGGTGCAGATGAACATGCTCTCCAGCCACGACACCGACCGCATGTTCGACACTTACGGCGGAGAGACGGCGCGTGTTAAACTGGCCACGGTGTTCTCTTTCCTTTTCCCAGGCGCGGTGAACGTCTATTACGGCGAGGAGCTGGGCCTGTCCGGCACGCTCAATAACGGCACGCGCCGGGGGATGCCGTGGAAAGACAAGAAGGTCTGGAACAAAGACCTGCTGGGGCTTTACCGGGACTTGGCCGCCCTGCGCAAGGACAACCCGGTAATACAGGAAGGCCGTTTCGAATTTCTGAAGGACTATTGCGCCGGGGACGTGCTGGCTTTCAGGCGCTTCCTGCCGGACGGCAGGCAGATAGTCTGCGTTATCAATAACGGCGGCGCGGCGGCGGAGATCTCCATGCGCCCCGGCGCCCCCGGCAAAAAACCGCGCCCCGTTCTTAGCGGCGGCGCGGTCGTTTCAGCGGCGGACAAACGGCTGGTGGTCAAACTGCAGCCGCGTTCCTTCGCGATATTCTCCTAGCGGGCTTCGGGCAGGTCGTCCAGTTGTTCGTTCCCCCGCACCTCAAGCTGCACACGCCGGCCCAGGGCAGCCTGCCCGGCGATAAACTCGTTCAGCAGGTTCAGACACGCGGGCCGCAGCTTCACGCAGCCGTCGGTATCGCGCCAGCGGAAGTCCTGCAGCTCTGGGCGCCCGGCGTATTGCGGGTCCGCCTGTTTGGACGGCTCCTCCCAACGGTCGGTGTGCACGGCGAAACCAGTGCGGCCGTACGGCCCGAAATAATATTTGGGGTTATGCGCCAACTGCGCCGCCTGTCTCGCCTTAGACGCGGCGCCCGAAGGCGTGGGGCGGCGCTCGAAGTACGGCACTCCTTCGCCCTGCGTGCCCTTCTGGGAATCGGCGGCCCACATCAGGTCCACCGGCATTACGCGCGCGCCTGCGGGATACCAGTCCCGCCAGGCGCCCGTGAAATAGGGGCGCGGCTTGCCCTCTTTGCTTTTAGTGTCGGTCGGCACCCCCGCTTCTTCCTCCGGAGTGCCCGGCTTGCCCAGCAGGGCTATCTCGTATTTGTCGGGGGAAATATTCCTCAGGTCATAGACCCCGGGTATGGTGGCGCCGTCGGTGACGTCCTCGGACGCGTAAAAGATCTTGGTGCCGGCTATCAGGCCCCACTGCCAGCCGTCCACCGTAGAGGTGGAGGTTATCCCCCTGCCCAGCGCCTCGCACTGGTAAACCCCCGGCCGGCTGCCGCCCTCTATCTCGAAATTGATCACGCCTGACCTTGCCCGGTCGTTAGGCAGCAGCAGCAGCGCCCTGGATACCAGCTTGTCTCCGGATCCCTTGATCCCGTTAAGCCCGAGGGCATTCACCTTCAGCCGCAGCTCGGCGGTAAGCCCCGGCTGGGCCGGGCTGCGCGCCGTAATAGAGGAGGGTATCAGCACATTTTCGTCTACAGCCCCCGCGAATATCGCGGCGGGCAGGGCCAGGCCGACAAACAGGAATAATTTAAGCATCCGGTCCATCCTTTAAAGTAAGTTTCCTCTTTATTATATAAAAGCGCACGGCCGTGAATAAAAAACGGCGCTTTTAATTAATGGGCCTGCTGCAGGCAAGACTATCAAAATAAACAGGCTACCCAAATCGGGGCTTGGCCACGGAACCTGAAAAAAGGCCCTAAAATTAACTCTTCAGGAAACGCAAGAGCGGTTATCGGCTGGTTTTTCCGGAGAATCGCCCTTTTCCCTTCTCCTGAAAGTTGCCGAAAAAATCCCTAACCGCTATAATAATAAAAACGGTGCTTTTCTTTTAAATTTTGCAGGTCCCCACCGAGCCCGGCGGTGGGAGTGTCGGGCGGTCATTGGCCGGGGCGTCAGCCGGGGTGGGTTCCATAGAGTTGACCCTCCGCAGTGTGGCTGCCTATAAAGGGAACATGTATTTTAAAAAAATCGGGATCTCGGCCTTTACCACGGTGGCGTCACTGCTGTTGTTGGCAGCGCTTGCGCCGCAGTCCTACGCGCAAATTAACTCCTGGAACACCGACGGGAGCGCGGCAGCCCAGCCTCCGGGCGCGGCGCGCTCTGCCGCGCCGCAAACCGCGCCGCTTCAATCCGCCACAACCACGCAGATATCCACCGTGCCGCAGGTTGCCGAAGTAAAGGCGCAAGCGCCCCAGACCGGCATATATCCCTTGCCGGTGTGTCCGAGCATTGAAGATGCAACATATCAAGCGGCTTTCGGCTTCAACTATCCCGGAGCGAATATTAAAGTGTTTTTAAGCGGCGGCTTCGCCGCCGAACTCAAGGGTCAGTATATGAATAAGGTGGGAGTGGGAGGACTGCGGCTTTATTTCTATAACGGAGCCCCGAAAAAAGGCGATCAACTTAAGTTTTTCTGGGGCGTGGAGTTAGACGCCATAACCTTCAAAGGGAAACTGAGCAAAGGGACCGGCGTAGCCGCGGAAGCGTTCGCGGGGACGGAAGTGTTTATATTGAAAAACGTCTCTTTGCAGGCCGACATAGGCCCGGCTTACATAAACGCCAAGGATCGCGCGACCTCGCTGAACTCGAACGGATTGGCGTTTGTGGTGAATTCGGGGATCAATTTTTATTTTTAGGGCAATAATATGAAAAAATACTTATTTCTGTCGGTTGTGATACTCGGGTTCAGCGGTATTGCCAACGCCAGCGGCATATACTTCGGCATGCCCGGAGCTGTGAAAGCGCAGGTGGACAAGCTGGACCAAAAAATAGCGGACGCCCGGGCGGAGAAGGACAGGCAGGCGGCACTTCCCGCTTATCCTGTCAATTCAACGATCAGGACGACGCTTGAAAGCACCGTCATCCCCGTGGCCGTTCCGGGCGGATCGCCTTTGGTCGGCCCCAATGAGGGCGCTAAATTCGCGCAATACGGCTATGGTGTTTGGCAGGCTGGCGCGGCACTTGCCGTAGTGAAAAGCACGGACATCATGCCCTCCGGCTATACGCCGACTACGAATGCCGCCAGGCTCCTGCATTTTTTCACCATGTCGGACGTGCATATAACCGACGTGCAGTGTCCGGCGAACCTGATGGTTTCCGGTTTGACCAATGCGGGCAATTCGTCGGCCTATTCCCCGGTCATGCCCTACACGACTCAAGTCCTTGACGCCGCTGTGCAGACCGTCAACGGGCTGCACGCGAAGCAGGCTATGGATTTCGGCCTGTTTTTAGGCGACGCCTCCAATAACTCGGAGTATAACGAGCTGCGCTGGTATATCGACACCATCGACGGCAAGACGATAAATCCAAATTCCGACCCCATAAACAGCTACTCCACCGATTACATGCGCGCCTTCAAAACCGCGGGGCTCGACAAGACTATTCCCTGGTATCAGGTCCTCGGCAATCACGACCATTTTTACCTCGGCACCTGGGCGCAATCACCGCAAACCATGAACGCCGCTATCGGCGAGACTCTTATGGATGTCAACATCAGTACCCCCAATCCCCTCACCGGAACCGGCTTCTACGGCGGCGTCGTAAAAAGCTCGACACCTTACGGCGAGGTCTACGGCGCGGGCCCCGAGGCGAATTTCGCGACCCCGCCCAGTGTGAACGCCAATCCCGACCGCCGTTCTCTTCCCAAGACGGCCTGGATAAACGAATTTTTCAACACGACGTCGGGTCCGGTTGGCCACGGCTTTGACAAGAACAATCTTTCCTTCCCGTGCTACAGTTTCATGCCCAAGGCCGATCTCCCGATAAAGGTGATAGTTCTCGACGATACCGAAAAGGACGATGTAGCGGGAATGGCGGGGGCGGCCGGCTATCTCGACTCTACACGCTACAACTGGCTGGTGAGCCAGCTCGACAGCGGGCAAGCCGCGGATCAGCTTATGATAATCGCCGCGCATGTCCCCATACTGCCCGGCCTGTGGGACCCTACGTCAACTCCCACTCTGGCTAATTTAATAACCAAACTGCATACGTATCCCAATCTGCTGATGTGGATGTCGGGGCATTTGCACCGCAATGTCATCACGGCAATACCTTCCACGGACCCGGCACACCCTGAATTCGGTTTCTGGATGGTGGAAACCCCCTCGTTAAGGGATTACGCCCAGCAATTCCGGGTTTTCGATATAATGCGCAACAGCGACGACAATATTTCTATCGTGGCCACCGATGTGGATCCGGCCGTGACAACGGGCTCACCCGCGGAAATCTCCCGGTCCTACAGCATAGCGGCCTCGCAATTATTTACGGCAGCGAACCCCTTCCCGCCCGTTAATACGCCGTCCCACGCGTATAACGCGGAACTCTTCAAGCAATTGACTCCCGCGATGCAGACCAAGATACATAACTACGGCACGTTTCCAGTCGCAACACAACTCCACCGTTAAGCTGTATTTTAAATTTATGTAGGAAATAAAAGAGCGATTACCGGCTGGTTTTCCCGGAGAACCGTCTTTTTTATTTTACCCAAAATTTGCCGGAAACTTCCCTTGCCGCTATAAGTTCAGAACAGGAAACTCATGCCGCCCAGGAAGAAGGCGAACGAGACCATAAGGTAAGCCGAGGGCAGTTTCCGCTCTATCGCGCATTCGAAGGCGGAGGCGAAGATGGTGCCGGTGATGGCAATGCCGGAAACCGCGGCGAGGGCCCCGGAGTAGCGGATGGCGCTCAGGTAGAACACCAGCGACAGGTAAGTGCCCGCGAACGAGCCCAGGCCTATCCAGAAAATGCTCATGGGCCGCAGGGTCTTCAGTTTTTTGAAGAACTGGAAGGGCCGCAACCGCGAAAGCACGGCAAGCAGCACCAGCGCGCCGAGGGCGCGGTAAAAGTTCCCCTCCGTGGTGCCTATGCCGGGCGCCAGGTTGAAAGCGTAGCGGGTCAGCAGTACGCCCAGCGCGTCCAGCGTAATGGCGCAAAGCGCGAACAGGCCCGCCTTCACGTTCCAGTGGCCGTGCTTCCTGAAGGATTCGAGCGAAAAGATGAACAGGCAGACAATGAAGAACAGGATAGCCAGAAACTTCCGGGCGTCCACTGCCTGGCCGAAGGCGAAATAGCTGATGACGCCAATAATGAACGGCTGGAAACCGTAAAGCAGCATGGTGCGGCCCGGCCCCATCAGCGAGAATGATTTTATCAGAAAAATGTCGGCCAGGCCCAGGCCGATGGCCCCGGAAAGGAAGAACAGCGACAGGCACCAGGCGCTTATCCCGTGAAAACCGCCCTGAAAAGCCACGGTCAGGGCGAACAGCGCCGCAGCCACCACGGCCTTGAAGCAGTTCACCCAAAGACTGGAGATCCTGCGCGCGTAATGCGTGAAGAACTGCACGCCAACCGCAAAACTCAGGTTGGCCAACAGCGCGTAAATATAAACTTTTTCCATGGTTGCAGATCCTGTGCCGCTCAGCGACCCCGAAAAATTCAGTTGAATTTTTCCCTTCGCAGCGCTCAGGGGAGCTACGCTCCGGGATACACTTTTTCGGACTTGGCGCGCATAGCGCTGAGTCCTCAACCCGCTTGCGCGGGGAATCCTGCATTTTCGATGATGTGTTCGATGATGTTTCCCGTGCAGGATTCAAGTTATAATATAAAAATAGCAACCAGGCTTTCCCGTTCCTGCTCGGTAAAGATAAATATCGCTAAATTCAACTCGACACTACGTTGTCGGGGTAGCCTGCTATACTTTTTATATGGACCTGGACAAGAAACTGGAGATACTGGCCGAGTCGGCCAAGTACGACGCCTCCTGCGCCTCCAGCGGTTCCGACCGCGGTGGTAAAGGCACCGGCGCGGCCCACCTGGGCGGCGTCTGCCACAGCTGGACGTCCGACGGCCGCTGCATTTCGCTCCTGAAGATCCTGATGACGAACGAGTGCGTGTACGACTGCGCCTACTGTATTAACCGCAGGTCTAACGACTCCGCCAAGGCCATACTGACCCCGGACGAAATAGCCGGCCTCACCTTCGAGTTCTATAAAAGGAATTATATAGAGGGGCTGTTCCTGAGCTCGGGCATAATAGTGTCCCCCGACCACACCATGGAGCTGATGCTGCAGGCCGTGCGCAAACTGCGCGAAACCTTCCGCTTCAACGGCTACGTACATATGAAGGTGATCCCCGGCGCGGACCAGAGCCTTATAGACCAGGCCGGCCTATGGGCGGACCGCGTGAGCGTCAACATTGAGCTGCCCACCGACAAAAGCCTGCAGTTGCTGGCCCCCGGCAAGACCAAAGAGACCGTACTGCGCCCCATGAGCCGCCTGGCGCAAAGGATCTCCGCCTCAAAGGACGAGCGCCGCTCCATCAAAAGCGCCCCCGCTTTCGCCCCGGCCGGCCAGAGCACCCAGCTTATAATAGGCGCCACCCCGGAAACCGACCGGGAAATAATGAAGCTGAGCGAGGCCCTGTACCACAAGATGCGCCTGAAACGCGTCTACTACTCCGCCTTCGTGCCCGTGATGAAGGACAGCCGCCTGCCTGCGCTGCGGGAGCCGCCGCTGCTGCGCGAGCACCGCCTTTACCAGGCGGACTGGCTGCTGCGCTTCTACGGCTTCACCGCGGACGAACTCCTGGACGAGGCTCACCCTACCCTGGACCTGACCTTCGACCCCAAAACCGTGTGGGCGCTGAACAACCTGGACAAGTTCCCGCTGGAGGTGAACAAAGCCTCCTACGAGGAGATCCTGCGCGTGCCCGGCATAGGCGTAACCTCGGCCAAAAGGATACTGCGCGCCCGCCGCGCCTGGCAGCTTAAACTGGACGACCTTAAAAAGCTGGGCGTGGTGATGAAGCGGGCAGTATATTTCGTTACCGCCGGCGGCCAATACGGCGGCATAAAGAAAGAAACCGAAGAGGCCATAAAGATAAAACTGCTGGAGCACAAGAACACCAACGGCCAGCTGGACCTGTTCAGCGAGAGTGAACTGGTTAAGGAGGGCCTGACCGGGACGGTTACCGGCCAGCTATGAGGATTTTTCTTTACGACGGCAGCTTTGAAGGCTTTTTGACCGCGCTCTCGCTGGGGCTGGAGGGCGGGTACGCCTGCGCCATTTCAAAAGAGGACAAGGCGGAGGCGGGGCTGTTCTCCGAATTCGTGAACGCCGGGACGGACCCGGAAAAAGCCGCGGCTGCGCGGGACCTTATAGAGCGGCGCGGCTCTGCCGAATCCTGGCAGCATGTGCGCTTCGCTTTCCTTTCCGAAGCGCCGGGCGCGGAAACCGCCATATTTGAATATGTGAAACTCCTGGCCGAGAAAGGCCCCATAGCCGACAGCATGCTGGCTGACGACCGGGTGAAGAAGGTGCACGGCCTTGCGGCCAGCGTGGGCGGCGAGGCGCATATGTTCAAGGGCTTCGTCCGCTTTAAGGAACTGGCGGACAAAACGCTTTATTCAAAGATAGAGCCGGACCACAACATACTGCCGCTGGTAGCGCCGCATTTCCGGGCGCGGCTAGGCGAGTTCAACTGGGTAATACACGACGGCAGGCGCGGGAAAGCGGCCCTTTATTTCAACCGAAGGCTTATTTACGCTCCGCTCACCGCGGCGCGCGCGCTGGAGCTGGACGGGAAAGAGGACGAAGTGCAGGCCCTGTGGAAGCACTTCTTCAAAACCGCCGCCATCAAAGAGCGCACCAATCCCAAACTGCAACGCCAGAACGTGCCCCTGAAATACCGCAAGAACCTCACCGAGTTCGAGTAACTTCCACAAAAGAAAATCCCCCTCTATCGCTAGAAGGGGATCTCTTTTAAACCGCTTTGGAAGCCGGTTTAGAACTTCAGCATGGCGCTTACGGAGCCAGTCATGTCTCCGCCTGCGTTTCCAGCTTTCGCCTGTACCAGCGAAGCGGAAGCGTCCACGGTCAAGACAGCGAGCTTAAGACCAGCTCCAAGGAAGTATTCGTTGGTCTTGTTGTTCTGCCCCTGAACGAGGTTCTTGAAGTCGGATTTCACGCCGCCGCGGGCGAAGAGGAACCCGGGGATAACAGCGACCTGGGCGCCAAGACGCCCCATGGCTTTAGTGGAATCCTGCAGGGTAGCGGTGACATAATCCATGTCGACCGTCACAAGTTTTCCAAGCAGCAGCGCGGCGCCGGCTGAATAGGTCGGCGCGAACTCGGTCATGTTTTCTTTGGTGGTAGGTGAGGTCCAGGTCCAATTGTTCTGCGGCCCGGAACCGCTCCCCCAGACAAAGTTATCCGACCAGTAGGAATTGCGCGTTACATCAACGCTGCCCTTGAAGTTTTTGGCGGAGGCTCCAAGGCGAAGTATTCCCATATCCAACAGCGCACCGGCATCCATGGTGTAGCCGTTGAACTGTACTTTTTCAGAGGTATAAAAGCGGTTGCTTTGACCGGTAGTATACCAGGTTGCCTGCTGAGCGCTGATCCCGCCGCTCTGCACGCGGGTGATGTCGCCCTTTATGCTGTTATAATTGGCGCCCAGAGATAATCTGCCCAGCTTTATAGCCGCGGTAAGAACATAAGTCTTAAGTCCGGACGTGTCCATTTTGTCGCTTACCGTATCGTAATTCATCGGGAAGCCGTCCGGAGCTACTATGCCCCACCATCCTGCCCGTGAAAGTTTAAGGTAGGCTCCGGGGTTCTCCTGCGGCTGCTTGCGGCTTACAGCAACGGCAAGCGGACCGATCTTAAGGGCTCCGCCGGCATACGTGGGGGTAAAGGTCCACTTGCTGGTTTTAGCGCCCGTTGCGCTGAGCGAAGTGGCGCGGTTGGCGATTGCCAGCGCTCCGACATTAACATGCTCCAGATAGCTAAGGCCGGCGGGATTGTACTCCACAGCACCGCCCAAGTCATCAGCGACGGCCGTAAAAGCGCCGCCCATACCCATCGCTTTGGCCGAACCGCCGGAATTCCACGGCAGATAAGCATCAACGCTTACATGGGATACTGCCAGGGACCTCGATGTAGATGTAAAAGGCCATGCATAGTCCCAGGCGAAAGCGTTATTCGCCGTCATAAAAACGCCGCACAGCAAACCAGCTGCAAGCATTGTTTTTTTCATTTATTTTCCCCTTAATGTTAATATTCCGCACTCAGGGGCAAGCCTCATACCGCCCCTAACCACTACTGCGAGTCCGGATAATATACCAAATTATTCCACTTTTTGCCTATGATAATTTGTATACAGAACCCTCAGGCGGCCTTGTTGCGTTTGGCTATGGCTTTAACCACACAAGGCGGCACCAGCTTGGACACATCGCCCTTAAAGTGAGCGACATCCCGCACTACGCTGGACGAAAGATAGGTATAGCGCTGGCGCGGCATGAAGAAAACCGTTTCTATATGGGAATACAGGGTGCGGTTTATAGCGGCTATTTGGAACTCGTACTCCAGGTCCGAGATAGCGCGCAGGCCCCGTATGACCACATCGGTCTTCTTCATCCTTACATAGTCCACCAGCAGGCCCTCGAAGCAGTCCACGGAGACGTTCTTTTTGCCTTTCAGCGACGCCTTCAGCATGGCCACCCGCTCTTCCACGCTGAACATGTGCTTTTTGCCGCTGTGCACGAAAACGCTTACCACCACCTGGTCGAAAATTTTGGAAGCCCTGTCTATTATGTCCAGGTGGCCGAAGGTCACCGGGTCGAAGCTGCCGGGATAAACCGCTATTCTTTTTTTCATATTACAGGGATTATACAAATAAAAATTAGTATCATTTCATCATGAAGAAAGCCGCTTTACTTATCACACTAGCCTGCTGCGCGGCCGCGCAGGCCCAGGAACTTATCCCCTACAATGCCGGGGACAAATGGGGCTACGCCGCACCCGGGGGCAAGTTAATGATCCCCGCGCGCTATGATTACGCGGAACCCTTCAGCGAAGACCTGGCGCTGGTGCGCTCCGGCACTAATTTCGGCTTCATAGACAGGAAAGGGAAAAAAGCGCTGCCTTTCCGTTACCAGTCCGCCGGCTCTTTCAGCGAAGGCTGCGCGCCTGTTAAAAGCCGCGGGCTTTGGGGCTGCGTGGACAAGAACGGGAAAAACGTAGTGCCTTTCGAGTACGAACTGCTGCTGCCCTTTACGGAGGGCGCCGCGCCGGCCAGGAAGGACGGGCGCTGGGGCCTGCTGCTTAAGGATTCCCGCGAGTTCCGCGGCGGCATTTACGACGAGATCTATCCGCCCAGCCAAGGCCTGGCCCGGGTGCGGGTGGGCGGGCGCTACGGCTATATTGACCTTTCCGGCAGGGAAGCGCTGCCGCCGGTTTACGAAGAGGCTTTCCCCTTCAGCCGCGGTTTCGCCGCGGCCAGGATGGGAGAGAAGTACGGCTTTATCAGCCGGGAGACGCTGGCTTTTAAGGAACGCCCCTATATTTTAATAGGCCCGTACAGCGAGGGCCTGGCCCACGCCCAGTCCCTTAAAGCCGAAGGGCGCTGCGGCTACATAGACCAGGAAGGCACGGAAATCATCCCCTTCACTTTCACCATGTGCGCCTCTTTCGAGGGCGGGCTGGCGCCTGTTCTTAAGGAAATGAAAGGCGGCTGGGGCTTTATAGACAAGACCGGCAACGCCGTAATCTCCTTCAAATACGACCAGGTGCGCGGTTTTAAAGGCGGCCTGGCGAAAGTCACCCTTAAGGACCATTCTTTCTACATCGACGCCAAAGGCTTCGAATACAAAAAGTGAACGCACCGCTTTAGCGGCGAAGGGGTCAGGAATAAGTCTGCTTTTTAAGTAAAAGCAGCATCAGGCTCATCTTGCGTTAGACAATTCTGGCCCTTGCCGATTGGTACTATATCTGGTACAATAAGGATATGACTACCATAACTACCAGCCAGGCCCGTGCGCAGCTCTTCAACCTTGTTGATGCGGCTGTCATTTCGCACAGGCCGGTGCAGATAAAAGGGCGCCGCGCCTCTGCGGTCCTTGTTTCTTCCGAAGATTGGGAAGCCATTCAGGAGACGCTTTATCTTCTGTCCGTCCCTGATATGCGCGAGTCCCTTATTAAAAACATGAAGACCCCCGTTGCCAAATGCTCAAAGAAGCTGCCATGGTGATTTGGGAACTTGTTTTTACTCGGGACGCTTGCAAGGACGCAAAGAAGATCCAAACCTCCGGGCTTCGTGGCCGCGCAGACGCTCTGTTCGAGGTTTTACACACTAACCCATTCCAGAATCCCCCCCCTTACGAAACGCTCGTGGGAGATCTCGCCGGCGCTTACTCCCGGCGCATTAACATCAAGCACCGCCTCGTCTACCAGGTCTACAAAACCGAACACACCGTAAAGATATTACGGATGTGGACCCATTACGAGTAACAGCAGCGAAGGGGTCAAGTCTTTACTTTTGATTCCGCTGAAAACTCCCTGTTTTTAAGATAGTGGGGAAACAGGGGGTTTTTCAGCGGAATCTATTTTCAACTTTAGAATTTTTTCTTCAGCGTCAGGCGCTGTACGCCGCCCAGCCCCGCCTCCGGCGATACCGCGTAGTCCAGTTGCGCACCCAGCGCCATTATGCCGGCGCCCGCGCTTAAACCGCTTTTACCGTTGTTCTGC
>CAIXBR010000078.1 GCA_903917735.1 uncultured Elusimicrobia bacterium | reverse complement strand
GGACAACTGCGGAGCAGTTGAGCAGGGAAGAGCGGTGGCGGATAATCTTGAGCAGGATTTTTGCGCGTTTTCTGCGTGGAAGGCCGCTGGGAACCACGCCCCAGGCCCTGGTTTTTCAGTCCTAACTGCCGAATTTAGGTTCAAAGCAGTACTCGCGCAGGATATAACAATGGTTTTTCATGGGTTACCGGTTCGGCGGAAATAGGAGGGACACCCGTGCCGACTGTTAAAATGAGATTAACAGAGGCCGGCAACGTGGGCATCGGGACCGTAAGCCCCAATGCAAAATTGGAGGTTCAGGCTTCGCAGGGCTCGCTGCTGATCGGCTCCACCTCGCCGGACCAGGGAGGTGTTTTGACCATCCCTTATCAAAAGACCGGAACCTATACCCACGCCATCAACATCACTCTGGCGGCAACCAGCTGGAAATCGGTCGTATACGATATTAAAATAGGCTGCGCCTACGGAGGCGCCCACACTTCCGGCTACGGTTACGATAACGGGGGGCTCAGTCTTACGAACGATATCGACAGTGCCACCGGGTCTCTCTTAGCTCCTACGATCTCCGCCCCGACGTCACAGGGAATCATGTGGAACTACCCTATCAACGGCAGCTGCATACACCCCTTCGTGCTATTTCAGATTGGAACGGGCGGAGACTATACGCCTAAGGCCGGCGATGTGACAATAACGATAAATTAAGTTAAATAATTTCAGTATAAGAGCCCCATATTCGGTTTCTGTACGTCGGCTCGTACTTATGCTACGCGCTTCTTTCAGCATATGCCGCGCGCACCACCATAAAAAAGCCCGGGAGGCTTCCCCCGGGCTTTTCCTGATAGAAGGCCGGTCAATTACGGCATCTTCACTATGCCTTCCTTCTGACGCACTTCAACATCTTTGATAGCGCGCTTTATAAGGAATTCGGCGCTGGCCCTGAGTTCCTTTTCGGTCAGCTTCTTGCGGGCCACGCCCTGCTCTATGGCCTTCATCCCTACGGCCACGGCCTCTTCTATATAGACCTGGGGCTCGTCCATATGAGGCAGCAGGTAGTCCTCTCCCATCTTGCCGGACGTGACAGCGTAGCCGGCCAGCGCTTCGGCGGCCGCCACGCACATCTCGTTGGTGATGGTCCTGGCCTGCACGTCCAGGGCCCCGCGGAAAATGCCGGGGAAGCCCAGCGAATTATTAACCTGGTTCGGGAAGTCCGAGCGGCCGGTGGCTACCACGCGCGCGCCGGCCTCCTTCGCGTCCCAGGGCCACATCTCGGGGATGGGGTTGGCGGTCAGGAAGCAGATGGCATCCTTGTTCATGGTGGCCACCCACTCTTTCTTGATAACGTCCGGGCCGGGGGTGGAGGCCGCGCTCAGCACGTCCGCGCCCTTCAGCGCGTCAGCCAGTTTGCCCACTATCTGCCTGCCGTTCGTGACCTGGCACATATGCCATTTCTCGCGGTGCTCTTTGAGGTCCGCACGGCCCTTATGCAGGGTGCCTTTAGAGTCCACATAAATAAGGTTCTCCGGTTTGGCGCCATAATGCATATAAAGAGTGCCTATACGTATGTTGGCGGCACCCGCGCCGAACAGCACTATCTTAACGTCCTGAATGTTCTTCTTAACTATCTTCAGCGCGTTGATAAGGCCGGCCAGGCATACCGTGGCCGTGCCCTGCTGGTCGTCGTGCCAGACCGGGATATCCATGGTGCGGCGCAGCTCGTCGAGGATGTCGAAACACTTGGGCTGGGAAATGTCCTCCAGATTGATGCCGCCGAAGGAGGGGGCGAGGAATTGCACGGTCTTTATTATTTCCTGCGGGTCCTTGGTCTTGAGGCAGATGGGGAAGGCGTCCACGCCGCCCAGGTACTTGAAGATCAACCCCTTGCCTTCCATCACGGGCAGGCCGGCCTCCGGGCCGATGTCGCCCAGGCCCAGCACGCGGGTGCCGTCCGAAACCACCGCCACCATGTTGCCCTTGTTGGTGTGCTCGTAAACCTTCTCCGGGTGCGCCTGTATGTCCTTGCAGACAGCCGCAACACCTGGGGTGTACCAGATGGCGAAATCGTTTATGTCGCGGATACAGCACTTGGGCGTAATTTCGACCTTGCCCTTATAGAACGGGTGCAGGACCATGGCGTCCTCAGCCGGCTTATTCGCCTTTTTCAGCAGCTCTTCTTTGGAAACTTTCACATCTGACATGTTTGACCCCTTTTGACCCGAAAACCGCTTAACCAGTATGGAGAATTATAGGAAACAAAATTTGTCTTTACAATAAGTTTTTTGTATACTTTTCATGTTCACCCGAAGACTTCGGTCCCCGGTGAGGAAACCAGCCCGCCAACGATTTTCGGCACCGTAGCTCAGTTGGTAAGAGCGGGCGTTTCATAAGCGCTAGGTCAGAGGTTCGAATCCTCTCGGTGCCACAGATTTGGTACGCAAGCCCTGTCCCGCCAGACAAGCGCAGAAGCGGGACGGGGCTTTCTTCTAACTTGGGGGGGAACGAGATGTCCGAGATCTATCTTACTAAAGACGGCTATGAAAAGTTGCAGGCCGAACTGGCGGAGTTAAAACGCCAAAAGAACGAGCTTTCCGTTGAAATAAACGAAGCCCGAGAGCAGGGCGACCTGAAAGAGAACGCAGGCTACATCTACGGCAAGGAAAAGCAGAGCCAGGTGATGCAGCGCATAAGCGAGCTGGAACTGCGCCTGCGCGGGGCCAAGCTAGTGGACAACCTCACCATCAACAAGGACCAGGTAAGTCTTGGCGCCACCGTGACCATGCGGGACGAGAAGTCCGGGTCTACCCTGACATACACCCTTTCCAGCGCGGACGAAGCCGATCCCTCCGCCGGCAAGATCTCTGTCAGTTCGCCGCTGGCCCAGGGCCTGCTCGGGGCCGCCGAGGGAGCCGCCCTTAAAATACGCCTGCCCAACGGCGAGAAACATCTCACGGTCCTGAAAGTTGAGTATAAATAATTTTTCTTGTTATAATTAAAATGATGTACCGGCGGGTTTTCCGTCTTGTTTTACAGGCAAAGACTTAGGAGACTAAAATGGCATTCTGGGGAAACAGGCAGGAAGGCGAAAGCCCTCAGCCGGGCCAGCAGGCCCCTGTCCAGATGGATGGCTCGCTTGAGGACAGCTACAATGAACTGGTAAAGGCCAAGGGCCGGGCTCCCGGCATAGACCTCGCCATAAAGCTCAGCGACCTTATCCTGGAGCACGCCGTAAAAGAGCGGGCCAGCGACGTGCACATAGAATCCCAGGGCCCCAACTTGCGGGTACGCTTCCGCGTGGACGGCATACTGCAGGATATGCTGAGTGCCCCGAGGAACTCCGACATCCCGCTGACCCAGCGCCTGCGCGTACTGGCCGGCTTTGACCCGGAACCTCCGACATCCTTCCGCAACGAGGAAGGCCGCTTCCAGAAGATGCTGGCCGGCCGCGCCATACAGGTGCGCGTCTCTTCCTTCCCTACCGTGAACGGCGAGAAGCTGGTACTGCGCGTGCTGGACCGCCAGCAGCTAGGCCTGGACATAGACCAGGTCGGCCTGGACCAGGAAGCCCTCACTATCATCAAAAAACTGATACGCAACCCTTACGGGATATTCTTCATCACCGGCTCCACAGGCTCCGGCAAGACCACCTCGCTTTACGCGATGCTCAAGAACATCAACACCCCGATGATCAACATCATCACCCTAGAGGACCCGGTGGAATACCGCCTTGAGGGCATAAACCAGGCCCAGATCAGCGCGAAAACCGGCTTTACCTGGACCGAAGGCCTGCGCACCATACTGCGCCAGGACCCGGACGTCATAATGGTGGGCGAGATCCGCGACTTCGACACGGCGGAGATCAGCCTGCGCTCCGCCCTTACCGGCCACCTGCTGTTCACCACCATCCACACCATAAACTCGGCCAGCATAATAGAGCGCCTGTTCGAGATGGGCGTACCACCGTTCCTTATCGGCTCCTCCATGCTGGGCGCCCTGAGCCAGCGCCTTGTGCGCAAGGTCTGCCCGAAGTGCTCCCAGAACGCCGCGGCTCCTTCGGAGCCGGTGGTCAACGAATTCATAAAGAACATGGACCCGGAAGAGGGGAAGCTGGTAAAGGAACTCATCCTCAAGCCCGGCGCCACTTACAAGGTGGAGAAGGGCTGCCCGGAGTGCCGCAGCACTGGCTATATGGGCCGCACCGGCATCTTCGAGCTGATGCTGATGAACGAGGAGATCCGCAAGCACATCCTAGACCACGCGCCCACCGACGTGATAAAGCGCACAGCTATCCGCACCGGCAAGATGCGCACGCTGCTGATGGACGGCATTTTGAAAGCCCGCGCAGGCTCTACGACCCTGTCCGAGATAATCCGCGTGACCGCAACGATGGTTTAACAACAGGGAACTGCCTGATTACACCGGTTTGAGAAGGATCACACGGATAATCCTATCAGATCGGTGTAATTTTTTTCAGCCCGTGTAATCACACAATGAAGATCATCATAATCAAATTCGGAGGCAGCTCCCTGGCGGACCCGGGCCGGATACGCCGGGCCGCCGCAATGGTGCTGCGCGAACGGAAGCGCGGTTTTTCGCCGGTGGCCGTGGTTTCCGCGCCGGCGGATTCAACCGACGACCTGTTAAAGCTCGCAGCGCTCGCCGGAGGGAACAACCCCTCCCTGCGGGAAATAGACGCGCTGCTGGCCTCCGGCGAGCAGATCAGCGCCGCGCTGGTGGCGCTGGCGCTCGCTTACGAAGGGGCGGCAGCAATATCCCTTACCGGTTCGCAGGCGGGCATAAGAACGGACGCGGTTTTTTCCGCCGCCGCGGTGCTGTCCGTGGACGCGCACCGCCTCAGGCGTGAGCTCAAGGCTGGCCGCGTGCCGGTAGTGGCCGGCTTCCAGGGAGTCTCTCCGCGCGGCGAGATAACAACTCTCGGCCGCGGGGGTTCCGACCTGAGCGCCGTGGTGATAGCCCGCGCGCTTAAAGCCGCCCGCTGCGAATTCCGCACGGACGTAAAAGGGATCTACACCGCCCACCCGGCCATAGTGCCGGGCGCGCGCAAGATAAAAGCTATTTCCTACGAAGAGGTGATACGGCTGGCCGAACTAGGCACCGAGGTGCGCCAGCTGCGCGCGGTAAAGTACGCCGCCGGGCACCGGATACCGCTGCACCTGAGGTCGTCTTTCCACGACGAGCCCGGCACCATGGTCACGGCCTCGGGCGGCCGCCGGGGAGCTACCTGCCTTTCAATAAAGAAGGAAGGCGGCTGCACGCTGGTTTCGGTTATAGGCCGCGGGCTCAATAAAACCCACCTGGCCGGGATGCTGCGGGCGGCGGCTTCCTGCGGCGTCAAAGCGGACGTCACAGACTTTTCTTCGGGAGCGGCAACGCTGCGCACTTCCCACGCCGAAGGTGAAGTTTTGCTTAAAGCCCTGCATGGCGCGTTCTTCAGGCGCTGATTACTTCATTGACTTCACAGGGTTTAAATCTTAGAATTTCCATATCATGGCAAACCTAATACGCGCCGTTTTTGCATTTTTCTGGCTGGTCGCTTCGGGCTTTGTCGGTTTCCTGGCCTATATAGTGGTACAGACTGAAGGGAACCCGCATATACTCTGGGGCTGGCTGGTAATGTGCGCCTTCACTTTCATAGCGGCCACTTTACTCGCGTATAACATAGTTTTCGGGTACCACCACAGGGAGGACGAGCCTCACCACCAGGATCACATGGATAACGCCTGAGCCTGGGCACCTGTATGTCTTTTGACCTATTGATAAAAGGCGGCAAGATCGTAAGCGGAGGGAAAACATCCCTCCGCGATGTTTTTATCAGGGGCGGTAGAATAGCCTCCGTGAGCCCCGTTTCGGCCGCCGCCAAAGCGAACCGTATTATAGACGCGCGCGGGCTTCTGGTACTCCCGGGGATAATAGACGCGCACACCCACTTCCGGCTGCGGATGGGCCCCGGAAAATATACCTCGGACGATTTCACCACGGGCTCGGCCGCTGCTGCCTGCGGAGGGATAACTACATTTATAGACTACACCGGACAGGGCCCGGGTGAAAGCCCCCTGGCCGGGCTTAAGGCGCGCATTCGGGAAGCCTCCGGCCGCGCCTATACCGATTTTTCGTTCCACTGCATGCTGACCGGCTGGGCACGGATGAAGAACCCCGCGGCAAGGATTGCAGAGGCCATAAAGGCCGGCGCGCCCACTTTCAAGATGTTCACCGCCTACAGCGCCCGCGGCCTTATGGCGGACGATGCCGAGCTCTTCGCCGCCCTGAGCACCGCCCGCAGGCTGGGCGCGCTGATCTGCGTGCACGCCGAGAACGGGCCGGTTATCGACCTCCTTACCGAAACCTATGCCGCGCTTAAAGATATTAGAGCGCTGCCTATGTCCCGCCCGCCTTTTACTGAAACAGAGGCTGTGGGCCGGGTAGCCGTGCTGGCCGCCTCGGCCGGCAGCCCCGTCTACTTCGTACACTTGTCCTCGGCAGGCTCCGCGGCCATTGTTGCCGCGGCTAGGTCCGCCGGACTGAAGGTGATGGGGGAAACCTGTCCGCAGTACCTGGCGCTGGACGAAAGCCGCTTCAAGGGCCGTGACGGCTACCTCTATTCATGCTGCCCGCCGATAAGGACAAAAGAAGACAACGGCGCGCTGTGGAAGGCCGCGAAGAAGGAACAATTACAGGTCATAGCCACCGACAACTGCACCTTCACCCGCGCTCAGAAGAACGTCTGGAAGAGCGACATCCGCAAGCTCCCGATGGGCATGCCCGGGTCCCAGACCCTGCTTGCGGCAGCCTACACATACGGCGTAAAAGCCGGCAAGATCACCGTAGAGAGAATGGTAGAAATGCTGGCTGAGAACCCGGCCCGCATTATGGGCCTCTCCACTAAAGGCTTCATCCGTCCAGGCTACGACGCCGACTTTGCCATCATCGAACCAACCTCGTCGGTAAAAGCCGATTGGCATAAACTACAGCACAACACCGACTTCTCCCCGTGGCAGGGCCAGAAATTATACGGCTTCCCAAAATACACAATCCTCCGCGGCGAAGTAATAGCCGAAGCGGGGGAACTCTGCTCCCCCAAAACCTTCACCGGCCAATTCCAGCGCCGCGTAAAACCGCAGATAATATAAAAGCTTTTGGTATTGGTCCGAGAGAGGCCCAGTCGGGGTGCCGACGGCAGGGGATTGTCGGGCACATGGTCGGCCACACCGTGGCCGCCAACCCCACTCAGTCGCCGCGCTTACGCAAACGGCTCCTTCCGTGAGGGGTGGAGGACAATTCGGCGTAAGGAAGGGCGGGGTTAATTACTATTAATTTGGGAACGTAACCTGCGCCAGATTGTGCGGAGGGGGCCTGGCGAGGGTATGGGTTCGGCGGGACTTCTCGGAGGCCGACGCTTGCGTAAGCGCGGAGGCCGAGAGTATGAGGCGCGCGCACGGTGTGCGCGACG
>CAIXBR010000077.1 GCA_903917735.1 uncultured Elusimicrobia bacterium | reverse complement strand
TATTACATGTATGCTGACGGAGCCACTTTTATTCTTCTTTCTTCTAATAAACATGACTCTATTTTAGCAACGAGGCACCCAAATCTCAAGAGGCTCTCGTCGTGAGAGCCTCGGATTTAAGAGGGGCTGCGGAAGTCAGGAAGACTTCAGAGGTAAAAAATTACGGCGCCGCTGTTTTTACAGCGGCGCCGTTACTTTTACGTTCTTATTTCTTCTGTACGGCCTGGATTGCAGCCAGCACCTTATCAGGGGTGAAGGGGAATTCTCTAATGCGGGCGCCAGTGGCGTTGTAGATGGCGTTGGCGAAGACGGGCGCCGGCCCGTTGATGCAGATCTCGGACACGCTCTTGGCGCCGAAAGGCCCGGTCTCCTCGTACGACGGCACCAGGATCGCCTGCACGCGCGGTCTGTCGCGCATGGAGTAGATGTGGTAGTCGGCGAAGGAGGCGTTCCTCATGCGGCCGTTCTCGAAGAGGTACTGCTCGGTAAGGGCGTAACTGATCCCGTTGAGCGTACCGCCCTCGGTCTGACCTTCGCAAAGGGCCGGGTTTATGGCGGTGCCGCAGTCTATGGTCGAAACATAGTTGAGCACTTTAATGAACCCGGTCAGCGTGTCCACCTCTATCTCGGCGAAGTGGGCGGCGAAGGGCGGAGGGGACTTTTTGGTAATATGCGAAGCGGTGCCTATGATCTGGTACTGGTTCTTCTGGTAGAGCGAGTAGTTGGCGATGTCGCTGTACGAGACCTTCTTGCTGCCGTCCCCGTTCAGCACGTGCGCGTACTCGCAGTGCACTTCTTGCACCTTCAGGCCCAGCATCTCGGCGCCGGTAAATAGTATCTGCCGTTTGGCGTTGGCCGCGGCCTTGCGCACGGCTTCTCCGGAGAGATACGTCGTGGACGAAGCGTAGGCGCCCACATCGAAGGGAGTCATGTCCGTGTCGGAAGAGTAAACTATCATCTTGTCGGTGGTCGTCTCCAGTTCCTCGGCGGCTATCTGGGCCAGCACCGTGTCCGAGCCTGTGCCCAGGTCGGTGGCTCCTATATTAAGGTTGAAGGAGCCGTCCTCGTTTATCTTTATCATGGCGCCGCCCATATCTATGTCCGGGATAGACGAGCCCTGCATCAGACAGGCCATGCCGAGGCCGCGGCGGTAGCGGCCGGTCTTGCCGCGCCAGTCGGCGCGGCTCTTCCAGCCTATGGCTTCGGCGCCCTTTACGATGCATTCCCCGAGGGCGTTGGAACCCACGGTCATGGGCGTGCCTTCCCGGCCTTCGCCCAGCGCGGCGAAGATGGGGGAGCCTTCGCCCGATTTTATGTGGTTGATCTGGCGGAACTTGAGAGGTTCCATGCCGATGGCTTCTGCCATTTCATCCACCACGGATTCCATGGCGAAGAAGGCTTGTGTGGCCCCGAAGCCGCGGTAGGCGCCGCCTACCGGCAGGTTGGTGTAATACGACTTCCCGTCGAAGTGGATGTTCTCGCAGTGGTATAAGGGCAGCACCTTGGAGCCCGCGCAGGATACCACGGTAAGGCCGTGGCCGCCGTAAGCGCCGGTGTTGTTGATGGCGTCCATGGCTAGGGCGGTGATGGTGCCGTCCTTCTTTACTCCGGCGCGGATGCGCACACGGAAAGGATGGCGGGTACGGCCGGTGCGGAAGGTTTCCTCCCGGTTGAACTGCCAGAAGCAGGGGCGGCCGGTGCGCAGGGCGAACATGGCCGTTACGTCCTCAAGGAGGATCTCCTGCTTGCAGCCGAAGCCGCCGCCTATGCGGGGCTTTATCACGCGGATCTTCTGCACGGGGATGCCCAGGGTCAGCGCCACTACGCGGCGGCAGTGAAAGGGCACCTGTGTGGACGTGGTGATGAGAAGGCGGCCCGAGGGAGCTATCTGCGCCAGCGTGGTATAGGGCTCGATAGGGCAGTGCTGCGCGTAAGGGGTTTCGAAGGTCTCGTCGAAAGTAAAGTCGGCGTCCTTCATGCCTTTTTCAAAATTGCCGGCTTCGCAGGCTACATGGGCTACGAGGTTCTTCTTGGGCTCGTAGGGTATCGGTATTGGCACGTGGGCTTCGGGCTCGTCGTGAATGACTGGGGCGTCCTTGGCCATGGCTTCGTCCAGCGAGAAAACGGGCTTGAGGAGTTCGTACTCCACATTTATGGCGGATACTGCGGAAAGGGCCTGTTCCTCGGTCTCGGCGGCTACGGCGGCCACGCGGTCGCCCACAAAGCGCACTTTCTTGTCGAACATGAAAGTGTCGTAGGGAGAAGGCTCGGGGAAACCCTGACCGGCGGTGCAGTGCGCTATGCGCGGCACATTGCCATGCCAGAGCACCGCTTTTACGCCGGGCATCTTCTCAGCTATGGAGACGTCTATCGATTTAATATTGGCGTGGGAATGCGGGCTCCAGAGCATCTTTATGATCAGGGCGCCGCGGGGCACGAAGTCGGCCACATAAGAGTCCTTGCCGAGAGCCAGCTGGAGGGCGTCTATCTTGGTTACGGAATGATTGACCTGCTTGAAGTTCCTGGCGCGTTCGATGTTCATTATTTGGCCCCCTTGGCGGAGGAATTATTGCCGGCCTTGTCGGAGGCTTCGCGGCGGTCCAGCACCTTGCGCAGGGCTATCCAGATCTTCTCGTAGCCGGTGCAGCGGCACAGGTTGCCGTCCATGTACTCGCGGACTATCTCGTCTTCGAAAACGGTCTCGGTCTCCATCAGCGCGGTGGCGCTCATGACCATGCCGGGGATGCAGTAGCCGCACTGCACGGCCCCGGCCGCTATGAGTTCCTTTTGGAACTCTACAGGCTCTTCAAAGGTGCCGGCGCTCTCGATGGTGCGCACGCTGCGGCCTTCGGCCTGCTTGGCGTAAAGGAGACAAGCGTAGACGGCGCGGCCGTCGAGGATCATGGTGCAGGCGCCGCAGGTGCCCTGGCCGCAGCCGTACTTGGTGCCGCGGTAGCCTTCGCGGCGCAGCAGGGTAAGCAGCTTCTCGTCGGGCTCGGTGGCGAAGGTCTTAAGCTCGCCGTTGAGGGTGAAGGAAACGGTATTCTGATCGGCCTTCATTATTTGGTCCTCCCGTTCGCGTAAGCCGCGGCTTTCTCTAAAGCGTCAGCCAGCGAGACTTCGGCGAGCTGCCGCGTATAGTCCTCGCTCATGCCCTCGCGCGCGCACCATTTAACTTCGGTGCCTGACTTGGCTGCGGCTTCCCTGAATACGGCGCTTACGGCCTCGCGGCCGATCAGCGCGGTCTCGACCGAGGGCAGGCGGTGGGGGAAAGGGATGGCGCTGCCAGCGGAGACACGCGCGGTCTTTATCCTGCCGTCATCCAGCTCGAGCAGGGCGCAAACCGTGACCAGCGAGAAAGCCGCGGCGTTGCGGGCGGCCTTTACCGAGCCGAAGCCCTGGTGCGCCTTAAGTACGGGCACTTTGACCGCGGTAAGGATATTGCCGCCGTTGAAGCGTTTGGCCGGCTGGGCCGCGAAGTAATCGTCTGCGGCTACTTCTTCTTCCTTCCCGTCGCCGGTGTAGATGACCATGTGTGCGTTCATGGCCAGCAGCACCACGGGCAGGTCCGCCCAGGGGAAGACGCGGCAGATATTGCCGCCTATGGTGGAGACGTTGCGGATCTGGTGGGTGGAAATGTTGCGGGCTATCTCGTGCATGGCCCAGCCATGGGCGCGGTGGCGCTGGATGTCCGAAAGCGGGGTGGTGGCGCCTATGGTGAAGAAGTCTCCTTCCTGGCGTATATAGGAAAGGCCCAGGCGCGTAATGTCCACGGCAGTGACGGGAGTCTTGGTCTGCATGAAATGGAGCGCGGTCCCGCCTGCCAGCGGCATGCCCTTGGGGCCCAGTTCTCGCAGAGCTTCGCGCGCCTCTGACAGGCTGGTGGGACGGATGAATTCACATAACTTCATAGACGTTCCTTGGCTGACTCTTTAAATTCCTAAAGGAAAAATATAGCAGATTCTGCGGCGGCTATAAACCGTCTTGTTTATTACATCGCTACATTGAGCTCATCGCTACTACCGCTGATAAACCCGAATATGATATAACTTTTATAGAGACGTGCCTCTGCAAAAAACAAAGGTAATTACAACAGGATTGAACAATGATAAATATCGTTAAAATGTCCTTCGCCGGCCTGCTGCTGCTGGCTTTCTCGGCCGGGGCCCGCGCCGAGGACAAATATGGCCAGCTTGCCAAAGAGATAACCGACGCCGGCAGCGAGGTGCAGGGCAAAAAGATAGCCATTATACCGTTCTCTTACGCCGACGGCCGCGCCGGGGCTACCAAAGACGGCTCCGTTATTTCGGAGCGCCTGTCGATAAAAATGATCAATATGCACAAGTTCGAGATCATCGAGCGCTCGGTGCTCGATAAGGTTATGAACGAACTGAAGCTCCAGTCCTCCGGCATGATAGACGCCTCCAGCGCGCAGCAACTGGGCAAGGTGCTGGGAGTGGAGGCTATAATTACCGGCACCCTGGTGGAAACCTCCAACGGCCAGATAGAGGTGAACGCCCGCCTGATAAAGACCCAGACGGCCCAAGCTATCGGCGCCTCGCAGGTTACTCTTGATAAGAACTGGATAGGCGATGCGTCCACCGCTCCGCAGGCGGTGTACCAGCAGCCGGTCTATCAACAACCGGAAGTCCAGCAGCCGCAGAAGTCGGCCGCGCCCCGGGTCAGGGGCGAGTACGAGTACGGTTATTTCGACGTGCTCGGCGGCATGGGCTATCAGACCACCACATTAAAATGGGACGCTTCGCTGGGCGGGGCGCAGCTGCAGAACCTTGTTACCAGCGGCGTCGGCCCTGTCGGTTTCCGGGTGGGCGGCTACGGCAAAGGCGCTATAGGCGGAGATTTTGAGTTCTCCGTGTCAAAGCATTACGTGGACGCCCAGCGTGTGCAGGTCAACGGCACCTCCTCTTATGTGAATGTGCCCGCCGGTTATATCGACGCCACCTCCATGGGCTTAAGCGGCGACCTGCTTTTAAGGACCATGACTAAGGCCCAGTTCTACCTTGGCGTTGGACTCGGCATGACCATCAACAACATCAAGTCCTCGTCCATCAAAAACATTCATGGCACCCTCCTGAACGAGACCGGGGTCGGCTTCACGTTCCGGGTGCCGATAGGCATCAGGTTCAACATGGATAACACCACTTTCTTCATCGAAGGCCGCATTGAGGCTAACGCCGCTTCTTTCAACAGGGGCAGCGCCACTGAGATCAACAATGTGACTTTCGTCGGTACGCGCGGCGTCTTCGGCGTGGGCACCAAGTTCTGATATGACAATATTTTTGGCCGTCTGTACTGTTAACGGCCGGAAGATGCGGTCTGCTCCTTGAGCGGGCGCAGGGCTCCTTAGCGGGATTTGATGAAAAATCTGATAGCTGCCTTTTTCCTCACACTGCCCTGCGCGGCGGCCGCGCAGACTCCGGTCCGGGACCCTCTCCTTTCCGCCCTTAAAACGGAGCTCGGCCGCTCCGCCGAAAAACTGAAGAACGCTGAATCCTCACCGCTGTTCTATCTGGGATATGAAGTTTACGACAGCACCTCCTATTGGCTTTCGGTCAGGGAAGGGGCTGTTTCCGACGAGAGCGAGGCCCGCCAGCGCAGGCTGGACGTGGACGCGCGCGTCGGCTCCCCGGCCCTGGACAATACCCACGAACTGAAAGGCGACTCCGCCGCGGCCAACACCAAGGGCCAGGAGGTTTCTACGCTGCCCGTGGAGGACGACCAGGACGCCCTGCGCGCCGAGATCTGGAACCTTACCGACAGGGCATTCAAAGTCGCCCTGGACAAATACGCCAAAGTCCGCATGAACAAGAGCGTGACCGCGGAGGAAGAGGACAAGTCTGAGGATTTTTCCCCGGCGCCGGCGGAAAAAACTTACAGCAAGGCGGCCTACCCCGCCCTCGACAAAGAGAAGTTCCGCGCAGTGCTGAAGCGCCTGTCGGCGAAATTCAAACCCTTCGATTTCATCTACGACTCCGACGTGTTCTTTAACGTCGAGACCGAGAACCGCTACCAGGTCAACTCCGAAGGCTCGGAAATAGTTTCCGGGAACACTTATGTCTACCTCGGCTATTCCGTCTATACCCGGACCAAAGACGGCATGGGGCTTTCCCGCGGCAAGACCTATAACGCGGCCGACCCCGCCGGCCTCCCCGCCGAGCAGGATATCTCGCGGGATATGGATGGATCGGTGGCGGAACTTAAGGCGCTGTCCGCCGCTCCGCAGGAGACCCCCTACAGCGGGCCTATGTTGCTGGAAAACCGGGCGGCGGCCGTCTTCTTCCACGAGATACTGGGGCACAGGCTTGAAGGGCACCGGCAGAAAAGCGAACAGTCCGGCCAGACCTTCGCCGCCATGGTGGGCCAGAAGATAATGCCGGAGTTCCTGACCGTCTACGACGACCCGGGGCTGGACAGTTTCGGGGGGGAGACGCTGCGCGGATTTTACCGCTACGACGACGAAGCAGTGGCGGCGCACAGGACCTCCCTGGTGGAGAACGGGGTGCTGAAAGGCTTCCTGATGGGCCGTTCGCCTATAAAGAATTTCCCGGCCTCCAACGGGCATGGCCGACGCTCCCCGGGATACGGCGCCGTGGCGCGTATGGGCAACCTCATCGTTTCTTCTTCCAACAGGGTCCCTTACCCGCGCCTGAGGGCCCGGCTTCTGGAGGAGGTTAAGAAGGCCGGCAAGTCTTTCGGCATTGTAGTGACGGATATCTCCGGCGGGCAGACCATAACCGACCGAGAACTGCCGCAGAGCTTTTCCGTTAACCTCACCATGGGCTACAAGGTATATCCGGACGGGCGGCCCGACGAAGCCATCCGCGGCCTTAACCTGATAGGGACCCCGCTGCAGACTTTCTCCAGGCTGCTGGCCACCGGCGACGACGACGCTATCTTTAACGGCACCTGCGGGGCGGAGTCCGGCTGGGTGCCTGTTTCGGCGGTTTCCCCGAGCCTGCTTTTCTCGGAGATGGAGACCGAGAAGGTTCAGAAAGCCAACGCCAGGCCTCCGGTGCTTAAACCGCCGTACACCGACAAGCGGCCGTAAAAGCTTATGCAAAAGATTTTAATACAGGTTCTTATGTGGATGCTGTCGGCGGCGCCGGCCGCCGCGGCGGAAGACCTGGTGCTTAAGGCCGTTACTGACGAGCTGTCCCGCAACATGGAACGCCTTAAGATGGACAGCCTGGACAGGCCGTATTTCCTTTCCTATTACGTGACTGACTCCACAGAAACGGAGTTCTCCGCGGCCTTCGGCGCCCTGCGCGACGACAGCGTCAACATTGCGCGCGAGGCGGCCGTGGACCTGCGCATCGGGAACCAGGACTTCGACAATTCCTGGTACGCGGGGCAGGACTTCAACTCGTACCTTCCGGGTACGGCGGCGCTGGGCGAAGAGGCCGATTACGATTCGCTGCGCTTCTCGCTCTGGTCGCTTACCGACGACGCTTATACGCGGGCGCTGGAAAAATATTCGCAGAAAAAGGCCTACCAGCAGAAGAAGAACATTGCGCAGCTCTACGGCGACCTTTCAGCCGAAAAGAAGGAGCTGCTGCTGGAGGACGAACCCGTTCCCGCCCCCCTTGCCCCGGCCGTCTGGAGAGAGACGGTTAGGAAGGTCTCGGCTATTTTCCGTAAATATCCCAAGATACAGGAGTCCCAGGCGGCGCTCAGGCGCGTGGTGCGGACCGTCCGCTTCGCCAACAGCGAAGGCACACGGTACCGCTATTACCGCGACGGGGTAACGCTGGAGATAAAGGCGGAGGTCCAGACCGCCGGCGGCCTTCGTATCGCCGATGAAAAAGCCTTTTATTGGAGCTCTCCCCCGGATGTTCCTCCCGACGCAAAACTGGAGGCCGAGACCGAGGCCTTCGCCCGTGACATGAGCTACGTGGTGGATTCTTCCACCGCGGAAGCCTACCTGGGCCCGGTTTTGTTCGAAGACCAGGGCGCCGCCGAATTCCTCGGCCAGCTTTTCGTCAACAACATTTCCTTCTCGCGCAATCCGTGGTCCGACCGGGACGACATGAGCCGCTACTATATGGCTGCCGGCGAGCTCACAAAAAAACTGGGGATGCGCGTACTGCCTGGCTTCCTGTCGGTTTCCGATAACCCGCTCGAAACTTCCTGGCACGGCACCCCGCTGCTGGGCGCCTATCCTATAGACAACGAGGGCGTGCGCCCGTCCGGGCTTGAACTGGTCCGCAGCGGGAAACTGGTGAATTTTTACGTGAGCCGGGCGCCGGTGGAGAAGTTCCGCAGTTCCAACGGCCACGCCAGAGGGTATATCCGCGAATTTCCCACGGCCAGGCCCGGCAACGTGTTCTTCTCCGCCCAGCCGGAAAAGAAAGTTTCCCGCGCCGAGCTCCGCAAAGAACTGCTCCGCCTGGCGGCCGAGAACGGCCTGGACTACGCCGTTATCGTGCGCCGGCTGGACCCATGGGATGAAAAGAAAAGCGAAGACCTGCTGGCCGGGCCTATGCTCGCCTACAAGGTGAGCGTGAAGGACGGCTCCGAAACGCTTATTAACGGCGAAGAATGGACCGGGGTGACCTTCCGGGCCCTGCGCGACATCATGCTGGTCTCCGACGATGAACAGGTTTATAATTATTACCAGCCGACACCGTTCTTTTACACGCGCGGCTATGTGCCGGCTTCGATAATAGCGCCCGCAGCCCTGCTTGTGCAGGAGATGGAACTTAAGCCTACGGACGCTAAGCCGGACAGGCAGCCGTATCTGCCGCACCCGTATTTTGAGAAGAAATGAGCCGCGGCCCAGCCGCGGGGGCGAACATCGGATGGTTAAATCTCCGCTATGAAACTACTACTGCTGCTGCTTGCTTTTGCTCCCGCGGCCGGTGCTGCCTCCTGGACCCTGGACAGCTATATGAAGGAGGTCTTCTCCGTCTCGCACGAGCTTAAGTCCGCGGAGGAAGCCCTGGAACTATCGCGCAGTTCCTATCTGTCGGAACTGGCCTCCTTCTACCTGCCGTCGGTCTCGCTCAGCGCCTCCGAAACGCCGTATTCCTCGTCCAACTCGCCGCGGCTTTATCTGAGCCGGGGCAGGGCTTCCGCCGGGATCTCGGGGTCCCTGAACCTCTTCCATAACTTCAAGGACAAGCTGGGGCTCGATTCCGCCCGGCTGGGCCGCGATACCGCGGAAATCCAGCTGTTCTCCGCCAAGCAGGACCTTACTCTTTCCGCCATGAACTCGTATTACAGTGTGCTCAGGCAGAAGCAGCTGTTGAAGGTGGTGCAGCAGAGCCTCGCTTCGTACGAGGAGCAATACCAGAAGGCGCAGGCCTATTATAAGGACGGGCTTAAGAGCTACTCCGACGTGCTCAAGAGCGAGCTCAATTACCGCTCCAGCCAACTCAGCGCCATGAGTTCGGCAGATAATTACCGCGATGCCGTAATGTCCTTCAACGCCCTCATCTACCACGAGCCGGAGGAGCCGGCCGAGCTGGCCGAGGTGAGCGGCGTGTCGGACTTCTCCATGCCCGACCTGCAGGCCGGCCTGGCGTACGCGCTTGCCAACAGGCCCGACCTGCGCACGGCCCGGATAGCACTGGAACAGAAGGAGATCTCCCGCAAGCAGGCCTACATAGGCTGGTTCCCGGACTTCTCGGTGGACGCTTCGTTCTCCCGCCAGGGGATCCTCGGCCTGGGTGACGCCCCTGCCGGTTCCATAAACCCGTCCTATTCCGTGGGGATGAGCCTGTCCCTGCCGTTAGGCGTCGGCACGCTCTCGCAATATAACTCCGACCTTTCCGCGTCCATCACCCTGTCGGCCGCCCGCCGTTCGCTGCAGGAATCGGAACTCTCTGTGAAAAAGGCCATAATCAGCGCCTGGCATTCCCGGGAGCTGGCGCTCAAAAGCTACGAGGTGGCCAAGATGACGGCCGAGATATCGGCGCAGAACCTGGCCATAACGAACGAAAAATATGGCCAGGGCCGCGCCGGCATGATAGAGCTCGACGACGCGCAGAACGACAACCTTAACTCACAGAACAGCCTGGCAAATTCCTTTTTCGACCTGCTGCTGAACCGCATCTCCTACGATAAGACCGTAGGCCGTAAGATCTGGCGCTGAGGCGTCTTTGAATCTATGAAAAAAGTCAAACATATACTGCTGAAAATATTCATATACTGCGCGGTCGCCGCGGTACTGGGCGGCGGCGGCTGGTGGGGTTATAAAGCTTTCAAAAAGACCTCGCTGGTGGAGGGCGAAACCGAGAAAGTGACGGTTTCCAAAGGCGATATAGAGGTGAAGTTCCAAGATATCGGCGACGTGACCCCGAAGGATGTCATAGACGTTTTCTCCCGGGTGGGCGGGCGCATAACCGAGGTGCTGACCGAAGAGGGCCGCGCGGTCAGGAAAGGCGACAAGGTCGCCGTGGTGCAGCCGGGCCAGACCGATTCAGACAAGTACGTGCCGGTGGACGTGAATGCCCCGATAGGCGGCACCGTTATGGTCTGCTCCGGGAACGACGGTTCCCGCTCTAATTCGCTTGCAAAAGCGGACCAGCGGATAAGCGGGCTGGCGGACGGCAGCCCCACCTGCATCATGCAGATCGGGGATTTCTCCTCGCTTATCATCGATCTCAGCGTCAGCGAAATGGAGGTCATGAAACTGCGCCTCGGTCTCCCTGTAAAGGTCACCATCGACGCGCTGGCCTCGCTGCCGCTTACGGGCAGGATAACGCTGATCGCCCCCAAGTCGGCAGAATCCGGGCGAGGCGGCGGCAAGAGCTTCAAGGTGGAGATAAGCATAGACCAGAAGAACATCCCCAACGTGAAATCAGGCATGACCTCGCGCATAGAGGCCGTAATGCAGGCCCACCGCAACACCCTCCTCATGCCCGTTTCCGGTCTTTTCGAGGAAGGCGGGCGCCAGTTCGCCTACCTGTACGTGCCGGGAGGGTTGTCGCGCAAGGTTGATATAAAGACCGGCCTGCGCAACGAGATCGACGTGGAGGTCCTCTCCGGCCTTAAAGAGGGTGAGACGGTTTACGCGGACAAGCCGTTCAATATAGAACCGGACGGCCCGGGCGCAAAACGCTCCAGTTCGTCTTCGGCGGGCGCCGCGTCCTCGAATTGATATTGGAGCCGATGTGATAAAGTGCGAGAACCTGCAGAAGACCTACCCGCTTAAAAAGCTTCACGGCTACCAGGCCCTGAAGGGGCTCGATTTATCCATCGAAGCCGGGGAGTTCGCGGCTATCACGGGCCCGTCGGGCTGCGGCAAGTCCACGCTGCTCAATATCATCGGCTTCCTGGATAATCCCAGCGCCGGGCATTATCTTTTCCGGGGGCGCAACGTCAGCTCTTTTTCGGATTCGGAGCGCTCCGGCCTGCGCCTGTCGGAGGTGGGATTTATTTTCCAGTCCTTCAACCTGCTGCCCCGCTTTACGGCGCTGGACAACGTGCGCCTGCCGATGCTGTACCTGGGGGAAGGCAGCGCGGAGACCGAAGAACGCGCCCTGGCGCTGCTGGCGCGCGTCGGGCTTAAAGGCAAGGAGACCCACACTCCCCTGGAACTTTCCGGCGGCGAGCGCCAGCGTGTGGGCGTGGCCAGGGCTTTGGCGAATAACCCCAAACTGCTGCTGGCCGACGAGCCCACCGGCAACCTGGATTCAGGCACCGGCATAGAGGTGATGCAGCTGCTGACTCAGCTTAACAGAGAAGGGCTTACCGTCATCATGGTGACGCACGACATGAACCTCGCCGGGAAGGCGTCCCGGATCATCAGGATGAAGGACGGGGCGATAGAGAGCTAGCCGGGTCATAAGGGACGATCAAGATGAGGATTTCGGAATCATTAAGGACTGGCACGCTGGAGATCTTCCACCACAAGATGCGTTCCTTCCTGACGTTCTTCGCCATCTCGATAGGCGTTATCTCCATCATGTACAGCCTTACTATGATCTATTCGATGAACTTCCGCACCAAGAAGGCGCTGGAGGTGGTGGGGTACGGGCGCATGCAGGTGCAGACCAAGCAGTCTTACCAGGAAACCACCACCATGGACAAGAAGGAGGCCCGCGATAACCTGTCCCTGGAGGACGCGCAGGCGCTGCATACGAATTTTCCCGAACTGCCGATGGTCTCGCCGCTGATGTTCAGCGGGGGGGAGTTCACTTACGGGGATTTCCACGACTGGAACCGCGTGGCAGGCATAACTACCGAGTGGAAAAAACGCGGCTGGGTATATAAGGTGCGCGGGCGCTTCCTCAACCAGCACGATATAGATACCTACGCCAGGGTCTGTGTCATCATCCAGAACGGCGGCTGGTTCAAGAAACCGCAGTGGATGAAATTCTACGGCTGGAAGGACGACTTCCAGGAATACATCAAGCACCACGACCTGCTGGGCCGTACGGTGAAGCTGGGTGACAACCTCTACACCGTGGTGGGGATACTGGAGGAGCCGCCGCTGGAAAAGAACCCCAAGACCTTCCTGGATCTGGAAGGCTGGGAAGCCAAGATACTGATCCCCATCACCACGCTGCAGCGGCTGATGGGCGGCAGCTGGGGCTGGGCCGAGCCTGGCAGCATAGAGTCCATACAGATCGACACCGGCCGTGCGGTCACCGTGCCGGTCTACAGGCGGAGGATAGAAAAGCTGCTGCAGGCCAGGCACGGCGGCAGGCTGCGGCTGGACGTGAAGGATTTCGGCGAGATCATTAAGACCAAGATGGCGGACAAGCACCGCGACATGTATACCGTGCTTATCATCGGAGCCATCGCCATCCTCGCCGGCGGCATAGGCATAATGAACGTAACGCTTGCGACCATTTATTCGCGCATAAAGGAGATCGGCATAAGGCGCGCTATAGGCGCCACCCGCGGCGACATCATGGCGCAGTTCATCATAGAGGCCATGCTGCTGGGGTTCTTCGGCGGTATAGCCGGCATTCTGATATCCATGACCGGCATACAATACCTGGCTGCCAACGGCGATACCGACATGATGATGGTACAGTGGTGGATGCCGCTGGTTTCCGTAGTGGCCGCCGTGCTGACCGGCTTCATCGCCTCTCTTTATCCCGCCTACCAGGCCTCCAAGCTTGACCCTGTCGAAGCGCTCCGGTACGAATAGTTCCTGGGCGCGTAGATAAAAGGTCCCTTATGTATTTTTTTGTATCATATTAAGTAAGCTATGGATAAAACCTACCGGCTCCCCGCGCTATTAGCCGCGGCCGCGCTTGTCTTCCACCTTTTTGCGGGCCTCTCTTTTATCCGTTCGGCCGCCCCCACTTACGACGAAGCCGTGCACCTTTCCAGCGGCTACTCCTACCTCGATACGGGCCTTTACCGGATGAACGTCATGGACCATCCGCCGTTCTCGGAGATGCTTTCCGCCCTGCCGCTCCTCGCCATGAAGCCGCAAAGCTTTACCGGCCACCCGTATTTCGCCAACTTGATGCCGTACCATTACGGTGACCTTTTCCTGTATCAGAACACGGTTTCACCGGAACGCCTGCTCAACACGGCCAGGATATTCACTTTCGCCGTATGGACGGCGCTGCTGGCGTGGTTCATCTGGCTTTTTGTCTCAAGGCTCGAATCCGCACCAGCGGCTTTTTTCAGCCTTGCTGTTTTCGGCCTGATGCCTGTTTTTATCTCCAATAACGCCCTTGTCACTACGGACGCCGCCGCGGCCGTCTTTTATTTCGGCTCCTTCGCGCTGGCCTGGCTGTTCACTTCGGTCAAGCCGCTGCGGAAGGAAGGAAAGGGGGGCAAGAAAACCGAGGTCCCTGACTCCGGCCGGCTGCGTTTCTGGGCGGCTATGGCCGGCCTGACCGCCGGGCTGGGGATGGTCTCAAAGTTCAGCCTGTTCATAGTGCCGCCGATGGTAGCGGCTTTCTGGATAGCCGACAACCTGCGCTGGCCGCGCCTGAAATTTTCAACGCTTCTGGGCTATATAGGGATATATTTTGCCGCCTGCCTTGTTACGGCAGCGCTGGTTTACAAGTTCGATATGGGCCTTTACTTCAAGGGGCTTTCGGAAACTCTGCGGCGCCTGGACCAGGGCCGCTCGTCGTTCGTGATGGGGCGGCATACGCTGGAAGGCGTCTGGTGGTACTTCCCCGCCGCGCTGGCGGTAAAAACGCCGCTATTGGCCCTGTTCGGGGGCCTGGCGGGGTTGTGGCTTGCTTTCAGGAACTTCCGCAGGGATTATCTCTGGCTTATACTGCCTTCGGCTTTTTATTTCGCGGCCTCGCTGAACACTAAGGTGCAGATAGGCTACAGGCATATCATGCCGGTGATGCCGTTCATCGCGGCGCTGGCCGGCATTGCTCTGGCGCGCCTGGCTGAGGCTAAAAAAGGCGCCTGGCTGGCCGCCGGCCTGCTGGCCCTTACCGCCGCTTCGGTCGCGCGGGCCCATCCTTTTTACCTGGCCTATTTCAACGAGGCCGCCGGAGGCCCGGCGGGGGGCTATAAGCTTTTAGTGGATTCCAACCTTGACTGGGGACAGGACGTGAAGGGCGTGGGCGAATATCTGAAGGGCCGGGGAAATCCGCCGGTGATATTTTCTTATTTCGGGGTGGCGCGCCCCGAGAGCTACGGCATAGATTACGCGCCGCTGGGAATTATCTCCAACGTGCCTCTGAGCGGGACAGGCGCGCAGGTGTGCGCCATGAAAGAAACTCTGCTGGCAGTTTCCGCCACTAATCTGCAGGGGACTTACTACCCCGACAAAGCTACTTTCGACTGGCTTAAAACCCGTAAACCAGTTTTTACCGCGGGGTACTCTATCTTCCTTTATGATCTATCCTCCGACAGGGAAGGACTGGAGAAGTTGGCCGCCCTTTTTGACCGGGAGGGCCTCAACACCGAAGCCGACTGCCTCTATTCCCGAGCCGCGGGGCTTAAAAAATAGATTTTCAAAAGAAAACAAATATTTTCATATGAAAATATCAGGTATCGCTAGTGCGAGCCGGTTTCCCCGGCTTCATAGGTAAAGTCTTTTTCTTTAAAAGGTGGCACAATAATTGCTCTGAGCTGAATACAGGTGGTCCGGCTAATATTGTAAAATATATATCCGGGATCCGCCGCACTACGGAAGGCAAACATGAATAAATTCTACGAGGTATCACTCCTTTTCGTCCTTGCCGCCGCGCCGCTGGCGGCGGAGCCGTTCACCCCTTCCTCCTATATTAAGAACGTTCTAGACGCCTCGCCCTCCCTGCGCCAGGCCGAGCAGACGTTCCAGCAGGCGGAGAGCGCCTACAGGGTTTCCCTGATGGACGCCGCCCTGCCGTACTTCACTTTCAGTATGTCCGATTCTTTCTACGACCCAACCCGGCATTATCCCCATTTCAGCAACGGCGAGGTGTCCTCAAGGCTGTCGGCCGCGCTGAACCTGTATGACTCAGCTTCCAGCCCTGTCTCTAAAATAAAGATCTCCGGGCTGGATTACAAGCGGGCCCGGCTTGTTTTCCTCATGGCTGAACAGTCGGAGGCTATAAACGCGCTGGGAAAGTTCTACGCGCTCTACTCCACGCAGCAGAGGATAATTATCGCCAAAACCAATCTGGAGTCCCGCCAGCGCCAGTATAAGGACACCAACGAGCAGTTCGAGTCCGGCACCAGGAGCAAGATAGAGGTTACGCAGAGCGAGGGTGATAAGCTGCAGAGCGAACTTTCCCTGGCCCAGGCCGAGGCCGCCGCCGACAAGGCGCTTATGGCTTTCAACGAGCTGATCAATGCCGAGCCCGAGGCCGCGCAGGAAGTGCGGATAAGCACCCAGTCCGTGAACGTAAAACTGCCGCTGCCCAGGGTGGACTTCGCCCGGGCCCTTGAAAACAATTTCAGTCTGAGCCTGCAGAAGGCTTCACTAGAAAAGACCAGGCTGGCCGAGCACAACAGCGTTATGGCCAACTACCCGAGGCTCAAGGTGGATTCTTCCTGGGCGAAAGCCAACCTGGGGGTGCTCGGCACCCGGGGCGGACCCTGGAATCAGGACCAGTCCTACGGCGTAGGGGCGTCCCTGAACTTTCCTTTCGGCTTTTTCGGCGCGCAGAATTCTCTCGGCATTAAAGGCCAGGAGGCCGGCCTGAAGGCTTCGGAACTGGAACTGCAGAGTTCAGTGCGCTCGCTGAAGACCGACGTGCTTACGGCGCAGAAGGACATAGAGCTGCAGGTGAAGTCGCGGCAGCTGCTGGAGTTCCAGGTGAAGGCGCAGAAAGACGCTACTGACAACCTGCTGACTGAATATTCGCTGGGCGGGGCTTCCTTCCTGCCGCTGGACAGCTCGCAGACCAAGCTGCTCGACGCCAGCAACAGCCAGATAACGGCCATAAACGACCTGGACCTGGCCCTGGCCAATTACCGCGTGCTGCTGGGCGAAAAGATTTGGGAGCAGTAAAATTAGGAGATCAGATGAAAAAGATAGTCAAATCCTCGTTCTGGATAGCGGCGCTGGCGCTGGTCTGCGCCGGGGTATTCGCCGGCTACATCCGCTATAAAAAAATGTCGGTGCGCCCGGACATCTCCGATTTCATACGCACCGCGTCGAAAGGCGACCTGAAGCTGGACATGCAGGAATCCGGCGAACTGGTCTCGCGCGACACCGTAGATGTATTTCCCCCGGGCAAAGGCTTTATAGTGGAGCTGAACAAGAAAGAGGGGGAATACGTAGAGAAGAACGACAAGATCATGATGTTCAAAGGCGGGGAACGTATAGATTCCACGCAATACGTGCCAGTGCCGATAATGGCCACGCGCTCCGGCCTGCTCACACGCTGTATCAGCCGCTACGGTGCCAGCGACGACGAGGTGCGCGAGGGCAAGCGCGTGGACAGCGCCGGCACCTGCGTGACCAGGATAGTGGACATGAAGTCCCTGGCGGTGAACCTGAAGATCAGCGAAATAGACATCTTCAAGCTGAAGCTGGGGATGCCCGTCACCATCACATTCACCTCAATCCCAGGCGAGAAATTCTCCGGCAAGATAGATGTGATAGCGCCGATGGCCGAGACCAAATCCAGCAACTACGGCGGTTCGGGCGCCAAGGTTTTCCGGGTGGTCATAAACATCGACAAGCCCACGCTTAAAATGCGCGTCGGCATGAGCGCCGTGGTTACCGCCAATATGGAAGCCAAGAAGAACGTAATTAAAGCCCCCATAGAGACCCTTTTCCAGGAGGGGCTGAACCATTTTGTATACCGCCAGAAGAACGGCTACGAGGCCGAAAAACTGGAAGTGTTCCCGGGCCTCAGGTCGGAATCCGAGGTGGAACTTGCCGGCGGGGCAGTGAAGCCGGGCGACATGCTGTTTACCGCCGTCCCGGAGACGTTAAAGTGACCATCCGCTGCAGCGACCTTGTGAAAACGTACGAGGGCGGCAAGGCCGGCTGGCCGGCTTTGCGCGGGGTCTCTTTTGAGATAAAGGCGGGGGAGTTCGTAGCTGTCACCGGGCATTCCGGCTGCGGCAAGTCCACGCTGCTCAACATCATCGGCCTGCTCGACGATCCCAGCGGCGGGCAATATGAGTTCAACGGACGGGATGTGCTTTCCATGTCCGACCAGGAGCGCTCCTCCGCGCGGCTGGGGGAGATCGGTTTTGTTTTTCAGGCCTTTCACCTGCTGAACCGCCTGTCCTCCATAGAGAATGTGTGCCTTCCGATGATGTACGCCGGGGCCGACGCGCGCGAAATGAAGGCCCGCGCCGCCTCGCTGCTGCATAAAGTGGGGCTTAAAGGCAAAGAGCGCAAGACCCCGCTTGAACTTTCCGGAGGCGAGCGCCAGCGCGTGGCCATAGCGCGGGCACTGGCCAATTCCCCCAAGATAATACTTGCCGATGAGCCCACCGGCAACCTGGATTCCGTTTCCAGCCGCGAAATAGTGGATATGCTGTTCGGGTTGAACGCGGAGGGGATCACCATAATCATGGTTACTCATGATAAGGAAATTGCCGCCAGGGCCAGGCGTAATATCAGGCTCCGCGACGGGAGGCTGGAACAATGAGAGCCCTTCTCAACGCCGTAAAGACCGGTTTCTCCGAGATCTGGGGGCATAAGACGCGTTCTGTGCTGAGCTTCCTGGCTATAGCTGTGGGCTCCGTGGTCTTTATAGACGCGTTCTCCGCTATCTTCGCTACCTACAACCGCCTGCAGCAGCAGAAAGCGGTTTCCGGCATGGCCAGGCTCAAGCTCACGCAAAATTCCGGCCTGGCTTACGCCTCCACGGAGGATTACACGCCTCCTCCTCCTATCCAATATGAGGATGTCGTAAACCTCAGGGAAAAAATGCCGGAGCTCTACATGATCTCCCCGGAAGTCAGGACCTGGCATAATGTGTTCGAATATGGCGGCAGGCGCATGGTCACCAGCCTTACGGGAGTTACACCGGAATGGATCAAGCGCGATTATATCTATATGCTAAGGGGCCGGTTCCTGGACTGGCACGACGTGGACAATAAGCTCAGGGTTTGCGTTCTTATGCGAAAAAGCGCTCTTCCTCCCATCAACGGCTTCTATAAAAGCAGGATGAGGCAGTGGAATTATACCGCCAATTTCGATACGATGGTGGACCATAACGACCTGCTCGGTAAAACGGTTATAATCGACGGCTTTACTTTTACTGTCATAGGGATCCTCGAGGAGCTTCCGTATTCCAAGCGGCCCAGCACAATATTGGGCTCTAACCAGGATTATAAGGTGCTTGCGCCCGTCACCACCCTTTCGCATTACGGTTTTGTCCGGCCGAACCAGTCTTTGGAGGTGAATATAGATACGGGTAACGAGCGTACCTTTGAGGAGTCGATACGGCGGCTGAAGAATTTCCTTAAGATCCGTTTCGGTTATGAGGAATCCGGCGACGAGGAATACTTCATAATAGAGAACCAGCTGGACCTTATCAAGGAACGGATAGGGGACAGTATAAAAGCTTCGCTGGTGACTATTTCGCTGGGAATGCTGGCGTTCATCGCCGGCGGCATAGGAATTATGAACGTCACGCTGGCCACGGTGTTCGCCCGCACAAAGGAAATAGGTATACGCAGGGCCATAGGCGCCAGCCGCGGCGACATAATGCTGCAGTTCATAGTGGAGGCCGTGATGCTGGGTCTTATAGGCGGTGTGCTTGGCTCGGCAATAGGGTATTTGTGGGGCGTGCCCGTCAAAGTGATGGTCGGCATGGACGCAAGCCATATAAAGCCGTGGATGCCGCTGGTCTCGGTCTTTATCGCGGTGATGACGGCTTTCGTGTTCGCCATATACCCGGCGTGGGTGGCCGCCGGGCTGAAGCCCGCCGACGCCCTGCGCGCTGAATAGGGGGGACAATGTTCAAAGAGATACTGCGGTCCAAGATCTTCCGGGCCGGCGCGGCCCTGCTGGCCATCGGCACCTCTCCGCTGCTGCTTTATATCCTTTACGAAGCGGTTTCCAGGAGCACGGGAGGCAATCCCGTCGGTCTGGGGCTGCTGTTCTTCGTTTCGTTCTGGCCGGCCATCATCCTGATGGGGATAGGCGCTGCCTCGGGTCTGAACCGGTATAATAAAAATAATTCCGAAAAGTCTTAATAGCATGTAAAAGAGCCGGGGAGATCCCCGGCTCTTTTATAACTTGAGGCTGTTCCGTCAATTCTCCGCTTCGAATTCTTCCTTGCCCGCGCCGCATACCGGGCACACCCAGGTTTCGGGCAGCTTGTCGAAGGCCGTGCCGGGGGGGATATTATTGTCGGGGTCTCCCACGGCGGGATCGTAGATGTAGCCGCAAAGCTTGCATACGTATTTTTTCATTATATTTTCCCTGGGTTCAGGCTTTCCACAACCCATGCAGGTTGCAGTATTCCCGCGCTTCAATGGTCTTTGGCTGGAAGCACAGGCAGAAAGTCGCTTCCGCCGGCTGGCCCGGCTTCAGGAATTCCCTGAACACCTTGCCGTCGGCGACGAGCTCTATCCATTCTATGAAATGCTTCTCTTCCATCGGGTGCGGCACGGAGCCCACCTTTACTTTTATGCCCGTCTCGGTCTTCTCTATTACCGGGACGTGTTTTTCCTTGGAAGCGTCGGTGGTGTTCTCCTTCATCAGCTTCATGTTCTGGCCGCAGCAGACCAGCGTGCCGCCGGCCCCGTGGAGGACCTCCACGATGTTCCCGCACAGCTCGCATTTGTAAACTTCCCTTCTTTCAGCCATATTGTTCTCCTCCTTAACCCCGAAATTATACCAGCGCCCGCAGCGCGGTAAGGACCTCGTCGTAATTAGGTTCCTTGGTGACTTCCGGCACCACCTGGACATATTTTACTATGCCGTCCTTATCCACTATAAAGACCGCGCGGGCCAGTAGGCGCAGGTCCTTTATCAAGATTCCCCAGGTTTTGCCGAAATCGGCCTTCTGGTAGTCCGAGAAGGTGCGCACGGCTTTCACTCCGGCCGCGCCGCACCAGCGTTTCTGGGCGAAGGGCAGGTCCATGCTGATGGTCAGCACGCCTACGTCGGGGCCCAGCGCCTCCGCTTCCTTGTTGAAGCGGCGGGTCTGCAGGTCGCAGACGGGCGTGTCCAGGGAGGGCACTGCGCTTATTACGGCGACCTTGCCGCCGTAAGTGCGGGAGAACTTCATGGGCAGCATGTCGTTGTCGGTAACCTTGAAGTCGGGGGCCGTCATGCCCACCTTCATCTCGTCGCCAACAAGGACCATCGGGCGGCCCTGCATGGTAACAGTGCGCTTAATAATCTCTTTTTTTACTTCTTCGTTGGTATTTTCGTCCATATTCCTTTACCAGTTCTCGGCTATGGTCTCAAAGTAGGCTTTAGGATGTGCGCAGGCCGGGCAGTTCTCCGGGGCCGCGCTGTCCTCGTGAGTGTAGCCGCAGTTGATGCAGCGCCACACCGTCTTCTTGTCTTTCTTGAAGACTTTCCCTTCCTCTATGTTCTTCAGGAAGCCCAGGTAGCGTTTTTCGTGCTGTTTCTCGGCCACAGCTATGGCTTCAAAGACCTTCGCCACGGGTTCCAGGCCCTCTTCCCTGGCGATCTTGGCGAAGCCGGGGTACATATCGCTCCATTCGTAGTTCTCGCCGCCGGCGGCGCCCTTAAGGTTGGTCTTGGTATCGCCGATGATGCCGGCCGGGAAAGAGGCGGTTATTTCCAGGTCTCCGCCTTCCAGGAACTTAAAAAGGCGCTTGGCATGCTCCTTCTCCTGGTCCGCGGTCTCCTCAAAGACCTTGGATATCTGGACGAAGCCTTCTTTTTTCGCCGCCCCGGCGAAATAAGTATAGCGGTTACGGGCCTGTGATTCACCGGCAAAAGCCGTGAGCAGATTTTTCTCGGTTTTAGTGCCTTTTATTTTCATTTTGTCCTCCTGCGGTATTAGATGAGAGCCGCCGCCGGCCCCCACCGACAGCAGTAATAGAGAGTGATACTATTCTACTAAAAATCAAGTGTTGTTTCCCCGTATTCCGGCGCGTGTAAGGGCGAAGTCGTATTTCACAGGATCGCCTGGCTCTATCCGGCTGAAATAGCCAGTGATCTCCTCCGCTGTTTTCATCGAGGTGTCCTTCCTTTTCGTTATTCCCATACCCATGGAAACCTGCCGCATATGCGTGTCCAGCGGGATTATCAGTTTGGAGGGGGAAACCCCGGCCCAGACGCCCGGGTCCACGGAGTCCTTCCTCACCATCCAGCGCAGGTAAAGGTTTACGCGCTTGAAGGAGCTTTTATGCTCGGGGCAGGGCGTCAGCGAAGGCGCGCAGCCCAGCGCGTTGAACTTGTCCACGAATTTGTAGATCGCGTGCTCCACCGTGGGTTCGCTCTTATCATAGCCCTCAAGAAATAGTTTTTCAAGGGACCCATGCTTCTCCATGGCGTGTTTTATGTTCAGCAGGAAGACGGCCAGTTCGGTCCCCGTGGTGAAGCGGTGCTTAAAAGAGGTGAAGGTTTTCTTTATAGCGGCCGGTTCCGCGGTCTTCAGCCAAGCCGCCGGGGATTTGCCCATGGGGCCGAGCACTTTCTCCACGCTCTTCAGTATCTGCGTTACGTTGCCGTAGGCCAGGCAGGCCGCTATCAGGCCGACTATTTCGCGGTCGGCGCGGTCCTTATACCGCCAGACGAACTCCAGCGGGTCCGGGTGTATGTACTCCGGCCTGTTCATCTCGCGGTAGGTTTTTTCAAGGAAAGCTTTTGATGGGGGCATATTAATATTATCGGCCGTCCTTTAGCCTCTGCTTGAAAACTCTGAGATTCGGCTGTTCATTACTGTCTCAAAACGCTTGTTTGTCTCCGCCAGGAAATCCCCAATGACACAGCGCTGATTCCCGCATATCTTATGCTTCAGCAGGCAGGTCTTCATGGCGGGGGGGCCGTCTATAGCGGCTATAAAGTCCCGGACCTTGCCTTTCTTTCCGGCCTCGGATAGCGAGAATCCGCCTTTCGGGCCGCGCGCCGGCAGTACTAGCCCCGCCTTGGTAAGGTGCTGCAGCACCTTTGAAAGGTTGTTGTAAGAAACATTAAGGGCCTTGGTGATATCCATGGCCGAAGTTATGGATTCTTCGCGGCCGGCCAGGTAGTCGGCGGTGTGGAGCGCTATGACCGCCGCGTCCGATATTTTGAGTATGCTTTGCATCTATCCGGGTCCTTTGCAGTAATCTGGTATAAATATACCAGTATAGAAAAATATTGTCAAGGGTTCTCTGGAACAGGCGTTTTTGGCTGGGGCCGGAGTGGGGCTGTTTCACGACGGGAGGCCTTGTCATGATTTGTGCGGGCGGTTTTAAAATCGTAGAATAACTCTGCGGTTAACCCAAGTCCCGGCTAAGAGGTGCGTATGCTTAAAGCAGCCATCATAATGGGAAGCGATTCGGACCTGGGAGTGCTGTCTGCGGCCGCCCGGATCCTGGAACAGTTCAAAGTCCCCTTCGAGATCAAAATACTTTCGGCCCACCGCACCACGGAGGCCACCCTCTCTTTCGCCGCCTCCGCTGAAAAGAAAGGTTTCGGCGTCATTATAGCCGGCGCGGGCGGGGCGGCCCATCTGCCCGGCGTGCTGGCGGCCGCTACCACGCTGCCGGTTATAGGCGTGCCGGTAAACGCTACCCCGCTTAAAGGGCTGGACGCCCTGCTCGCCATAGTGCAGATGCCGGCTGGCATCCCGGTGGCCACGGTAGGCGTGAACGGCGCGAAGAATGCCGGCCTGCTGGCCGTGCAGATACTGGCGCTGAGAGAGAAAGGCCTGGGCGTTAAGCTGAAGGCCTACAGGGACGATATGAAGAAGGAAGTTCTGACCAAGAACGATAAACTTGGTAAAGCGGGCTATAAGAAGTACCTGGAAGGAATGAAGTAAGACGTCAGCGTTGCGCGGGCCGGCAGTCTACCGAAAGGAGATGAGCATGTCTGAGCTGAAGTTGATACATAAAGGTAAAGTTCGTGACTTGTACGCGGCGGGGGAGAAGTATCTCCTTATAGTTTCATCCGACAGAATATCCGCCTTCGATTTTATACTGCCCACACCCATTCCGGGCAAGGGCGCCATCCTCAATAAGATCAGTTCCTTCTGGTTCGCCCGCACCGGACATATCATTAAGAACCATATAGTTTCCGACGATACAGACCAGATATGCCGTCAGGTGCAGGCCCCCGTCGGTTTCGACTGGGACTATATGCGCGGCCGCGCAATGCTGGTGCACCGCACCAAACGTGTAGATTTTGAATGCGTCGTGCGCGGCTATATAACAGGCTCGGGCTGGAAAGAATACCTTAAACAAGGCAGCGTCTGCGGGATAAAACTGCCGGCCGGGCTAAAAGAGGCTCAGCGCCTGCCGGAACCCATCTTCACGCCTACGACCAAAGCCGACGAAGGGCACGACGAGAACGTTACCCTTGAAAAAATGGCCGCGGCGCTACCGGCCGGCCTGGCGGAGAAGATTAAAGACAAAAGCCTGGCCCTGTATAAATTTGCCGCCGTGCATCTTGAAAAGCGCGGAATACTGCTGGCCGACACGAAGTTCGAGTTCGGTCTGCTGGACGGAGAACTTATCCTTATAGACGAGGCGCTGACACCGGATTCGTCCCGCTTCTGGGACGCGGCGCGCTACCGGGTGGGGACCAGTCCCGAGAGCTACGACAAGCAGTACGTCAGGAACTGGCTGGAGGGGAGCGGCTGGGATAAAAAGTCCAACCCGCCCGAACTGCCGAAGGAAGTAGTGCAGGGCACCCTCCAAAAATACGAGGAAGCCCTTAATAAAATAACGCAAGCCGGGTGAAGTGCAGCCCGGCTTCTTCTTTTTATGAATACAGCTCTGAGTTTGGACCGTGAGATGCACAGTCGGAGCGGCAAGGGTATGGGCCCGTCGGGCACCGCGTCGGCTACACCGTGGCCGCGCTCCACACACTGCAGTGGCCTTCGGCCACCCAGCCGCCGCGCTTACGCAAGCGGCGGCTTCCGTGAGGGCCCGCCGAACCCATACCCTTGCCGCCCCTCCGTTTTTGATTCGCAGGTTGAGTTTTAATTAGCTTATAAAAAAAAAGCCTTAGCATTAGGTATATAAATGATAATAGAGATCTGGACCAAGGAAAAATACGCGAAGAACGAGGAGAGGGGCTTCATAGGCAGGCTGGCTCACGCCGGGCTGAAAGTGAAAACGGCCCGCCTTTCCCGCCTGTACCGCGTGGACGCGGATTTCAGCCGGGCCGAGTTCGACAAGCTGGCCTCAAAACTGCTCACAGACAGCATTACCGAGCATTACTCGCTCACGCCCGGAAAGAACGGCCTTAAGAACGCGTACAGGGTGGAAGTCTGGCTAAAAGATTCCGTCACCGACGTGGTGGGGGAAAGCGTAAAGGGCGCGATAGCCGACGTGCTCGGCAAAGAGCCCAAGACCGTCAGGTTCGGCCATGCTTACTATGTGCCCTGCGGTTCCGAATTGAAACTTAAGCATGCCGTCTCCAAAATCCTGGTTAACGAAGTAGTCAACAAATTCAGCATAAAAAAACATTAAACTATGACCGACAACCTTTCCAACTTCACGTCCCTCCCGGAAAAACAGCTGGTGGAACTAGACAGTCTCTGCGGCTGGTCGCTGAGCCTGCTGGAACTGCAGGAGGCCCAGCGGCAGTTCAGCAAAATGGGGCGGCAGCCCACCCGCGGCGAACTTGAGACCATAGCGCAGACCTGGTCCGAGCACTGCAAGCACAAGACCTTCTCCGGTCCGGTCGCTTTCCGCGACGGGGGTAAGACCAAAAAATACAAGAACCTTTTTAAAGAGACCATCGTAAAAGCCACCCGGACGCTGAACAGAAAATGGTGCCTGTCCGTATTCACCGACAATGCCGGCATTGTGGAGTTCGGGAAAAGCGGCAAGTGGGGCCTGGCCTTCAAGGCGGAGACCCACAACCATCCCTGCGCGGTGGAGCCTTACGGCGGCGCCGAGACCGGCGTCGGCGGCGTGATCCGCGACATCCTGGGTGTGGGCCTGGGTGCCAAGCCCGTGCTGAACACCGACAGCTTCTGCTTCGGTTACCTGGACGGCAAGAAGAAGCTCCCGAAGAACTCCCACTCCCCGGAACGCATCATGCGCAGCGTGGTGGAGGGCGTGCGCGACTACGGCAACCGTATCGGCATCCCCACCGCCTCCGGCGGGCTTTATTTCGACGACGGCTACCTGCTGAACCCGCTGGTCTATGTGGGCTGCGCCGGGCTGATCCCGGTGGACAAGATCGAGAAGAAGGTCGTTCCCGGTGACCTGATAGTTTCCATAGGCGGCCGCACCGGCCGCGACGGCATCCACGGCGCCACCTTCTCTTCCGCCAATATCGACGAAGAGACCACCGCTTCCGCGGTGCAGATAGGCCACGCCGTGAACGAGAAGAAAACCCTGGATGTGCTGATGCGCGCCCGCGACCTGGGCTTGTATAACGCGGTGACCGACTGCGGCGCCGGCGGTTTCTCTTCGGCCATAGGCGAACTGGGTTCCGAAACAGGCGCACACGTGAAGCTGGAGAACGCGCTGCTTAAAGACACCCGCATAGAACCCTGGGAGATCTGGGTTTCCGAATCTCAGGAAAGAATGATCCTTGCCGTCCCAAAGGCGAAGATGAAGAAGCTGGAGGCCATTCTTAAGGCCGAGAGCTGCGAGTATTGCGTGATGGGCGCTTTCCCCGGAGACGGGCGCCTGCTGGTGGCCCACGGTGATGAAAGCGTGGTGGACCTGCCCATGTCCTTCCTGCACGGCGGGGTGCCCAACTTCGAGAAACAGGCCACCCGGCGCAAGGTAAAAATATCTTCCGCCGCGCCGGCCCGGCCCGCCTCATACGGGCAAGTGTTAAAAGAAATGCTCGCTCACCCGAACGTCTGTTCCAGGCACTCGGTGATAACCCAGTACGACCACGAGGTGCAGGGCGGCACAGTGATAAAACCGCTGCAGGGCAAATACGGCGACGGCCCGGGAGACGCCACCGTGATCTGGCCGCAGGCCGCTACGCTGGACCAGCATGATTTCTCCGGCTTCGCCGTTTCGCACGGTTTCAACCCGGCCGCCGGGAAGATAGCCCCTTACCAGATGGCGCTGCATTCGGTGGACGAAGCGGTCCGCAACCTGCTCTGCGTGGGCGCCGAGATCTCCCGTACGGCGATCCTCGACAACTTCTGCGCGGCCAGCCCGCGCGACCCCGAGGTGATGGGGGACCTGGTGCTGGCGGCCGAGGGCTGCCACGACGCGGCCGTGGGCTACGGCGCGCCGTTCATCTCCGGCAAGGACAGTTTCTACAACCAGGCCAAGGACGCGGACGGAAAGGAATACCCTATCCCGATGTCCCTGCTGATCTCCGCCACGGCTCCCGTTGAAGATATCCGCAAAGCCATAACCATGAACTTCAAAGAGGCCGGGAACCCGGTTTACCTCGCCGGGACCAGCCGCCGTGGCATGGGCGGCTCCGTATATAACGACATGGCCGCCTCCGGCAACAACTTCATAAGCCCCCTGGATATAAAGGCCGCGGTAAAGCTATATTCCGCTATTTTAAAGGCCATAAAGTCAGGCTGCGTGGCCGCCGCTCACGACGCTTCGCAGGGCGGGTTGGCCGTGACCTTGTCCGAGATGGCCTTCTCCGGCGGTTTCGGCGCTGAAATCGACCTCACATGGGCGGCCAGGGAGAAGGGGTTGAGCCCGCTGGAACTGCTGTTCGGGGAAAGCCCCGCCAGGCTTGTTCTCGAAGTGCTAAAGGATAAGGAAACAGAATTCTTAAAGCTTATAAAGGGCCTTCCTGTTTGCGAAGTCGGTTATGTAAAGGAGGAGCCGTCTCTGTGCGTGCTGGACGGCGGGGAGCGGCTTTTCTGGGAAGATATTAACGCGTTAAAGAACTGCTGGAAGAGGGAACTGATATGAAGCCAAAAGCTATTATTCTGCGCGGCACCGCCACCAACTGCGACATAGAGACGTTTAACTCGTTCAAATACGTAGGTGCGGAGCCGGAGCTGGTCCATATAAACCAACTCCTCGCCGGAGAACGGAAGGTGCTGGACTACGACATAATGGCCTTCCCCGGCGGCTTCTCCTATGGCGACGATATCTCGGCCGGCAAAATCTATGCCGTGAAGATGGCAAAGCTCTCGGCCGACTTCAAGGCCTTCATAAAGGGCAAGAGACCGGTCATAGGCATCTGCAACGGTTTCCAAATACTGGTCAAAACCGGTTTCCTGCCGGAGAACAAGGCCAACGCCCAGGTTTCCACCTTGTACACCAACGACTGCGGGCATTTCCTGGCCAAGTGGGTAAAGGTCAGGATAAACCGTGATAGCCCCTGCATCTTCACGAAGGGCCTGCCGGAAGAGATAGAGCTGCCCATAGCGCACGGCGAGGGGAAATTCATAGTGGAAGATAAAAAGATCATGGACTCCATAATCTCGCGCGATCTGCACGTTATGACCTACCGGTCAAATCCCAACGGCTCCATGCTCGACATTGCAGGAATAACCAATGCGGCCGGCACCTGCTTTGGGCTGATGCCGCACCCCGAGCGCAATTTCTTCGCCTGGCAGAACCCGGACAGGCCGGCGGCCGCGCGGGAAGCGGAAGCCGCGGGCTGGCAGTTCTTTAAGAACGCCGTGGATTACGTAGGATAAAGGAAACTTATGTGCGGAATATTCGGAATTACTGACAACAGCGACGCCTCAAAGCTGGCCTACGTAGGGCTTTTTACCCTGCAGCACCGCGGTCAGGAATCGGCCGGCATAGTGAGCGATTCCGGCGGCATACTGCTGCACCACGTCGGCATGGGCCTGGTGAACGAGGTCTTCAATAACGACGTGCTCGAAATTCTGAAGGGCCGCAGCGCCATCGGCCATATCCGCTACTCCACCACCGGCTCAAGCCATATAAAGAACGCCCAGCCGCTGTTGCTTAACTCCTGCCTGGGCGCTGTGGCGGTGGCCCATAACGGCAACCTGACGAACGCCGACCAGCTTAAAGACAGCCTGCAGAAGAACGGCGCCATCTTCCAGTCCTCCAGCGACAGCGAAGTTATACTCCACCTGGCGGCCAGGTACCGCGGCCGCCGCCTGGAGGACACCCTGGCGAAGAACCTGCCGAAGCTGGCCGGCGCTTACGCATTTCTGTTCATGACGCCGGGGAAAATAATAGGCGCGCGGGACCCCTACGGCTACAGGCCGCTGGTGCTGGGAAAAAAAGGCCGGTCGTTCATACTGTCTTCCGAGACCTGTGCCATTGAAGTGGCTGGCGGTAAGACCATAAGGGAGATAGAGCCCGGAGAGATGGTGATATTAGAGGGGGGAAAAGCCCGCTTCAAGCGTTTCGCCCCCGTCAAGCAATTCACACGTTGCATATTCGAACAGGTCTACTTCGCGCGCCCGGACTCGGAAGTGGCGGGCAGAACGGTTCAGACCGCGCGCTACGAGATAGGCGCGCTGCTGGCGAAAGAGCTGAAGCACATAAAGGCCGACATCGTCTCCGGCGTGCCGGATTCGGGCACCGTTTACGCTTTGGGGTTTTCCGAAGAATCCTGGATCCCCTACCAGACGGCCTTCATGCGCAACCACTACACCGGCCGCTCGTTCATCCAGCCTGACCAGTGCCTGCGGGAATTCACCGCCCAGCTCAAGCTGGCCCCTATCCGGGACGTGATAAAAGGCAAGACCATAATCCTGATAGACGACTCACTGGTGAGGGGGACGACCTCTCGCAAAATAGTCGCCAGCCTCAAGCGGGCCGGCGCGAAGAAAATAATTATGGCTATAGCCTCCCCGCCCATAATCTCCCCGTGTTACTTCGGCATAGACACGCCTAACCGGGAAGAGCTGATAGCCAACAAGCTCAGCATCGACAAGATAAGGCGCTTCATCGGGGCGGACGAATTGCATTACCTGAGCCTGGAAAGCCTGGTAAGCGCCTGCGGCGGGCATAAGGACAGGAATTTTTGTGTTTCCTGCTTTACCGGAAAATATTTCTGACACGGGAGAGGGAAAGGATGGCTGATCTATGAACGTTCTTATAATAGGCTCCGGCGGACGCGAGCACGCGCTGGCTTGGAAGATAAAACAGAGCCCGGTGCTGGGCAGACTTCACTGCCTCCCGGGGTCGGCGGCCATTGCCGAACTTGCCTGCTGTCCGGAGATCGCGCAGGACGACTTCGAGAAAATACGCGCTTACTGCGTATCTGAGCGCATAGACCTTGTGGTGGTCGGCCCCGAGGCCCCTTTGGCAAAGGGCATAACGGATTTCCTCTCGGCTAAAGGCATAAAGGTTTTCGGCCCTTCGCAGAAAGGCGCCATGCTGGAGGCTTCCAAGCAGTTCGCCAAGGAGTTCATGGACAGGAATTCCATTCCGACCGGCGCCTTCTCTATCCTTTACTCGGCTTCTTTCGCAAGGGAGAAGATATTGGAGAATAAAAAATACCCGGTAGTAATAAAAGCAGACGGCCTAGCCGCCGGGAAAGGCGTACGTATCTGCGCCAGCCAGGCCGAGGCTCTGGACGCGGTGTCGGACTTCATGGAGAAACGGATATTCGGTGCGTCGGGCTCGAAAGTGGTCCTTGAAGAATTCCTGGCCGGCCGTGAAGCCTCCGTGATGGCGCTGGTGGACGGCGAGAGCGCGCTTCTGCTGCCTGTCTCGCGCGACCATAAGCGCCTGCTGGACGGGAATGCCGGCCCCAATACGGGGGGCATGGGCGCCGTCTGCCCTGTGGCGATAGACCCGCAAGACATGGAAATAATAAGGACCGAGGTGCTGCAGCGGTTCCTGGACGGTCTGAAGAAGGAACGTATCCCGTTTTGCGGCGTTATCTTCGCCGGGCTTATATTCACCCCTGACGGGCCCAAGGTCCTGGAATTCAACGTGCGGTTCGGGGATCCGGAGACGCAGGCGATAATGCCGGTCATACAGAGCGACCTGCTGCCGCTGCTGTACGCCTGCGCCGAAGGCAGGCTGGCCGGGAAGGAAATAGAATTGGCCGGAAAAGTTTGCGCGTCCGTGGTAATAGCCTCCGAAGGCTATCCGGATAACCCTAAAAAAGGGCGGCCGATAACCGGCCTGTACGATCCCGCGCCCGGAGTATATGTGTTCCACTCGGGCACGGTAAAGAAGGACGATTCCTACATAACCGCCGGCGGACGCGTGCTTTCCGTCACCGCCTGCGGCGTAAACCTGGCCCAGGCCAGGGAAAAGGCCTACGCCGCCGCTGAAGAAATAAAATTCGAAGGCATGCAGTACCGGAAAGATATAGGATTATAAAGGGTTCCGGGAGGAACAATGACAACTTACAAGAAAAGCGGAGTGGATATAAAACTCTCGGACAAATTCACCGAGTTTCTAGAGAAGAAATCAAAGGCCATAGGAGGTTTCGCCGGCCTGCTGCCCATCAATGAAACCGGGAACCAGTACAGTCTGGTAGCCTCTACCGACGGCGTAGGCACAAAGCTCAAGCTCGCTTTTATACTCAATAAACACAACACTATCGGCATAGACCTAGTCGCCATGTGCGTGAACGATCTCCTCTGCTGCGGCGCCCGCCCCATGATCTTCCTCGACTACTACGCCACCGCCAAACTCGACCTCGCCCGCTCCAAAAAGATAATTGACGGTATAATGGAAGGCTGCCGCCAGGGCGAATCTGCGCTCCTGGGCGGTGAAACCGCCGAGATGCCCGGCTTCTACCAGCCGGGAGAATACGACCTCGCCGGCTTCTCCGTAGGCATAGTAAAGAACTCCGAGACGCTCAACGGCAAAAAAGTCCGCCCCGGCGATGTCCTTATCGGGCTAAAGTCCACCGGCTTCCATTCCAACGGCTTCTCCCTCATAAGAAAAGTCCTGGACGATAAAAAACTCCTGAAAAAGTACGCCGCCCGGCTGCTCACCCCGACGAAAATATATGTTAAGGACATAAACAAACTGCGCGCCGCCCTGCGGAGGAACCAGCAGGATGTGCTGGCCCTGGCCCATATTACCGGCTCCGGCATTCCCGGCAATCTCCCGAGAGTACTCCCGAAGAACATGGGGGCCGTGGTTCATAAGGATTCCTGGGAGGTCCCCGGAATAATGCGCGAAATACAGTGTCTGGGTTCCATCCCCGAAGCGGATATGTGGGATTCCTTTAACATGGGCATCGGCATGATAGCCGTAGTCAGGAAGGAAGCTGTAAGAACCGCCCTCAGGACACTGAAAGGCTCTGTTGTTATGGGGGAAGTCGTAAAGGGAAAGAACGAAGTCGTTTTGAAGTCCCGCGGGCTACCGGCTATTGCAACCTTTCTAACACCAAGTAAGTTGTACGGCAAGTTGTGTTCTTCGTGTATCATAACACGAGGGAACAACAATGGATTACAAACGGGTGACTGCGGAAGAACGGGGGCTCATTTATC
>CAIXBR010000076.1 GCA_903917735.1 uncultured Elusimicrobia bacterium | reverse complement strand
CTGGATGTAAAGGAAACGACTAATGACTGGGCCGGGATAGGAATACAGGCACTGACAGGGACAAAATGGTATGTGAACGCTGGAATAAGCGGAGTTAATAATGGCGAGTTTGCCATCGGTACTAATGCCAATGGAACGACTCCCGCATTGGCAATTTTAAATAGCGGCAATGTCGGTATCGGGACTACGGCGCCGAATACCAGGGTGGATATCGCGGGCATGTCCACTATATTAACTACAAATTTTGTTGGTTCCACGTTCTCCGAATATATTGAACCAAATATCTCAGCAACTGCGGTCGGTTCCTCTATCGGATTGCGGGCCAACGGAACCGGGGGGGACTTCTCTCTCGGGGCAATTTCCCAGCAGCCGGCCTCAGTAGGCTGGAGAGGTTTGACGACTATCACTTATATGTCCGATACGGTTGCCGCGGACCAGGGGTTTTCAATAAATCAATTCCACCCTAACAACGCCCAAACGTATGAAAGATTCAGGATCGATTCCGCTGGCAACGTAGGTATCGGGACGACAGGGCCGGCATATCTGCTGGATGTGCAGGGCACAGGCTCGACTACGATGCGGATACAGAGTAACACTTCGTCTTTAAACTATCTGGATATCTTCAATACTAATACGGGGACCACCAGCAACGGGAGCATCATCAGGCTGATCACTGAAAACTCTTCCGGCACCGGTAACGCCGTCATCGATATGGTGAAATATGCGAGCGGCGGCTTTTATATCAACAACTCCGAGACCACCACGGGAGCCGGAATCGGCTTCAGTGTAGCCGGAACGGAAAGAATGCATATTAACAGCAGCGGCAATGTCGGCATAGGGACGGCAGCGCCGGGTCAGACGCTTCATGTCGTTGCACCTACTGGCAGCCCCGCTACGACCGGAACTGTCCAAAACGGCATATTAAGGATCGGCGGTTCCAGCGGCGGCAATGGCTTAGATATAGGGGTTTTAGCAGGTTCGCCCTACTCTACCTGGATGCAATCCGGATACCTTTACGATTATGGGATTGCGGCTTATTACCCCATCAGTTTAAATCCACTTGGCGGTAACGTCGGCATCGGGACAAACGTCCCGATGAATAAATTGGAAGTCTACGGCGACGGCGTCCGCAATGTCGCGCAAGCTTCCACTTCAGCCGGTGAATCCGAGGTGGAAGCGCAGGTCTTCAATTATTGGCCGGGGTCTGGAACGGGCAGCCCTACATACACAGGGACGGCGTTGCAGCAATTCGGCAGTTCGGGCGCCGGGACTACCGCCGGCATAGCTAATGCGAATCTGGGAGTTCTTCGTTTCCAGAACGGCAGTACGGGACTGATCTACACTAATGGCGGCTCCCCTATCGTGTTTGCCACCGCAAATGCGGAAAGGATGCGCGTAGCCCCCGGCGGCAACGTCGGCATCGGGACGGGGGGACCTTCCGCGCTGCTGCATGTCGCCGGGACCGCCAGGGTTAATCAATTAATTATCGGCGAGACCGCGAATACCTCCAACGGAAGCATAGAGGTCACCTACAATGACGAGGGCAATTACGGCATTTATTTCTACGACACCAACACCGGATTACAGAACGCTCCCGCCCTAAGTTTCAACAGGAATAGCACCAACGTCGGCAGCATTAATCTTACCAATACGAGCACTGCCTATGCTACCGGCTCCGACCGCCGCCTGAAGGAAAACTTCTCCGCCAGCGCCGCGGGTTTGAAACAGCTCATGCAGATCCCGGTGCGTGATTTTAATTTCATCTCCGACCCTGATAAAAAGCGGGTGCAGGGGTTTATCGCCCAGGAGCTTTATAAAAGCTATCCCGAGGCGGTGACCGTAGGCGGCGACGACCCTAAAATAAAACCCTGGCTGGTAGATTATGGCCGCCTGACGCCGCTGCTGGTAAAGACCGCGCAGGAGCAGCAGGAGCAGCTTAACGATCTGGCTAAAGCGCTTGATAACTTGCGTCGGGAATTCAAAGAATATAAAAAAGCGCATCCGTAAAGCCGGGAAAAGAACATATGAGGAAACGGGCACCATCCGGAAATAGCTCAAAGGAGCCGAACTTTTTAAAGGTGATGATCCGCAGTACGCGGACAGCGGAGTTATGAAGAACTGGATATTTAAACTTGCTCCCGCTTTAACGCTTCTCGGCCTTAGCCTGGCTGGAACAGCTTAGTTCGCCGCCGAATTCGAGGTACTGGACAGATTGTCGTGTGTATCGCATGTCGGCTCGTAGCTTGTTATTATCGTTATAAAACATAGTAACAATTATTGTATGCTTTTATCGGGTTAGCGGACGCACGGACAAAATAAGTCCGGCCGGCATTAAAATACCAGAAACGGCCAACGGAGAACAAATGGAAAAGACCATGCAACTGATAACCGTCGTAGTACAGCGCAAGGACGGGCAGAGGGCCATAGACGCCGCGCTGAAAGCCGGCGCGCCCGGAGTAACCAGCTTTTACGGCCGCGGGACTGGCGTGCGCCAGAAACTGAGCGTTTTCGGCCTGTTCATAGAGGCCGAGAAGCAGATAATACTGATAGCCGCCACAAAAGAGAACGTGGATGAAATACTGGACGGCATAGTAAAGGAAATCGGCCTGGATAAACCCGGCAAGGGCTTTGCCTACGTGCAGACCATCGGCCGTGTAGTAGGCTACTACGAGGGTGGTGATGGCAAAAAGTCTTCTTAAATTCCTGCTGCTGGGCGCGCTTTCCACCGGGGCCTCCTACCTTCCGAATATGCTGGGCGGCATGCCCGGCACTGGGGGAGGAGTTTCCGCTCTTTTAGTGCCGCAGGGATCGGGCGAAAGCTCGCGGGAGCTGCGGCGGGAAATGGCCGGACTTCAGGACACGGTGGCCCAGCTTAAGGGGCTGCGCCAGGCACGTCCGGCGGCGGTGGCCGGACTCTCGGACGAAGAACGGGGCATGATGCAGGACGCCGCCCCCACGCTTAAATTCAAATCCAACACGCTTACCCGGAGCATGGGGCTGGCTCCGGGCGGCAAAACCTCCGATGGCCCGGCCGGCCAGATAGTTAAAAGTCTTTTTAGCAAAGACGGGAAACGGGAAGGGCCCCGGTTCCAGAGTTTCTCCGATTTCAGGGAGGGCCTCCTTGGCCTCTACGAGGACCATCAGGCCGCCGTGGCCTACGCCCTGTGGCTGGTCCCGGCGGCGGCGGTAGTACTTTCCTTCCTGCTTTTCCTAAGCAAGATGTATACGGTCAGCATGCTGCTCACAAGCCTAGTTTTTACGCTGGCCAATTTCTTTATCTGGGCGCTCTCGGCGTCGGTAGTGCTGTCCACTGTGCTCACTAAACAGAGCCTGCTGGCGGTGCTGCCGCGGGAACTCTGGCTGTCGCCGGTGGTCTTCCTGTTGGTCTCGGCCGGTATGCTGCGCCTGGCCGACGAGAACTACCCTTTCTGGAACAAGACCATGCACACCCTGCTTACGCCCATAGCGGCCTCCTGCCTGGCCGCCGGCTGGCTGAACGGCGCCGGCTTTCTGAAGACCATGCTGGCCTCCGCGTCCGCATTAAAGACCTAGAGTTAGGGGGGAAAATGAAAAGATCATATCCGCTGTCCAAGGTTTACGGCCTGCTGGAAGCGGGGCTCGTAGTGCTTGTGAGCACCGCTCTTAAGGGGCGCAACAACATCATGACCATGTCCTGGCACACCATGATAGACTTCAACCCGCCGCTGGTGGGCTGCGTGATAAGCGACCGCAACTACACCTTTGACATCATTGAAAAGACGAAACAATGCGTTATAAACATCCCGACGCTGGAAATAGCTAAGAAGGCGGTAGCCTGCGGGAACGTCTCAGGGGCCAAAGAGGATAAGTTCGCTAAGTTCGGCCTGACCCCGGCGAAAGCCTCAAGAGTAAAGGCCCCGCTGATAAAGGAATGCTATGCCAGCCTGGAGTGCGACCTGGCCGACGCCCGCATGGCGGGGGAATACAACCTTTTCATCTTCAAGGTAGTGAAGGCCTGGGTAGACACCGGCGTAAAGAACCCGAAGACCCTGCACCACCGCGGCGGCGAAGCCTTCATGGTGGCCGGCAAAACGATAAACATAAAGTCCAAAATGGCGTAAAAAAACAGGCTGCCGTAAAGCAGCCTGTTCTCGCGTTCTTTGATCCCTTAACCTTCCCTGCGCACCGTCTCGTGGGAGAAAGCCGGCAGGCAGATGGCGATGTACTCCGCGCCTTCGGGAGTGGGGGTAGAATAGCGTACCCGCTCGCCCGGCTCCATAATGATGGCCTGGCCGCCGCGAACTTCGAAAGTGCCGTTCTGCGTTTCCACCTTCAATAAGCCTTTCAGGACCAGCGTATATTCCCTGAAACGCGGCTCCTGCGGGGGCTCTTCCCAGCCGGCGGGGCTTACCATGCGCGCCACGCTGATGGTGGTGGTCTGCGAATTTTCCCGGCCTATGAACTCTTCTATTATTTTCGGGAGATTGCCGGATGCCTGCACTATTTTAGGTTTAGTGATGAATTGAGCCATTAACCCTCCCGCTGAAAAATTATTATCATATAATTCTATCAAAACAAAAAAGGCTCCTGCGGCCTTTTTATAAAATCGGGGCGGGCCCGATGGCCCGCCCTCGCGTGAGTCCCAACTGTACTTCCTGCTGCCTTACCTACTGCGCTTCCTTACGGGGAGAGACCCCATCCCAAAGCATATTCTAGCTCCCAAAACCCGGAATATCAAGGGCCCTTCGGGCAGCCTTGCGGAGGATCCGCCTATCCTCCGTGTATCTTGCCGTCGCGGATCTCCAGCAGGCGGTCGGCGGAGCGGGCCAGGTCCAGGTTGTGTGTTACCATCACCACCGTGATCCCCTGCCGCGTAAGGTCCCTCAGGATACCTTTTATCTCCTCGGTGCGCTTGCTGTCCAGGCTGCCCGTAGGTTCGTCGGCCAGGACCACCTTGGGCCCGTTGATGAGCGCCCGCGCGATAGCCACCCTCTGCATCTCGCCGCCCGACAGCTCCCCCGGCAGATGATTGTAGCGCCGCTCTATGCCCAGCAGCTTCATAACCTCATGCGCCGCCTTCGCCCCCGGCGCCCTGTAGAACGCCCCGGGCAGCATGATATTCTCTTCCACGGTCAGCGTCGGAATAAGATAGAACTTCTGAAAAACATAGCCGAACAGTTCGCGGCGTATAAGCGTAAGCTCCCGCTCCGAAAGTTCCTTCCGGCCGCCGAACACCTCCCGGCCGCCCACGGAGAGCGTTCCGGAGCTCGGGTTGTCCAGGCAGCCTATCATGTTCAGCAGGGTGGTCTTGCCGGAGCCCGACGGCCCGATAATGGCCACCATCTCACCGGCGTAAGCCTCGAAACTCACCCCGTACACGGCCCGCACCTCTTCGGAGCCGCGGCGGTAGATCTTACGCAGGTCCTTGGCGGAGATCACAAGGTCTTTTTCCATTATTGTTCTCCCTCTATGCGTATAGCCTCTAGCGGCCGCACGCGCGCCGCACGCCAGGCCGGGTAGATGCCGCTCAGCAGCCCGCCCGCCACTATCAGGCCGAAAGCGAAACCGCTGATCCGCGCGTCTATAGCCACCAGCGCGCCGTGCGGCGCGAAGGGCAGGAAGTACCGCACCCCTGCCTCGGCCAGGCGCGCTGTAACGAAAGCAAGCCCTATTCCGGCCGCACCGCCGAAACCGCAAAGCAGGGCTGTCTCCATCCAGATCATCTTGAACACGTCCAACGGCATGGCCCCCATGCTCTTTATGATGCCTATCTCGGCGTAGCGCTCCATCACCGACATAAGAATAGTGTTTATAACCCCGGCCATAGCTATTATCAGCGCTATGCCGGCTATCCCCATAACTATCACCCGGGCGCTGTTGACCAGGTTCATTATGGTGCTCTTTACCTGGGACATCGACACTACCTGTACGTCGGGCAGGTCATAAAGCCGGTTTTCAAGGGCCGCTATATCGGCGTCCCGCTTCACCTTTATCCCGAGCCCGGTCAGCATGCCCTTGCGGTTAAAGATGTTCTGTACCGTGGTTATGGGGAGAAAAATAGTGCCGTCGTCCTGCGTGCCGGAACGCTTAAGTACCCCCACAACGGTTATTTCCTTGTCCACTCCGGGGATAAGCATTTTGTCGCCCACTTCCCGGGTTTCCAGCTCTGCGGCCTCGTAGCCCAGCACGGCTTGCATAGCGGTGTTGTCCTTAAACCAGCCGCCCTGCTTGAACTCCAGATAGGGCTTCATGGAGGGAAAACTGTCCGCGTCCACGCCGAGGTAAGCCGCTATAGCGCCATTCTCGCCCTTGTTGGGGTCGAAGACGCCGTGCATCAGCATCGGGGTTACTTTTTCCACTTCGGGGTTCTTGAAAACGGTCTTTACCACTGCTTCCGGCATATAGCGGAGTCCGGTGCCGCCTTTCAGCATCAGCGTGGCGGCTTCGTAGGGGCAGCCTTTGGCGGTAAGCAGCACCTGGAAGCCCATATTGTCTATGTCGCGGTTAAGGCCCTGCTGGTAGCCCCGGTTGAAGCCCAGCAGCGTCGCCAGCACCCAGGCGGAAAGCATTATCCCGCCGGCGGTAAGGGCGGTGCGGGTCTTCTTGCGCAGCAGGTTCTTGTAGGCTATGGAGTATACGTTCATTTTTCCTTCTTCGAGAGGACGAACTCGTCCATCAGTATCAGATTTTTCTTTACTGCGCGCATCACGGAGTTAAAATCCTTGCCGGCTTTGGCCGGGGCTTTTATTCCGGCTGAGGAGGAGCCGGCGGGGGCTTTCGCGGCGGCGGGGTCATAGGCCTCGAAGTCCTTCAGAGAAAGGCCTTCGAACTGAGCGCCGAATTCTTTGGCACGCAGGTCCTTTGCGGCGCGGGAGGTTAGCTTCTGTATGTAAAAAGACTTTATTTTCCCGGAGGTGTCAAGCGCCAGGAACACCTGTATGCCGCCGTATTCGCCTTTCTGGTTCACGCCGTGAATGTAGCCCACCGCCTGCGTACCTTTGTAAATGTCGTAAAGTGTGTAGGGAACATCTATCGTTTCGTAAAGGCCGTGGAACTTGTCGCCGAGGCGCTTCTCCACGCGTTCCAGGAGCAGCTGCCCGCCGGAAGTCTTCAGGGACAGGTAGCGGGTCTTATAGGTAGCGCCGGGGAAAAGCCGCGCCACATCGCGGTCAGGCTCGTTAAGGTCACAGCCTACGGCGGCAAAGGCGCCGCGGGACAGGAGCAGCAGGGACAAGGCCAGGACAGTTTTCTTAAAAGTCATAAAGTTCCTTTAGATCGGGAGATAATAGTAAAGCTGCGTCACCAGCCTTCTGTCGCGCATCGCATCCTCGTACTCGAACATGGCGCGCCAGGTCAGGTCCGCGGTAACGGCGTATGAGGCCCCGGCGGCCAGAGCCCAGCCTTCCATTTTTTGCACTCCGGAATAAACGGCCTGGCCCTCCAGTTTAAGGCGGTTCTCGTCCAGCAGGTTCAGCCCCAGGCGGCCCAGGCCGGCCAGGTAACGCGCGCCCCTGAGCCCGCCCCCGCGCAGGTCGGCGCGCAGTTCCCAGCGGTCCCAAAGCAGCGCGTAGTCCGCGCCAATGGCGCTGTAAGGCCTATTACGCCCGTCGATAAGACTATAACCGGAAGTCTCCGGGACCTTGCCGAGGGAAGCATAGAGACCGGCAGTATAATTGTCCCGGCCCAGCACGCCTTTTGAAACGCGTCCCGACGCGAGGATGCCGCCGGCCGCGCGCAGGCGCATGCCCGAGCCGGTAGTAAGGGAAAGGGCCGCGTCTCCCCAGCTCTGGTCGCGCGAAGCCCCTAAGCCCCAATCTCTGTCAAACCCGAAGCCGTACATCGGGAGGGACTGCAGCAGCGCCCCGTGCGTGTCGAAATAGGACTCCAGCCCGGCGGCGGTCCTATTGTGCCCGGCCCAGACGTAGGCGCCGGGGGTTTTAAAGCGGTAGTAGGCGTTGTAGAGCTGCGGTTCCAGCCGGTTGGGCGCGTCCGGGTCGTAAGCCAGGCGGCCCTGCAATGCCAGGATCCCGGTATCACCGGAGTCAGACGAAAATTTATGCAGCAGGTCGAACCCGGCGGAAGACTTCTGCATGGGCTCGGCCGGGGCCATGGAATCATAAACCGCGGCTCGCTCCGCGCAGGAGTAGCCGCCCACCCCCTGCGCTTCCAGGTAAACCAGGCTGGAACCGGCTGAAGCCGCGGCTGGGCAGAGAAAAAGGCTAAATGTTAAAAAGGATCTTGCCCGCATATATTTCTTTCTTGCCCTGCTTAACGCGTATCAGCACCTGCCAGTCGCCGGGCATGGCCACGTCGAAAGGCAGCAGATAATCTCCCTTCTTGTTCTTTACGAATTTTACCCGGCCCGAATCGTGCGCGCGCATGTCCGGCATGCCGGTCTCGCCGGTTATCTCAAGGGCTGTGTTCCTGGTCTCATCCTTTTTGAAAGCCTGCACCTTTACTATAAGCGTTCCCAGTTTGGGTTTCTTGTCGAACTGCCAGGTGAACCAGCCTCCGTCTGGCAGCGGGTTTTTTTTACCTTCGGCGGCCAGTATGGAAACCTCCCGTGCTTTAGCCGCCACCTTGCCTGCCGGCCCTGCATAAGCGCCGTTAAAAGCAAGGAGGGTAAATGCGGCGGCAATAATTGTTTTTTTCATAAAGAACTCCGTATCTTCGGTTGCGGCTTAGCGCGAAAGACTGTAATAAAATATCATTCCAGCTATGCCCAGGGCCGCCATCAGCAGAACTAACCAGCCTGAGGATGAAGGGTGCAGCGGCTCACCGGCAGGCTGGGGGGAAGTTTCCCCGGCGCCGGCCTTAAAGCCGAAGGACTTCCTGGGCGACGGCGCAGGCGGAAGGCCGGGTTTCAGTAAAACTTTAAAAAGAAGGTTGAGGAGCGAGGCCGGGCCTTGGGGCAGGGGAAAACGGTAATCGCCGCCCGGCTGCCCTCCGGACAGTCCTTTCCCTCCCTGTTTCGCGGCGTCAAGGCGCTGTTTTATCAGCGAGAGGAGCGGCTCGGGCAGGGCCTCAAGATCATAAGCGGTCTCCGGCAGCGGCTTTTCATCCGGTTTTCCGTCTTCTGTTGACATATTGGCATTATACCAATAACAGCCGGTTAAGCATCTTTTCAAGGGTGATTAATTTATAAGCGCGATAAATTTATATAATTATCAGGCATCTTGCACAAGCCGGACAAATGCCCGAAGTGCGGGATGATCCTTGAGGAGAAAAAATAATGACAGCCAGCATATTGAAACAAGTCTCTTTTTTCAGCGGGCTGAACAACACCGAGCTGAACAAGGTCCTGGCCATAGCCGCGGTAAAAAGATACACCTCCGGCCAGATGGTATTCGCCAAGGAAGACCTGGGAAACAATTTTTTCGTGGTCAAATCGGGCCGCATCAAGATCTTCACCACGGTGGGCCCGGACAAGAAAAAGACGCTGGCCTTCCTGAAGAAAGGCGATTTCTTCGGCGAGATGTCGCTGCTGGGCGGCAAACTCCGCTCCGCCTCCGCGCAGGCCGCCGACGATAGCGAACTCTTCGTCATCCCCAAGAAGAGATTCAAGATGCTGATCCTCGAAAACCCCGACTTCACGCTTAAGCTTCTCCACACCCTGGTGGAAAGACTTAACAAGTGCAACAAAGAAATAGAGTCCATGCTGTACCACAACATCCTGGGGCGGCTGGCGGACGCGATACTGGACCTTTCAAAGGACAAGCACACCAAGCCCGTCAAGATGGCCATCGACCAGAACGAGCTGGCCCAGTACCTGGGCACCACCCGCGTGCCGGTATGCCGCGCCATCAACACACTTAAGCGCAGCGGAGTGATAGACTACCACCGCGGCGAGCTGATAATAATGAACGCCGAACGCCTGCGCTCTATAGCCGGCAAGGCGGACTGAGACCACCATGATAAATTCCCTGCGCGGCTTCCGCGACATATTGCCGCCCGAGTCGGACCTCTTCGCCCGCATCGAAGCGGCCGCCCGGGAGGTATTCGGCCTTTACGGCTACCAGGAGCTGCGCATCCCCACGCTGGAAAAGAAAGAGCTCTTCGTTAAGTCTACCGGGGACACCACCGACATAGTCGAGAAGGAGATGTACGCCTTCACCGACGGCGGCGGCCGCGAGATCGCCAACCGCCCCGAGGGAACGCCCGGAGTAGTGCGCGCCTACATCGAGAACAACCTGGGCCAGACCGGCCGCAACGGCAAGTACTTTTATATCGGCAACATGTTCAGAGCCGAGCGCCCGCAGGCCGGCCGCTACCGCGAGTTCGAACAGATAGGGGCCGAGCACATAGGCAACCCTTCGCCTTTCGCCGACGCCGAAACTATAACCATGCTGGTGCGCCTGCTGGAGAAAGTCGGCGCGGGCGGCTGCACCGTAGTGCTGAATTCGCTGGGCTGCGGCGAATGCCGCAAGGCCTACCGCGAAGTCCTGCTCGCCTTCCTGCGGGCCCGCGCCGAGAAGCTCTGCGAGCCCTGCCGCGGCCGCATAGAGCGCAACCCGCTGCGGGCCCTCGACTGCAAAATAGACGGTCCCGCCCTCGCCGAGACGGCGCCCAAGCTCACGCTCTGCCCCGCCTGCGCGGAGCATTTCGCCAAGACGCAGGAACTCCTGAAGATCTCTTCGGTCAGCTGCGAAGTCAACCCCAGCCTGGTGCGCGGCCTGGATTATTACACCAGAACCGTTTTCGAAGTGCGCTCCAGCGCGCTGGGCAGCCAGGACGCCGTCTGCGGCGGCGGCCGCTACGACGACCTGGTAAAATCCATGGGCGGCCCCGCGGCGCCGGCCATAGGCTGGGCCTTAGGCGTGGACCGCATGGCCATGCTGCTCAAGGACAAGCCAGCCGCCGACAACGGCCCCAAAGCCTTCGTGATAGCCGCGTCAAAAGAAGCGGGCAATAAATCATTCGAACTGATCACCGCCCTGCGCGCCGCCGGCCTAAGCGCCGACTTCTCCAATTTCGAGCTCAGCCTCAAGTCGCAGATGCGCTCCGCCGACAAAAGCGGCGCCGCCTTCGCGCTTTTAATAGGCGAGGACGAACTGAAAGCCGGCGCCGTAGCCCTAAAGCCCCTCAAAGAAAAAGGCGACCAGTTCACCGTCCCCGCGGCCGAAGCCCCGGCCAAGCTGAAAGAGCTTCTAAAGTTGTAAACGCAGGCAACGCAACCAGCGAAGCGATTGGCGGAGGGTGATGGCCGGGGGATACCCCTGAACACCCGTTGCGGAAGGGTGCCCCGCCATCAAAGTAAGGCGGGGGGAACCGACGCAAGGGTTCCCTCGGCCCGGGTGGGCAGGGGTATCCCCCGGACGTCACCCGACTTGGCATCTCGCGGCCCAAAGCACAAAGTCAAATTTGATTAGAACACACGGAGCCAACCATGACCAACAACACCCCCTCTAAAAAGACAGCGTTGCGCACCCACACCTGCGGCGAACTCACCGCCGCCAACGCCGGCCAGACCGTTACCCTCACCGGCTGGGTAGACAGCAAACGCAACCACGGCGGCCTCCTCTTCATCAACCTGCGGGACCTCTACGGCGTAACCCAGATAGTCGCCCGCCCCGAAAGCCCCGTCTTCAAAACAGCCGAAGAAACAAAAAGCGAATACGTCCTGCGCGTCACCGGCCAAGTAACCCTGCGCCCCGGCGACAACCCCAACAAGAACATGCCCACCGGCGAGATAGAGCTGGACGCCGCCCGGATGGACGTCCTCAACATTTCCCAGCCCCTCCCGTTCGACCTCGGTGAACACGCCGGCGTCTCCGAAGAAACCAGGCTGAAATACCGTTTCCTCGACCTGCGCCGCCCCCGCATGGCCCAGAACCTCGTACTGCGCAGCCGCCTTTCGCAGGTGGTCCGCAACTACCTCTACAGCCTCGGCTTCAATGAAATAGAGACCCCGATGCTCACCCGCTCCACCCCCGAAGGCGCGCGTGACTTCGTGGTGCCATCGCGCAGCAACCCCGGCGAATTCTACGCCCTGCCCCAGTCCCCGCAGCAGTTCAAGCAGGTGCTGATGATGTCCGGCATGGACCGTTACTTCCAGCTGGCCCGCAATTTCCGCGACGAGGAGCTGCGCTCCGACCGCCAGCCAGAGCACACCCAGATAGACCTTGAGATGTCTTTCGTGGACGAACAGGACATCGCCCGCGTGGCGGAAGGAATGATGAAAGAGATCTTCGCCTACATCGGCGAGGAGGTTTCCGGCCCCTTCCCCGAAATGGAATTTTCCGACGTCATGCTCAAGTACGGCTCCGACAAGCCCGACCTGCGCTGGGCGCTGGAGATCAAGGACTGCTCCGCCTTATTCAAAGATTCGCAGTTCAAGGTATTCTCCGGAGCCCTCGCCGAAGGCGGCGTGGTCCGGGCCATTAAAGGGGAGAAAGGCGCCGTCTTCAGCCGCGGCGACATGGACAAGCTGACCGATCTGGCGAGGAAGCACGGGGCCAAAGGCCTGGTCTGGCTGCGCTTCAAGGAAGGCCATTGGGACTCTCCCACGCTGAAATTCATCAGCGAGGCCGAACAGGCCGCGCTAAAAGACCTGCTGGACGTGCGCGAAGGCGACGCCATGTTCATAGCCGCCGACAAGCCCGCCGTGGCCGCGCAGTGTCTGGGCGCGCTCAGGAAAGAACTCATCGCCCGCCTGAAACCCGCGCAGATAAAGAAGTGGGCCTTCCTGTGGGTACGCCATTTCCCGCTGCTGGAGAGAGACGCCGAGTCCGGCAACTGGACCTTCACCCATAACCCCTTCACCGCCCCGCTCCCCGAAGAGGAGCACAAGCTGGATACCGACCCCGGCAACGTACGCTCGTGCCAATACGACCTGGTTCTCAACGGCGTGGAACTGGGCAGCGGCAGCGTGCGCAACCACACCCGCGCCATGCAGGAGAAGATCTTCGCCCTGATGGGCTACGACAAGGAACAGGTGCAGCGCCGCTTCGGCATGATAGTCAACGCCATGGACTTCGGCGCCCCGCCTCACGGCGGTATAGGCATGGGCTACGACAGGCTCATCGGCCTCATCTGCGGCACCGATTCCATACGCGACGTGATAGCGTTCCCGAAGACCACCAGCGGCGCCTGCCTGATGAGCGAAGCGCCCTCCCCCATTGACGAAAAACAGCTCAAGGAACTGCACCTGAAGATAGTGGAATAAAATGCCGTCCTTTCCCGACTGGATACTCAAGGAAGTCCGCAAGAACAAATCGGACCTGCGCGGCAGCGCCGCCGCCGGCACCGCCGCCGAACTTTCCGCGCGCGCACTGCATACCGTCTGCGACGAAGCCCGCTGCCCCAATAAGGGGAAATGCTTCTCCGAAGGCGAAGCCACCTTCCTGATACTGGGCGATATCTGTACCCGCAACTGCGGCTTCTGCGCCGTTACCAAGGCCAAACCCCTGCCTCCGGACCCGGGCGAACCGCTCCGCGCGGCCGAGCTCTGCCGCAAGTGGGGCTTAAAGTATGTAGTCTTCACCTCGCCCACCCGCGACGACCTGCCCGAAGGAGGCGCCGCCCACTTCGCCGAAACCAACCGCCTGATAAAGCAGTTTTCTCCGGGCATAAGGACCGAACCGCTCATCCCCGACTTTAAAGGCGACCTTAAAGCGCTGGAAACCGTGCTTGCCTCCAACCCCGACGTGCTGGGCCACAACCTTGAGATGGTCTCAGGACTTTACGCCCAAGCCCGCGCCGGAGCCGATTATAACCGCTCGCTGGGTGTTATTGCGAACTCCAAGAGGCTGCGCCCGGACATCTACACGAAATCCGGCATAATGCTGGGCCTGGGCGAAAAGCCGGACGAGCTGGAGCGCGCCCTGGGCGACTTGGTAGCCCACAGCTGCGACCTGCTGACCCTCGGCCAGTACCTGGCCCCTACCAAGAGCCACAGGCCTGTAGAAAAGTATTACACGGAAGAAGAATTCTCGCGCTGGGGGGAGAAAGCGAAGGCCGCCGGTTTCAAGGCCGTTATGTCAGGCCCGCTGGTACGCAGCTCCTACCGCGCCAGTCATCTCTACGCTGAAGCTTCCGGGGCTTAATAATGGCAATGGACAGTTTTGAGAAAGACAGGGCCGCTTTCGACTGGATAAAAGGAGCCTGGGACGATTATCTCAACGGCCTCCCGGTGCTGTTGCCGGTACTGCTGGCGCTGACCGCCGCCTCCGCTCCGGCGCTCTGGCTGTTACACCGCTACCATTCCTATATTCCCGCGGGCGCCTATATGCTGCTGGTGCTGCTGCCGCTTCAAATGGGCTCCAACCTGGTCTACATAAATCTGGCCCGCGGCACAAAAGCCGGCTTTACCGACATGTTCAGCGCTTTCCCCGTATACCACCGGGCCATGATCTGCGCCCTGTGGCTGGGCTGCCTTACAGCAGGGGGCGTTATAGTTTTTGTTGTGCCCGGCATCATCCTCTACCTTACCTACGGATTTACCCCTTACGCCCTGGTGGATAAACGCTCCGGAGTCAAAGGGTCCTTTGCGCTGAGCCGCGAGATCACCGACGGATGGCGCACCAGGCTGTTCGTGATATTCTCGCTGACCCTGGCCGTGAATATTTTCGCGCCGGAGGTCATCACCGTGGGCGGGACGCTGAAGGCCCCCGCCCTGGAGTTCGACTTCAAGGCCTGGACGGTCGTTTCATCGGTGCTCAAAGCTTTCGTCTTCGTGCCCTGGCTGGATATGGCCATGGCGCGCGCCTACAACTTCCTCCTGTGCCCGCGCCCTATACCGGAACCGCTCCCGGATGACTCTCCAGCCCCTTACGACGGAGATTAGCCTGTACTTGACGGATATCATGGGCCCTATGGCCCATCACGGCCGGGGCCCATTAGCCCTTTAATACCTTCGGACTAAAAGGTAGAATTAATTAAGTCGTATAAGGTACAGGAGGATCATTAATGAAAATATCCGCGATGTTAGCTGTCGTAGCGCTTTGTTTTTCCACGGTTAAAGCGGCCGAACTTACCAATATTTCCGCTGGCGACGTAAAGGCTTCCAAGATAGAAGTGCCCGCCGCCGTCCTTCAGGCTCAGACCGCCAAGTGCGGCCATGTCACCCTGCAGATAACCGACAAGCTGCACCTGCTCGCGCAGACTTCCAAGAGCGTGCTTTTCACCTCCGCCAAGACCGAAGCCGAGTTCAATGAATTCGTGGCCACCTGGACCCCGATCCTGAACAAGTTCGGAATTAAAGTCACCGGCACCGAATACAAGGAGGAGTTCGGCACGCTGACCTACTCTTCTCCCGACGGCCGCGTTGTGCGCGATTTTCTGGCCGAGGACATGAACTACGACGCCCTTGACCCCGTAGCCATCAACACCATGAAGCACGGGCTGCTTGAGCCGCTCGAACAGGCCGGGATGACCCCGATAGCCGCCCTTGACATTAAGAACGAGATCTTCAGGCCTACCTTCAAACTTTACTACCTGACCAAACCCGAAGAGAACATGGACCACGAGGCCCAGCTCCGCCAGCTGAAGAACGGCGACGACATAGACTTTGACCTGCTGGCCAATGCCGTCACGCTGGTGAAGAAGGACGCCTCCTTCTCCATGGTCTACATCGGCCGTCTGCTTGGCTTCAAGAGCAAGCTGGCCGTCAGCGAGGCCGCCGCCTCCGTAAAGGTGGAGGAATATAAAAAATTCCTGGCCGAGAACAAGAAAGAGTTCATCGCCTCCAAAACGCTGAAGCTGGACGAGCCGTTCGTGGTGGGCGCGGACACCTACAACTACGCGCTCAACATGTACTTCTTCCAGTAAGCCAGACCGCGAAAGCATAAAAAAACCCGCCGGAACGCTGGCGGGTTTTTTTAATGTATCAAAGGTAACTCTTTATTAATTGACAGGCCGCTTTATAATTTAATAAGTTGTAATTACACTTAAGGGGTTAGGGACAATGTTGCCGTAAGCCGTAAAAACACATAAAGGGAAGGGCGCCGGGGCAACTGGGCTTGTTTCTTTTTGCGCACCGCTTTTAATCTTCCGCTTTAAGCTTTACGGTTTTGAATTGGGGGGGATATGCCTATTCGGGGTAAATTATACCTGTCGTTCCGCCTGCGCCTGCTGCTGGCTCTCATAGCTATGGCCGGCGCCGGGGTCTATCTTACATATTCCGGCATCATACGCTCGGCCGGGCCCTTCCTGCACGAAGAGGCCGGTGACAGGCTTTTTTCAACGCTGAACCTTGCCGCCTCCCTCCTGGAGGGCGAGGTGAACTCGGGAATAGAAAAAGCCAAAATGACCGCCGCGCGCACAGGGGTAAGAGCGATACTTGCCCGGCTTAATTCCGGCGGCGCCCTGCCGGCGGACCGTGACGAACTCCAGAAACGCTTGCAGGACGCCATCCAGGCTTCTCCGGACATAGCCGCCCTGGAACTTGTCAACGTCCGTGGTGCGGCTGCGGCCGCCGCGCCCAAAGCCGCTGCCGCCCATAGCTTTTCCCGCACAGCCGACTTACGTCCAAGCCTCACCAGCGTGTCCGTCAGCGCGCCGCGGGGGGGCCGCGGAACCGTTAGTTACGACATAACCGTGCCGGTCCCGCCGCTGCCGGGAACACCCGGAACAGGGCCGCTTGGCGCGCTGCACTGCCGCATAATAAGCGCTGCACTGCCGCAGTACCTGCTTGCCGGAAATCGCGGCAGCATGGTTTTCACGCTGGGCAGGCGGCAGGGGGACATGATCAAGGTGACCGGAGGCGCCGGCGGAGACAGGGAAATCCCGCTTAAATCCCCGGAGGCTGCCCCCTTCCTGCCGGCCATGGAAGGCAAGGAAGGGTTTACTGTTATAGGCGGGGATGGCGGGAAAGCTATCTATGCCTACAGGCGCCTTTCCTATCCTGAGTGGATAATTACCGCGGGAGTCCCCTATTCGCAAGCGGAAGGGCGGGGCGACCGCATGCTAAAAGAAGTGCGGCTGAACGCCCTCCTGGCTTTTGCCCTGCTGGCTATCGCAGCTTTGATCGGCGCCAACCTGCTCATTTTACCGATTACGCGGACAGCCCGGTCGGCCGCGGCGCTGCTGGAGGATTGCGGCAAGCCGACGGAGGAACCTAACTCGCGGCCGGAGGCCGAACTGGTAGACGAAGCTCTGGCAGAAGCCGCGGCCCTGATAAAGACCCGCACAACGCGCGGGACCGAACTGGAGAGCGAAACCGAAAAGCTTCGCGAAGAGGAGACGGATCTCAAATACCAGAACGCCGAGCTGGAAAAGCTGAACAAGTACCTGAGCGAGCGCGAAGTCAAGATCTCGGAGCTTAAAAAGGAAATAGCTGACCTGAAGGAAAAAGTCGGCGTCGGGGTATCGGAGTAGACGTGAAGCACTTCGAGCGCAAGAGCAGGATATTTTACGGGGTAAAAGCGGGGATACTTTTGCTCGGCCTGGCCGGAGCGTATTCGCTTTACAACCGTTTTGACGGGCTGGCCGGGGACGCCGTCTATATTCTGGCTTCCGCCGCGAAATCGGCCGATTTCCTGGATTTTTGGGAGGGGGCGGAGGAACGGCGCGAAGGCGCTGATGCCGAAACTTTCAGGTCCAGCTACTACGCGCTGGGCAGGGTTATAAGCGCGCACGTCCCCGCCGACAGGGTGAACAGGGCGGCCTTTGAAGCAGCTTCAGAGTACTATTACGCCATCTTGCCGCTGGGGGAGGAGTATTTCCTGAAGGCGCACTCCTCGCGCGGGGAAGCCCTCCGCGACCTGGCGGCAATAAAGGCCGCCGCGGTCCGCTTGAACCGGGTGTACCTTACTGCGGCGGCAAGAAATCTGGAAACCAGGAACCTGCTGCTGGCACAGACGGCGACGGCTTATTTATCGCTTCTTATGCTTATGCTTTTAATAGAGGCAGCGAACTATCACCTGCTTACCGCGCCGTTCTTCGAAGGCCTCGATGCGCTGCGCCGCAAAGTGCGCCGCTCGGCGGAACCTTTCATGGGCGCGGATAAATTCCAGGGTTCGGTAACCGGCATGCACAGGGCGGTCGACGCCATGGAAACGGCTTTGCAGAGGTCTATGCTGGAAAGGTTAAAAATGGCGAGAGAAGCCGACGGCCGGCAGCGACGCATGAAAGTACAGAACCGGGCGCTGGAACTGACCAGCAGGAAGGTCGTCAGGCTGGTGGAAGACCTGGAAGATACGCGTTCCGAGCTGCAGCAGGAAAAAAGGGCCCTGAAGGTCACCGGAGAAAAATTAACGCGCTCCAATAAAGAGCTGGAGCAGTTCGCCTATGTGGCTTCGCACGACCTTAAGGAGCCGCTGCGTATAGTTTCAAGTTTCACCGGCCTGCTGGCCAAACGCTATGCGGGGCGTTTCGACCGGGACGGGGACGACTTCATACGCTACATTACCGAGGGCTCGCAGCGGGCCGCCGAACTGGTGGACGCGCTTTTCAATTATTCGCGGGCGACCTACTCGCCCAGGGAGTTCAGGACCATCGACTGCAGGCAGGCCCTGCAGAAAGCGCTGTTCAACCTGAAGATAGCCATGGAGGAAAAAAAGGCGCAGATCACGTGGGACACCCTACCGCAGGTGAAGGGCGACGAACCGCAGCTCATACAGCTTTTCCAGAATCTGCTTGCTAACGCCCTTAAATTCAATGCCTCGCCCGAACCCCGGTTCCGCGTGGGCTGCCGCGAAACCCGTGCTTCCTGGATACTGGACTTCGCCGACAACGGAATAGGGATACCGGAGGAACATTTCGAGAAGATCTTCCTTATCTTCCAGCGCCTGCATTCCCAGGAAAAATATCCCGGCGCCGGCATCGGCCTGGCGCTGTGCAAGAAAATAGCGGAAAACCACGGTGGCAGGATATGGGTGGAATCCAAGCCCGGAGAAGGCAGCGTCTTCTCCGTGGAACTGCCAAAACTGGCCGGGACGGAGCAGACGGCCCGAACGGAACTTAGCGAGGCAAAAACATGACAAAGACCCACAAGCGGGCGCGTCTGCTTGAGATCCTTGCGGTGGAGGACAACCCCGCCGACATAAGGTATATAAGCGAGATCTTCAAGGACGGGCGGCTGGCAAACCGCCTTACGGCTATCAGCGACGGGGATTCGGCGCTGCGTTATCTTCGCGCCGAGGGGGAATTCTCCGGAGCGGTCAGGCCCGACCTGGTGCTGCTGGACCTGAACATGCCCGGCAAGAATGGGCGTAAGGTGCTGGAGGAAATACGGCGCGACCCGTCCCTCTCCCATCTGCCGGTCATAATTCTGACCACTTCGTCCGCCATGGAGGACGTCAGCTTCACCTACGACCTCGGAGCCGACTCTTACATGGTCAAACCGGCGGACCTCAGCCAGCTCATTAAAGTGGCCATGTGCCTGGAGAACGTAGGGATAGGTCTTGTGGCGGCACCGGCCCGGAAAAAGAAAAATCCGCGTTCCCGCGGGAACGAAAGGCGGACCAATGATTGAACGCGACGTCCCCACAAAGGTCCTGATAGTGGAGGACAATCCCTATGACGTCAAGATCATAACGGAGCTCTTCCGCGATATGAAGACCGACAGCTTCACGCTGATCTTCTCCGAGTCGCTGGAAAAGGCGGCCGAGGTCTACGGCAGGGAAAATCCCGACGTAGTGCTGCTGGACCTTAACCTGCCGGACTCATCCGGCCCGCAGACGCTCGGCAAAGCCGAGGCTCTGTTCCCGGAAAAGCCGATCATCGTGATGACCGGCTTTTACGAGGAGCAGCTAGGGCTGGAACTGATAAAAAAAGGCGCGCAGGACTACCTGGTGAAAGGCAAGATAACCGGGGACTGGCTGGGCTACTCCCTGAAGTACTCCATTGAACGCGCCAAGCTGGAGCGCAAGCTGAAACTGCGCGAGAGCCGGCTGCGCGATATACTCGAGAAGACCCCGGACGGGGTAATGGTCACCCGGCACGACGGGCGCGTCCTTTTCGCCAACCACGGCGCGGAACTGATCTTCGGCCGCGGGCGAGAGGACCTCCTAAAGCAGCCTTTCACTCTTGAAGCCGACACCGAAAAGCTCCTGGAGGCCGAGCTCCGCCGCCCGGACGGCAGTAAAGTCCCGCTTGAAATACGCGCGGTCGAAACACACTGGAACGCCGAGCCCTGCCGCATTGTGCTGCTGCGCGACTTGAGCCCGGTGCGCACGCTGGAACGCAGCCGCGACGAGTTCATCTCAATGATCTCCCATGAACTGCGCTCCCCGCTGACAGTGGTACACGAGTCTTTGGCCATCGTCTGGGACGGCACGCTCGGGGAAATAAACGAACGGCAGAAGGAAATACTTAACATAGGCCTGAATAGCACTGACAGGCTGAATCGGCTCATAGACGCCCTGCTCGATATATCGAAGATCGAGGCGGGGGTTATGCCCATGAACCTCAGCCGGGTGGACCTCGGCGCGCTGCTGTCCGGCATAGCGGCGGACTACTCGCTGCTGGCCGAAGAAAAGAAGATTGCGCTGCACAAGAACCTGCCCGAAGCGCCGCTTTACTCCTACTGCGACTCCGATAAATTCAGCCAGGTGCTGGTGAACCTCGTTTCCAACGCCCTGAAATTCACGCCGCCGCAGGGAGAGATAACGCTTGCGCTGAGGCCATGGGAAGGGGAAGCGCTGATCTCCGTGGAGAATTCCGGCCAGGGCATAGAGCCGGAGGATATCCCGCGGCTTTTCAATAAGTTCGCGCAGCTCGGCGGACACCGGCCCCCGGGCGCAAAGGGGACCGGCCTGGGCCTCTCCATCAGCAAGGGGATGGTAGAAATGCACAAAGGCCGCATCTGGGTGGAAAGCCATCCCGGGAAAGGCTGCAAGTTCTACATCCTTCTGCCGGTACTGCCCTTCGAGGGGATCATAAGGGAAATGGTGCGCCGCGAAATCGAGTTCGCCGGGTCGGCCAAACGCAATTTCTGCGCCGTAACGCTGACCCTGCCCGAGCGCCTTCTGAAAGAGTCGGGGAACTCGGGAGAATTGGCCGCCAGAACCGAAGCGTTTCTGAAGACCAGCATGCGCAATTCGCACGCCATCGTTAAACGCGCGGAGGGGGATTTCACGCTGTTCATCTCCAACTCCGACGCCAAGGAAGGGTGCCGCGCCTGCTCATTCATTGAAAAAGGGGTGGGGGAGATCTTCGGGCTGAAGGCCGGAAGCGCCGGAGAACTGACCTTTCTGCTGTCCTACCCGGGGGATTTCAGGCCCGCGGGCTACCGGCTATTGCAACCTTTCTAACACCAAGTAAGTTGTACGGCAAGTTGTGTTCTTCGTGTATCATAACACGAGGGAACAACAATGGATTACAAACGGGTGACTGCGGAAGAACGGGGGCTCATTTATCG
>CAIXBR010000075.1 GCA_903917735.1 uncultured Elusimicrobia bacterium | reverse complement strand
GATAAATGAGCCCCCGTTCTTCCGCAGTCACCCGTTTGTAATCCATTGTTGTTCCCTCGTGTTATGATACACGAAGAACACAACTTGCCGTACAACTTACTTGGTGTTAGAAAGGTTGCAATAGCCGGTAGCCCGCGGGGTATAATAACAATGAGGAAAATCAAAAGGAGGAAAAAAGATGAAAAAATATATCATAGCGGCGGCAATAACCGCGGCTGGCGTCTGCGCGCTTTATGCGCAGACAGCTCCCGCCGCAGAGAAAGCCGCGCCCGCGGTAAAGGTTGAGAAGATAGTCACCGCGGCTTCCGTAGTGAACAGGGAGCCGGTCAACGAGGCCTCGGCCTTCGATAACGCCACGGCACAGGTCTACACGTGGACCAAAATAACCGCCCAACAGGTCCCGGCAAAGATCAAGCATGTGTATTATTTTAACGGCGAGAAAGTCAGGGAAATAGAACTGACGATAAGCTCAAGCCCATACCGCGTATGGAGCGCCAAGAACGTGCGCCCGGGCAAATGGAAAGTGGAAGTTACCGATGAAGCGGGGACCGTGCTGGCGGCCACCGAGTTCACGGTTTCGGACGCCAAGGCCGCCGCCGCGCCGGCGAAACCCGCAGAACCCGCGAAATAGGACGCTGACGAGAAATAAAAATACCGCCGCGGCAAAGCCCGGCGGTATTTTTGCGGTCAGGGACGCTTAAGACAGGGAAGATGCCAGGGCCCTAAGTTCTTCCGGAGTCCCAAGGGCCACCAGCACATCGCCTTTCTTCAGCCTGGCCGCTGGCAGAGGGTTAAGCTCGTAGGAATTGTCTCCCGGCTTCCTGAGCGCGACCACAAGAGCGCCTTTCTTTCCGCCGCCCTTGAACTCTCCCAGCTCCCGGCCCTCCGCCCCCACACCGGCCTCTATATCCTCAAAACGCGCGCCCTCTTTCTGCCCGCGCATCATGGAATCCAGGAACTGCACGGTGGCCGGGCGCACCATTTCCGAGGCCATGCGCAGCCCGCCTATGTGAGAGGGGTTTATAACTATATCCGCCCCGGCCCTCACAAGTTTGTCCTTCATCTCCGGGTCATGCTCGTTCTGCACCGTAACGATCTTGATCTCCGGGTTCAGGCCGCGCGCCGTTATTGCCACGAAGGCGTTATCTTTGTCGTTCGGGAGTGCGCAGAATACACCGGAAGCGTACTTAATGCCGGCGGCATCGAGCACGGCCGAGGTGGAAGCGTCTCCGGAGACCGCGCACCAGTTCCTGGCCACAATCTTCCTGACTTCCTCCTCGGCAAGCACTACCAGCACAAAAGGCCGGTTCGTCTTGGCCAGTTCCTCGCTGACGCTCAAGCCGGGGCGGGAAGCCCCGCAGACTATGAAATGACCCCGCATTTTATCTATTTTATCCTGCATCCTTAACCTCCGGAAAGCCTCCGTGAGGCCTCCCTCCAGCAGAAGTTCCGTAATGCTGGTGAAAATGTACGTCATCGTGCCGATACCGCCGAGTATCAGCAATATCGTGAATATCCTGCCCGTGTTCGAGAGGGGATGCACCTCGCCGTAGCCTATGGTGGCCAGCGTGATCACCGTCATGTAAAGGCTGTCCAGGAAGTCCCATCCCTCGATGATGGAATAGCCGCCCACCCCGGCCGTGAAGAGCACGGCCAGGGCGGTCAGGGTGTGAAGCAGTTTTTTCTTTATGTCCCGCATGGGCCTTCTACCGCTTGGCCTCGGCCTGCGGGTTCGCGGCCACATTCAGCAGCGCCGGCTTCTTCACGCACTGTTTCGCGAACGCCTCGTCGCGGAGGTGGTTGCGGTAGTCCGGATGCTGGAAGGTGTAGTCGAAGCGGGTGTGGATATCGTAGCTGCCGTTCATCAGACCGGCCACGTCCTCCACGAACACGCGCTCCTCGTCGGTGGGGATAACGAACACCTTTACCTTCGAGGTTTTGCAGGAAATGTCGGTCTCGGCGTTGCGGGTCTTGGAGATATCGTTCTTCTCCGCATCGCACTTGATGCCCATGAAGTCCAGGCCGGTCAGCGCGCCCCAGCGCGTCATCGGGCCCATCTCGCCCACGCCGGCGGTGAACACCACGGCGTCTATACCGCCCACCTCGGCCGCGTAGGCGCCGATATACTTCTTGATGCGGTTGGCTTCCATATCCAGCGCGAGCTGGGCACGCGGTTCGCCCTGCCCGGCCGCCATCTCCACGTCACGGGCGTCGCTGTACTTGCCGGTGACGCCGAGCTTGCCGGACTTCTTATTGAGTATGGCGTCCATCTCTCCGGGGTTCCTGCTTTCGCGGGCCATTACATAAAGCGAAATGGCCGGGTCATGGTCTCCGGCGCGGGTGCCCATCATCAGGCCCTCCAACGGCGTGAATCCCATGCTGGTGTCGTAGGAGAGGCCGTTCTTAACCGCGTTGACAGAAGCGCCGTTGCCGATGTGGCAGATGATGAGATTGGTCTTGAAGGGGTCTTTCTTCAGCAGCACTGCGGCGCGCTTGGCGGTGTAAAGGAAAGAAGTGCCGTGGAAGCCGTAGCGGCGGATGGCGTACTTCTCGTACCACTCGTGGGGCAGCGCGTACATATAGGCGGACGGCGGCATGGTCTGGTGCCAGGCGGTATCCATGATGGCCATGTGCGGGATCTTGGGCATCAGCTCGCGGGCGGCCTCTATACCCTGGATGTTGGGCGGGTTGTGGAGGGGCGCCAGCGAGGAAAGCTCCCGGAAAGCCTCTATCACCTTGCCGTCGATGATTACGGACTTGACGAACTTCTCTCCGCCGTGCACCACGCGGTGCCCGACCGCCGAGATCCCGTCGAGGTTTTCTATCACTCCGTGTTCGGCGTTAGTCAGGGTGGTAATTACCAGCTGAATGGCGTCCTTGTGCGTCGGGCAGTCCTGGTTCACGGTCACTTTCTCGCGGCCTGAAGCCTCGTGGCTGATGAAAGAGCCGCCAATGCCGACGCGCTCCACCACTCCGGAAGCTAGCGGGGTGCGGGCCTGCCAGTCAAAAATGGAATATTTCACTGAAGAACTTCCGCAGTTAAGGCACAGTATTTTCATGATGGGTCCCCTTTTGTCGTATTTTGTAGCAGTTATTGCGAAAACTTTATATGATTTTATTCTACAAAAATTAGCACATGCGCGTTTTCCGGAGGATTCACTTTTTATGAAGAAGAAGAAATCGGCCGCGCTGGCGGCGGCGGCGTTCCTGCTGGCCGCGTGGGGCGCGGCCTGGGTTCACGGCGGGATGGGAGCGGCGGAGGTGGTGCGCAAGCTCTCCGGGCTGCGCATGTCCTTAGCTCTTTACGCCATGGACCACGGGGGGAAACCGGCGTCTTTCGGGGACACTATCCGGTCCGGCAGCCTGGAGGACGCGCCCCCGCTGAAACTCCCGGGGCATTTCAGGCGCTCTTCGGTAAGGGACGTGAGAACCTTCGCCATAACGGACACCGGCGGCTGGGCCTACGTGAACGACCCGAAGGATCCGTCGTTCGGGCTTCTCTTCATAGACTGCTCGCACAAGGATGAAAAAGGCAGGTACTGGAGCGAATTCTAAAGCAGGGCCTCTTCGTAGAGGCGCAGCAGCATATTGGCCACCACGGGCAGGGACATGTTGTTATCGACATAGTCAAAAGCCATCTTGGACATATTGTGGCAGAGTTGCGGGTTGGAGATAAGCCTGACCACGGCCCGCGTACAGGAAAGAATATCGTCCGGCTCCACTATAACGCCGTTGCGGTCATGCACCGTAAAATCGCTCAGACCGCGCAGCCGCGGTATCACGCAGGCCACGCCTGAGGCCTGCGCCTCGATAAGCGACATCGACAGCCCTTCCCGCCGGGACGTCTTGGCGTAGATATGCATCATCGCCATCACCTCTGGGATGTCGTTGCGCTCCCAGAGCACGTCCACCTTGTGGCTTATGCCCAGGTTCCTGGCCAGGGTGCGTATCCGCTCTTCCTTCAGGCCGACCACCATGAAATTAGTCTCCGGCATCACTTCGAGCACTTCTTTCGCCATCAGCAGGAACAGCTCCTGCTCCCGCAGGGTCTTGTCCATGCTTATGGTGCCGACCTTATAAGGGCGTTTCTGGAACATGGCGGGCTTGATAAGCATGGCGCTTTCCCAGCGGCCTATATTGATGCAGGGCGGGATCATGAAGGTCCTGCCCTGCTCGACACCGGCGCGCACCAGGTCCTCCTGCACCGAATTGCAGGCGGCCACGTACTTGTCAATGTAAGGCTGCATGGCGGCCAGCTTTTCGAAATTCTTCAAATTGCCGAGCTTTAACTGCGTAACGAACACGCGGCCCGAGGCGCGGGCTTTTTTAAGCAGCAGCGGGTTGAGGGAAACAGGGTTGTAAAAGTGGACAATATCCCAGCCGCCGGTCTCTAAAAAACCAAACTTGGCCCCCAGGGTGAGCGGGCGGACCTGCACCTTCAGTTTCTGGCATTCGTCGTAAATAAGGCTGCCCCGCTGGCACACCACGGCAGAGTTGTGGCCGAGCTTCAAAAAGCGGGAAGCGGTGTGAAGAGCCTGGTAGGAGACTATATCCCAGTCTTCCCCGTCGCAGACGTTAAGTATGTTCACTCTGAGCCCTCAATCCCGTCTCTGCCCGGCGGGCAGGACCTTCGAAAATTTCTGCAGCTCACGCTCCGCGTTGCGCACATATGCCATATCGCGCGAAGTCGAGGCTATATCGGCGTAGATGGCCGCCGCGGCCGCGTAGTTGCCGATCTTCTTGTTTAAAAAAGCCGCCTGCTGTTTTAGCATTACCGGGCAGTCCGGGTCTTTCAGGATCGGGGTTATGGCGCCGGCCACGGCCGCCGGATCCTCCGCCTTGCTGTAGCCGATGGCGGCCAGAACATTAAGATACTTCCACTCCCTGGGAGAGTATTTAAGCGCGTATTCAAGCAGCTCCTGCGCCTCGGCGGGCCTGCCCATATTGAAGGCCAGCGAACCTGTGCCGTAAAGGGCGGCCATGACAAAGCCAGGATCTATCTCCAGCACATGCCTGGCCCTGGCCAGGAAGTCGGGGTAACGCCCGGCGCTGTTGATGCGCTCATGAGCTTCCTCGGAGGATTCGGTCTCACCTTCCTGCAGTTCCGGCGTCCCGTAATACTGCATAAGCCGTATGAACCAGACGTCGGCGAAAAGACGGCGCGCACCGAAAGCCAGGGCGAACATGTCCCCGGCGGCGCCGGCGGCGGGGGTACGGATCTCGGAAGGCGGGGGAAAGGGGCTGTGGTAATAACCGTATGAAACGACCGCCCCGGCGGACCAGGCCAGCAGCGCGGCGGCGGGCAGCGCCAGGCGCGTCATCAGAATTCCTTCCCGGAAATCAGCCAGACGGCGGCTAAATAGGAGCCGGCCACCCAGGCCGCGGCCGAGAAAAAAGCCGCCGGGCCAAGAGCGCAGGAGGCGCCGGCGGCGTCCCTGGCGTTGAAGAGCTGCAGGTTCGGAATGATCCAGATGGCGGCCTTCAGCGCGGCCGCGACCGCCCCGCCCGAACTCTCCGCCAGGAAACGCGTCTCGGTGACGAAATGCCCGGCTGTCCAGAACACGCCCGAGATCACCAGGGTAGAGACCGCCGAAGTCGAGAACAGCGACACAAAAAAAGCGAAGGAAGTGATAACCGCGAGTTTCAGCAGGGAACCGGACAGGGCCCAGGCGTATCCGGGCGGGACGCCGAACCCCCTGAACTTGAGCAGCAGCAGATGCATCAAGCCCATCACTGCGAGCATAAGGGCGGAGGTCATCAGCGAGCCTGCCAGCTTCCCAGCCAGGTAGGCGCTGCGGGGCACGGGCCTTGAGAACACGAGATAGATGGTCTTGGTCTCCGCCTCCCTGAGCAGAACCGACGAGGCGCTGAAAAGAGCGTAGGCCAGCGCGACCAGTTCCATCAGCGCCAGGCCGAAATCGGTCAGGACCCTGGCCTCCTGGTCCACGGCCATAACTCCGGCCAGCACCGAGGCGTATATAGCGGCAAAGGCGAAAACGGCGAAAAGAGTGAAAAACCGGTTCCGCACACTTTCCATGAAAGAATTGAAAGCCACGGCGCCTGTAAGCGAAAATATTTTTTTCATCGCACCGCCTCCACAAAGATGGCCTCAAGTCCGCCGGGCGCGGCTTCCCATTCCGCCCTTTTCACGGTGCGCGCGAGCCTGCCGCGCACCATTATCAGGACGCGGGCGCAGAGCTTCTCCACTTCGGAAATGCTGTGCGAAGAAAGGAAGATGGTGCGGCCGTCGGCGTTCAGGCCGGCCAGCAGGCCGCGGATGTCGTGTATGGCCAGCGGGTCCAGGCCGCTTACCGGCTCGTCGAGAACAAGCAGGTCCGGGCTGTGCAGCAGGGCCTGGGCCAGGCCCAGCCGCTGCAGCATGCCCTTGGAAAATTCGGAAACGCGCTTGCCCGCGTGCGGCTCAAGCCCGGTCCTCTGCATGGCCGACTCTACCGCAGCGTCGAGGTCCGCGCCAGAAAGTCCGGAGAGGCGCCCATAATAGGAAAGGGCGTCTCCCGGCTTCACCTGCGGGGGAAAATACGGAAGCTCCGGGAGGAAGCCTACCCTGGCCTTGGCGGCCCCGCCCTGGGGGGACTGGCCAAAAACCTTCACCTTGCCGGCGGTGGGGAATAGTAGCCCGCCTATCAGCTTCATGATGGTGGTCTTTCCTGCGCCGTTAAGTCCGAGCAGGCCGGTAACCTCTCCGGCCGGGATCTCGAACGAAAGGTCTTTTACACCGGTGAAATAGACTGCGCCCAGCAGGCGGGGGCGGCGGTAGGTCTTCTCCACTGCCGAAAAAGAAACGGCGTGCTGGCTCATCTGATTATTTTCTTCTCCTCTTTCTTTTCGCGCCGCATCTCTTCCTCGATGCGGTCTATCGGGATCTCTCCCATCTGGAGGAAAAGCGTGTGGAACCGGCGCAGGTCGAAATATTTAGCCTCGGTGCGCTGGTAATAGTTGCGCATCTGCAGTATCCGGTCCATGCCTATTATATAAGTGAAGCCTTCCGTAGGCGCTAGCGAAAGCTTGAGCACCTCGGCGTCCGCCTGCGCCTTGGGGAGGAACAGGTTGTCCTGGAAAAACACGGACGCTTCGGCGGCGGTCATTTTTTTAAGGTGAAGGCCTGCGTCGGCGTAGGCGCGGGCCGCGCGCAGGGCTCGAACGTAGCAGCGCAGGAAACGCGACCAGTAGGAGGAGTAGTAGCCCATCTCCTCCGCCAGCAGTTCCGCGTAGCAGGCCCAGCCGTTGGCTACCACCGGCTGACGCGACGCTCTGCGTATGCGCGAGGCGTTGGAGGAGGCCTCGAAGCTGCGCAGGTGCATGCCGGGCATTATGGAATAGGCGGTTAGCAGCTCTATCTGCGCGTAGTTGAAGCCGGAGCTCAGCGTTTTTTCCTTGGCGGTCTCCGAAGCCTTTTCGGGGGGGAGCAGCACAAAAAGCTCGGAAACCCTGGTGTCGTCCAGGGCGAAGGATGGCGCGTAATAGACGTACGGCAGCACCGAGGCCATGAAGCCCGGCATGCGCTTGATCAGCAGGCGCTGGCGGGGGAACTCCACCACCTTGTGCTCGTCGAAATGCTGGTAGGCGCGGTCCATCTCGTCCTGGAAGACCTTGAGAACATCTCCTTCCGGCGGATGCTCCTTGGGCAGCTTGTCCAACACTCCCTTCCAACCTTTGTCCTTGGCGAGCATGGCGTCGATATTATAAGCCTCGCTGTCAAGATCCTTCATCGCTTTCTTGAAGGATTTCTTCGAGTAGCTGTACGCGGCTCCCGGGGTCATGTCCAGCGCGTGAAGGCGCTCCAGATAAAAGCCGTAGGCGTAGTCGCCGGCCCTAAAATCCCCGTCGGAATTCGGCAGGATGTCCTTCTCGAGGAAAGCGGAGTACCGGGCCAGGGCAGCCTTGACCTTCTCCATGGTTTCGTCCGTCTGCGCCTTCAGCACCGGGTCATAGCGGGTATAGCCGTGAAAAACGGGCACGAAGTCGGAAACATAGTCGAGCGCGTCGTTCGCCTGCCGTATGGCCTGGCGCGTCCAGATCTCCGGCGGGCGGGAAAGGTTGCGCTCCGCCAACTGCAGCACTCCGGGGAAAGCCTTCAGCCGCGAGATGGCGTTGGCGGCGCGGGTATTGTAATCCTCGTAGTCCTTGCTCATCATCTGGTAGACGAGGAAAAGCGGCTCCAGGTAATACTGCGGCCTGTTGGCCAGCAGGCCCAGGTTCTCCATCTCGTAGATATCCACCTCGAGCATGTGGTCGAGCGTCTCGTAGTCCACCTTAAGGCGGGCGTACATAGTGTCTTTAGCTATTTCATGCAGCTTATCGCGCAGGTGCTTGAGCGCCGCCAGTTCCTTCGAGACGCGCTCCGGCGAGCGCTCCGTCAGGGAAGCGTCGGCGCCGTGCAGGCCCATGCGGGTCGCGCGCTCCGGGTCGTACATCTGCACGGTGGCGAGGTATTGAGAGAACACCTCGTTAAGCTTGGTGTTCTCCAGGGTGCCCTGGATCTCCTCGGTGGTAAGCGTGTCCTCATAAGCGCCTGCGGGAACGGCCAGGGACAGCGCTCCCAGCAGGAGCAGCGGGGTCAAGAGGCGCATTTGTTCCTCACTTTTTTGAAACTATCTTCCTCGCCGCGCCCTTCTTCTTCGGGGCGGCCGCCGGCTCAAGGGCCAGCGCCAGCACTTCGTCCATGCGCTCCACCGGATGCAGGCGCATCTTCTCGCGTATCTCGGACGGGATCTCCTCCAGCTCCTTCAGGTTCGCCTTGGGGAAGAGGACGGTATTTATCTCGTCCCGGAAAGAAGCGATGACCTTTTCCTTAAGGCCGCCTATCGCGAGCACCCGGCCGGTCAGGGTCAGCTCGCCCGTCATTGACAGGTTAGGCTTCACCGCGCGCCCGGAGAAAAGGCTGGCCAGCGCCGTAGCCAGCGTCACCCCGGCCGAGGGGCCGTCCTTGGGAATGGCGCCTTCGGGGATATGCACGTGAAAATTATGGGAATTCACGTAAGAGGCCGGAGCCAGCTCTTTCGAGCGCACGTAGGAGAAGGCCGCCTGGGCCGACTCTTTCATCACGTCACCGAGCTTGCCGGTCAGCGTAAGCCCGCCCTTGCCGGGCACGGCCACGGCCTCCACGGCCAGCACCTCGCCGCCGTTCTCCGTCCAGGCAAGGCCGGTGGCTATGCCCACGGAGTTGTAAGAGGACCTGGTCTCCAGGAACCTGGGGATACCGAGGTAGTCGCCGATATTCTCCGGGGTGACCTTCACGGAGTCCAGCTTGCCTTCCACTATCTTGCGCGCGGACCTCCGGCACATGGAGGCGAACTCGCGGTTAAGGTTGCGCACGCCGGCCTCGCGGGTATAGCCGCGGATGATGGCGTCTATGCCCTTGTCGTCTATCTTGAGCGAGCCTTCCTTGAGGCCGTGCTCCCTGAGCTGGCGGGGGATAAGGAATTTCTTGGCTATCTCTATCTTCTCGTCGTGGGTATAGCCGCTGAAATCTATAACTTCCATGCGGTCGCGCAGGCTCACCGGGATACCCCACAGCGTGTTGGCGGTGGCTATGAACATCACCTTGGAAATATCGAAGGGGATATCGAGGAAATGGTCGTTGAACTCGGTGTTCTGTTCCGGGTCCAGCACCTCCAGCAGCGCCGCGGCGGGATCGCCGCGCCAGTCCGTGCCCATCTTGTCTATCTCGTCCATCAGGAAGACGGGGTTGCGGCTCTTGGCCTTCTTCATGCTCTGTATGATGCGCCCGGGCATGGAGGCCACGTAGGTGCGGCGGTGGCCGCGGATCTCGGATTCGTCGCGCACGCCGCCAAGCGACATCCGCACGAAGTTGCGGCCCATCGAGCGGGCGATGGAGCGGGCGATGGAGGTCTTGCCGACGCCGGGGGGGCCGACAAAACAAAGGATGGGCCCCTTCAGCTTTTCCGTAAGCTTGCAGACGGCCAGGTACTCGAGCACGCGGTCCTTTGGCTTCTTCAGGCCGAAGTGGTCCTCGTCCAGGATCTTCTTGGCCTCTATCAGGTCTATCTGGTCCTTGGTCTCTACGTTCCACGGCAGCGACACCAGCCAGTCCAGGTAGGTGCGGCTGACGGTGGTCTCAGGGGAGAAAGGCATCATCTTCGAGAGCCTGGTTAGTTCTTTCTCAGCCGCGGCCTCCGCCTCTTTCGGCATCTTGCAGGCCTTCACGCGCTTTTTCAGCTCGTCTATCTCCTTCGTAAAGTCGTCCTTCTGGTGCAGCTCCTTCTGTATGGCCTTCATCTGCTCGTTTAGGTAATATTCCTTCTGTGATTTTTCAATCTGCGTCTTCACGCGGCCGTGTATCTTCTGCTCGATGTCTAGTATCTCCACTTCCTTGGCGAGGAACTTTATCAGCTTTTCAAGGCGCTCTCGGGGACCTTCGGTCTCAAGCACATCCTGGCGGTCGGCCAGGCTGAACATGGAATTCGCCGCGATGGTGTCGGCAAGCTTCGCCGGATCTTCCATCTGCTGTATGAAAGAGGTGGAGTCAAGGGTGATGCGGGTGCTGAGCTTCACGTAGGACTCGAAGATCTCAGCGGCGTGGCGCATCAGCGCTATCATCTCCGGGTTCTTTTCCGTCGTTTCTACGGGATACTCCACCTCGGCGTAAAGATACGCTCCGCTCTTGTCCAGCGCAAGCTTCTTAACGCGGGCGCGGCGCATGCCTTCCAGGAAGACGCGCATGGTGCCGTCCGGCATCTTGAGCGACTGCGAGATGGAGCTGACCACGCCGTAGTCGTACAGGTCTTCGGGGGCCGGGTCGTTGATGTTGGGCTTTTTTTGAGCCAGGGCAAGTATGTGCTTGCCGGCGGCCAGCCCCGCCTCGATGGCGGCCACGGATTTGGGCCGGTCTACGGAGAGAGGGAGCGCCATATAGGGAAAAAGCACCACGTCTCTGATAGCTATGGCCGGCAGCGCCGCCGGGTAGGTTTGTTCTTTGATAGTCTTTTCGTCCATATTGTGTTTTGTCCTGATAAGTTTAAAAAAAACGCAGCCCCGGAAACGGAAATCCCGCCTGCGCCCGTCCGCCGGGAGCGGACGGGACCGCCTGGAGCAGGGACCGCTTATTTCTTGCGGTGCTCGAGTACCGAGTCTATTATTCCGTAGTCCTTCGCCTCCGCCGCGGAGAGGTAGAAATTCCTTTCCATGTCCGCGCGGACCTTTTCCGGGGCCTTGCCGATATGCTTGGCCATGATGTTTATCAGGCGCGTCTTGCTCTCCTGCATCTCGCGGCTCTCTATCTCTATATCGGTAGCCTGCCCTGAAATACCGCCGCCCCAGATCAGGGGCTGGTGTATCATGATGCGGGAATTCGGGAGCGCGTAGCGCTTGCCGGGGGAGCCGGCGGCCAGCAGCACCGCGCCGAAGCTCATCGCCATGCCCATGCAGATAGTGGAGATGGGGGCCTTGATGAACTGCATCGTGTCGTAAACCGCCAGGCCGGCCGTGACCATGCCGCCGGGGGAGTTGATGTAAAGGTTGATCTCCTTTTCGGGGTCCTCGGCGTCGAGGTACAGCAGCTGGGCGATAACGGTATTGGCCGAAGCGGTAGAAACGGCTCCTTCGGGATCGCCTATGAAAACGATACGGTCACGCAGCAGGCGGGAATATATGTCATATCCCATCGCCGAGCCCGCGCCTTTCCAGGTTTCAATAATTGTTGGTATTATCATTATGCCTCCGTTCCAGTTAGCGGGACTAAGCCTGCTCTTCCTTAATTGCGGCCTTTTCCTTTACCAGGGCCATCGTCTTGTTCTCCACCATCGAAGCCCGTATATATTCCTTGCGCTTCTCAAAAAGTTCCCGGCCCTTCGCCTTCTCCTCTTCAGTGTTCAGGCGGGTCATGACCTTCTCCAGCTCCGCGTCCAGCTCCGCGTCGGTGGCTTCGATCTTCTCTTTCTTGGCTATATGGTGGAGTATATAGGTAAGGGAGAGGTTCCTCTCCGCTACGGGGCGAAGGCGCTCAAGCAGGGATTCGTCCGGCATGTGCTGCTCGGCCGGGGCCCGCTTCTTGAACAGCTCAAGCAGTTCCTGCGTCTCTTCCTTTACCAGAGTGGGGGGGAGGGACAGCGGGTTGTTCTTTATCAGCGCGTCCTCTAGCTGCCCCAGCATATCCTTTTCGGTCTTCTCGGTGGAGCCCTGCTCAAGGAGCTTGCGCACGTTGCCCTTCAGTTCCTCAACGGTCTTGACCCCGGCTTCCTTCAGGAAATTCTCGTCCAGATCCGGCACCACCTTCTGCTTTATCTCGGAAACGGTGACCTTAAAATGCATTTTCTTGTCGCCGAAAGGGGCGTCGAATTCGCGCGCCTCGCCTTTCTTCGCTCCGATGACCGCTTCGGCCAGCCCCGCGATAGTCTGCGGGCTGGAGAGGTCCACTATCTCGCCCTTCACCGAGCCGTCGGGAATCACCACACCGTTCTCGAAGGTGTCGTAGTCTACGACCACAAAATGGTCCTTGGCGGCGGCTTGCCCTTCATCGGCCGGCTTAAGGTAAGCGTTATATTCGCGAACCTGGTTTATATATTTTTCTACGTCGGCGTCGGCGATCTTGTGCACCTTGCGGACAGCGGCTATCTTCTCGTAGTTCTTGGGCTCAAGAGTAGGGGAGCACTCGAACTGGAGCTCGAAATAAAGAGTTTTCGCGGGCTCGTAAGCCACGTTCTTAAGCAGCGGAGCCACTACGGGGCTGAGTTGCGCGCCTTTAAGTATTTCCGGCAGCGCCGATTTCGCGGCAATGTCGAGGACCTCGTCCTTGACCATGGAGGGGAACTGGTCCTTTATCATCGTCAGCGGCACCTTGCCGACGCGGAAGCCGGGCAGGCTGACCACGCTCTGCAGGCGGACCAGTGCTTCCTGCGAAGCCTCGCCCAGGGCCGTGGCGTCAACGTTAATACCGAACACATGCACGCAGCCTTCCTGCTTGATCTTCTTTATCTTGTCTCCAAAACCCAGTGTCATGTTCATGTTTCCTCCGCGCTGTTGTTTAAATTTTGTGCCTGGACGGCAGGCGGCAGTTGACCCGCTGCTACGGCAAGTATGGACGGGGCGGGGTGGACTTCACCTCAGTCCTGCGCCCCTTCGGACACAACCCCTTGAACACTGCAGTATCCGTAACAGTCCGTAGAAAGCCCAGTCCACGCTTACGCCTTACTGTCGGGACGGGGACTTGAACCCCGACGGGAATTACCCCACATGGTCCTAAGCCATGCGCGTCTGCCAATTCCGCCATCCCGACTTTTCAAAGCCTGTCCGATAAAAGATCCGCTACAAAAAAAATAGAGTAATGAGCTTTGAGTATTCCGGGGAGGAACGCGCCTTCGCCCTTTTACTCGCCGATTACTCATTACTCCGAATTAAAAAACTAAGTGGGCCATACGGGATTCGAACCTGTAACCTTACGCTTAAGAGGCGTCTGCTCTACCGTTGAGCTAATGGCCCGGCGCTTTTAATTATACATAAAGATAAAACCAAATTCAAAATATTTTTCCTTAAACTGCCTTTTCTCCTGACGCTTCCTGCTTTCTTTTGCTCCGCATAATTGCTAAATTTGTCTCTATGACAAAGCCAAAAACCGCTCTGCTGGTCCTCGCTGCGGCTCTCGTCGCGGCACCGGCGGCGGCCCAGGAAGACCTCCGGAAAATTTATTCCGACGCCGCGGCGCAGTGGATGGACGGCAGGCCGGAAGATGCGGCCGGCGCCCTGAAGTACGTGGTCTACCGCTCTTCCGATCAGGCCCTTAACGCAGCCGCGCTGCGCGACCTGGCGGCGCTGCTGGCTGAAGCCGGGAAGAACAGCGAGGCGCTGGCCTACCTTATGAAAGGCGAGATCCTGAGCCCGGAAGATTTCTACATACAGTTCGAGAAGGGCTGGAACCTGCTGAGCCTGGAAAAATACCAGGACGCGCGGGCCGCTTTTGAAAAAGCGCTGACGCTCACCGCAGACCAGGACCTCTCCAGCCAGGCGCGCTTCGCGCTGGCCATGGTGGATGCCGAACTCTCCGGGCCCGAAGCCTCCATAGAGCAGCTGCGCTCGGTCTATACCCGCTACCCTTACCTGCTCTCGCCTACGGCCCAGCTGATCAGCGCCGATTTCGAGCGCCTTAAAAAGCGCCCCCACGCGGTAAATTTTATAAAGGAAGCGCTCACTTACGACTCCCGGAACATACAGGCGGAAATAGACCTCGCGCGCCTTTACGACGAATCTGACTTCTTCGTGCCGGCCTGGCAGACGTATTACACCCTTTCCGACATGGACCCGGACGAACCCTTCTTCGTTGAAAAGGAGAAGAAACTTCGCAAGTACGTGACCGGGAAGATAGACAACCTGCTGTACTGGGCGCGCATGGCCTGGCCGGCCCACAGAGAACCGCTGCCGGACGAACAGGGACCCAAGGTCAAGGTGGGGCTGTACGCCGACAAGACCGGCACGCCCTCCCTGGTAAAGAGCTTCAGTTTCATTACCTCCGCGGACTTCGACCTGGTAGACACCAGGCTCGGGAAAATACTTTCCGGCAAAAGCGGCATGCAGTGGACGGTCTCTTACGACGAGATGAACCGCGTCTACCAGATAAAGGACAGCATGGACTCGGTGGCCCACTCCACCAACAACAGCATCCGCATCGTCCCCAAAAAGGGCGGCGTGATCCTTATCAAAAGCCCGGACCTGGGGCTTTCCCGCGGGGTCAACCGGGGCGACAAAGAAATAGCCGGAGAACTGCTGGCGCTGGTGAGGGAAAAGGGCTTCTGGCTTATAAATGAAACCCCGCTTGAAACCCTGGTCAGCCCGGTTACGGCGGGGCTCGCCGACGGCTCCAAAATGCCCGAGCAGCTCAAAGCGATAGCGGTCACGGTCCGCACCCGCCTGACGCGGCTGGCGCGCCTTGCCAGCCACACCAGCGGAGAATACAACCTTTGCGACTCGCGCCACTGCCTGCCTTTCGCCGGCTTGCAGCAGGAAAGCACGGCCTCCTCCGCCGCCGCCCGCGATACGCGGGGAGAAACCCTTATGACGGGAGAAAGCCTGGCAATTGCCGACCTCCACAAGGCCTGCGGCGGCTCCACCGAAAGCGGTGTGAACGACTACGGAAGGACCCTGCCGATTATGACGCCTTTCAATTTTTACGCGCACACGCTTAAAGGCCCTCCGGACGGCCTGCTCTGCCTGGCCGACGACAAGACTACCAGCTCCGATGTTTACTGGACGCTGCTGCTCAAACCCCGGTGGATAGAGTCGCGGCTGAACCGCTCCTCAAAGATCGGCTACATACGCGCCCTGATCCCGCTGGCCAGGGATTCCTCAGGCAGAATAAGATCCCTCCGCGTGGAGGGGACCGCCGGCACCGCGGTGCTGGAAAACCCGGAAGCTATCGCCGGCGCGCTGGGCGCGGAGGCGCTGCGTTCCACGGCGTTCAGCATCCGCCCGTTGTACAAGGGAGACTCGCCCGCGCTTTTCGTTGTGCGCGGCATAGGCACGGGAGACGGAAAAGGCCTCTGCCTGCTTGGCGCCTACGGGATGGCCAAGGCCCACGGATCCAAGTACCACGACATCCTAAACCATTATTTCCCTTTATATAAGGTAAGGAAAAACCGCTGACCATGACGAAAGTAGCGCACATCATAACCCGGCTCGATTTCGGCGGGGCCCAGGCCAATACGCTCTACACCGCCGCCAACCTGGACCGCTCGCGCTTCGACGCCGTGATCATCACCGGTAACTTTGGGACTCTCGCGCACAGGGCCGACGGATACGGAAAAATAGTTTTCGCGGAAAAGCTCGTAAGGGAAATAAGCCCTCTGAAGGACCTGGCGGCGTTCTTCGAACTGCGCCGGATCCTGAAACGCGAAGCCCCGCAGGTAGTTCACACCCATTCCTCCAAAGCGGGGATACTCGGCCGCCTGGCTGCGTATTCGGCCGGCGTGCCCGCAGTAGTGCACACTTTCCACGGTTTCGGTTTCCACCCGCGGCAAGGCTTCCTGAAGCGGACCTTCTTCATCCTGCTGGAAAAATTCTGCGCCCTTTTCAGCGACGCCCTGGTCTTTGTTTCCCGCTCCAACATGGAAACGGCCCGCGCGGCCGGCATCGGTGACCCCGCGAAATACCGCCTGATCCGCAGCGGTGTGAAGCTTGCCGGCTATCCGGCGAAAACCGACCGGGCGCTCAAGCGCGCTGCACTCGGGCTGGACGACTCCGCCACCGTGGTCCTCAGCATAGGCAACACCAAGCCGCAGAAGAATCCCGGCCATTTCATAGAAGCCGCGGCGAGGCTGTCCGGTACCCGTCCCGGCGCACGTTTCGTTTTTGTGGGCGGGGGCAAAGAGCTGGAGAATCTGCGCGCCGAAGCGCGCGCGCGCGGCCTTGAAAAGACCTGCCTCTTCCCGGGCTGGCGGGAGGATTGCGCGGAGCTGCTGGCAGCGTCCGACATCTTCGCGCTGACCTCCCTCTGGGAGGGCCTGCCGCGGGCGTTGGTGGAGGCGCTCAGGACCGGCCTGCCCGCGGTTTGCTATGCCACCGACGGGGTGACCGACATACTGGATGACGGCGTGAACGGTTTCCCCGTGCCGCAGGGGGAACTGGGCCAGCTCTGTTCGGCGCTCGCCCGCCTGCTCGACGACCCGCAGCTCCGCGCGCGCCTGGCCGCCGGGGCAGCCGCCACCGACCTAGCGGAATTCGATATAGATCACATGGTAAGGCAGCAGGAAGAGCTTTACTGCGGCCTGCTCTCCGCCAAAGGATATAAAGGATGAACCCCGTCATTTCAGCGGTGATCCCGGTTTTCAATGAAAAGGAAAACTTGCGCGATTTCGAGAGGGAGCTTTCTGAGGGCCTGGCGCAGGTGAAGGTCCCTTACGAGATCATCTGGGTCGACGACGGCAGCGCCGACGGCTCCTTCGGCGAACTCCGCGCTTTCGCCCGCAAGCCAGGCCAGCGGGCGCTCAGGCTGTCGAAGAACTACGGCCAGACCGCGGCGCTCGCCGCCGGCATCGCCGCGGCCCGCGGGGAATGGATCGTGACGCTGGACGCGGACGGGCAGAACGACCCCGACGACATCCCGAGGCTTTTTGCCGCCGCGGCCGCTGGCATCGACGTGGTAAGCGGCTGGCGCAGGAACAGGCAGGACGCGTTCTTCTCGCGGATACTGCCTTCACGCGCGGCCAACTTCATAATCTCCGCCGTCACGGGAGTGAAGCTGCACGATTTCGGTTGCACGCTGAAGATCTACCGGGCGCGCATCCTCAAGGCGGCCGATCTTTACGGCGAGATGCATCGCTTCCTGCCGGCGATACTCGGCTATGCCGGCGCCTCCGTCTCCGAGCTCGAGGTGAACCACCGGCCGCGCAGGACCGGCAAGTCCAAATACGGCATAGCCCGCACTTTCAAGGTGGTGCTGGACCTGCTCACCGTTAAGTTCATGGGGGATTTCATCACCAAGCCTATTTACCTGTTCGGGGGCCTCAGCTTCGCGCTGCTGGCCTCTTCGGCGCTGATGGCCGGCTACACCCTTTACAACAAACTCAGCAACGGCGTGTTCGTAAAAGACCAGCCGCTTTTCCTGGTGGCCATTTTCTTCGCTCTTGTGGCGGTACAGTTCGCCTTTATGGGGCTCATAGCCGAAGTCCTTATCCGCACCTACCACAGCGCCAACCGCCGGCCGCCGTACTCGGTAGCTGAAGAGGCCGGCGAAGAAAAGCGGCCGGTCTGAGCTGATCCTCCTTCTGCGGCGGACGGATTGACTATTCCCCGCATAGTTGATATCTTATTATTCTTATGACGGAAAACAGCCCGCTGGTTTTCAAGTATGCCGACATAAAGGCGGAAGGCGGCCTGAACGTTAAACTTTCGCCTTCCCCGGAACTGTACGCCGACGCCTTTGACAGCCGCACGACCCTGAAAAGGATAGACCTGGAGCTGGATTTTTCCGTCGGAGGGGACTCGATACTGCTGGAGGGGAAAGTGAGCGCCGAACTGCAGCTGGAATGCTCGCGCTGCGCCGACCCGGTCACCAGGGTTTTCGAGGACTCTTTTGACGAGGTATATCCGGATACGGTAGAATGTATAGATGCGCGCGAAGTAGTAAGAGAAACAGCCGGACTGCTCGCGCCGATAAAGGTACTGTGTTCCGAGACCTGCAAAGGACGCTGCCTGGTCTGCGGCATCAACCGTAACAAGCAGACCTGTTCCTGCAAAACGGACAAGACAAGCCCTTTCGAAGCGCTTAAGGGCCTGAGAGTGGAAGACCGGAAAAAGCCCGGCAACAAGATCTAGATTAACAATAGAGGTGCTACAACATGCCTAATCCTAAACGCAAACATTCCCCGTCCCGCAGGGACTCACGCCGCTCCCAGAACTGGAAGCTGGAAGTGAAGTCCCTCTCGGCCTGTGGCCAGTGTGGAGCGCTCCGTCTGCCCCACATAGTCTGCCCTTCGTGCGGTTTCTATAACGGCAAACTTGAGGTGGCCAGGAAAGCCCCCAAGGGCGAAGAAGGCCAGGAACAGAAATAACCGCGGCGCGACCATGCGAATAGCGCTTGACGCTCACGGCGGTGACTTCGGCTTGAAGCCCAATATAGAGGGGGCCTTGCAGGCCGTCAAAAAGCTGCCCCACGAGATAATCCTCGTGGGCAGGGACCCCGAAATACGGGAGGAACTGCGCCGCCAGGGCGCGGAGAACCCCGAACGCATCCGCATAGTTCACGCGCAGCAACTGGTGGAGATGGCCGCGGAACCCGTGGAAGAATGCCGCTCCAAGCCCGACTCCTCACTGATGGTGGGGGCCAGCCTGGTGCACGAGGGAAAAGCTGACGCTTTCATTTCGGCCGGAAATTCCGGGGCCATAATGGTGGCGTCGCTCCTGAAGATGAAGCGCATCCCCGGCGTGATACGCCCGGCCCTGGCCGCCCCGCTGCCGACCATTAAAGGCACCACGCTGCTGATCGACGCCGGCGCCAACATGGACTGCAAGCCCTGGCACCTGGCGCAGTTCGCGGTGATGGGCTCGATCTATATGCGGCTGCTTTTCAAGATAGAGAATCCCTCGGTGGGTCTGCTCTCTATAGGCGAAGAGGAGAGCAAGGGAAACTCCCTGGTGCAGGAAACCCTGCCGCTGATAAAGAACATCGGAGTGAATTTCATCGGCCCCGTAGAGGGGCGAGACATCCCCGAAAGCCTGGCCGACGTGGTAGTGGCCGACGGCTTCACCGGCAACGTGGCCCTCAAGCTGTACGAAGGCACGGCGAAAGCGGTCTTCAAGATGCTTCGTGAGCAGATACAGCGCAAATTTACGTACAAGATAGGCGCAATGCTGATGCGCAGGATCTTCACGGACCTTAAGAAGAAGATGAGCGTGGACGAATACGGCGGTGCGCCGCTGCTGGGCGTGAACGGCGTGGTTATGGTCTGCCACGGCAAAGTCACTCCCAACGCCATTTACAGCGCCATCCGCGTCTGCGGTGAACTGGCGGCCTCCGGCATGGTCACGCAGATCAGGAAGCAGATGGAGCAGATGAAGGATCAGATCTCGGCCGCCAAGGAGCAGGAACAGTGAAGCGCCTGGAGGGGAAAACCGCCCTCATTACCGGCGCCGCCCGCGGCATAGGCTTCGAGATGGCTTCGCTCTTCGCGGCCGAAGGCGCCTCGGTGGCCATAGCGGACATTTCACAGCAGGACTCGGAGGCGGCTGCGGCGGATATAGCCGCGAAGACCGGCGCGAAGACCATCGGCCTCGGGCTGGATGTCTCGAAAGAGGCGGACTGCGTGAGGGCCGTGGAGGAAACCGCAAAGGCTTTCGGCAAGGTGGACATACTCGTTAATAACGCAGGCATCACGAAGGACAACCTGGCGCTGCGCATGAAAGAAGCGGATTTCGACTCCGTGATCAGCGTGAACCTGAAAGGCGCCTTCCTTATGTCCAAGGCGGCCGCGAAGCTGATGCTGAAGGCCAGGACCGGCCGCATCATAAATATTTCGTCGGTGGTCGGCCAGACCGGGCAGGCCGGACAGGCCAACTACTCGGCCTCCAAGGCCGGGCTTATCGGACTAACCAAGTCGCTGGCCCGCGAATTCGCGCCGAGGCAGGTGCTGGTGAACGCGGTGGCCCCGGGCTTCATACGCACCCGCATGACCGAGGGGCTGAAGGACGAGGCCAGGACGAAGATCTCGGAGCTGATACCGCTGGGCCGCATGGGCGAGCCGGGCGAGGTAGCGAAGGCCGCCCTGTTCCTGGCGGGCGGCGATTCAGCCTACATCACAGGCCAGGTGCTGGCCGTAAACGGCGGGCTCTACATGTGATTTTAGCGGATTCATGATACCAGGCCGTACTGCGGCACTCAACTAGTCTAGCAGGAGGAAACGTAATGGCAGTCACCGAAAACCTTGAAGAAAGAGTGAAGAAGATCATAATCGAGCAGCTGGCCGTGGATTCGGCAGAAGTCCTGCCCCAGGCCCAGTTCGTTCAGGACCTCGGAGCCGACTCGCTCGACACCGTGGAACTGGTGATGGCGCTTGAAGAGGAATTCGACATCGAGATCCCCGACGAAGACGCCGAAAAGATCAAGACCGTAGGCGAAGCCGTCAGCTACATCAAGGAAAAAGCCGGAAAGAAAGACTGATTTCCCGAGCGGAAATTCAATGTCTTCCCTTGAAGAAGTTATAGGATACAAATTCAGGGACAAGGAACTGCTGGCGGAAGCCCTCACTCACAAGTCGCACGCGACAGAGAAGGGCATCACCCGACACAACGAGCGCCTGGAATTTCTGGGCGATAGCGTCCTTGGCCTGGTTGTATCCTATTATCTTTTCCTTAAGAACCCCTCGGAGGACGAGGGGTTCCTCTCAAAAGCCAAATCGGCCATCGTATCGCGGGCCAACCTTGCGCGCTGGGCCGAGCTCCTCGGCCTGGGGCATCACCTGTACCTTGGCGCCGGCGAACACCTGAGCGGGGGGGCCAAGCGCCACAGCATCCTGGCCAACGCCCTGGAGGCTGTGCTGGGGGCCGTCTATCTTGACGGGGGACTGGCGCCGGTGGAAAAGCTGATCATTCCCTGGCTGGAAGGGCAGGTACCTGAAAAGCTGGACGTCGACCACAAGAGCGCGCTGCAGGAACTTATACAGAAACGGCATAAGCGCCCGCCGGACTACGAGCTGATGAACGCGACCGGCCCCGAGCACGAAAAGCTCTTCACGATACGCGTATACCTGGGCAAAAAGACCCTGGGACTGGGTTCCGGCAAGAACAAGAAAGAGGCGCAGCAGGCCGCGGCGAAGAACGCGCTGGACTACCTGGCCACGCACGAAATCCACACGCACGAGGTTTGAAGCCCGCCGCGCGCGCAAAGAAAGGCTGCCACGGCGGCCTTTTTTATTAAACACAAATAGAGCGCGGCCAAAGAATCAAGAAGTGCCCGTTCGTGCCCTTTTAAATTTACACATTTGCAAAGACTGGCTAAGCCTAAAAGAATTTCGGGTATGGGCAGTTTGTGCTGTCTCCAAGCGAGACTAGCGCATTGGTTCGGCGGTTTTCTATCAGGGGACAAAAACCTAATAAGACCAAAGACCCTTCCACTCGCAAGCCCGGTCAGGCAAACTCTAGCAGTAGTTTCCTTGCAATCGGGGGGATTGGCCCCGTGTATCCACGGCGAGACCGTAATCCGGAGTATCTAGGGGAAAAACACTTGCTTTCCTTTTTTTAATTTGGAAAACTAAGAAGCCAGCTACTGGGGGTGTCTATGTTAATAATAATAATTGCCGCGGTTGTCGTTCTTTTTGCAGTGCAACTAGCCCGCGCGCAAGAACTACAAATTGATTTCGATGGTAATTCATCGAAATCAATTACTAAGCTGGTTGATTTTCGCGGTCCACAAAAACCGGTAGCTAAAATAACAGTAAAAGTTGTTTCAGATGATGGGGTTATAGAACTGGTTGAACCAAGGGTGGACAGATATGAGGATAAGCATTATCAATTCACTCCCGGGAAAAACCATGCGATGATTGATTACGTATGCCCCGGTCCGGTAGGCCAATTGAATCCCTGGTATCTTAAATTTACGCCCCCCGTCAGCAACCCGCAAGAAGCGGGCCATAATCACGCCTTGCCGGATATTCTAAAAAGCAAGGAATGCAAACAAATAAAAAACCACCCCTGTGAAGCAGAGCCCACTGTAAAATATGCTTACACTATTGACGGTTCTCCCTGGCAAGGCACACCTGATGTTACCGGCATGGTGGTATCTCCGCAATTAAAACTTAATTCAGTGTTTACACTTTCAGTTGACATTCCCAAATACGCTACACAACTGGTAACACATGTGGAATTAGTATGCGGCAATGGTAAATCGGAAACAGATTATATGGAGATAATGGTCCCGGGGCTGCAGGAGTTGCCTGCAAGCTCGTTTTATGTCTCCAATGGTCCAAATGCGGGAGCAAACACATTGCACCCATTTAACCATTACGCGACTACCACTACGGTTGACGCCCTGATCAGCCTGGCTAGCCAATGGAACTCCGCACATCCCGGCGCCAATAAACTTGTGTTCAATGATATGAGCCTGAAATGGGGAGGGTTGTTTGATGTCTATGGGAATTGGAGAGGATCGCATTCCAACCATAGTTTCGGTACGGCTATTGATGTAAGTAAAAGATGTATTAAAAAATCCAGCCGGGCCGCGTTTATCCGTTTAATAGACAGCCTTGGCTTCAGTATGTTGTCCGAGTGTAATGGTCGGGCAAAACTGGACCAGTTTTTAGGCTGACTTAAGGTGTATTTTGAAAAGGTAGAATACACTAAGGAGGCCAGTAAAATGCGTAAAAAGATTGAAGCCGGAATTAAATTGCGGGTGGCGTTGGAGGCTT
>CAIXBR010000074.1 GCA_903917735.1 uncultured Elusimicrobia bacterium | reverse complement strand
GATAAATGAGCCCCCGTTCTTCCGCAGTCACCCGTTTGTAATCCATTGTTGTTCCCTCGTGTTATGATACACGAAGAACACAACTTGCCGTACAACTTACTTGGTGTTAGAAAGGTTGCAATAGCCGGTAGCCCGCGGGTGGTTAAACTTTGGCCGCTGCCCGGGAAAGGAAAAAAGCCTGTTAAAATATACGCGGGACATTCGGACAGCGTTGAGGCCCTGGCCTTTTCACCGGACGGCAAAACTCTGGCCTCCGGTTCCAAGGATAAAACGGTGCTGCTGTGGAAGCTCCCCTGAACTTGCGGGGATAAAGAAAAAGGGCGGACATTGTCCGCCCTTTTTCTTTCCCTGTGAGGCTTACAGCAGGAAGCCGGTTATGGCCGCCGACAGGAAGCAGGCCAGCGAGCCGGCCAGCACGGCGTAAAGCCCCAAGCGGGCTATGTCGTGGCGGCGGGTGGGAGCCAGGGCGCCCAGGCCGCCTATCTGTATGGCTATCGACAGGAAGTTGGAGAAGCCGGCTAGCGCGTGCGCGCCGATGATAAGCGAGCGCTGGCTGATGGCCGTGGGGTTGGCCTTCAGGAAGTCCGCCATGTTGAAGTAGGCCACAAACTCGTTGAGGACGGTCTTCTGACCTATCCAGCTGCCCACCTGGGGGGCTTCGCTCATCGGTATGCCCATAATCCACGCGAGCGGCGTGAAGATCCAGCCGAAGATCTTCTCGAGCGACAGGCCGGGGAGGCTCACCAGCGCGCCGATGTGCCCTACAATGAAATTGAGCATCGCTAGCAGCGCCATGAAGGCCAGCAGGCAGCCGCCGACGTTCAACGCCATCTGCAGGCCGGTGGTGGCCCCGTTGGCGGCGGCATCTATCACGTTCTTGTCCGGCAGCTCCAGCTTCATATCGAGCTTGCCGCAGGTCACCGGCGTACCGGTCTCGGGGATTATCAGCTTAGCTATCACAAGGGAACCCACCGACGACATAATTACGGACGCCAGCAGATGCCCGCCTATGCCGGGGATGTAAGGCAGCAGCATGCCGGTGTAGCTGCCCATCACGCCGCCGGCGAGAGTCCCCATGCCTGCCGTCATTACGACGAAGAGCTCGGACTCGGTCAGGCTGGCCATGTACGGCCGTATGGCCTGGGGGGCTTCGGTCTGGCCCACGAAGATGTTGGCGCTGGCCACCAGCGACTCGGCTCCGGAGGAGCTCATGAAGCGTGTCATCACCCACGCGAAGGCCTTAACTATCTTCTGCATGATGCCGATGTAATACAGCACGGCCATCAGCGAGGAGAAGAAAATTATTGTCGGCAGCACCTGGAACGCGAAAATGAAGCCCAGCGACGGGTTGTCCATCAGCCCGCCGAAGACGAATTTGGAGCCCTCGTTGGTGAACGAGAGCAGCTTGACGATGGCGTCGTTGAGGAACATGAAGAACCTCTGCCCGAGCGGCACCTTCATGATCAGCACGCCCAGCAGGATCTGCAGGAGCGTGCCGGCCGCGATGGCCTTATAATTAATGGCTTTGCGGTTCTTGCTTGATAGCCAGGCTATGCCGAGTATGACGAACATGCCGAAAAAACTTACAAGTCTCATGAGGTCTCCTTTTTAAACGCTTTTAAAGTGTAGTTAATTTTTGCGGCCGCCTCAATAGACTCCGCGGACCTTCCCGGTAACTTCCGTAAGGGGGAGGAACCTCGGCGGCTTGCCGGTGGCGGGGTCCTTCCACGACGCCGAGTCGTTGGAGTTGTCGCGGTTGTCGCCGAGCAGGAACAGGGCCCCGGCGGGGACGGAGGCCGGTGGCATGTCGTCGCCCTGCAGAGCTTCGCCCGCGCGGGCGTAGAAGGCGTAGATCTCCAGCTGCGCTTCCCCGTTGAGGTAGACTTTCTTCTGCCGCAGTTCCACGGTGTCGCCGCCTACGGCTATTACTCTTTTTGCGGATTCGTGGTCCTCACCGAGGGGTGACTTAAAAGCTATTATTTCGCCGCGGCCCGGCGGGCGGAAGCGGTAGGTGAGTTTGTCCAGGAAGAGGTGGGAACCTTTGACCAGGGTGGGGGCCATGGAGTCGCTGGCGATGTAGATGGGCTCGGCTATCCAGTGCCGGAAGGCGAACACGGCGGCGAGAGTAAGGATTATTATTACGGTCGTTCGTATCGGTTTCATGTTCTTCCGTTTCCGATCACGCTATTTCGGCATGGCTACCGGCAATCTGCCCGTGGGCTTAAGCAGGCCGGTGAGGACCTCTCCGGCGGCGGTCATGGACGGGGCGGTCATGCCGTAGAGGGCCAGAGCGCACTGCGTTTTGGGGTAGCCGGCTATGTCGTAAGGGTTCATCAGGCTGAGCAGCACCGAGGGCTTGCCGGAGGCCAGCAGGCGCGTTATCGTTTCCCGCTGGCTGATGTTCTGGGCGCCGGCCCACTGGAAGCTGCCTATGACCAGGATGTCCGCCTTCCCCGCGGCCTCGCTTATCTTCCTGGCGTCTCCGCCGTCCACGCCAATGTCGAAAAGGTACTGGCTGGCCGTATAGCCGTTCTCAAGCAGAGTCCTGTAAAGGTAAATGGCGTTGGCGGCGAAGCGCTGCGGAGCGAATATTATTACCGCTATCTTCTTGTTCTTTTGGAGCGGGAGCGTGCAGCCGCCGCCGGCCAGCGTGACGGCCTTGCGCGACAGGCTGCCGGTGATCTCAAGGTAAGCCTTGTCAAAGGGGGACGGGGCCTCCGGCTGGTTGAAGAGCCCGGCCGCGCGTTTTGCCGACAGCACTTTTTCGTAGGCGTCGTTCAGTCGGGTTTCGTTTATCCTGCCGGAGCGGACCTGGGCGGCTATTTCCTTTATGGCTTTGCCGGGGTCGCCTTTGCCTATCAGCAGTATGTCGGCCCCGGCCTTCAGGGCCTCGGCCGCCGCTTTGTGTATGGGCAGCCTGGAAGTTATGGCGCGCATATCCAGGCTGTCGGTCATTACAAGGCCGGTGAAGCCGAGGTCTTTTTTAAGCAGCCCGGCGATCACGGCGCGGGAAAGCGTGGCCGGATTGCGAGGGTCCAGGGCGGGATAGCGGATATGGGCCGTCATTATGGCCGGGATGCCCAGCTCTATCGCCTTCTTGAACGGCACGAGGTGCGCGGTATGCAGTTCGGCCGTGGAGAGTGAGATCTCAGGCAGAGTTTTGTGGGAATCCTGCAGCGCGGCGCCGTGGCCGGGGAAATGCTTGCCCACCGCTATCACCCCGGCCGCTTTCAGGCCGTTTATTATGGCCCCGCCGAGCCTTGCGGCTTGCGCCGGGTCGGAGCCCAGGGAGCGTATGCCTATGATAGGGTTTTTAGGGTTGGTGTTTATGTCCAGCACCGGGCCTAAGGCCATGTTTATGCCGGCGCGCTTCAGTTCTTTGCCGGCCAGGTAGAACAGCGTGGCCGTATTGTTCTCGTCGGCGGCGGCGCCGAGCATCATATTTGTAGGTAGTTCCAGCAGGCCCAGCGTGGTGGGCACGTAAACGCTGCCGCCCTCGTAGTCCACGGAGATGAAAAGGGGCGTTCCCGAGGGGGAAGCTGACGCTTCGGCCTGAAGCTTTTCGGTAAGCTTGCGGGTTTCTTCCAGCGAGTAGGAGCCCCACTGCAGCTGCACCCCGCCCAGGCCGGCCCTGGCGGCGGCCGCGGCGGTGGAGACGTCGGCCGCCTCTGCTGAGACCATCAAAAGCTGGGCCGCCTTCTCTTCTATCGAGGGTTCGGCGGCCCGCAGCAGGGCCGCCGGCAGGATGAGAAGCATGAAGACTGTGAGCCGGCGGCGTTTATTCATTTATTTACTGCGCGAACTTGTAGCCGCGCTTCGTGGCCTGCTTGCGTATGGTGTTTGTCATCGCTTTGTCCAGGGTGTTCACGCCTGAAGCTTTCTTCTCTTCCTGGGCGATGTACGTTTTACGCTCGGTCTGCAGGCGGTTTATCTCTTCCTTTATCTTCTTGCGTTCTGCCAGCTTGCCGTCTATATACGCGTCCCGCTCTTTCTTGTCCATCTTCTTAAGCTCGTCGGGGAGCTGGTCCGTTTTGATCTCGTCCCGTTTTACAGAGCCGCTCTCCAGGGCCGAAACCACGTCCCAGGAAGCTTCGGCCTGAGCGGCGGCGGGGGCGGCGGCCTTGAAGGCGGCACGCTCCGCAACCATCGATCCGCCGGCGCCGCGGACCGCCAAATCCATTTCTTTCTTGGCGGCCATCTTACCCGTAGCCGCCGAGCCGTAGGCTACATAGGTATCGTTGAGCTTGTTGCTGAGCTCGGCGATCTTGTCGTCCTGCGGAGCGGTTATGGCGTAGTTCTGGGCGGACTGGTCGATGTTGGCGTAGTCGCCCTCGGCCAGGTCGGATCCGGCTTTCCACTGCTCCGCCACGCCCTGCTGGCGGGAACCGCAGTATATGGTGTTGACGAAAATATTCCTGGCCTTGGCCGCTGAGATCGAGTCCTGGAAGGGAACCGGACCCTGAGTGAACGGCTCGTTGCCGGCGATGAAGATGGCTTTGTAGACGTCTGACTTCGGGCTCCACTTAAGCTCGTTAACGGCGTCTTTTATGACCCAGCCGCAGTACTCGTCTCCGCCGTTGGTCTTAAGCGCAAACAGCTCCTTGGCCACGCTGTCGAGGTCAGTGGTGAACGGCAGCACCTGGCGTATCCAGCCGGTTTCCCTGTTGAGGGAGGAATTACCGTATTCGTAAAGGGCTACCTCTATGACGGGCTTTGACCCGCTCTTTTCCGAGGAGACCAGCTCGTTGACTATTTTCCAGACCTGGTTGCGGGCCTGGCTTATAAGGCCGTCCATCGAGTTGGAGGTATCCAGCAGAATGGCTACCTGCACAAGAGGTTTGGCACCGAAGTTCTGGGGCTGAGGCGGCGTCACGGCGGTGTCCTTCCAGGTCTTTTCCACATTAGCCGAGGCGGCGGAAAGTATCTTGCCGGTTTCGGTTTCCACCACGCGGGCGTTAATTTCCGTTTCCGTTTCTTTAAGATCGTTGAGAGTGCCGGTGACCACCGCATCGGCGCCCAGCATATGCCCGAGTTTCTTCACCGTGTCCTCGTCCATCGCGCCGGAAGCCTGCAGGTTCAGTTCGCCCATCACTTTTTTCAGGAGGCCCCTTTCTATAAGGGTTATTTTATTGTTCTGGGCCAGCGCCGTGGTAAGCCGTTCCTGCACTATCACCGGCCCGTCCGAGGCTTTTCCGCCGGCGTAGGGGAATTCCAGGACGGCCAGCTTTATGGCGGGGCGGTCCTTCACGCCTTCGGTCAGTTTGTCGGCCAGTTTTTCTATCGGCTGGGCCCGGGCGGAGCCGCAAAGCACCGCTGTCATCAGTAATGCGGTAAAAATATTTTTCATAAATAGCCTCCGGATTATTCCTCCCAAAGGATACAAAATAATGAGAATTTATAGCCACAGAACCTTCTCTTGCCTTCCGTTGCGAAAAAATATCTAATCTGATTATAAGTGCAGGCAGAGGACTCCCGCATGAAAAAAAATTATTTTAAGCTTCCATTTATAATTCTTGCAGCGCTTTTGTCCGCGTCCTGCGGTAAAAAACAGGCCCCGGCCTATCTGCAGTCGGCTTTTGTGATGGGCGTTCAGGCGCAGATCAGGGTTTACGGCGCGGGCGAAGCGGCGGGGCGCCCCGTAGCCGACGCCGTGCTTAACGAATGGAAAAGGATCTCGGACGAATTCAGTTTCAGCGAACCTTATAGCCAGACTTCCCTGGTGAACAAACAGGCTTACGGTGAGTGGGTAAAGGTGGATGCCGAATTGCTGAGCCTGCTGCAGCTCTCCATGGATTATTACAAGCTTACAGGTGGGGCGTTCGACATAACTTTCGCCCCGCTCTGGCCTATCTGGAAAGAGGCCGCTTCCAGCCGGAAGATGCCGTCCAAAGAGGATATCTCCAGGGCACTTGCCAATATAGGGTCGGCTTACGTGCAGATCGACGCCGACCGTAAGCTGGTGCGGTTCTCCAGACCTGTGCAGATAAACATGGGCGGCATACTGCGCGCCTATTGCTTTGTCCGGGCTGCGCAGATACTGAAAGAACGCGCGCCCGCGCACCCTGTGGAGCTGCGGCTCGGCGGAAATATGATGGCCTACGGCAAGCGCGACTGGGAATATGAAGTGATGGACCCTTTTAAGGACGATAAGCTTTTCGGGAAACTCCGTTTCTCCGACGGCGTGGTAATGTCGTCCTCGGGCCGGGAGCATTTTGTCCAGATAGAAGGGAAACTGTATTCCCACATACTGGACCTGAAGACCGGCTACCCTATCAGCGATTTTTCCAACCTGGTCGTTTATCTTCCCGGGTTTGATAGCGACGATTTTATCCCTTCGGCCGTCCTGGCCGTGATGGGGAAAGAGAAAGCCTTCGGCCTTCTTTCAAAAATGAAGGGGACCGCCGCCGTATGGATAGACGGCTCCGGGAAAGAGACGGTCTTCTCCAACTCCGCCAGCGGGGCCAGGTGGGAGAAAGCGAAGAAGCTGTTTTAGGCTACCTCAAATCTCAAGCCATAAGCGTATATGCAGAAGCCCGGATATTCTCCGGGCTTCGTTCTTGCTGCTGCCAATGGGCTGCAGCTTATGGAACAGGGCGAGACTTACTTCACTTCCTCGAACTCTCCCTTGGTCTTGTTCTTGCGCACGTTATCCCAGTTGAAATATCTGCCGTTCATGGCGATGTAAACTCCCGGCGGCAGCGTCTGCGCGAAGGACAGAGCTGAGCCGAGGTTGAACATCCCGTCGGAAGAGCCGAACTTGTAGGGGACCATGGCGCCGGTGAGCACCACCGTCTTGTCCTTTATCCTGGGGCCGAGCAGGCGGGCGGTTTCCGGCATGGTGTCCGTGCCGTGGGTGATGACGACGCTGCGCTCTTCCGAGGCCAGGCATTCGCTTAGTATCTTTTTCCTGTGGGCAGCGGTCATGAAGAGGCTGTCTATCATCATAAGCGTCTTGATGTTCACTTTCAGGCGCGAGCGGCCCAGGGAGAGCATTTCTCCCAGGTGAGTGTCCCTGAAGAACAGCTCGCCCGTAAGTTCGTTGTATTCCTTGTCGAAAGTGCCGCCGGTGATTAATAGTTTTATCGTCATATTTTTACATATTACCATTTTGCTATTATTGTAGTGCCGATGAACGATCCCAAATACTCCCGCAGGGTCCTGACGCTTATCTTCTGCCTCAGCCTTTTCAATTATATCGACCGGCAGGTCCTATACGCGGTCTTCCCGCTTATCAAAACCGACCTTCGCCTCAGCGACTCCGAGCTTGGCTTTCTGGCCTCCTCGTTCATGATAGTCTACATGTGCTTCGCGCCTTTCGTGGGCTATTTCGGCGACAGGGTGCGCCGGCCCCTTATAATCGGCGTTAGCGCGGTCTTCTGGAGCATCTCCACCCTTTTCAGCGGCCTGGTAAAGAATTACGGCCAGCTTATCTTCACGCGCTCGGCGGTGGGCGTGGGGGAGGCCGGCTACGGCACGGTCTCGCCGTCCTTCCTGGCCGAGTGGTTCCCCATCGAAAAGCGGGCCCGGGTAATGGCCACCTACGCGCTGGCTATTCCCGCGGGCAGCGCGGTGGGTTACCTGATAGGCGGCTATCTCGGCCAGCGCTTCGGCTGGCGCAACGCTTTTTTCCTGGTGGCCGCGCCTGGCATGCTGCTGGGCCTGCTGGCCCTTTTTATGAAGGAGACGCCCGAAAAGACCCAGCGCTCGGAGCATATCCCGCTTAAAGGCTACCTGGCCCTGTTCAAGAACCGGACCTACCTGCTCGTCTGCCTTTCTCAGTCCATCGGCACCTTCTCGGTAGGCGGCCTGGCGGCCTGGATGCCTTCTTACTTCGTGCGCACCTTCGGCCTCTCTGTGGCCAGGGCCGGTTTTCTTTTCGGTGCGGTGACCGTTGTGGCCGGCTTGTCCGGTAATTTCGCCGGCGGCTGGGCGGCGGACTGGCTGCGTAAGCGCAACCGGCGGGCGTATTTCGTGGTGGGCTACCTGAGCTTCTTCCTGAGCATCCCGTTCGGCGTGGCGGCGGTGCTGACCAGCAGCCTTAACCTGTGCCTGGCGATGATCTTCCTGGCCGAATTCTTCATCTTCGCCTACTCCGGGCCTTACCACGCGGCGATAGTTGAAACAGTGCCGGTCACCATGCGCTCTATGGCTTTCGCGCTGAATATCTTCATCATACACGCGCTGGGCGACGCGGTTTCGCCTTTCCTGCTGGGCGTGGTGTCGGACTCCGCCGGCCTGCCGGTGGCTATATTTTTCGCCATGATCTACCTGCTGCTCGGGGGCGTTACCTCGATACTGGCGGGAGAAGCTTATAAAAAGGATTTCCACCCCGCATGAACTCTTTCCCCTATGAAGTCGTAAAAGAAACCCCGGAACTGCTGGTGATAAACAAACCCTCCGGACTTCTTACCATGCCGGCGCGCGGCGAGCTGGCCAAAGAAAAACACCTGGTCGGGCTGCTGCACCAGCGTTTTGGTAAAGTTTTTGTCACGCACCGCCTGGACCGCGACGCCAGCGGACTTATGATCTTCGCGCGCACTCCGGAGGCTCACCGCTATTATTCGGGGCTTTTCGAGACGCGGGCGGTGGAAAAGAAGTACCTGGTGATAGTTGAGGGTAAAGTGGAGGGTAAGCGCGGCGAAATAGACAAACCCCTGAAGCAGCGCGGCTCGGGCCGGGTATCGGTAGTTTTCGACGGGAAAATGTCGCTGACCAGGTACGAAGTGCTGGAGAGGCTGAAGGCTTCCACCATCTTGGAGGTTTCCATCGTTACCGGGCGGCGCCACCAGATACGGGCTCACATGTATTCCATAGAGCACCCGGTGATAGGTGACCGGATGTACGGCGACCCGGCCAGGCAGGCCAAGTATCCGCGGCTGATGCTGCACTCGTGGAAGCTGAAGTTCCAGGATACGGCGGAGAAGACCTTGTCTTTCGAGGCATACCCGCCGGCAGATTTCATGGGTGTGCTAAAAGTCCTCTGATAATTCCGCCTGCCCTGAAGCGGCGGGCGCCGGCGCCCGCCGGATAAAAAATAATTATTTAGCCGCAAGTTCAATATCGACGCTCTTTTCGGACCCGTCGGAAAGGTAAGTGATGCTTACTTTCCGGCCGGGATCGAGCTTCTTTAGCCCATCCGAGTAGCCGCGCAGGTTCACCACGGCCTCCCCGGCAAGCTTTATGACCACGTCCCCGGCCCTGAGCCCCGCGGCGGCCAGAGGCGAGCCGGGCGTTATCTCCTGTGCCCGCACGCCTTTCCCCTCAAAAGTGAAGTCCGGCACCAGCCCGGTGGAGACTTTCCTCTGCCCCGTCTGCGGCGCCGCGGCGGCCTGCTTTCCCGACGGGCGTGTGATGAAGTCGGAATCTCCGGCCAGGTAGTCTATTATCTCCCTGGCGAACTCGGCCTGTTTTGCTATTCCCGGCGCGTCTATCTTGTCGGCGGTGTCCGTGGACTTGTGGTAATCCGCCCTGGGCCCGCTGAAGAACTGTACGGCAGGTATGCCGGCCTCTATTAGGCTGATCTGGTCGCTGGCATCCAGGTCCTCCTTTACAAGGTCGTAGTCATAGCCCGTCACGTAACCCGCGCCCCTGAAAATATGCACCCACTTGTCCGATGAGCCCGCGCCCAGGATAAGGATCTTCCCGCCTTCAAGCCGGCCCACGGTGTCGAAGTTCAGGCCGGCGTTTATCTTCGCCGCCGCGGACGGAGGCAGACCCTCCGCGAAAGCCCTGGAGCCCAGCCTGCCTTCCTCCTCTCCGGAGAAAGCGGCGAAGACTATGGTGCGCCGCGCCGGATGTTTGCCGTAGTAACGCGCCAGTTCCATAAGCAGCGCCGCGCCGGAGGCGTTGTCGTCGGCGCCTGGAAAAACCTCCGGACCCCTGGCGGGCAAATGGTCGTAATGCGCGGAAAGCACTACGTACTGGTCTTTAGCGGCCGTGCCTTCCGCTTTCCCTATTACGTTCTCCAGCCGCAGTCTACCGCCGTCTGTAGCCGCGATGAATGGAGCGGCATAGCCGGCCGGGAAGAACGGGGAGACCCCCGCATCTTTGAAAGCATTTTCTATCATGGCTCCGGCTTTTAGCAGGCCGGGCGAACCTGGGCCTCTGCCTCCGGGCAGGGAGGCCATGGCTTTTACTTCGGTGTACATCCTTTCCGCTGAAAAAACTGATGGCGGCACGGCCAGTGGGGCGCGCGCCGGGTAGCGCCGCGCAGCCGCGGCTTTCGCGCCCGGGATGTCCAGGGCCAGCGGGGAGCCTGAGGCCTGCCAGACCCCGGTGGCGACAGAATTCATGCCGGCGTCGAAGACCAGCCAGGAATATTTCCCGTAATGCGGGATCTTTGTGGCCAGGAGCGCCAGCTTATCCGCGGCGCCGGACATTACCAGCGCTCCGGAGAAGGCCGGATCGGCCGGGTTGAACGCCGCGAAAACGAAAGTGTAGCCTTCGCGGGGGAAACTCCTGTTCTCAAGAATGACTGTGTCCGTGCTGAAGCGCGCGCCATAGCGGGCAAGCCCTTCCTCGAAGGCCGGCGCCAGGCTGTTCTCCGCGCCGAACAGCCAATAAGAGGCGTTGCCGGGCGCGGGAATTGTGTCCGCATGAACTGCGGGCGGATTTCCCGGGTCTTTGTTCCAGGCTCCGGCCAGGACTTTCCACGGCTCAGCCGCCGGCCCGGCTGGTAGTATTAGCTCCGGCCTGCCGGCTCCGAGCAGACGTGAAAGAGTTGGCGGCGTTTCCAGCGGGCTGAGCTTGCGGAAAACGTCGAACTCCGGGTCTATCTCCACGCGCACCGGGCGCAAGGGGGAACTGTAGTGGTAGGTTTCCTCCTTCGAATCCATCACCAGGCTTTTGATCCTGGGCTGGTCCGAGCCCTCCATGTAGATCGCCGCTGGTATCTCCAGCCTGTAGGAGGAGCCCTCCTGTTTTTGCTCCAGAGTGAATTCCAGGTCGTAGTCTTCAGCGCGCGTCAGGCGCGCGTCTTTAAGCGCCAATTGCGGGGCGCCCGCCCGGTGCACCCATTGGTCGAAGAAGGGACCCAGGCGGCCGGCGCCTGTGAATTTTTCCAGCGCCTTTCTTAGGTCTTCGAAGGTGGCTGTTCTGAACTTGTTGTCCGCGTAAAAAGACCGCAGCCCTTTTTTGAAGCTCTCGTCGCCCATGGCGTTCCTCAGCATGTGGTAGAACATCATGGCCTTGCCGTAGCCTACCGCTTCCGAAGCGGAGGAGTGGCGGGAGCGGAACTCCGTCAGGGGAAAGTCCCGGCCGCCGCCGGCGTAATCCGAATATTTCTGCAGCGCCGTCATGCGGTAGTCCGCGCCACGGCCCCTGCCTTCGGCCATCAGGTAGTCGGCCAGGTAGACGGTGAGGCCTTCGCACCAGTTGCCGCTCTCATAGTCCACGAACACGCCGTTGCCCCACCAGTTGTGCAGGATCTCGTGCGGGTAAGAGGAATTTATTATGAAGGGCAGGCGCAGCACCTGCGGCCCAAGCAGCGTGAACGACGGGACGCCGTAGCCGGTTTCCCAGAAGTTCTCCACCAGGGCGAACTTGCCGTACGGGTAAGGGCCCAGCAGGTCCGAGTAAAGCCGTACGTACTTTCCGGCGGCCTCCAGGTATTTGTCCGTCAGCTCTTTGTCCGGAGTGCGCAGGAAGGCGTAGTAGGTGCGCGGGCCGTCATGTACGGAATATTCGCTGAAGGCGCCGCAGGCCAGGTTTATCTCGTCCTGCGGGACCTTGCTTTCCCATACCGCGCGGGTAGAACTGCCCGGCGAGGGCAGTACGGTCCTGTCCCCGCCGGCAACGGAAGAATACGGCTTCGGCAAGGTGACCTCAAGCTTGAAGGTTACAAGCAAATTCACGAAGAGCGGGTACCAGCCGGAAGCTCCGGAAAGATAGCAGCCGTCTTTTGAGATCAGCCCCGGCGTTTCGGAAAAACTGCGGGCGTACTCCTCCGCCTGTTCTCCCAAAGGGTGGCTGAGGACCCCGCCGTATTTAAGCGTAAAGCCCGGAGCCGGCTTGGGAAGGACCAGCCTGTAGGCGGAGTAGATATCCGCCGCGGAGGAAAAATTTATGCCGTAGACGGCGGCGGAGCCGGCAGAGAGTTCTTCCAGTTTCCCGGCGCCGGCGGAAGGGTTCATCCCCTTGTGCAGCGAGAATACGAACTCCCTGCCCGGGGAGGGGAAAGTGACGGCGTCAGAAACTGAGATCAACCCACCGGCCGGGGAAATATCCGCTCTCAAGTCGTGGCGCACTGCCTGCTGGGCGGCCGCGGCCTGGGCCAGCGAAACCGCGGCTAGAACGGAGAATATTGTTTTCATGGGGCCTCTCTGCTTTGCTGAGATATACTATAATTTTCCCGTATGCTTAAGGAATCCGCAGGGGAAAGAACCGGGCAAACCGCCCAGCCGCTTTCCCGCGTTATCTTCGTTAAACTGGCCTTCCGGGCGCTGCTGCTGGGGCTGCTGCTGTTCATCCCGGCCGGCACAGCCCGGTGGTGGGCCGGCTGGTCGTATTTCCTGCTTTATTGCGGCTGGTCTTTCGGGAACGCGCTGCTTTTGGCCAGGCTTGCCCCGGCGCTTTTGGCCGGGAGGGTGGCCTTTTCGCCAGCCCCCGTAGAGGCCTGGGATAAGGTTTTCATCTCTTTAAGCTATCTCCTTTTTGCCGTTATGATTCTTTTTTGCGGAATAGAGGGACCTGCCTGCGACTGGTTTGGCGCCAGCCTGGCCGGGCGCTGGTTCGCGTTCTTAGGTCTTTCTTCCGCCTGCGCTATTGCCACGCTTTCATTTATAAATAACCGTTTCGCGCTGGGCGCTGTGCTGGTGCAGCAGGGGCAGGTACCGTCGGAAGCGGGGCCTTACGCCAGCATCCGCCACCCCATCTACCTGGCGGGGATATGCTTCTCGTTCTGTACCCCGGCAGCCCTGGGTTCCGTCTCGGCTTTCGTTCCCGCCGCTCTTCTGTCCGCGGCGATAATTGCCCGGACAGCGCTTGAGGACCGCCTGCTGAAGCGCAGGCTTCCCGGCTACGCCGAATACGCAGCGCGGGTGCGTTACCGGCTGGTGCCGGGATTTTGGTAAAATCAGAAAACGAGGCTCAACCCTTTATCGAGCTTGAACCTCCTGCACTGGAGACGCTATGAAACACAAACAGAACGCGGCGCTTTTATTCGTTATCGACGCGGTGGGGCTTTCCACCCTGGAATACCTGCTGGGGAAATATCCCGGCAAAGTAAAGCTCCCGAACCTGGCCCGCCTCGGCCTGGGCGGGATAGTGCTGCCGGAATTCAAAAAACGCATCGGCGTGAATCCCTCCCGCGCCTACGCCGCGCGCGTCAGCCAGGTGTCCGCCACCGCAGACAGCCTGGTGGGCCACCGCGAGATGATGGGCGTGATAGACCACCGCACCTACGACTTGTTCGAGAACGGCTTCAGCCGCGAATATCTTTCGGAGCTGGAGCGGCGCATCGGTCGCAAGACCTTCTTCAACAAGATGGCCGGCGGCATGGAGGCCATAGAGCTGAACGCCGAGGAACACGAGCGCACGGGCAAGCCCATAGCCTACGCCAGCAAGTGCGACCCGCTGATACAGCTGGCCATGAACGAGGCCGTTATTCCCGTGCACGAGCAGCACAAGATAGCCGACACCGCTTTCGCCCTGGCGATGGAGATGGGGATCCCTATAACCCGCGCCATAGCCCGCTCCTACATAAAGAACGAGCAGGGCGAGATCATCCGCACCTCCAACCGGCACGACGCCGTGCTGCCGATAGGGCAGGATACGCTGGTGGACATACTGCACGCCAACTCCGTCTGGACGGTAGCCGTGGGCAAAACCAGCGACCTGGTGAACACCGCCTATCACGCCAAGATAAAACTGAACAAGGAAATATTCATAGACCCGTCGCTGGGGTTGCGCTTCGTCCACCCGAAGAAGAAGGATACGAACCCGTTCTCGATACAAGGCACCATTAACGCCCTGCAGGCGGCGCATTGCGTTTACCGCCCGAAAGGCACCTTCATCTTCACCAACCTGGTGGATACCGACAGCGTCTACGGCCACACGCGCGACGTGGAGGGGGCGCTGAAGTCGCTTGAAGAGATAGACAGGACCCTGCCGCTGATAGAAAAGAACATGGCGAAGGGTGACCTGCTGGCGATAACCGCCGACCACGGCATGCTGCACCGGGAAGACTATGGCTACCACAGCAACGAACCCCTGCCGTTCATCGCTTACCGCAAGGGCTTTGACCGGAAGCTCGGCGGGCTGAAGACCGGGCTTATGCCGGGGCTTGCCGATATCGGCAGCGTGCTGGCCCAGTTCTTCGGGCTGCAGGCCGAGTATAAAAAAATAGTTAAGCTGTAAGAATCACGGGGCCCCAAATTAAAAAAGCCGGGGAATGTTCCCCGGCCTTTTTATGTCCTGTAGACCGCTTTATTTATATTCCGGCTCTACGAAGGCGCGGTAGGCCTGCGGGGTGAGGGCCGTCCAGGTATATTTATTGGCCGGGTTCCACAGCACCCAGCTCTCCAGCAGGTTCAGGTGCGCCGCCATAAGCTGGGCGCGCACTTCGGAGGGGCCGTAATGCACCCCGAACAGCGAAAAGTCCTGCAGGTAGGGGCGCAGCCTGGCATAGTCGGTCCCCAGCTTGGCCCGCGCGTCCTTCAGACCGCGGTTTATTACCTTGTAGGGTTCCCTGTTCGGAACCTTCAGGCCGTACTCGCCGGGGTAGTAGTGCGACGGGTACATCATCGGGTAGACGTAGTCCGCGCCGGAGGCCAGCGTGTTTATATCCTGGCCTATGCCCATGTCGTCCTTTACGGTGGTGGTAAGGCCGAAGACATCGGCGGAGATATTCACCTTGTACGGCGCCAGCCGCTTGCGGGCGTAGTCCAGGAAGTCTTTCAGGTTGGCTGTAGCCGTATGGCGGTTGTTCGGCTTTGAATATCTGCAAAGGGAAGTGTTGCCTTCGGAAGGGTAGCGGAGGTAGTCGAACTGGATCTCGTCGAAGCCCAGCTTTGCGCTCCGCTCGGCTATATCCAGCAGATAATCCCAGACTTCATGGTTGTACGGGTCCACCCAGGTGGCGCCGTTGTGGCTGCGCCAAAGGTCGCCGGAGGGCGTCTTAACGGCCAGGTCCCTGCGTACCTTAGGCAATACTGCATCCTTGAAAGAGACTATCCTGGCCACGGTATAAATGCCCGCGCCCTTGAAATCTTTCAGCATAGCCTCCGGGTCCGCAATGGCGTTCTCGTGAGAGTTCCACTTGACGGACTTTTCCACGCCGGGGAGGTAAACCTTGCCGTCGGTTTCCTTCACGGCTATCACCACAGTGTTGATCACTGACCCCGAGATCTTTTTTATGAGTTCGCGGCGGCTCTTGGCGGAGCCAGCGCCCCAGCAGGTGAGGTGGATGCCGCGCACCTGGCGGCCGGCCAGAACCAATGCCCTGATGGTAGTGGTGGAAACTTCGGTTTTGACCGTTTCGGTCGACGCCTGGACGCTGACTGTCTGTGTGGCGATAACGGGCGGCCGGGCGGGTTTAACTTTGGTGGAAGCGTGAGCATGGGGACGGGCGTAAACGTGAGACGAGGACGCAAGAAGCAGAAAAATCACTGTATGTAGCATATCCATATATTTTACAATACTTGCGTAAGTGCCGCATCAGGGGCTATGCCTATCAGGCGGCCAATTTACCAAAGACAAATACTCGCGCGGGGTTAAAATGAAATTTATTAAGATCATTCTGCTGGGAGCGCTAACTATGCCTGTTCATCTTTTTGCCGCGGACCAATCCTCTCCCAACATGGACAAACTTGTTATTTATTACGGCCGGCTTAACGGCGATTACGCCGGGTGGAACCTGTGGGTGTGGAACGACGAGACAAAAACGCCCGGGTTCGAACTTCCGCCCGCTGGCAAGAACGGCGCCGGAGTGTTCTTTGAGCTGGACCTGGCCGCCTCCGGGCTGGCCGGCAAGCGCGCCGGGCTGCTGCCCCGGAAGGGCAATTGGGCGGACAAGGACGCGCCCGACCGCGTTATCCCGGCCGCGTGCCCCGGGTCCGTTTACCTGCTTGAAGGCGACGCCGCGGTTTACGCATCCAAACCCGAGATCTCCACCGCTATTACAGGCGCCTGGCTGGACGCCGCTGGCGCGGTTCGGGCAGCCTTCAGCCGCCCGGTGGACGCGGCCTTCCTGGCGGCGCAGGGCTTTTATCTATCTGTCGGCAAGAGTACCTTCCGGCCTATAAAGACGGAACTGTTGGGCGGGACCTACTCAAAGGCCGCGCTGTTCACGTTCGACCTGAAAGGTGCGCCGGGCTACCAGGCGCTTAACTCCGGCGGCTATGCGTTGAAATCGCGCGCCTATAAGCCCGTGGCCGTAGTTCTAGGGAACGCCATGTACGGGCGCCCCTTCGTAAGCCAGCTTTCCATGGGCGCGGTGGAGGAAGACGGCTCTTCCGTTATAAGGGTTTTTGCGCCTTCGGCCCGCAGGGTGGAGGCCCTGATCTATGATTCTCCGTCGGGCAAGCCGCAGACCTACCTGCTGACCCACGGGAGCGCCGGAGTCTGGGAAAAGAATTTCGGCCGCAGCCTTACCGGCAAATATTACCGCCTGCGCACGGACCAGGGCGGGAAGGTCTACGAGGGCGTTGACCCCTACGCGCGCTGCGTTACCGGCGATGACGGAAAGGCGCTGATACTCAAAGATACTACAACGGTCTCGCCGGGTCCGTCCTTCGACGCCTCCGAGACCGTGCTGTACGAAGTGCACCTGCGCGACCTGACCGTGGATGCTTTCTCCGGCGTGAAGAACAAGGGCAAATACCTGGGCGCCGCGGAGTCCGGCACCCGCAACCCGCAGTACCCGGAGATAAAGACCGGGCTGGACCACATAGCCGAGCTGGGTGTGAACGCCGTGCACATAATGCCGTTCCAGGACTACGAGAACGGCGACAGCACTTCCGCCTATAACTGGGGCTACATGCCGGTCAACTTCAATTCGCCCGAAGGCTCCTACGCCACCGACCCCTCCGACGGGTCCCGGGTACATGAGGCCAAGCTGATGGTGGACGCCTTTCACCGCAAGGGACTTAAGGTTATACTGGACGTGGTCTTTAACCACACCGCCGAGACCCGCCAGAAGATATACAACTTCAACGCGCTGGCCATGGACTACTATTACCGCGTGAACCCCGATGGCACTTACTCCAACGGCGCCAGTTGCGGCAACGAGTTCAAGACGGAAGCCCCGATGGCCCGCCGCTTCCTGATAGACAGCCTGCTCTACTGGGTGCGGGAGTACAAGGTGGACGGCTTCCGTTTCGACCTGATGGGCCTGATAGACCTGGACGCGGTGAGCGAGCTTGTGGGTGAGCTCCGCAAGGTTAAGCCCGATATCCTTATATACGGCGAACCCTGGACCGCCGGAACTACGCCGGTGCGCGGCGTAACAAAGGGAAGCCAGCGCTCCAGGGGCTTCTCCGTTTTCAACGACAACTTCCGCGACGCCATAAAGGGAAGCGTGTTCTCGCTTGAAGACCTGGGTTACGTGCAGGCGGCCGTCAGACGCGACGCCGTAATGAGGGGCATACGCGGCTCCGTGGATGACTTTACCGACGGCCCGCTTGAGACTATAAATTATGTCTCCTGCCACGACAACCACACGCTGTGGGACCGCATAGACCTGTCCACCAAAGGCGAAACGCCCGCCAATAAAGTCCGCATGGACGAACTGGCCAACGCCCTGGTGCTGACCTCGCAGGGCATACCGTTCCTGCACGCCGGTGAGGAGTTCCTGCGCACCAAAAAAGGGGAGGAGAACTCCTACAACCTGCCCGACGAAATAAACCGCCTGGACTGGACGCGCAAGAAGGAGAACTACGCTGTCTTCTTGTATTACAGGGACCTGATAGCCATGAGAAAGGCGCACCCCGCTTTCCGCATGAAGACCGAGGCCGCCGTAAGGGAGAATCTTAAATTTTACGAAGAGCTAGGCCTTAAGCTGGAGCCGCCGGCCATAGCCTACGTGCTTAACGGCGCCCGCGAGGGCGACAGCTGGGCCCGCATTGCGGTGCTGATAAACCCGGAAAAGAAGCCGGCAGTCTTCAGCCTTCCGCCGGGGAACTGGGTGAAGGTCTTCGGCGCGGATGGCGCGGTAAAGAACGCCGGGGCAGCCATAGCCGGGACCTTGGAAACAGAGCCCCTCTCCCTTACCGTTCTGCGGCTTCAGTAAGGCAGCTTAAGGCCTGTATATTAATAAGGCCATAGACGTTTCTTTTTTTCGCGTCAGTGTGTATAATATAAGTGTCGGTATCTGTTCAGGAGGGCTTAATGAAAAGAATATTATTCGTATTGATTCTGGCTTCGGTTTCATCCTCGGCGTACGCCGCGGATTTTTCTCTTGAAAAGATAAAAGCCGGCGATATCGCCGTAAAAGCCGCCGTGGTCCCGGCGCCGGTTCCGGCTCTTGTAAAAGCCGACCCGCAGGTTCCGCAGGACCTGCTTAATAAGTTCCAGCAGGTTTATAACGAGCTGAACGCCGTGCGCAGCGACCTTACCTGGGTGCGCAGCGATCTGGACCGCCTGGAGAACCGCGCCCTTCAGATGATACAGATCAACTATCACGACTCTTTTTTTCAGTCCGACCTGAGAAAGACGAGCATGGACATGTCCAACCGCTTCAACAACATGCAGCGCGCGGCCCTGGACGCCCATAACCTTCTGGCTCTGGCGCAGAAGTCGGCCGACCTTAATAAATCCGCCAAAGACATGGACGTTATCGCCCGGGAGATACTCGGGGATACCTGGCCCGCCCTTGAAGATGCGGCCGGCCGCCTGGAAGGGACCGTGCGCGAGGGCAAGCCTGAAGTGGTAGGCTACGACGCGCAGTGGACCGCCATGGACATCTCGCGCTACGCCCGCCAGTTGAGCGACCAGGCCCGCAACGCCTCTTCGGACACGCGGACCCTGATCTCCAAGACCCAGCCGTAAACGGTAAGCAGACTGTTTAATATATTCATCATGAAAAGGCGGGACTATTAAGTCCCGCCTTTTTAACAGTAAACCGCTGCAACCTTATAACGGGCACAGATTATAGACAATAATAAGCGTTCGGTTTTAAGAACCTGGAGAACACCGCCGCCGCCGGGCGCATCTGCAATATAGTGACAATGCTCTGGAAAAAGCCGGCAGCCAGCGATATGCTGGTTATGCTGATAAACGAGGCCCCCGGGTATTAGGCGCCGCGCAGATAAAAGAAAAAGCCCCGGCAAGTGCGGGGCTTTTTCTTTTTACGGCGTGCTCTACTTCTTCTTCAGCTGAATGTCCACGTCCTTCGTTTTGCCGCCTTTTTCAAGTTTTATTTTAAGCTTTTTGCTATCTTTGCCGGAAAGGCCCACCTCGTCCATGTATTTGGTCATGTCCTTCACGTCAATGCCTTCCTGCCATTTCCCTACTTCCGAGCTGCTCATCTGGCGCGGGGCGGCGGGGGCGGCGCCGGCGCCGGCCACGGTGCTTATCTGCCCGGCGTGCAGAGACTGCTTGCCCTGCGCGTTCGTCAGGTCCACGTGGCCCTCGTAAACTTTCACCGTAAGGGTGTCTTTCTGTTCTATGTCCGCTTCGGTGCCGCGCACGGCGCAGACGGCCGAGGGGGTACGCACGTTAAGCTTGGCCATTTTATGCAGCATGCGGCCCCACACCTGACCAACGGTAAGATCGTACATCTCCTGCACCTTGCTCTTGCCGGGGATATTGAAGGTGGAATTCTCGTTTATGCGCAGTTCTGCCCCGCCCTTGCTTACCAGGGAGGCTTTGGCGCCAGGGCCGGTCTTTATGGAGTCGCCCGGCTGCAGGGCGTCGTTGAGCTTCAGTTCGGAATAGTCCTTATCGTCGGCATGCTTGATCTTAACGTCGCCGAGGACGAATATTACCACCGCCGCCATTTTCCCGGCGCAGAACGCCGGGCCGGCTGGTAAAAGCGCCGTAACCGCAAAAGCCGTAGCCAGCGCCAGCATTGTTCTTGTAGATATTTTCATTTAATCCACCTCCTAGCCTTTTCCCGCCTAGTGTTTGAACAGATCAGCCTTAAATACGGGAAGCTATTCTAACCCACTCTTTAAATTATACCGGAATGGCCGCTGTTTGGCAATGTTACACTGGATACTGTTACAAAAGTCCCATTGCCATTCGGGAATTTATCTATTATTATATTGTGTAGTACAAATTATTCGCGCTTAAAGGTGTTTAAAAATGGGGGGAATCCCGTTTAAAATCATTTTTGTTGGCGTTTTTTGTCTTTTGTCGCGTACAGAAGCCCTGAACGCCGCGGTTCCTGTGGCCCTTGTGGGCGGCGGGGAGGTTTCCGAACAGGATATCTCTGACTGGCAGGCGGCGCAGGGTTGTTACGGCGAGGACGCTATTACCTCGCGCAAGGCCGGCTTCATGCGTATGTTCGAGGCTTCCATCCTTAACGAGGTCCTTAACCGCCAGGGCCGGCCTATAACAGGCGAGGACTATAATAAAGAAGTCTCCCGCATAGACTCTGAGACCCGCGCGCCGGAAATACTTGCCTGCATAAAAAAGCATTTTGGGGACGGCACAGCGCGCTACGAGAGGGTTTTCATCCGCCCCATACTGGCGCAGCGCTTTATAAGGGAACTGGTGAAGTCCGATCCTACGGTGCAGGAAAAAGCCTACGCCCTGCGCGACGGGGCGCTGATAGATATAGGGGAAAAGAAATCCTTCAAAGATATAGCCGGGCGCGGCATAACTTACTCTACCGCCGCGTATTCCGTAGAAGAGGACACTTCTGTCCCTGCCGCGGTTGAACCCTGGAAGAGGTGGTCCCCGTTCGAAGCGTCCTTTATAGAGGAGAACCTTAAAGGCCTGAAGCCCGGCGAGGTTAAGCCTAAACCCACAGAAGACGAACTGACCGTTAAAATAGTCAGGCTTATCAGCGTGACGGGCAAAAAATACTATTTTGAATCCCTTACCATTCCCAAACTCTCCACCGAAGACTACCTCAAGAGCGTAAAGAAACTGCCGTGCAAAGTGAACGACAAGGAACTACACGACTGGGTAGCCCCCATAAAAGGCAACCCCATCCTGGCCCCGGCTGAAATAGCGTTTTAAACGGCGGAGCCGGGAAGCGGGCAAACATAAGAAGCAGTAGCCGTAACGCACAAAGCGGCTTGAAAACCATTAGGCAGCGCGCTGTTAACTTATGAAGAACGTAAAGTTTAAGTTCGGTAAATTCGAGACCGGAAAGATCGAATATAAGGAAGCTGCGCAACAGCTCCCTCAGACTGTATTTAAGACCATCTCGGCTTTTGCTAATGCTCATGGCGGGACAATTATTCTGGGAATAAAACAGGAAAGCGAAAAAATCGTTAAACAGGGCGTGAAATTCCCTCAGAAGCTGGTGGATGATCTTGTTTCCGCCGTTGGTGAAAAGTTTAATGTATGCCCCCTTATCAATCCCCGGATAAAGCAGGAAGGCGGCAAATCTTTTGTCGTTATTGAAATTCAGGAAGCCCTGCACTATGAAAAGCCGGTGTATATTAAGGACGCCGGGCCCTCCAAGGGCGGGTATAAAAGGATAGGCTCCGCAGATATAAGACTGACTGACAGGGATTTGCAGCGTTTCTATCAGCAAAGGCTTCACTCGCCTGACGCGCAGATTCTGCCGGGGGCTTCCACGGCGGACGTGGACAGGAAAACGCTGACGCTGTTTAAAAATCTGCGCCGCTCCCTGCAACGGGATTCAAAAGAAACAGCCCTTAGCCGCGAGGAACTGCTTAAGGCGTACGGTTTAACCGCAAAAAATACGCGGGGCCTGACCGCGGCCGGGTTGCTGCTCTTCGGAAAAGCGGCGGCGGTTAAAAACCACTTTCCACATTTTAGGGTTGACGTTATCCGGATAAAAGGGACCGAATGGGGGAAAGATAAGGACCCGTTCCTGTCCACGGACCTGCAGGGCAACCTGCTGAGTTTAAGGAGCCAGGTGGTTGATATTCTTGAGCGGTCTTACTTGACGCCTTTTAAACTGGGGAAGGCCCTTGCCAGGGTGGAGGACGACCCGTTTAAGCGGGCGCTCCGGGAAGCCGTGGGGAATCTGCTGATGCACCAGAATTATTTCCACCCTTCGCCGTCCCAGATAAGGATGTATAACGACAGGATAGAATTCTATAACCCGGGCTGTTCCTTAAAAGACCCGGATACGTTTGAACTGCCGGGTTCGGAACTCCGCAACACGCGGATAGCGCCGGTATTTTACGACCTGGGCTGGGCGGAAACCAAAGGGACCGGCTTTAAAACGGAAATACTGGCCTTGCGCCAGAGCGGCTTTCCGGAAGCCAGTTGGCTGAATGACGAGAAGAACGACTCGTTTACGATAACCTTCCCATATCCGGCAGAGCGGGGGACCCCCCAAGTCACCCAGCAAGTCACCCGGCAAGTCACCCAGCAAGTCGAATTACGGGACAAAAACGCTGCAATATTAAAATTCTGCGCTGTTCCGCGCTCTTTAAAGGAGATGCTATCTTTTTTAAAATTAAAAGACAGGAACAATTTTGTCCGGCAGATAGTGGAGCCGCTGTTGGAAAGCAGGCACCTTACGCGAACAATAAAAAACAAGCCAAGGAGCAGGTTTCAGAAATATATGAGCACAGGCAGGAAATAGGTATTGTGCTCCCAATTTGAAGTGTTTGTAACAGCGGAGAAAAAAATGAACTGGCTAAACCGGCTTAACGGGCTGCGCCCAAAAAACCTAAAAGGTACCTGGCACCTTTTAAGAACTTATTTAGTGGCGTGCCTGGTTTTTGTCGCCGCGGATTGTGCGTTTGCGGCGGATACAGGGATCAAGCTTAATTCCAACGATGGCACCACTAAATTTGTGGTGCAGGATAATGCCGCCGCCACGGTTTTCAGCGCGGATTCCAAAGGCAACTCCTATATGGTGGGCTATAGTTCAGCCGCCAAATACTATGGCGACGGCTCCACTTTGACAAATGTTTCCACCCATACCTTCAAGATAGGCGACAGCTACGGCGGCGGCAAAATCTTCTGGGTAGACGCCGCCGGCCGGCAGGTGCTGATAGCCGCCACGGCGGACCAAAGCACAAGCATAAAATGGGGCAATAACACGAACGCAACCGGGGCAAATCTTGACGGTATATACGCCGGTAAAGCCAATACCGTTATTATAAGCACCATGCAGCACGCGGGCAGCTATGCGGCGCAGGTCTGCGCCGATTATAGCGTTACGGTAAACGGCGAATATTATGACGACTGGTATTTGCCGTCAAAGACCGAATTGGGGTTGCTGTATGCGCAGAGAAATGTGGTCGGAGGATTTAATACTAGTTGGGCACTTTACTGGAGTTCTACTGAAAATGTGCCGGATACTACCCTCGCGTGGTTCGTGGTCTTCTACAATGGTGGCAGCATGGGCGCCGGCGATAAAACTACCAGCGTCTTCGTCCGTTGCGTGCGCGCAGGCCCGTCCTCTGCTATTGGTAATTTGCCGACCAACGCGGAATCGGTAACCGACGGGGGGTACCTGTCGTCCACGCAGACCTTCACCGGGGCAAATGCTTTTCAAGGCGTAACTGCCGCCTCGGCCACTATAACCGGTGAGGCCAGGCTTTCACGCAGCCCTGTGGCTGCTGCCGACACGGGCATTGTTCTTTCCGCCGCGGATTTCGGCAAGACCATAACCGTGAACAGTTCCGCCGCGCAAACGGTTACCCTGCCCGCGGTGAGCGCGGCGGATATTGGCGCCACCGTAACCGTGGTAAAGCTGGGCGCAGGCAGGGTTGCCATACAGGCCGCGGCGGCAACCTATATAGCGGACTCCACCGCCGGCGGAGCAATTTACAATCAAGCCGTAGGCCCGGTCTACGCTTCCATAACGCTGCGGCTTGTGACCGCCACGCAATGGATGTTAGTGGGCGGCAAAGGCGCCTGGATAACGCAGTAAGGAGAGGTTGCCAGTAACCAGCGGCCCAGGTCACCAGTGGGGAGTGGAAGGTGGTTCTATGAAAAGGTGCAGAAAAATAATTTTTACAGGTGTTTTAGCGGCTGTTGCCGTTGTAAACGGCGCTTTTGCCGAAGACACTATAAAACTTAACTCCAACGACGGCACAACTAAATTTGTGGTGCAGGACAATGCCTCCGCCGCGGTTTTCAGCGCGGATTCCGACGGCAACGCCTACATGGTGGGCTACAGCTCAGCCGCCAGATATTATGGCGACGGCTCCGCTTTGGCAAATGTTTCAACCCACACCTTTAAAATAGGCGAAAGCTACGGCGGCGGCATAATCTTCTGGGTGGACGCGGCCGGCCAGCAGGTGCTGATAGCCGCCACGGCGGACCAGAGCGCGGGCATACAGTGGAGTAATAACTCAAACACTACAGGGGCAAACTTAGACGGCATATACGCCGGCAAGGCGAATACCGTTATTATAAGCACCATGCAGCACGCAGGCAACTATGCGGCGCAGGTCTGCGCAGATTACAGCGTTACTGATCCGGTAACCCACGAGTACTATGGCGATTGGTATCTGCCATCAATGATCGAGTTGAGTCTATTGTGTACTCAGAAAACTATAGTAGGAGGTTTTGGACTTGGTTATTATTGGAGTTCTAATGAACAGGGTGCTACCAACGCGAGGCACGTGCGCTTCGACACTTGCTACATGGGCTACTACGCTAGGACTAACAGCGACTACGTCCGCTGCGTGCGCGCCGGCCCGTCAACTTCTATCGGTAATTTGCCCATTTCTGCTGAATCGGTAACCGACGGGGCTTATCTTTCGTCCACGCAGACCTTCACCGGCGCAAATGCTTTTCAAGGCGTAACCGCCGCTTCGGCCACTATCACCGGTGAGGCCAGGATTTCGCGCAGCCCTGTGGCCGCTGCTGACACAGGCATAGCGCTTTCCGCCGCGGATTTCGGCAAGACCATAACCGTTAACAGCGCCGTGGCGCGTACGGTAACCCTGCCTACTGTTAGCGCGGCAGATATTGGCGCTACCATAACCGTGGTAAAGCTGGGCGCGGGCATGGTTACGGTACAGGCAGCGGGAGGCACCTACATTGAGGATTCCACCGCCGGCGGCGCAATTTACAATAACGCCGCTTTCCCGGCCTACGCCGCCATAACGCTGCGGCTTGTTACCTCTACGCAATGGCTGCTTGTAGGCGGCAGGGGCGCCTGGATAACGCAGTAAGGGGATGTTGCCAGTGACCAGCGGCCCAGGTCACCTGTGGGGAGGAGAAGTGGAAGGTACAAGGTGTTTTTATGAAGGGATATAAAACAATGGTGTTTGCCGGGGTTTTAGCGGCTTTTGCCGTTGTAAGCAGCGCTTTTGCCGAAGATGCGGAGGTTAAGCTGGATACCAATGACGGCAGCACCAAATTCAGTGTGCAGGACAAGGACGCCGCCACGGTTTTTAGTGCGGATTCCAAAGGCAACGCCTATATGGTGGGCTACAGCTCAGCCGCCAAATTCTACGGCGATGGCTCCGCTTTAACCGGCTTTTCCACCCATACCTACAAGATAGGCGACAGCTACGGCGGCGGCATTATCTTCTGGGTGGACGCCGCAGGCCGGCAGGTGCTGATAGCCGCCACAGCGGACCAGAGCACAGGAATAGTGTGGTTTAAGACCTCAATCGGTCCTGCTATAGGTGCAAGCCTAGATGGCGTATACGCCGGTAAAGCCAATACCGTAATAATAAGCACCATGCAGCATGCAGGCAGCTACGCCGCGCAGGTCTGCGCCGATTATAGTGTTACAGTTAACGGTGAGTATTATGACGACTGGTATCTGCCGTCAAAAACCGAGTTGAGTTTGTTGTATGCGCAGAAAAATGTGGTCGGAGGATTTAATACTAGCGCAATTTACTGGAGTTCTACTGAGGCGAGTGGTAGCGGTGCGTTGGACGTGGACTTCAGCGGTGGCGGCATGTACAACGGTGGTAAGACTAGCCCACTCAACGTCCGTTGTGTCCGCGCAGGCCCGTCCTCTGCTATTGGTAATTTGCCCATTAATGCGGAATCGGTAACCGACGGGGCGTACCTGTCGTCCACGCAGACCTTCACCGGCGCAAACACCTTCCAGGGGATAGCCGCCGCCTCGGCCACTATCACCGGCACGGCCCTGCTGGCGCGCGCGCCCGTGGCCGCTGCGGACACGGGCATTGTACTTTCCGCCGCGGATTTCGGCAAGACCATAACCGTGAACAGCGCCTTCGCGCGGACGGTAGTGCTGCCGGCGGTGAGCGCGGCGGATATTGGCGCCACCGTAACAATAGTAAAGCTGGGCTTAGGAGCGGTTGCCGTAGTGGCCACGGGCGGCGCCTATATTGAGGATTCCACCGCTAACGGTGCAATTTACAACAGCGTCCCCGCCCTGGCCTACGCTTCAATAACCCTGCGGCTTGTGACCGCCACACAGTGGCAGCCCATAGACGCCCAAGGCGCCTGGGTAACGCAGTGATGGAAAGGGATAAGGGTATGAAAATTAAAAGCCAAAAGGCACAGGAGAAGTCAATTGTGCAACGTTCCACAGCCCAGTTGGACACGCTGCCAAAGAACTACCCGCAATTCCTTGAAGACCTCAAGTCCCGTATCCGTACCGCCCAGATCAAGGCGGCCCTCGCGGTCAACAGCGAACTGATCGGCTTGTACTGGTACATCGGCAAGTCCATCATAGAGCGTCAGCGCGCGGAAGGTTGGGGCAAGTCCGTAGTTGAGCGCTTGGCGGCCGACTTGCAGCGTGAATTTCCTGGTGTAGGCGGATTTTCCCGGCAGAATGTCTGGGATATGCGCGCTTTCTACTTAGCCTGGACCGAACAGGTTTCAAATCTCCAACGGGCCGTTGGAGATTTGGACGGCAAGAATCTCCCACGGGTCGTTGGAGAAATACCCTGGGGACAAAACTTGGAACTGCTGGCCAAACTCAAGGACCCTATTCAACGTCTGTGGTACGCCCGGAAGGCCATCGAACATGGCTGGAGCCGGCCTGTGATGGTTCTTCAAATCGAGTCCGGACTGTACGAGCGCCAAGTCAAGGCCGTCACCAATTTCAGGCATACCTTGCCTCCGCCTCAGTCAGATTTGGCACAGGGGGTTACACAGTGAGGGAAGGATTAAGGAATAAGTGGTACAGGGATAAGGATTATGAAAGAAATTGCTGCCAACCAAGTTTATGAGGGTGTAAAGAATATTCTGGCTGCCGCCAGAAGCAGGGCCTGCCGCGCCAGTAAAGGGATCCGCTACGCGCTGCGTAGCGAATTGTGTCGGGCGCATTACCGCCTGAGCCTGCATGTTTCTATAGTCTCCCCCGGTTAAAAGATTAGGAAGGAGCGATTTTATGACAGAGGCTCAAATACAGCGGCTTGCGCAAAAGATACGGGATAAATTCAATCCCGACAGAATTCTCCTGTTCGGCTCTCGCGCCTATGGCATTCCAGGCAAGGACAGTGATATTGATCTTCTCGTAATCATGCGCACAACAATTTCCGTAAGGGAACAGGCGTATTTGATACGCAGAGAACTCGAATCATCCGAGCCGATCGACGTCATGGTCCGGACACCGGAGCAAATAGCCGAGAGGATCAGACTTGGAGATTTCTTTATAAAGCAAATCATTGAAAAGGGCGCCGCGCTATGAAAGAACTGACAAAAGAATGGATTTTAAAGGCGGAGAATGATCATCTCGTGGCGGTTCGGGAGCTTAAGGCCGACCCGGTCGTGAGCGATGCCGTCTGTTTCCATTCGCAGCAGTGCGTGGAAAAGTACATGAAAGCTTTGCTTCAGGAACACGACATCGTCTTTGAGAAGATCCACGACCTTGAAATACTGCTTCAGCGGTGCGGAAATCTCAGTCCTGGACTGGAATGCTTCAGGGATGACTTAATAAAGCTTTCCACTTTTGCCGTGGATGTCCGTTATCCCGGTCCTGAAGTATCTTTGGCGGAAGCGGGTGAATGTGTAAGAGTTATGCAGGACGTGAGAAAAATTATGCGAAGTTACTTCGGTCTTCTTTAATAAGGAGTAGCACAAAAAGGCGGCAGCCCATAGAGGTTATATGACACAGGATCAAAAAACAGACATATATATGGAAATAAAGCGGCGTTTAATTGCGGCTTTGAATCCTGACGCCATATATATTTTCGGCTCCTTTGCCCGGGATACGGAAACAATATACAGCGATATTGATGTGCTTATTGAAAAAGAAACAACGCTTAGTCTTCAAAAAAGGATTAGCGAGGCGAGGAAATTATTAAAAGGGCTTCCTTTTCCGTTTGATGTTCTGGTTTATACGCCGCAGGAAATAAGAGGAAAGTTAAACGACAAGTATTCGGTGGTTTACCAGGCGGTATCGGAAGGGGTTAAAATTTATGAAAAACACGCTTAAGATCCTCCTTGAAAAAGCGGAGGAAGATCGCAGGGCAGTAGAAACGCTTCTTGCGGCGAAGGATTCCCCGGCGGGTGTTATTGGTTTTCATGTCCAGCAGCTGGCGGAGAAACTTCTTAAAGCCTTTCTCATCTTCCGGAAAACAGAATACAAGCCCACCCATGACCTGGTATTTCTGCTGGAAAAGGCCGAGGCTATGGATGTGTCATTCCTCGAATTTTCCGATTTAGCCGACGACCTGGCCCCGTTCGCCGTTCTTATACGGTATGAGGAAGGGTATGAGGTGACACTTGAAGAAGCGCGGTCCCTTTTTGAAAGAGCCCTGCGGCTGCAACAAAAAATTATTGCGGAAATAGGGAAGTGATGCATAAGCAAAATAGCGGGATTTTGTTCAGTAGCGGTAGAATAATGAACACGATATATGAATAAAGCAGATTTGGTCTGTGCCCGGTGAATTTTATGCGTATTATAAAAAACTTACTACTTAAACCTTACCCCTTAATCCTTGCCGCCGGCCTGCTGGTTTGCTCGGCCGGGTTTGCGGTGGCGGTGGATATTTCCACTTATTCTACGGCGGGCTGCGCCTTCCCGGGCACCGCACAGGGCGCAAGCTATACCGCAACCTTCGGCGAAGACCACGATTACGGCAACTCCGTTTCAACCATGAACTTTACCATCTACAACGGCGCGGCCTGGGGCGGCACGGCCACCTCGTCCGTTACCGTAGACAACCGCACCGGCCTTATGTGGGTAACCAACCCCGTTGACGCCGGCATAAGCAGCACATATATCTGGGAGACCGCGATAACCCTTTGCGAAGGCTTAACCTACGCCGGCTTCGCCGACTGGCGCCTGCCGAATATCAAGGAGCTGGTGAGCATAGTGGATTACAGCCGGCAAAGCCCCAGTATAAACACGGCCTATTTTTTGAATACACAAAGCAGCTATTACTGGTCGTCTACCACCTATGTGCCGAGTAGTAGCTTCGCGTGGCTCGTGTTCTTCGGCAATGGCACCATGGTCGACGACTATAAGACTAACAGCTACTACGTCCGTTGTGTCCGCGCAGGCCCGTGATTGACTATTCGGTAATTTGGGGGTTCCAAGGGGGAAGCCCCCTTGGAAAAGGGTAAAAAGGCAGAATATGGCACAATACGAACATCTTCCGATATATAAAAAAGCGATGGACCTGGCGGTGTATGTGGAAACTATAGTCAAGGGGTTTCCAAGATATCATAAATACACCATCGGCTCCGAGCTGAGGGCTTTGTCCCATAAAATTCTTGTTCTGGTTGTGAGGGCGAATTCGGAGCAGGACAAGCGGGGATCGCTGACTGAGGTCAGGGAAGCCCTTGAAGAGCTGAAGATACTGACCAGGATAGCAAAGGAGCTGAAAGTGTTCGCTAACTTCAACTCTTTTGAGTGCTTGGTACTAATGATAGTGGAGGTTGCAGGACAGAACGAAGGCTGGCTGAGAAGCCGGAATCCCCACCCGCTAACGGGCGGGGAGCGAGCTTATATTCACGGGGCGCCCCAGCCACCCGGTTTGTTAAATGGAAAGGGAAGACAATATCAGCTTAGTGGTCTTTGTGGTTGAATTATCGGAATAAACCACTAAGGACACAAAGGAAAGAACGGAAAGGGAAGACAATATCAGCTTTGTGATCTTTGTGGTTGAATTATCGGAATAAACCACTAAGGACACAAAGTTTGGAACGGAAAGGCTGGGAAAGTTGTTCTTTTAGTTATTACTTGGTGATCTTTGTGGTTAATTCGCCGGGTTTTGCGGTCGGTGTTTTAGATGAGGTTATAGGGTTATGAATTATTCTATTTATGTGGTGAAAGAAAAAAGGGCGTGATTCTCAACCATAAATTAAAAATAAGGGTGCTGGCCGGCTGCTATCCGGCCGGTGGCGGTTATGAAAAACAACACATTGCTTGCGCATAAGTTTTTGGCCTGGTTCATCCTCGTTCTGCTGCTGGCCGGCATGGCCGGGTTAGCGGGGGCGGCGGATATTTCCACGCACTCTTTTAATTCCGGTTTGAACTGCTACGGGGTATACCGGCTGCCGGACACCGGGCAGACGGTGCATTACTCCACCGCTGCCGGCGACGACAGCGACTACCACCCCGCCGCCGTGCAGCCTAAGTATACAGTGTATAACGGCGGCGTAGAGACTTCCTCTTATACCGTTGATAATATAACCGGCCGGATGTGGGTGACAAACCCGAATGATGTCTCAGGCGGGCAATATGTGTCAAACGGCAACTATACTTGGGAGGTTGCTATAGCCAAATGTGAAGGATTAAGTTATGCCGGGTATAGCGACTGGCGGCTGCCGAATATAAAAGAACTTCAAAGTATAGTGGATTACAGCCGGCAAAATCCCAGCATAAACACAACCTATTTCCTGAATACGCAAAATAGCGCTTATTGGTCGTCCACCACCTATATGCCGGTTGCTGCCTCCGCGTGGTTCGTGAGCTTCGGCGTTGGCGACGTGGTCAACAACGTTAAGACTAACGGCCTCTGCGTCCGTTGCGTGCGTGGAGGCCCGTGACCGGTATTTGATCATTTGCGGGATTTGCAGTAAGGGCAATGAAAAGGGACAGGCAAGTGTGTAGGTGTTTATGCGGAATAGTGAATATAATGGTGTACAATATGCGCTATGATGAAATATAACAGGCAGCTTCTTAATAGCCTCAATAGCACAGGGGCTTTAGGCCGCGCGCGGCTGGTGCTGGGCGCCCGCCAAACCGGCAAAAGCACGGTGTTCTCCATGCTTAAAAACAAGGGGGACCTGCTTATTGATCTGCAAGACCGCACTGAAAGGCTGCGCTTCGCCAATGATCCGGCCCTGCTTACAAGGACGGTGGCGGCGCTGAAAGAAGAGAAACCGCACATCCTTATTGATGAAATACAGCGGGTGCCGGAGCTGCTGGATGAAATACAGTTTCTCCTGGATAAAAATCCGGGCAAATTTACATTCACCCTTACTGGCAGTTCCGCCAGAAAACTCAAGAGGGGGGCGGCTAATCTGCTGCCGGGGCGGGCCAGGCTTTACCACATCTTCCCCGTGACCCTGCCGGAACAGGAACGGCGTTCAACAGAACCGCAAAAAATACTCCCCATGCCGGCGCCGGCAAAACCGCTTTTTCCGGCGAGGGACCTGGAAGATATGCTTTTGCTCGGCTGTCTGCCGGGTATCTGGGGCGGGATGGGGAAAGAGGACCTGCTGTCTTACGCCGCGTTGTATATAGAAGAGGAAATACAGAGGGAGGCGCTGGTGCGCAAAATCGGGCCTTTCGGCAGGTTCCTGAAGATAGCCGCGGTGGAATCCGGTAAAAACGTTAATCTTACCAAGGTATCCCAGGAAACCGGCGTGGCGCTTTCGACCCTGAAAGATTTTTATCCGGTGCTGGAGGATACTTTTGTGGGGTTTTCCGTGAATTCATATTCCAGCTCGGCCAGGACGCGGTTGATAAAAGCGCCGAAGTTTTACTTTTTCGACACCGGCGTGCGCAACGCCCTGGCCGGGCTGCCGCTTGAGCGCGGTATGCTGGCTACCGAGGGCGGCCACCTGTTCGAGCACTGGGTGGCGTGCGAACTTTACTGGAGGGCTTCCTATCTGGGCAGGGGCTACGGCCTGTATTACTGGCGCACCGTGAGCGGCGCGGAGGTGGATTTTGTGCTGGAAACCCCGCATGAAATTATCCCCATAGAGGTTAAGTACTCGGGAAGCGTTTCCATAAGGGACGCTTCGGGAATTGAAAAGTTTATAAATCTTCATCCAAAGGCTAAAAGAGGGGTTGTTATAGCCAGGATAAAAAGAGAGGAGAAACTTACCGCGCGTGTGTCCGCCATCCCCTGGCATGAGATTTGAAGGTGAAGGGGACGTTGTTGACTGGTTGACTAACTTTTAAAGAGCAGCCGGGAAAGGGAAACATGGAAAAGAAAAGGCCGGATTTTAAGTATAAACCGCATAAGCGCGAACTACGCGCGCTGGCGGGGTTAGTTATGCGGCTGCCGTGCAACAGGAAGAACGCCGATAAGCTCTGTGTTTATGAAAGCCAGCGGGTATACGCCGCTTATTTCAGAGAGGTTCGCAAGTGACTTCGTCTAATCCGTACCTGGCGCTTATACGGGAACTGCGCCGCAAAAGGGTGCGCTTTTTGCTGGTGGGCGTTTTTGGCATAAACCATTACGCTCCCGCGCCGGCATTGGCGTTTTCTACCCTGGATTGCGATATTGTGGTTGAGCCGGACCCGAAAAATTTACTTCGCGCTTTGCGGATACTGGCGGCGGCCGGCTATTCCCTTGAAACTAACGGGGAACCGTTGGGGGCTTCGGACCTCTGGCTTGCCGGGAAAATTATCCAAAACAGGGCGTCCGTCACCGCTTTGAAGGACAAGACGGCGCAAATCGATGTTCTTACCTGCATTGCGGGCTACTCTTTCCCTAAACTTTACGCCGGCAGGCGGTTATTCAAGGCCGGCGGAATTTCAGTGCCGGTGGCAAGCCTGGAACATTTAATAGAGTCAAAAAGAATATGCGGAAGGGAAAAAGACCTGAATTTTTTGCGCATCTACGCGGCCCAGTTGCGGCAGATAGTTAAGAGAAAAAGGGGGCTGGCTGGCTTCTGATAGACTTCCGATTGATATAGTCCGGAAAAAAAGGGACAGGCAGCTTTTTAGCGGAAAGGCGTTAAGCGGTTAAATATGGCGATACGGTTGAAGAAAATCCTGGCTGTAGTCCTGCCGGCAATGGCGCTTATGCTTTTGCCGGTCAGCCGCGCTTTTGCCGGGTTTACCATCAACAACGCCACCATTACCTTCGCCAATAACGACGAATTGAGAACCTCCACCATAACCATTAATCCGGCCGGGGTGCTTAACGGCGGCAATTCAAAAATAAATGTTTCAGGGGACTGGGTCGATCTGGGCGCGTTCAACGCCGGCACTTCAACAGTGGCATTCGAGAACAGCGCGGCCACCTCCACTATAATCGGGAATACCACTTTTTACACTTTCATTTCCACAGCCGCCGGGAAAACAATTACTTTCGCCGCTTACTCAACCCAGACGGTAAGCGGTTCGTTCTTCCTGATCGGAGCGGCCGGCAATCCTGTTAAATTGAGGTCTTCTAATACCCCCTACAAGTGGTATGTAAGTTTTCCAAACGGCCCGCAAACCGTAAGTTATGTTGATGTTAAAGATTCTAACGCCTTGCTAAATATCATAACCGCCAATACTTCCGTAAATTCCGGGAATAACAATGCGAACTGGAACTTCACCTACGCCACAACAAAATCCGGTTTTTGGTCGGACGCATCCGTATGGGATTCAGGGGCTGTTCCTACAGCCGGTACCCAGATAATTATAGCGGCCGGGCATACTATAACCATAGACACCATGACCGCTGTGTCCTCTACCGCTACTATTAACGGAACGTTAAAGGCCAGCCGGGTGGTAAGTTCAAGCTGGACTTTGGTTGGGGGCAACCTTAATGTGAATCCCGGCGGCACGCTGGACTACGGCACCGAAGCTGATGTTATCGGGAATGGCATTAACGCCCAGTTGGTGCTGGCCTACGGCGCCACGGCCGGGCAGTACGGGCTTATTGTAAACAACGGCGGCAACTTCACTGTGCGGGGTTCTACCAAGACGCCGTACTCTTACGCGACGCAGAGCATTACTACCGGGGCTACCAGCCTTACGGTATACGGCTCCACCTCCACCGACGGCTGGCAGGCGGGGGATGTTATTACCATAGGTCCGACTACCGGCAACGGCGTGATCACAACCTCAAGCCGCACTATAACCAGCGTAACCGGCAGCAACCCATATACTGTCAATTGGTCGGGGGGAGCGCTTGGTACGGCACGGACGCTATCCTCCACCAGCCCCATTATCGTAGCCAATTTGACGCGCAATGTGCTGGTGCGGTCCTCGGGAACAGATATAAGCAACAATACCGCCTATATCCAAAACCTCGCCCAGAACGCCACCAGCTTCGCGCTTACCCAAAGCGAGTTCGCCTACCTTGGCGCTAACACAGCCGGAAAATACGGCATAACCTTTAACGGCGCCCTTACAAAGGGTTCTGTTTCAAGTTCCACCGTACGCAACGGTTACTACGGGATATACCTCAACGGTACTTCTAATAACACCCTGAGCGGGAACAATATCTACTCAAATTCACAGGACGGCATTTACCTCACCAGCTCCGCCAACAACACACTGGCCGGCAATAACAGCTGTTCTAACTCGGATATGGGAGTTTATCTCTATACCTCCAACAACAACACCCTGACCGGGAATAATATCTACTCCAATGCCGCTGACGGAACTGGCCTCAACAGCAACCAGAACACTTTGACAGGGAACAATTTCTTCTCCAATACAGGCACCGGCATAGAGTTATATGGCAGCTCCACCAAAAACACCATAACCGGAAACAATGTTTACCTGAACGCGGGCATCTACGGCGCCATTTCCCTTTACAATGTTTATAACAACTATCTGGCCGGGAATAACGTCTATTCGAACGCAGATTACGGCGTTTACTTCTGGAATCTCACGAATAACAACTACAGCAACACCCTGGTCGGGAACAATATTTATTCAAATTCAAGCTACGGCATTTACCTCAATAATTCCTCCAGCAACACCTTCGCGGGAGGCAGCCTGGGTTACGACAGCGCCGGTATCAGCCGCCCCAACGGGACGGCGGAAATAGCCATTTACGCCGGAGTCACCGGCTCCATCGCGCTAAAGAATACCCGCATTAACCCTGCTGTCGGCATTTCCGCTACAGGTATAAACACCCCCGGCAGTTTCGTGCTCTCATACAACCAGGACTATTCAACCGGGTCGGTCCGGCTCTGGGGCAACTACCAAATGGCGGGTTCAACCCTGACTTTGGATTACACCGCGCAGCTTTATACTTCAACCAACACCGCTCCCAAGCTTATGCGCGGTACTGGGCATTCCCTCACGGGAGTTGTTACCTATGATGCGGCCGCGCTTTCCGAGCTTATTACGGTCACACATACGGGGAGCAATTCCTGGCAGGTCATTGGTTCCTCTTCGGGGGTTCTGGGCACAGTTACCTGCGCGCCCTCCACCAGCAATTGCGCCTTTACCAACGCCAGGGTGGACTTCAAGCTCAACACCGGCTCCGCGAACGGCGTGGGCGACTCCCTGGATTTTATCACCATTGCCGCCTCGAACGACGCCAACCTGCAGAAGAAATTGCTTTTCGGCCCCGTGGCTGCCTCCTTTAACAGGGGCCACTCCAAGCTTGAGGTGGCGCCTACTGGCGGCGTCGTCCTGAGCGGCAAGACCGACGGCACGGCTAACACTTTGGTGGACTGGCTTAGCGCCTCTTCCACCTACTACACTTTTGTGGACTCCGGAGCATTCACCGCTTCCTACTCCTCGTTTACGAATATGGACCAGGGCGGCGTACAACTTTCCGGTTTTGGCGGCGTGGCTATTTCTTCCTCCACTTTCGATTACCTGGGTTTTGCCGCCGGCACCAATGCTTATATTACCGCGCGAGACCTCACCTCCAACGCCACTTTGGACAATGTCACCTTCTCGCTGTCGCGCTCTTCTGTGGGCTACCCTTCCGCCTATAACGTGCGCACGGAGAACTCTGACGCTAATCTTAACTGGGTCTTCACTACCCCGTCGGGTCCGCTCTGGGGCGAAAAATACGACAGCGACGCTAACGGCAAAGTCGCCTGGATAAACTGCGGGGCTATGTTCAGCGCGCAATCGGGCCCCTGGTCCGATGCTAATACCTGGGATATGGCTAACACCCCGTCAGCCTGCAACGCCGTTACTATCGCCGCCGGCCACACGGTTACCCTGGATGTAATGAACGCGGTTTCATCGGGTACTGCTATCAACGGCACTTTAAAGGCCAGCCGCGTGGCCAGTTCAAGCTGGACCCTGGTGGGTGGAGATATTAAGGTAAACTCCGGCGGTACACTTGATTACGGCATGGATGGCGACCCGATTCCATCTGGCTTCAACGCCCAGCTGGTGCTGGCCTACGGCGCCACTGCCGGGCAATACGGCCTTATTGTCAACAACGGCGGCAACTTCACCGTGCGGGGATCGACTAAAACGCCCTATTCATTTGCTACGCAGAGCATCTCCGCCGCTACCAGCCTAACGGTTTACGGCTCCACATCCACCGACGGCTGGCAGGCGGGCGACCAGATCACTATCGGCCCCACCTCGGGCAGCGGGACCGGATCAACCGACAACCGCACTATTGCCAGTATCTCGGCCGGGCCGCTCTACACCGTTAATTTCTCCGGCGGGGCGTTGAACAGGACGCTTACTGCCGGCACCCCTGTTATTGTCGCCAATCTTACGCGCAATGTTTTGGTGCGCTCCTCGGGCACTGTGGTAAGCGGGGGAGGCGGCAACAGCGCCTATATCCGCGATCTTGCCCAGAACGCTACCAGTTTCGCGCTTACCTGCGGCGAATTAGCCTACCTTGGCTCCAGTCTTACCTCCAAATATGGTGTTACCTTTGACGGCACCGGAACCAGGGGTTTTATATCCAGCACTACCTTCCGCAACGGTTACGACGGGATACATCTCTACAACTCATCCAACAACACCTTGGTCGGGAACAATTTCTACTCCAACAACAATTACGGCATTTTACTGGATGGCGGCTCCAACAGTATTTTGTCCGGCAATAATGTCAGCGCCAGCGGCAATACCGGCATTAACCTCTATGGCTCTAATAATACCGTTACTGGGAACAATTCCTACTCCAACTCCTCCGTCGGTCTTTACCTCCCCTTCGCCAATAACGATACTTTGACCGGGAATAATTTTTACTCAAATTCAAACAACGGCATCAAGTTATATGACGCTAGTAATAACACCCTGACCGGCAATAATTTCTACGCCAACTCTAACTACGGCATCAGCCTAGAATACCTCTCCAACAACAACACCTTGACCGGGAATAATTCCTACTCCAACTCTGGCTACGGCATCTACCTCAGCAGCTCCTCCAAGAACACTTTTGCCGGCGGCAACCTGGGCTACGATAGCACCGGCGCCGATAAACATAACACCACGAAGGAAGTATATTTTGACGCAAATGCCAGTGCTGAGTCCCTCTTCCTTAAGGGAGCCAATATCAACCCGGTTGCGGGCGTTTCCGTTCTCGGCATGAACACAACAGGGGCCTACCTCCTATCCTACAACCAGGATTACTCCATCGGGACGGTTCAGCTCTGGGGCAGCTATCAGTTGGCGGGGTCCACGTTAACGCTGGACTACTCCACACAGCTTTATACCTCAACCGCCACCACGCCTAAGCTTATGCGCGGTACGGGCCATACCGCCAGCGTGGTTTCCACTAATGACACGTATGCGGTTTCTCAGCTTATTACCATAAGATACGACAGCTCGGTTCCTGCCTGGCGGGTTGAGGGCTCTATCTCCGGCCAGTTGGGAACTTTCACGGGCTCCATCACCAACCAGCCTTTCCCCGCAGGCAATTCCCAATTTAATCTGACGGTCACCCAAGGGACCCCTCAGGATGGTGACAAGCTGGACTTCGCCCTGACTGCCGCTTCGAACGATACCAACACTCAGAAGAAACTGCTGTTCGGCCCCGCGGCCACAACTTTTAACAATGGCCGCTCCAAACTTGAAGTGGACTCTACGGGCGGTATACTTTTTAAAGGCAAGATGGACGGCAGCGTCCCCACGCTGGTGGACTGGCTAAGCGCCGCCTCCACCTATTACACCTTTGTGGACTCAGGCGCATTCACCGCCGCTTATTCATCCTTCACCAATATGGACCAGGGCGGCATACAGCTCTCCGGTAATAAGGGCGTGGCTATTTCCTCTTCCTCTTTTGATTATCTGGGCTTTGCCCCCGGTGTCAACGCCTACCTCACGGCGCGGGACCTCACCTCCAACGCCACCTTCTACAACGTGTCCTTCGGCCTGTCGCGTTCTTCAGCCGGCTACGCATCAGTTTACAATGTGAGTGTTGGGGGAAGTGATGCTACTTTGGCCCCGGTATTCCGCAAGACCGTGGCGTCTTTGGGCCCCCTGTGGGGCGAGTCTTACGACTACGACCCTAATGCCAAAGTGAAATGGAGCGCCGACTTCCCGGTTTTCCCCGGCTGCCCAGCGGGCCTTATAGTAAGGAAGGACGACAACGGCGACTACACCACCATTCAGGCTGCGGTAAATGCTCTGCCCACAAATCTAAGCACCACCACCTGCATAGTTATCCAGGACACCCAGACCTACTCCGAGCAGGTGACGGTGAAGAACTTCACCAACAACGGCTATCGGCTGCTGATAATGTCTGACCCCACCTTCGTCAGTTCCGCGCCAGCCGTTAACCCGCCGGTCTCTTCCACCGCCGCGTTCCAAATAATGAACGCTAGCGTGACTCTGCAGAACTTGACCATTATAAGTACCAACTCGGTAGCTTACGGCGTTGTGGTTTCCTCCGCTTACCTTAATATATCTAGCGTCACTCTGCAGGATGCAGGGAATAATATTTGGACTGCTGGCGTGGCCTTGTCCTCAAGCTGGGCCACGATTTCTTATTCTACTGTGACGGTGACAAAAGATCCTCTCGCCATCCAGATAGCCGGTTCATCCAACACGGTTACGCAGAGCTATATCGCCAACAACGGTTACGGTACAGGCGACTTCGGCTGTCCGCTTACTTTAAACGCTGTTTCCCTGGCTATAACCGGCAGCAATAATCAGGTTTTACAAAGTACGGTGGCGGGCGGCAACGGAAATACGCCGATAAGCTGCTCCGTAATTGGAGGAGACACCTTCGCTGTTACCATCTCCAGCTCTTTCGGCAATTACCTCTCATCGCTCAGGCTGATTCCCGGCGGCGGCGGCGGCGGCGGATGGGATGGCAGCAACTTCGGCGGCGCGGGCGCTACGGGCGGCGGCGGCGGCGGTTCCTACGCCACTGCAGGCGGCAACGCCTATGCGCTTTACCTCTACAATGCCTCTACCAACACCTTTTCTGGGATCACAATAGACGCGATCGGCGGTGCAGGCTCCGGCGGCGGTTCCGGCGGCGGCGGCAGCAGCGGCGGCGGCGGCGGTGCGGGCCTGTACGGTACAGGCGGCAGCGCCTATGCCGTCTATATGAATAAAAGCGCAGTCAATACTCTTTCCGGTATCAATATCACGGAGAGCGGCGGCACTGGCGCTGGCGGCGGCGGCAGCGCCGGCGGCGGCGGCAGTACCAATTATGGCAGCGGCGGCAGCGCTTATGCCGTATACATGAACAATAGTTCGTCCAATACGCTTTCTGGTATCAAAATCATCGAGAACAGTGGTGTGGGCGGCGGCGGCGCGGGCGGCGGCGCGGGCAGCGGCAGCGACGGCATTAACGGCGCAGCCTATGCGATGTATATAAACGGCTCCTTCAATAAATTCCTTAACAGTTCCATTTCTATCACGGGCGGTACTCCGGGTGCAGGATCTTCCAGCGCCACGGCCGTTATTGCTTTGGTTAACGCTTCAAGCAATACGTTCTCGAATATCTACATGAGCGGGGCCAGTGGTTTGGTTTTAGATCCTAACTCCGCCTACAACACAGTAAGTCTCAGCACCATCACAAGTTTGATGACAGACGCGCGGTATTTCGGTTTCTACAGCAGCGGTTCATACAATACCGCGGCAAACAATAATTTCTCTGGATATTACGGTGCGGTGCTGGGAGGCAGCAGCGCCAAGTTCAATAATATCAGCTACAGCACTATGACCAGCCTGTCAGGAATCGGCCTTTATGTCAACCAAGCCTCGTCTAACACTCTGGTCAACGCATATGTGTCCGGCTCTACCGCCGTTTATATTAACGCTTCAACGTCCACGGTTATAGGCGGCAGCGTTCTGTCGGCGTCTGCGGCCGGGCGCGGTTTGTATTTCGGGGGGGGTAACCAAGGCCTGTTCCTAGCTACCAGCACTGTCTCCGGAGGAACTGGCGGCGCTGCAGTTTATCTGGACGCCTATAACTCGGGCAAGATAGAGCTGGCCTCCAATACTGTCACCGGCGGCCTGTACGGCTTTAACATCTCCACGCAGAGCGCGGGAGCTACGCTTAAGATCTCCAGCATAACCTTCCAGAGCCTCACCGCCGGCGCCACGGCCATCAATTTCCTGGGCGGGCAGTTCGTGTCCACTATTACGGCGGTGAGATTTGCAAGCGGGAACATCGGCATCAATATCAATGCGGGCTCTCTTACTTCGGGGTCTACAATATATATCCTAAATCCGTCGGGCGCAAGGGCGCACCAAGCGCTTTCAAGCGACCCTGCCGGTTATATACAGTGGCCCTGGCCCACTGTGCAGTCCATAACGGGAGTATACGGCAGCAGCGTGCCAGCCGCCTACGGCCTTAACGGTGCGGCGGGTTACGGACTGATAACGTCCACGGCGGCTAATTTCACCGGCGCGATAATTTCCTCGGACACTCCCAATGCCGCCCTAACAGCTCTTACTCTTACCGGCCTGTCTTTCAATACAACCCAATACATCCGCGCCGGCGCCCTGTGGGACCAGGCGACTTATTATAACCCAGTCCCAGTTACCGCCATAACCATGATAGAAACCCCGGCCAGCGTTTATGTGGACGAGGTTGGGACTACCAGCATAGTGGCCTCCGCCTACGCGCCTGCACTTACCGGCTTGGAACGCGGCGTTTCAGGAGTGGCCATAACCACCGGAACCTACGATCTGTGGGGTTCCACCGGCAATTACTGGACCACAAAAGCGCCGATGCCTACGGCCCGTGGTGAATTGTCTGCAGGGGTGATAGGCGGCAAGCTGTATACTGTGGGGGGATGGAATGGGAGCGATGCCTTGAATACCAACGAGGAATATGATCCCGTTGCCAATACCTGGAGTACAAAAGCTGTAATGCCTACTGCCCGTTATGATCTGTTTGCGGGAGTAATAGGCGGCAAGCTATATGCAGTGGGGGGACAGTTACATGATGGGAGTGTTCTTAATACCAATGAGGAGTATGATCCCACAGCCAATACCTGGGCGACAAGAGCGGCGATGCCCACAGCCCGTGCTGGTTTGTCAGTCGGAGCAATAGGCGGCAAGCTATATGCCGTGGGGGGATCTAATGTAAGTCCCATGAACACCAACGAGGAATATGACCCCGTTTTAAACACATGGATAAGCAAAGCAGTAATGCCCACTGCCCGCTATGCGGCTACGGGCGGAGTTATAGGCGGCAAGCTGTATGTTGTAGGGGGAAATAGCGGGTTGAATACCAACGAAGAGTATGATCCCGCGAATAACACCTGGAGCACAAAAGCGGCAATGCCCACGGCTCGGGTATACCTGTCTGCCGGAGTAATAGGTGGTAAGCTGTATGCGGTGGGAGGGTGGGTTACGAATATCAATGAGGAATATGACCCCGCGTCAGATATCTGGGTGACAAAAACAGTAATGCCCGCAGTCCGCGCACGTTTGTCTGCGGGAGTAATAGGCGGCAAACTGTATGCCGTGGGAGGCGACAATGGGGTTGGTGCCTTGAACACCAACGAAGAATACACCCCCGGCGTGGCGCGCAAATTATCCGAGCTTAAGCCCAATACGCTTTATACGTTGAAAGCCAAAGCCCGCAACCAGGCGGGCACGGCGACCGGTGACTCAGTTACCGTTTCCACATACACTCTGGCGGTGGCAACTCTGCCGGTCGGGGTCGTGTTCACAAGTGTTTCTTCCGCAAGCTTAACCGTAAATTGGTCTTCCGGCACGGCCGCCGGCGGATTCAATGGGGCGGGAGCGAGTTATAAGATCCAGGTTTCATCGTTATCTGATTTCTCGGTTGTAGCGTCTTCCAGTTTGGTATCCAGTATCCAGTTGCCAGTCACCAGTTTATCTGCGAACACCACATATTACTTTCGCGTGCAGGCTTACAACTCTGGCGGGATGACGGACTATTCCTGGTTCGTTTTAGGTTCCACTCAGACTAAAATAGGAGTGGTAAGTAATATCACAGCCACGCCGTCGCAAACCCACATTACCTGGGCGTGGGACGCCATGCCGGGGGCCCTTTCATATAAAGTGTACCGGGCTTCCGATATGCTGCTGCTAGGATCGCCACTCAGCAACAGTTTTATCCCAACCAGCCTATCCACAAACACAGCATACGGAGTGCTTATAGCGGCGGTAGGCTCTACGGGAGAAGGGCCCCTCTCCGCAGCGGTTACGGCCTATACGCTGGTGGAAGCGCCCACGGCTGTTTACTTTGACGATGTGTCCACCAATGCAATAACCGCCTCCGGCTACGCGGCCACCCCGGCGTTCACCGGGCTTGATACCGGCTTGTCGGGAGTTGCGGTGGCAATGAATAACGCGTATATGCCGTGGCGGAACGGAAATAAATGGAGCGCAAAAGCTGTGCTGTCCTCGGCACGCTCCGGTTTGGCAATTGGAGTAATGGGCGGCAGGTTGTATACTGAGGGTGGGAATGTTGCGGGGTCTATTGTGGCTACCAACGAGAATTACGACCCCGCTTCTGATACCTGGGCCACAAAACTGGTTATGCCCGTCGGCCTTCAGGAGTTGGCCGCCGGAGTAATAGGCGGCAAGTTATATACAGTGGGGGGCATTAATGGGCCCATGAACACTACCGAAGAGTACGACCCCGTAACCAATACCTGGGCCGCCAAAACGGTAATGCCGACGGCGCGTTATTACTTATCAGCCGGCGTAATAGGCGGCAAGCTGTATGCCGTGGGTGGAACCCCTAACGGTACCACCTCTCTTACAACCAACGAGGCATATGACCCCGTGTCCAATACCTGGGCGACAAAAGCCGTTATACCCACAGCCCGGCGTGAATTCTCCATCGGCGTAATAGGCGCCAAGTTGTACGCGCTAGGCGGCTATAGCGGCAGCACGGACCTGACCACCAACGAAATGTATGACCCTGCGGTGGATACCTGGCAGACAAAAGCTGCTATGCCCACAGCCCGCCGTGAATTTTCCGGGGGAGGCGTGATTGGCGGCAAGCTGTATGCGATAGGGGGATATAATGGAAACGCTTTGAATAACAATGAGGAATACGATCCCGCTGCCGATAAGTGGGTGACCAGAGCGGTATTGCCGGCGAACCTCTATGATCTGTCATCCGGTGGAGGGGTAGTAGGCGGCAGGCTGTATATAATGGGCGGGTACACCGGAGTTGTCCGCGTAAATACAAACCAGGAATACGATCCCGGCGTGGCGTCTTCGTTCACCGCGCTGACGCCGAACACTCAATACAGCTTTACAGCCAAAGCCCGCAATGCCATGGGCGTGGAGACTGCGGAAACCATCGCGTTTTCCACGTACACTCTGGCCGTTGTGCCCAGCACCGCTACACCGCTGTATACGGGCGTAAGCTCAAAATCCGTAACAGTTAACTGGACACAAAACGCCAACCCTTTAGGTACCACCTTATACCGGGCGCAGCTTTCAACCGCTCCTGATTTCTCG
>CAIXBR010000073.1 GCA_903917735.1 uncultured Elusimicrobia bacterium | reverse complement strand
TTGACCTGGAGAAGTTCTTTGACCGGGTGAACCACGACATTCTGATGAGCAGGCTGGCTTGGAGGATAAAGGACAAACGAATGCTTGGGCTAATCCGCCGCTACCTTGAAGCCGGAGTTCTGGCGCAGGGGGTGGTGGTGGAACGCTGGGAGGGAACGCCGCAAGGCGGCCCGCTTTCGCCGTTGCTGGCGAATGTGCTTTTGGATGAAGTTGATAAAGAGCTGGAGCGGCGCGGACATGCGTTTGTGCGCTACGCCGATGACGGGAATGTGTACGTTAAGTCAAAGCGCGCGGCGAACGACGTGATGGAAACGCTAAAGCGGCTGTACGCGGGGTTAAAGCTGAAAATCAACGAGACCAAAAGCGGCATTACGAGCATACGTAACAGTCAATACCTTGGCTTCGGGTTCTGGACTGCCAAGGGAAAGACGGTTAAATGCCGCGTGGCCCCCAAAGCCCTGAGAGCGATGAAAGAGAGGGTGCGACGGATAACGTCGCGCACCGGCGGCAGAAGTTTGGAACAAACGGCGAAAGAGCTTAAGGCGTATCTAACCGGCTGGAAAGAATACTTTCTGTTGGCGGAGACGCCCGGCATTTTCGCTGAGTTGGACGGATGGATAGGCCGCAGACTGAGGATGGTTCGTCTGAAACAGTGGAAGCGGGGCAAGACGATATTCCGGGGACTGCGTGCGGCGGGAGCAGGTGTCCGCGGCGCGGCTTCGTCGGCGGCTTGTCAGCGCAGTTGGTGGAAGATGTCTAAAACCTCAGCCGTTCACATTGCTCTGCCCGACAGTTACTTTGCTAAATTGGGAGTTCCAAAGCTGGCGGAAGTATAACGCCACTTTCTGAACCGCCGGATGCGGACCCGCACGTCCGGTGGTGTGGGAGGGGAACGGCGGTCCTATTGACCGCCGCCCCTATCCCGATAACCCTGCCTGCGCCATTGCCCCATGAGAAAAGAATTCAAAGATCTGGCCGGAGACCTGGCCGCCTACATCAAGGACCTGGACGAGGATACATATATGTCGGTAACAAGCAAGACAGCAAGACAGCAAGTCAGCAAGTCAGCAGGACAGCTAGGCGGCGAGACCGCTAGGCAGCACGACAACATTGCCGTCCACGAGTCACAAAAAGATGAGATGGCGGCTCTAGCGGCGGAAATCGGGAAGTGCCGCAAATGCCAGCTTGGCAACTCCCGCATAAATGCCGTGGTTGGTGTCGGCGATCCGCGCGCCAGGGTGGTATTTGTGGGCGAAGGCCCAGGCTTCCAGGAAGACCATAAGGGCGAGCCTTTCGTGGGCCGATCGGGCCAGTTGCTGGACAAGATACTGGAGACGGTGCTGGGCCTGAAACGCGAAGACGTTTACATCGCCAATATCGTAAAGTGCCATCCCATGATAAACCCGGAAACTCCGGAAGCCCACGGCAACGACCGCCCCCCCACTATTGAGGAAATCTCTGCCTGCCGGCCCTACCTTGACCGCCAGCTGATGCTGATAAAACCCAAATGCATAGTGACGCTGGGTTCCGTCGCCACCAAGGTCCTGTTGGGAGTGACTCAGGGCATAAGCTTCGTGCGCGGCAAATGGTACGATTATCCCGTTGAACTTTTCGGCCCCGGGCATCCCATCAAAGTCCTGCCCACTTACCACCCCGCGGCCCTTCTCAGAAACCCCAATCTGAAGCGCGACACCTGGGAAGACATGAAGATGCTGAAAGCCTTTATCGAGAAGGATCAGTAAAAAGGTTGAAAGGCGGACCAACCGTAAATAAATATATCCATTGCCACTAACCACTGTCCACTATTCACTGTTCACTGACTCATTATGATCGCAGAAATAGCCTTCCCGGTCCCGCTCAGACGGACTTTCTATTACCGCGTTAAAGAAAAAATGCTCGGCGCCGCACGGCCGGGCCTGCGTGTCTGGGCTTCGTTCGGTCCGAGGAAAATTGTCGGAATGATAATGAGCCTGCGCGAGGATTCCTCCGTAGACCTGTCCGGTTTCAGGGAAATAAAATGCGTCGAGTCTTTTCTGGACCCCGCGCCCGCTTTAAAGGATGATATCCCCGCAATCGCGGCCTGGATGCAGGACCGCTGGAATGCCCCGATAGGTTTGGCCGTCGAGAATTTTTTCGGGCAGTTCATGGCTGATGCTTTCCCCCCGGCCCCCGCTGAGCAAGCGGCCCAGGCCGGCGTCTTTCTGGCGGACGTTCAACCCCAGCTTCTAAGCGCTTCGTTGATAACGATAGCCGCTAAATTGTCCGCCTTCGTGGGCGCGCCTAATGAAACCGGCGCCGCCCATGTGCTGTTCGGCCCGCCGCAAAACGGCCGTTATGATGTTTATCTCGAGCTGGTAAGAAAAGCCGTTTCCGTCGGCGGACAAGCCCTTTGCCTTGTGCCGGACCTCAATCTTATCGCCCCGTTCGAAGAGCGCCTGCGCGCGGTCTTTAAGCCGGAAGCGCTGGCTCTCTGGCACAGCCGGCTTACGCCAAAACAGCGCCGCGAAACCTGGCACGGCGTAAAGGCCGGCTCGGTAAAGGTGGTGGTGGGAGCCCGCTCGGCCGCTTTCCTGCCTTTTAAACAGCTTTCACTGGCGCTCATAGACGAAGAGCAGGATGACATATACAAGGCTGAG
>CAIXBR010000072.1 GCA_903917735.1 uncultured Elusimicrobia bacterium | reverse complement strand
GACTCGCTGAGCACCAGCCAGCGGGCCAAACTGAAGACGGATTTCTGGGACGGTCTGCTTATCAGCACCTATTCCAACGGGACCCCTTACAATTATGCGGTCTGCAAATCCACTTATCTATATTCCGACACCACCACAGACCCCGCAGTCCTGGCCCAGATAGCGCCTTATATAAACAATACCGACTTCCTGTTCGCCACTGATGCCCCTACGGCGGAATTCTCCTACTCACCGAGCCTGCCCACACCCGGCCAGACTGTCGCGTTCACGGACGCCTCTGCCGGACCCCCGGCCTCGTGGGCGTGGGATTTTGGCGACGGGGGGACCAGCACGTCCCAGAACCCGGCGCACGCCTACGCTTCGTCCGGCACTTATACAGTCTCGCTTACGGCTGTTAACTCCGCCGGCTCCAGCAGCGTAAGCCATGCCGTAACCGTCAGCCAGGGGACATTTACGCTGACCAGCGGCGCGGGAACCAGCGGCGGGGCCATGACCCTGGAATACTCCTGTTCCGGAGCCGGGTCGTCCCCGGCTATGTCCTGGACCAACGCGCCTTCCGGCACGCAGCAGTTCGCGTTGACTATTTCCGAACTAACTCCGCAGTTAGAGACTAAATATAATTGGGTGCTTTATGGGATACCGTCAGGCAGTTCCGGCTTCGCCAAGAACACCACTGGCGGCGGGACAGTCGGTTTGAGCGACGGGCCTGCGGGAACGGCCTACAACCCGCCTTGCGGCGGCGGCAATAGGGTATATACGTACAGGCTCTACGCACTATCCGGTGCGCCCTCGCTCCCGACCGCCCCGGCGCAGGTGACCGGTTCCGTCCTTACTACAGCGCTCTCTGGCATTACCATAAGTTCGGCGACAATGACGCTGACCTATACTGCGCCATAACTCCGAGGGGTCCCGCACGGTCTCCCAACCCCCCGGTGTGCGGGACCCCTCCTCAAGCTTTTCAGCGGGCGGGAAAATTATATCCGGCTGGACTTATTGCGGTCAAAGCGGTTTAATTACCTGGAGAAAACATGAAATGGTCATCAATAATAGCGCTGGGCTGGGTGCTGGCCCTGATAATTCCTGCCGGGGTCGCCGCGGCGGAGGCGGAAAATAACGCAGTTAATACAAGTTCCGGGCCCGTCTTCGTTCTGAGCAGCCCGGCTGTCAAAGACGGCGGGCAGCTGCCGGTGGAATATACCGGCGACGGGGAAAGCTCCACGCTCCCGCTTGAATGGACCGGCGCTCCGGCGGGCACTAAGAGCTTCGCTCTTATCATGCACCATATCGCGCCAGACAAGACCAAGTGGTACTGGATCATCTACAACATACCGGCAAAAGTGAAGATCCTGCCGAAGAATGTTAAAAACGTGGGTAAGCTGGGGAACAACAGCGTGAACGGCAGGGTGGAATACGCCCCGCCGCATTCAAAAGGCCCGGGGCCGAAAAAATACATATATACGATCTACGCGCTTTCCACTGCCACGAAAATCAAGGTCAAGCCCGCCGAAGTGAACCGGGAAGTCCTGCTCTCCGCCATGGAAGGCCTGGTCCTGGGCAAAGCCGAAATGAGCGTCATATATGAAAGGTTCATCTCTTCTGAAGATGGGGAAAGCCGTTCCGGCCCCGATAATGGCCGCGGGGAGCCGCCTCCTCCGCCCCCGGGAGACGGGAGATAGCGGCCTGACGGCCTTTTTCAGCGGAACTTTTTGGCTTAATTCGGGTTTAATGGTGTGCGGGTCTGACCGGAGGGATTATGAAACTTAGAACAATTGCGATCCTTACAGCTTTGGCGGTAGCAGAATCCCTGCTTTGCGCCCGTGCGCAGGACGAAGGCGGCGGTCCCGGCCCGGACCAGGAACAGATGCAGGAGCAGGGTGGGGGGCAGGGCGCGGAGACTGGCCAGGAGCAGGGGCAGCGCCAGAAGCCGGGGCGGGGAAAAAAGCAGGCGCGCGGAGGGAAGGGCGAGTCCCGCAATGGAGGGTCGGAGACAATAACCGAGGAGCAGAAAGCCGGCGCGGCGGAGATAGTCTCAAAATATGACGCGGCCTCGCTGTCGGCAGAAGATGCCAAGGCAATACACAAAGCCCTACGCGACTTAGGCGTACGAGGCGGTCCTTCGGAGGATGCGTTGCTTGTCTCCGTTGGCTTCGACCCCGAGATGCTTAAGAAAATGGACCCGCCCCCGGACAGGGCAGGCGGGCAGGGCGGCGGACAGGGCAGGGAAAAGGGCGGCCAAGGTAGTAGTGGCCAGGGGCGCGGCGGCCCCGGCGGGAAAGGCGGCGGTAAAGGGGGCGGCAGCCAGTATAACCTGGAGCAGGCTGTTTCTGACAATGCGCAGCTGACCACTATCGCCTTTAACGGCCTGGCTTTTCTTACCGGAGATTTCGGCGCGGCAACTTTCATTCCGCCCGGCAAGGTCTGCGATTTCTTCGGCTTCCAGTATATGCGCGACATCGACGCGGCCAAGAAGGGGCATAATCCTATCTTCCTCAGCCGGGTGGCTGGCAACGTCGCCCACGAGCTCACGGCTGAACAGAAACAGATGTTTATAGATTTGGCGGAGGAGCAGGTGCCTCAACTTACGGCCCTGGCTAAAATGCGCCTGCCGCTTATCAAGGCTTTCCATATGCAGAGGGATAATGGACTGCCCTCCGGCAGCTCCGGCCTTAATAAAGCGGCCGTGATGCAGTACGTAGGAAAGATCTTCGAGGCGGACGCCGAGCTTAGCCGCCGCCGCGCGGAAGTGATGGCCAAAGTCTGGCTGTCGCTGACGGCGGACCAGAAGGCTTACTTCGCAAAGATGAAGTTCGGTAATTTCGCCACCTGGCCGGAAATGGATGAGACAGAGGCCAAAGAGGCGGGCCGCGGCAAGCCCAAGATGTTCAATGTGGCCTACATGACCTACCTCAGCGAGTTTTTCAGCTGGACCGCAGGCAACGTCGAGGCCGACGTTTACTTCTGTCCTGAGCGCCACGGAACTTACTTCGGCGGGTTCTATATGAAGGATATGCCGGCTATGGGAAAGAAAAACTACGATATCAGCACCTCCGTTACCGGTGACAGCGGCAAGTCCTTCCTAAGCGAGGTTCTTACTCCCGCGCAGCGCAAAAACGTCGACGCGATCCCGGCCATGCAGCAGCAGGCGATGCAGAAGATAATAGAAGTGCGCCGCGCTATCTCCGTGGAGCTTCGAAAATACCTGAAAGGCCAACCGCCGGACAAAGCAAAGGTCCTGGCGCTGGGCCACCAGTACGGCGCGCTGGACGGTGAGGTGTCATGGTACTACACGATGGCCTTCGCCAAAATTAACAGGACGCTGACGGAAGAACAGCGCGCCGCGCTGGTGAAACTGCGCAATCTGGACGGATATACGAGCGCGCCGTACTACATTTACTCCGACGGCGCTAAAGCCGAGCCGCAGCTGGGGAACCTGAACGGTTTCTTCTTCGCGCCGAAGCAGGCGGAGTAACGATACTTATGTGCCGTCCCACCTTCAGGTCCGTTGTCATCCTGGGATTACTCCTGGTCTGTGGCGCTGCCGCCGCCAAGGACGGCGGGGGCAGGGGAGAAGGGCGAGGAGGTCCCCGCGCGCCAAAAGGCCCGCCCAGGGAAGCGGCGGTATTCCATACGGAGGTCCCGGAACACGGCGGGAGCGTGGTGGCAGGCAGACCTACCGCCGGTTCGGTAACGCTCAGCCTGGTCCTTTCGTCCGACGCTGAAGCGCTGCTGGTCTGGGGCACCGACCCCGGTAAATTTCCGGCGACGGGAAAGAAGCTGTCCCTGAAAGCCGGTGTCCCGGTACAGGCCGTAATTTCCGGCCTCGCCCCGGACAAGGAGTATTATTATGCCTTGCTGGACGCGTCCGCGGGAGCCCGGTTGCTCCCTGAGGACTCGCCGGGCTCTTTCCATACTGCGCGCCCGCCCGGCGGCGCTTTTGCTTTTACCGTGCAGGCGGACCCGCATCTGGATGGCGCTGTTTCGCCTGAGCTGTACAGGTCGGTCCTCCTCAGCGCTTTGGCGGGGGAGCCGGACTTCCATATAGATCTGGGCGATACTTTTATGACCGAGAAGCACGCCGCCCGCGCCTCTGCGGCCGCGCAGTACGCTGCCCAGCATTACTATTTCGGGCTTATCGGCAGGTCCGCCCCGGTCTTCCTGGTGCTGGGGAACCATGACGGCGAGGCGCAGGGCCGCAGGGAAGAAGAGGGGGCTGACAGTCTGCGCCTGTGGTCGCATAAGATGCGGACTAAATATTTCACGAACCCGGTTCCGGATGGATTCTATTCCGGCAACGGCTCGCCATATCCGGGAGCAGGCCTCCTTCAAAACTATTACGCCTGGACCTGGGGCGATGCGCTGTTCGTCGTGCTCGATCCTTACTGGACCTCAGCGAAAACCCGCGGCGGCAGCGAGCCGTGGAATATGACACTGGGAAAAGCCCAATATGACTGGCTCGCAAAAACTCTTAAAACTTCAAAGGCTAAATTCAAGTTCGTCTTCATACACCAGCTGACCGGAGGACTTGGCAGCGGCGGGCGGGGAGGTTCGGAAGCCGCCCCGCTTTACGAATGGGGCGGGCATGAACCGGACGGGTCCTATACTTTCGACGAGAACCGTCCCGGGTGGGGGGAACCGATACATAAAATTATGGTCGAATCAGGCGTGAACATAGTTTTCCACGGGCACGATCATTTCTTCGCCCGGCAGGAGCTGGATGGAGTTGTGTATCAGCTCGTCCCCCAGCCTGCTGAGCGGAACCCACGCGGCGATCACGCTGAGGAGTACGGTTATGAAAAGGGCGACTTCCTTCCCAATTCCGGGCACCTCCGTGTGCGCGTCAGTACAACGGAGGTTGTTGTGGATTATATCCGTGCCGCAGGTCAGAATATAGATGGGAAGGAAATACTAAAAGGTCAGAGCGCATATTCCTATAACATACATAAAGTAGCTAAGGAATAGATAAGTGGATTAAAAGACTAAAAGGGGCTAAAAGAAGTCGGTAAGGCCCTTTTTGTAGATTTTCAGCAGTTGCTTTAACTCCACAACATCGATGCGCCGCTCTCCGCGCTCTATTTTAGAGAGGTAGGACTGCGGCTTTTTCAATTTAAGGGCTACTTCGGTCTGGGTGAGGCCGGAGGCCAGGCGGGTATCCTTGAGTTTCTGGATGATCCCCCGGTATTCCTTTGAATGTATTGACTCGCCCATGAGGATAGTATATAACCTATTTAAGGATAACCCAAAATAGGTTATAATATGGAGGGAAAGCGCTAGGGGGAAATTTAAACGGCGAAGATTTATGGGCGCGGGAAATAATTTTCTGCGTTGGCCGCTTGAGGCGCATAGCGCTTGATGCGGCACGGGCATAGCCCAGTACGGACGCCGAAGGCGGACGGGGGTGGAGCGCAGCGACACCGCAGTGCGGCCGGGTAAGGCCAGTTTGTAGCCGGCCGGCCGCGCATAGGGGGTGTTGATAAGATGCAGTGTACCTTGGGAGCCGGTGCGAAGGCGCGTAGTGCCGAGCCCGGCGAACCGCCTTCCCGCGGCAAGGAGCAGTGCGGGGCCGCGCTTCGTGGCCACGCCTGCGACGACATCTCGTGGATAAGATCCCCGTACCGCAGCTCCTGGGGAAAAGCGGAACTTATAAAGTTACCTCGGGATGTTGCGCAAAGTTGTCTCGTGCGATGTCCTGGGAACAGCGCCATTTTAACGAGTTGCAAAAAGCAGGGTCAAAAAAATCCACCCGAGCCCGCAACTCCCGCAGTTTTTCCGACGGAAAATTAAATTTTAATTTTATTTTTCGCCCGCCTAAAAGGAAGTTCGAACCGATTTTTCTCATTATTTGCAGGTTTTCCTCCGGATTCCCGGAGACTGCGGACTCTCCGGCGAGAACTGCGGTCTTATAGAACCCTATCAGCGGTTCGAACCGCTTACTCCCCTCCCGCGCAAAAGCTGCGAGTTTCATTTCAATTTCCTTTTTGTCGTTGACCAATTGGGCCTTCTTGTGGGCGTACTCGGGCTGAGTAATGGAGCCGTGCAGTACCAGGTCCAGCAACTTGCCCAATTGGTCATTAAGGATAACCAAATTATCTCGCAGATTTTGGGCGGCCTCTTCCCCGGCCTGGGCCGCCTTTAATTCTTCCGCTTTGATGTTATGAAGAGCATCGGCGGCCAGGGCCGGGGGTAAGGAAACTCCTTTTAACGCCTCCCGTATCTGCCGGTCTACCTCCTCCTCTCTCGCGAAGGGCTCCGCACAGGGGCTCTTTCTTTTGGTGCAGCGCAGATAGTTATGCCCCTTTTGTGTTTCGGTGGTAATGAAGCAACCGCAATTCTCGCAGTGGAAAGTGCCCCGGTAAACGTAGGGCTTGAACCCGCGCTTCTTGGGCTTGCTTTTGTTTTTCAGAAGCTCCTGACACTTGTCGAAGACCGCCTTTGAGATTATGGGCTTGTGCTTGGCCTCATAAACCTCGCCGTAAAAGCGCATAACGCCGTAATAGATGGGGTTACGGAGCATATAATGGCAGTTGCCAATGGAAAGCGGCTTCTTCTGATTACGCCCGACAAGCCCGGCGTTATGCAGGAATTCACGGATTTCTCTTATCGAGTAATTGCCGGTGGCGTACAGCTCAAAGGCCTTCTTGATGAGCGGCGCGCGCTCTTTGTCTATGTAGATCGTGTGGTTCTCCTGATCGTTCAGGTAGCCCATCGGCGCCCATGAAGGCCATATGCCGTTGCGTAGCTTCTGGCGCAGGCCGCGCTTTACGTTTTCCGAGAGGTTGTCTATGTAGTATTTGCTCTGCCCGAAAGCGATAGAGAGCATGAACTTTCCCTGCGGCGTGCGGTCGAACCAGAAGGTAGGGAACTTTAACTCCATAACCTTGCCCGTGTCTACCAAATAGATAATGCGCCCGCCGTCTATGGAATTACGTGCCAGCCGGTCCGGGTGCCAGGCCACTATGCCGTGGGCCGCGCCCTGCTCCATTAGCGCCATCATTTCGTTGAAGACCTCGCGGCCCGGTTCCTTGGCGGTCTTATTTTCAACAAACTCGCGGGCTATGGGCAGACCTTCCTTTTTGGCGTACTCGCGCAGCTCCGCCAACTGCGACTCGATAGAAAGGATTTGCCGGTCCGCCTCATCGGTGGACTTGCGAGCGTAAAGAAAGTACCGCATATTAAGTTTCTCCATACCTTGCCTCCCCCCGCTCTTAAGGCCGGTTTTGCCCAGCAGGGCTGAACCGGACTTAAGTGCGAATTCTGCCACTCTCCGCCGCGGGTAAGGCCGG
>CAIXBR010000071.1 GCA_903917735.1 uncultured Elusimicrobia bacterium | reverse complement strand
GACCGCAAGGGAGCGGAAAGGAGGTGATGCCATGATAAACAATGGGATTCCCCGTACCTTGGGAGCAGGAGCGAAGGCGCGTAGTGCCGAGCCCTGCGAACGACTTCTCGCGGCAAGCCTGGGCGGCCGCGCCGCGTGGCCAACCGGGCGGCTTCTCGCGGTCGTGCGGCAAGGAGCGGTGCGGGGCCGCGCTGCGTGGCCACGCCCGCGACGACATCTCGCGGATAGGGAACTCATTCGATCCCGTCCGGATGTTCGTCAAAAAAGGTACGAACTTCGACCAATAGCCTCCACCATTTAAATGGCCGGTCTCAAAAAGAGACCGGCTATTTAATTTAAAGTGCGGTGAAGACGGCGCCGGTTAACGCGGTTCCGCTTTTTTGGTATTATTACGTGGGCAAAGGTGTCAGGCCACCGGCTAAATGAGCTACAAGAAAAATAAAATGCGAAAAGACTTGGAACCGGGAAATGTTCCGCCGCCTAAATTAGCGCCCAAAGGCACGGAAACCGGTTTCATTTTTAAATTCGCGCGCTGGAGAGGGCTGCCTTTGCTGGTCGCGCTTATCGCGGTTGTAGCGTTCGCGGTGTATAAGGATTTCCTCCTTTTTAACAAGCTCTACCTGTTTAAGGACATCGGCAGCGACTCCATAAATTACAGTTATCCTCAATATGTGCATATCGCGGAGTATTTAAAGACCGAGGGGCTTCCTAAATGGTCCTTTAATCAGGGGATGGGGCAGAATATTTTCCCGGGATGTTTGCCTGACCCTTTTACCGCCCTGCTGGTTTTTATGGGCAAGAGTAATGTCGCTTACGGAATGGCATACGCCGAAATCCTGAAAATATTCCTTGCCGGCATCTTCTTCTATTTATTTTTGAAAAAAATATCCATCTCCGCATTCGCGGCGGTCGTCGGCGCGCTCTTCTATTCCTTTTCCGGATTTATGGTGCTGGGCGGGGGGTGGAGCATCTTTTCCACGGAAGCGGTATATGCCGCGATGCTTTTATATTCCTTCGAAAGATTATACCAGGACAACAAGTGGGCGCTGTTCCCGGTAAGCGTGTCGCTGATAGCCGTTCTGCAGCCTTTCGACCTGTATTTATACGGGATGTTCCTCTGTATTTATCTCGTTTTCCGTTATTTGGAGGATAATAAATGGGAATTTAAAAAATTTTCCAGGCTCTTCCTGAAAGTTTTTGGTTTAGGCCTGTTGGGCGCGGCGGCAAGTTCTTTTTTTCTTATAAACGGCATACTGCAGATGATTAACAGTCCCAGGGTGAGCGGAGATGTTTCCCAGTTCGCCAAGTTTCTGGCCAAACCCGTTTTCGGCTTTGAGGGCCTGTTGCATAACAGCACCGCAATTTTAAGATTCTTCTCGAACGATATCTTGGGAACGGGGAGTTATTTTAAAGGCTGGCATAACTACCTGGAAGCGCCATTATTTTATTGCGGGCTTCTGACCCTTTTGACGTTTACGCAGGTGTTTTGTTTCTTGGATAAAAGAAAAAAAGTCCTGTATGCCGTACTGCTGTGCCTTTTTCTGTTCCCAGTGATATTCCCATATTTCAGGTATGCCTATTGGCTGTTCGCCGGAGATTATTACCGGAACCTTTCTTTTTTTGTAGCGATCGTTTTATTGTTATTCGGAGTAAAAGCGCTGGATAGTATAGACAAAACCTCCCGCCCTCATTTCTTTACGCTTGTGCTGACTTTAGCCGGGCTATTGACGCTGCTGTACTATCCGTATACGCCATACCTGAAAACTACCAACGGCCTGATACAAAGCGCCGCCGCCGAATTTTTGATCGCCTACGCGGTTTTGTTGCTGCTTCTGAGGTTCCAGAGGATAAAGCCTGCGCTCAAGGCGCTTATACTGCTGGCTGTCGTGGCGGAGTCGGTCTTTATGTCTTACTCAACGGTAAACAACAGGCCTGTAATTACCGGCGCGGAAAACAAGCAGAAAACCGGCTACAATGATTACACCAGCGAGGCGGCGGCGTATTTGAAGGCAAAGGATAAGAGCTTTTTCAGGATAGAAAAGGATTATTTCTCAGGCGCGGCAATGCATAGCAGCATCAATGACGCGAAAGTTCAGGATTTTTACGGAACGACGTCTTATCACTCTTTTAACCAGATAAACTACATCCGGTTCCTGCGGGAGATGCGGTTGATACAGGGGGACGATGAAGCCCAGACCCGGTGGGCGCCAGGGCTAAGGGGCGTTTTCTCGCTTTACAGTTTTGGCAGCGTAAAATACTGTTTATCCAAAGTCGAGAAGCCTTTTTTACTGCCTTTTGGCTATGCGCCCCTGGCCGAGGTCGGCGACGTGAAAATTCTGGAAAATAAGAACGCGCTTCCCCTCGGTTTTACTTATGAAAAGTACATAAGCCTGGAGGAATTCAGGAAAATTCCGGCAGAAGCGAAAGTTTCCGCTTTATACAAAGCTTTCGTTATAGATGAAAATGCGTATAAGGAGCCTGCCGGTTACACGGTATTTACCGCGCAGGACGCGGCGAGGACCTGCACCTGGGCGGAACACTTGAAGGATATCGCCCGCCTTGGCAGGGAAACGCTGGTTATTTCGGAGCATCGCCAGAATATTATCCGCGGCAAGATCACTCTTGCTTCCAAAAAGCTCCTGTTCTTTTCCATTCCTTTCGACCCTGGCTGGTCCGCTAATGTTGATGGCGAAAATGTAAAGCCGATAATGGTGAATATCGGGTTCACCGGTTTGTTCCTTGAAAAAGGCAGACATGATATAGAGTTGAGTTACGCGCCGCCATATTTCAAACTTGGCGCCTTTATCTCATTGGCCGCGATATTTATTTATTGTTGTTTACTGAATCTTGCCGGGAGTCAAGGCAGCGAAAAAAGCGGGAAGGTAAAACAGAGAACTATGTAACCCGCCCCTGCTGACGGCTGACCCGCCAGGCCGCCGCTCCGCGCGCCCGGGTACTACTTCCCGTACGTATACCCATTTTTATTGTAAAATTATTTATATATGTTGAGGCCCAACGCTTTAGCCAAGGTTGCCGGCCCGGCCGCTATTATAGGCGCGCTCGGCTGGACGCTTCTGGTATGGCCTGCCCATTTCCTTTGGGTTTACCCGGCCGCCGGGGCCCTATTCATCTGGTTCTCCTGGTCAGGAGAGCGCGAAATAAAATATATCTTCCTTTTCCTGGCCACAGCCGCCGGTTTTATACTGCCCAATCTTTCCCCAGGGGGCAGTTCCCTGTATCTGATGGCCGGCGCTATAGCCGAAGTGCTGTGTCTCTGGCTGCTGTTCTACGCGCTGTCGCATTCTGAGAGTTCCCGCATGGCCGCGAAAGAGCGCCTGGCCGCGGACGAGGCCGCCGCCGCCGGAAAGGTCAAGGACCTGGAGGACGAGCTGGCCCGCTACCGCCTGCACCTGGACAGTACGCTGGCCCGCATAAGGGACAAGGGGGCGCTTTCCTCCGCCATCCACGACATGGGCTCGGCCGCCACTCCCGACCAGGTGAAGGAAAGGCTTGAAACGCTGCTCAGGAATTATTTCCCGGGCGCGTCGGTGGAACTGCGCACAGGGGCGCCGCGCGATTTCGCCGACCACTGGGTGGCCGAACGCAAGATCCCGATGCTGGTGCGCAACTCGGAGGCCGACAGCCGCTTCGCCAGGGACCTCTTCTCTTCCGAGGAGCGCTCGTTCATGGCGCTGCCTCTTTACCTGTTCGGCCGGCTGGTAGGCTTCGTGCGCGCCTGCGCGGCATCTCCGGACCGCTTCAAGTCCGAGGACCTGCGCGGGGCCGAGCTCGCCTGCACGCTTGCGGGCGTAAGCATGGAGAACATCTACCTGTTCGACAAAGTAAACGAGCTTGCGATAAAAGACGGTCTTACCGGCCTTTACACCCACCGCGCTTTCAAGACGCGCGTGGAAGAGGAAATACTGCGCTCGTCCCGCAGCAAGGTAGCGTTCTCTGTGATAATGGGCGATATCGACCATTTTAAATCCTATAACGACACCTTCGGCCACCAGGCCGGCGACACCGTGCTGAAAGCCGTGGCCGAGGTCCTGTCCGGCGGGATCAGGGAGATAGATTTCGCGGCCCGGTACGGCGGCGAAGAGTTCGCGCTGGTCATTACCGGGGAGGGCAAGGCGCAGGCCGCGGCGGTGGCGGAGAACCTGCGCCGCACGCTGGAAGCCAGGGCTTTCTCTTTCGGCGGCAGGCCTTCTCGCGTTACGGTCAGTTTCGGCGTAGCCGAATTTCCGGCCGAGGGCGTTACTGCCAGCCAGCTGGTCCGGGCTTCGGATGAGCGCCTTTACAAAGCCAAAGAGGGCGGCCGCAACAGGGTGGTGTTAGAATGAACCGGCCTGAATTCTGGATAACCGCCGCGGCCGCTTCCCCGCTGCTCTCCTATTTCCTCGGCAGGCTCAACCGCTGGGCCGGCGCGGCTGCCGGCGCGGCGCTTTTCATCTTCTCCTCCTTTATGCTGGCGGGCGAGATAGCCTCCGGCGCGCCATACGTGGCGCTGGCCCTGTGGGCAGCCGCCGCGCTGGCGCATTCGGTGGTGCTGAACGGGCGCTCCGGCGCGGCGCCGGACCGGTCCGGCCTGGAAGCCGCGCTAAAGCGGGCCACCGAACTGGAGGCGGAGTTGGCGGGGATAAAGAAGGAAACCACGCTGAACGCGGCGGGGGAGAAAAAATCCCTGGCCGTCTACTCGGCTGTCAAACTGCTTTCCGAGACCGTGGAGCCGCAGGCCGCGGCGAAGCAGCTGGGGAAATACCTGTCCGATTATTTCGGGACGGAGGAGGCGGCGCTGTATATGGCGGGAAGTTCCGGCATGGAGATCTTCGCGCAGGGCCCCAAGGCTTCCTCCCTGCCGGGGCTTGAGCGGCTTATGGAGCTGACCGGCGGTTTCCCGACGGCCGCGGGCGAGATTTCAGGTCTTGTTCTTGCGCCTGTCGCCGCCGGCGACCAGACGCTTGGCCTTATTGTCCTGCGCGGTACCGGTCTTGAGGCGGCGGAGAACGCCGCCAGGTTCGCTTCGGAGATCTCCTACGCGCTAAAGCGCGTGCTGCTCTTCCGCCAGGTGGAATTGCTGTCGCTTACCGACGGGCTTACCACGCTGTGGCGCCGCAGCGCTCTGGACGAGAAGATACGCGAGGAACTGCGCCGCGCCGCCGCTTTTAAAACTACGGTAGGATTCATGATAGCGGACATAGACCATTTCAAACGGCTCAACGACACCTACGGCCACCAGTTCGGGGACGCCGTGCTGAAAAGGGTGGCGCAGCTGCTTAAGTCCGGGGTTTACGAGACCGACTTTGTGGGGCGCTATGGGGGCGAGGAGTTCGGCATAGTGCTGCCGCGCGCGGATTCCGAGGGCGTGCTGCGCAAAGCCGAGACGATGCGGGCCTGTATAGAGGCCGAGGTCTTTTCGCAGGGGCTCGAGAAGGTGCGCCTGACCATCTCCATAGGCATAGGACATTTCCCGCGGGACGGGCGCAACCCCGAGGAACTGATAGCGGCCGCGGACAAAGCGCTGTACGCGGCCAAGGAAACCGGCAGGAATAAAGTGGTGGACGCCGGAAATATTTAGACTCTCAGACAGTTCGCTGGAGGAACAAATGGAACAACAGAACAACGACGGCGCGGTCAATCCCGAAGTTCAGCCTAAACCGGCCGCGCAGGCGGCGCCGTCCGCGCCGGGCGGGACGGGGCTTTGGCTTAAGATCATAGCCGTGCTTTACGCCCTTTCCCTGATAGCGGCTTTTTTTGTCATAGACAAGGCTGATGCCGCGCGCAAAGCCAGGCCGAAAAATCTGGATCTTTCGGATCTAACCGGCCTAAATCAGTCTAAAAAGGACGCAGTCGCCATCATCCCGCTTTATGGGGTCATTTCGCAGGGCAGCTCCTCCCATTCCTGGGAGCGCGGCAGCCAGCAGATAGCGAAGCGCATCAAGACGCTGGCCGACAAGAAAGAGGTCAAGGCCATAGTACTGGATATCAACTCTCCCGGAGGTTCGGTCGGCTCGGTGCAGGAGATCTATTCGGCGATAAAACGCGCCAAGGCCGAGACCAGGAAGCCTTTCATCGCCCGCTTCGGGGAAGTTTCGGCCAGCGGCGGCTACTATGTGGCTTCGGCCTGCGACCTGATAGTGGCGCAGCCGGGCACTATAACCGGCTCGATAGGCGTTATTTTCAGCGTGAGCAACTTCGACTCGCTGATGAAAAAAGTCGGCATGAAGAACGACACCATAAAGTCGGGGAAGTTCAAGGATATCGGCTCGCCGACGCGCGACATGACCCCCGAGGAGCGCAAACTCCTGCAGGGCCTGATAGACGATTCCTACGAGCAGTTCGTGACCGCGGTTTCAGACGGCCGCAAAATGAGCGTAGAGGCCGTAAAGAAACTGGCGGACGGCCGTATCTACAGCGGGCACCAAGCCAAGGAGAACGGCCTTGTGGACAAGCTGGGCGATCTTCAGGACGCCATCAGCCAGGCCGGGGTGATGGCCAACCTGGGTCCGAACCCGCGCATACTGACAGACACGGACCCCTTCGAGAACATTATGTCCCTGATGGACAGCAAGCTGTCCCTTTTCGGGACCAAGGCCGTGACGGACGCTATGGATATGACTCCCAGCCTTGAATACCGCTGGTACGGGCACTGAGGTTAAAAAGATGAATCCTTTTAAAACGCTTGAAAAACTGCTGGACGACCCAGCGGGCCTGATGGTCACCCGGTCCGCGGAGGGACTTGGACAGACGGGCCTGCTGGGGTATTTTGCCGGCACGCTGGGCTTTTTTGTCTACCTGCGCATGTTCTCGGCGGTGCCGCCCGGAGCGCTCTCGTTCTGCGTGGTGCTGCTGTTCGTGCTGGGGGCGAATTTTGTTTTCGCCTCGATGATGCACCTGTTCATGGATATGACCGGCGCGGGCGGCAGCGCGGCCAGGCTGTTCCTGGCCTTCGGCTGCTCCGACCTGCTGCTGTCGCTGCTGGTGCCGCTGGCCTTTTTCGCCAAACTGGGCTATGTCAACGCCTTCCTCGCGCTCTGCCTGTGCTTCCTGCTGGTGATCTACGCCAGAGTGCGGCTTGTACGAAGGCTGTATCCTGTTTCTACCGCCAAAGCCCTGCTGGCTGTCTGGCTGCCTTACGCCGGCCTGTCCGCGTTTTTCTTTACGGCTTTCACTTATTCCATGGTGTGGCTGGTTTGGCTGGTGGTATAAGGGGTCATAGGCAGAAAAGCTGCGTCTCGGCTTCTGTCTGCATTCAGCGGCAGTATAAATTGTTTATGTCCAAAATTCCGCAGGTCAAAGAATTCGGCGGCCTCCCGGTGGTAACCGCCGAGAAGATGAAGTACCTCGACAGGAAAGCCACGCTCGAGTACGGCCTCCCGTCTTTGCTGCTTATGGAGAACGCGGGGCGGGCGGTGGCGGAAGAAATCCTTAAATTCGCGGAGAAAGAACTCGGCAAAAAGCCGGACGCGCTCAAAGCCGTGGTCTGCTGCGGCAAGGGGAACAACGGCGGCGACGGACTGGTGGCCGCGCGCTGCCTGAAGCAGGCGGGCGCCCGGGTAAAGGTTTTCATACTGCCGCCCAAAGAAACCGGCTACGGCGAACTGGTGGTCAAGAACCTGGAGGCGGCTAAGGCCGCAGGCGTTAATGTGACGATGACGCAGAAGGACGGCCTGGCCGCCCTGGCCGCGGAATTCGCCGAAGCCGACCTGCTGGCGGACGCGCTGCTGGGCGTTAGCGCCATCGGCAAGCCGACCGGGCCTGTGCGTCCCGTCATACAGCTCATGAACAAGAGCAGGCGCCCGATAGTGGCCATAGACCTGCCTTCAGGCCTCAGCCCCGACACCGGCCACCACAGCGGCGTGTTCATAATAGCGCGCCTTACCCTGACGCTGGGCTTCGCCAAGGCCGGCCTGATGGCGGCCCACGCCCAGCCCAACACGGGCGAGTTGAAGGTCCTGCCCATAGGCTACCCGCAGGGACTGATAGACGAGGCCTCCCGATGAACATCTTTATAGCCGATGACGACCAGAACCTGCTGGCGATGCTTGTGCCGTACCTGGAGCACGCAGGGCATAAGGTGCTGCTGGCCGCGAACGGGCCGGAGCTCCTGAAAAAGATCAGGGAGACAAAGGCCGACCTGATAATCTCCGATATAAATATGCCGGGCCTCGATGGGATAGCGCTTTACGGCCAGGCCCGCGCCATGCACGAATACGCGTCTGCGCCCTTTATACTGTGGAGCGGCCTGGAGATAGAAAAGGGCCTGGCCCTGGCCAGGGCGGACCAGAGGTTGCGGTTCCTTAAAAAGCCATTCAGCCTGGCGGCCCTGCACAAGGCTATCGACGAGGTTACCGACCTGCCTCTTTTCGGAGATTACGGAGTTAAAGGCGGTTTGAAACTATAGGAGAACTATGCGCCCCTTCAACGACAGCGTGATATATTTTGCGGTCGTGGACCGGTTCCATAACGGGAATCCGGCCAACGACGATGGTTACAACCCGGCCTCGCATGACGCCTCCCATTCGGACTGGTTTAAATACTGGGGCGGGGACCTGGACGGGGTACTGCAGAAACTGGACTATATAAAGGAACTGGGCTGTTCCGCTATCTGGCTGACGCCGCTGTTCGACCAGATAGACGGGCTGGTCGACGTGGAAGGGCGCGGCATGGCCGCCTACCACGGCTATTGGACGAAAGATTTCAAGCGGCTCGACGAGCACCTGGTCGGCAAGCCCGAGGATGTCCGAGTCTTCGCTTCTGATGACACCGTGTTCGACAAGCTGGTGAAGGCCATGCACGGCAAGGAAATGCGCATGATGCTGGATATAGTCTGCAACCACTCCAGCCCGGCCCAGCGCCCGGACATGGGCGGTTGCCCCGGCAAAGGCTCTATCTACGACGACGGCAAGCTGCTTACCTCCTACGATGACGATAAGCTGGGCTGGTACCACCGCAGCGGCGGCGTGCACGACTGGGGCAACAAGTCCGAGGTGGAGAAAGGCGAGCTCTGCGGCCTGGCCGACTTCAACGAGGCACGCATAGGCTACCGTAACTACATAAAAGACGCGATGCGGCTGTGGCTGGATAAGGGCGTGGACGCTTTCCGCGTGGATACAGTAAAACACATGCCGCTGTGGTTCTGGCAGGAGTTCGTTTCGGATATGGTTTTTCACCGGCCGGGGCTCTTCGTCTTCGGAGAATGGTTCATGGGCGGCTGCTACGATGACCTGTCGGTGCAGTTCGCGAATAAAAGCGGCATGGGCATGCTGGACTTCGCCCTGCAGCGCGGGCTGGAGGACTGCCTCGCGCGCGGGGCCGGGCAGGGCTTCAACCTTGTGAATAACGTTTTTCTCAGGGATACCCTTTTCGACGACTGCCGGCATCTGGTCACCTTCATGGACAACCACGATATGCCGCGCTTCATGTCTTCGGGGGCTACTCCCGCGCGGGTGGACATGGGACTGGCGCTGATAATCACCGCGCGCGGCACGCCCTGCATTTACTACGGCACCGAGCAGTACCTGCATAACGACACCAACGGCGGCGCCGACCCCTACAACAGGCCGATGATGGAGAACTGGGACACTTCCACCCCGGCTTTCAAGCTGGTAAAGAAACTGGCCAAGATGCGCCGTGAGAACACCGCCGTGCAGAGCGGCAGCCTCAGGCCGAAGCTTGTTTCCGACGACGTTTACGCCTATACCCGCGTCTACCGCGGGAACTGCTGCCTGGCCGCTTTCAACCGGGGCCCGGACACCGCCGTTACGCTTGAGAAGATAGAGCTGCCCGATGGGATTTACAAGGACGTACTTTCAGACAGGGCCGTGACCGTCAAGGACGGGCGCATAGAGAACCTGCAGCTGGGCCGGGACACCTCCTTCGTGTTGTCCTACTGCGCCCCTGCCAGGGAAAAGGCCGCTCTTGAGATCTCCTTTATACTCAACGGCTTCCGCACGGCCTACGGCCAGCGGGTGAAAGTGACAGGAAACTGCCCGGAGCTAGGCAACTGGGACCTGGAAAAAGCCTTCCCGCTGGAATATATAAACGACAATATGTGGCTGGGCCACCTGCAGGTGCACGAAAGCGCCGGCAAGGCCATAGCCTACAAATTCATAGTTGAAACCGACGACGACGGGGTCCGTTATGAGAACCGGCCCGCCCATTTCCGGCACTTGCCGAAGACAGGGCTGGTGGAGCTCCAGCACCGCTGGAGCTAAGGGGCCTTTAAGCCTTTAGGACGCGGGAAAGTTTTACCGACAGCTCCCCGAGGTGCTCGCGCAGGCGGGGCTGCTTTTTCAGCATCAACGGCAGCAGGGTTTTGCGTACCCAGTTGCGCCGGTAGTACTCGTCGTCGTTGGTATGGTCCTTCCTGGACGGAAGGGCGTTCGCCTTCAGATAAACTTCTATATCCTGCCTTGAAACGGCCAGCATCGGCCTGATAAGGCTGATTCCGCGCTTCCCGCTGTGCAGTTCCCTCTTGACCGGTATCCCCAGCAGGCCTTTCGGTTCGGTCCCGCGCAGCAAATTCAATAATATCGTTTCGGCGTGGTCGTCCGAATGGTGCGCCGTGGCCACCAGGCGGCACTTTTTTTTAAAAGCGGTTTCGGACAGCAGCCGGTAGCGGGCGCTGCGGGCTGCGTGTTCTATGCTGGTCCCGGACTTCTTCGCCAGCTTTTTAACGTCGGCGGAAAGGATAGAGGCCTCTATCCCGTATTCCGCGCCCAGCTTTTTCACGAAGGCCGCGTCGGCATCGGCCAGTTTCCCGCGCAGCTTGTGGTTGATGTGGCAGATGTGAAGTTTCAGGCGGTGCGTCCTGGCCTGCCCAGCGAAAAAATCCAGCATGACCACCGAGTCTGGCCCGCCCGAGACGGCCAGCAGTATGGAGTCCCCGTCCGCGAACAGACGCCGCTCCCTGGCGTGCGACATCACCTTGTTCCAAAGGTTGAGCGTGACGGAACTTTTGTGTATCATCGGGATTAAATTATACTTCAGGCGGGGCTTCGCGCGACAGCGGTTTTTTCACCGGGAGGTCAGTGCTTGAACTTGCGCGCGCGCCGCAGCAGGGTATCCACCCTGGCGCGCAGCTCCGGCACCGAGAAGGGTTTGGTCATGTAATCGTCGGCGCCCAGGTCCAGGCCGTCCACCTGGTCATCGTTCCTGGTCTTGCCGCTCAGTATCAGCACCGGAACCTTCTTCAGGCCCGGCTCCTTCCTGAGCCGTATCAGCAGCTCCACCCCGTCGCCGTCCGGCAGCGTGCGGTCCAATATTACCAGGTCCACCGGCCCTTTGTCCAGTACGGCGCCGGCTTCCTTAAGGGAGCCGGCCGTAAGTATCTCCGCCTTCTGTTCGCTCAGCATCAGGCCCAGGGCGACGGCCAGGACCTTCTCGTCATCGACTATAAGTATCTTTTTAGCTTTGAGCGTCATATCATCTCCCTGTGCCTACACTACTATCTATACCACAATATATAGCGGCGCAACAAGTCGGGTTTACTTGTCTTTGGGTTCGGAACTGGCGTTCGCCTCCGGTTATCCTGAATCTTACAAGGATTTTACCAGCTCTTAACGCCTGCTTTGCCAGGGATTTGTAAAGTATAAGCAGAAAAACTAAAACAGAAGGAGGATATATGAAGCCATTAGATAATTCCAGCAAGGGTTCTGCGGATGCGCTCGCTTTTTTTATGAGTTTCGCGGTCTGGGTAATGCCCCTCTCTGATCTTGAAATTCTCTTTCCCGAGCAGACCTGAGATCATGCCGCCTAAAGCCACTTTCTGAAAACATGACGTAGCCGGTCGGGCCGTATCCGGAAGTTTTGCTATCATATCACGATGGAAGCCAAGATACTTGTAGTAGAGGACGAAAAAGACATAGCCAGAATGATAGATTATAACCTGAAGAAAGAAGGTTATAGGACCATCCTGCTGCACGACGGATCATACGCAGCTATGACGGCCGGAAAAGAGCGGCCGGACCTGATATTGCTGGACCTGATGCTGCCCGGCCTGGACGGCCTTGACGTCTGCCGCCGTCTTAAGGCCGACGCCAAAACCTCACGCATACCTATAATAATGCTCACGGCCAAGAGCGAGGAATCGGATAAGATACTCGGGCTGGGCCTGGGCGCGGACGATTATGTGACGAAGCCTTTCAGCGTGAAGGAGCTGCTGGCGCGGGTGCAGGCAGTTCTGCGCCGGGCCAGGCCCGCAACTGTCCCGGCGGATAAGTTTAAAGTCGGAACGCTTGAATTGGATATTTCGAAAGTGGAGGCCCGGGTTAAGGGAACGGCGGTGGAATTGACCTCCAAAGAGTTCGAACTGCTGAAGGCGCTGGCGTTCTCGGACGGCAGGGTGCTTTCGCGCGAAGACCTGCTGGGAAAAGTCTGGGGGATGGACGCTGCCCTGGAAGTTGAGACGCGCACCGTGGACGTGCATGTGGGCACGCTGCGAAAAAAACTGAAGTCAGAGGGTAAACGGATAATAACCGTCAAGAATTACGGCTACAGGTTCGAGGGTCAATAACGCCGGCTATGTTCAAAACCTTCAGGCTCCGTCTTTTTATCTCTTATCTTGCCCTGTCGGCGGCCGTGCTGGCCACCGCCTTTTTTTTGGTTTACCAGCGTATCGAAAGCGCCGAACTTTCCTCCCTGAGATCCAAACTTTCAGAAGAGGCCTCGCTGGTCTCAGCCCAGCTGCGCTCTTCCGACCTGGCTTCCCCCGGGATAAACGGTCTGGCGCATTCGCTGGGCTCGAAATTGCGCTCGCGTTTGACCCTCATAAACGCGGACGGCCGCGTGCTGGCGGATTCTGAGCTGGATGACGCAGCGGTGAAGACCATGGAGAACCACCTGGACAGGCCGGAAGTCTCGGGGGCGCTGGAAGGTTCGGCTTCTTACGACCTGCGCCGTTCTGTCACACTCGGCAAGGTGATGCTTTATGCGGCCTACCCGGTGAGTTCCGGCGGGCATATCGGCGCCGTGGCGCGCCTGGCCGTTCCCGCCGAGCAGCTGGAGGCCGCGCGAGCCATACTGAAGAAAGCCCTGCTGGCCGCGCTGGCGCTGTCCCTGCTGCTCTCTTTCTTTCTCAGTATCGCCGTCTCTGCGGGATTTTCAAGACCTTTCGATAAGATAGTCTACGCTTCCAAGAAATTCGCAGTGGGGGATTTTTCGTATAAGATACAGAAAGACTTCCACGGGGAAATGGGCAAGCTGGCGGAGACCCTGAATTCCATGTCCGCGGCCATAGAGGAGAACCTTAAGCGCGTCGAGCTCCAGTCCCAGCAGCTGGCCGCGGCTTTCGAGAATATGGCCGAAGGTGTCCTTATGACGGGGCCTGACGCCCGACTGACCGCGCTTAACCCGGCAATAGAAAGAATGTTCGGAGTAAAAGCTGAAAGCTCCATTTCAAAGCCCCTGCTTGAGATCATCCCGAACGCCAGCCTCAGCGGGATCTGCTCGCGCGCTATTTCGGGTCGAAAGGCGGTTTCCGAGGAAACAGAATTTTCCTCCCCGATCAAGGGGATCTTCAGCGTTAACGCCTCGCCGATGTTCAGGGGCGGGGACGTATCCGGCTGTCTGATGGTGCTCCATGACGTAACCGAAGTGCGCCGCCTCGAGGACAAGCGCAGGGACTTTGTTGCCAACGTCTCGCACGAACTGAAAACACCTCTTACCGCTATCCGCGGCTACGTTGAGACGCTTATGGAGGGGGCGATCAACGATAAAGAGAATGCGATGGAATTCCTGGGTGTGATACACGCGCAGGCGAAGCGCCTGGACAATATAGTTAGCGACCTCCTGAAACTTTCCTCGCTGGAATCTTACGCGGACAGGGTAAAGAAAGAGGACGTCGGGCTGAAATACCTGGCGGATTCCCTCATAGCGGGCCTTTCCTCAGTCTTTAACGCTAAAAAGGCCTCGGTCTCGAACCTGCTGCCGGTTTCTCTGCGCGTGAACGCCGACCCGGAAAAGCTGGGGCAGGTATTCATAAACCTGCTGGATAACGCGGTAAAATTCTCCACAGAAGTCCCGAAAGTAGAGATCTCGGCGCAGGAACTGCCCGGCGCGGTCAAAATATCGGTGAAGGATAACGGCATAGGCATCCCCCAGGAACACCTGGCGCGGGTGTTCGAGCGTTTCTACCGCGCGGACAAGGCCCGTTCCCGCGAAATGGGCGGCACTGGCCTCGGGCTTTCCATAGTGAAGCACGTAGTGGAACTGCACGGAGGCTCCGTCGGGGTTGAAAGCGCCGAGGGGCTCGGTTCAACGTTCTGGTTCAACCTTCCTAAATAGTTTACCCGCATTTTACACCTCCTTTAAGCCGCCTTTAAGCGGTTTTCTTAAACTTTAGTTATGAAACTTAAGAAAACCTTTTTAGCCCTGTTTTTGCTCGCGGCGGCCATGCCCGCCCGCGCCGGAGAGCTGGACATGCTGCTCGACCGGCTTGTGGATAAGAACGTGCTGGACCCGGGCGAAGCCCAGGTGATAAGGGTAGGCACGCAGGAGGAGGTGAAAAAAGAAATATCGCAGCAGCGCAACCTGGAGCTGCCGATGTGGATACAGACGCTGAAGTTCCGCGGCGACGTGCGCATCCGCTACCAGTTCAACGACAACGAGAACAAGGCCTACACGCAGAACCGCGCCCGCTACCGCCTGCGCTTCTACGTGGACGCCAAGGTTAACGACCAGGTCTACACCGGCTTCGGCTTCGCCAGCGGTTCCAGCTCGGACCCGCGTTCCACCAACCAGACCTTCACCGACAACTTCGGCAAGAAGAACCTGTATATAGACTACGTCTACATGGAGTACGACCCGAACGAGAACCTGTCCTTCACCGCCGGGCGCAACAAGAACCCGCTGTGGACCACCAGTGAGCTGCTCTGGGACGCGGACACAAATCCCGAGGGTCTGAGCGCCAAGCTTACCCTCCCGCTGAACCGCAACTGGCAGATCTTCGGCAACGCCGGCTACTTCGTGCTTAACGAGATCGCCGCCGACCCGCAGGACCCGGGCCTGCTGTTCGCTCAGCCTGGCGTTAGCTGGCAGGACTCCGACGGCGTATATGACTTCAAGGCCGGCGCCGCGCTGTACGGCTTCGACCACGTAAAGGGGCATGCCGCGCTCAGCTACAGGCCTTCCACCGGCGACGGCTACCAGCAGGCTAACACCGTAACCGGCGGAAAATACAGATACAGCTACAACTCGATAAGCCCCGAGCTGGAAGTGAACGCGAATATCCTTAACCCGGTGCCTGTGCCGCTGTTCAGCGCGCTCGGCTACAACATAACCTACGTCGGTGTTTACGGCAACTGTGTGCGTGCCTTCGACCATGGCAGCAACAATACGGGCTGGATAGGCGGCCTGAAGATAGGGCAGCGCAAGGTCGAGGACGCCGGCCAGTGGCAGTTCGGCTGGAGCTACCGCAGGCTGGAGAGCGACGCCTGGCTCGATACCTATCCGGATTCCGACTTCTACGGTGGTTCTACGGGTATCGAAGGCCAGAAACTGCAGCTCTCGCTGGGCCTGCTGCGGGATTTCGCCCTGAGCACGGCCTGGTTCAACACGAAGCCGATAAGCTCCATGCACACGCGCGAGCGCCTGTTCCAGGCCGATATCAACCTTAAATTCTAAGTTAAGACAGGAGAATAAAAATGAAAAAACTGATAATAACCCTTATGGCGCTCGGCATGGCCGGCGCGGCCTCCGCCGAAAAAGTAGTGCTGGAAGGCTCCACCACGGTGCTGCCGATAGCCCAGAAAGCGGCCGAAGTGTTCATGAAGAACAATCCCGGCGCGGACCTCTCGGTGCGCGGCGGCGGTTCCGGAGTGGGCATAGCGTCCATCATAGACGGCACCTGCGACATAGCCGATTCTTCCCGGGCGATAAAGCCGGACGAACTGGCGAAAGCCGCCAAGCGCGGGCGCGACCTGAAAGCGCACGTGATAGCCATGGACGGCATAACACATATCGTCAATCCGGCCAACACCATAACGAACCTGACCCGCGCGCAGATAAAGGAGATCTACACCAGCCGCGCCGCCAACTGGAAGAAGTTCGGCGGGCCGGACCTGAAGATAGTGGTGATCTCGCGCGACAGCTCCAGCGGCACCTTCGAGGCTTTCAGCGAAATGGTGTTGGATAAGAAAAAGGTGCGCCCCGACGCCATCATGCAGGCCGCCAACCAGGGCGTGGCCTCTACCGTGGCGCGCACGCCGGGCGCCATCGGCTACGTGGGCCTCGGCTATGTCAGTTCGTCCGTGAAGGCCATCTCCGTGGACAGCGTGATGCCGTCCAGGGAGACCGTGCTGAAGAACAAGTACCCCATCACCAGGCCGCTGTTTATGTACACCAACGGCGCCCCCGCGGGGACGATAAAGCAGTTCATCGACTTCGTGAAGAGCCCCGAGGGCCAGAAGATCGTGAACGAGGAAGGTTTCGTCGGCCTTAAATAGCCGCGCTTTCCCGAGGCCGGCTTCTCTCAGGAAGCCGGCCCTTTTTTTTGCGCCGGGCGGTTTTACCTATAATTTACACGCCTTTTATCCGGCCTTCACGCGCTCTTCCTATACTTTGAACATGGAGAGGACAAGCGCCGATGAATAGAAAGAAAGAGCGGCTGATAAAATATCTGTTCACGGCGCTGGCTTTTTCCTCGCTGGTGTTCCTCATTGGCATAGTGCTGGTGCTGTTCAAGGAGGCCCTTCCCATATTCTCCAGGGTAAGCCTTCATGATTTCCTCCTGGGGGAAAGCTGGTACCCTACCGCCGAGCCGCCGGAATTCGGCATCCTGCCGTTGATCCTGGCCTCGCTCTGGGTTACGTTGGGAGCGCTGGTGATCTGCGTGCCGCTGGGTGTGGGCAGCGCCCTTTACCTGCACGAACTGGCTGGGCCCCGCCAGCGGGCGCTGCTTAAGCCCGTGATAGAGATCCTCGCTTCAGTGCCGTCCATAGTTTACGGCTTCTTCGGGATGGTGATACTGGCGCCTTTCCTGCAGAACGCTTTCGACCTTCCTATAGGCCTTTGCGCGCTCACCACCAGCATAATACTGGGAGTTATGGCCACGCCGACGGTGGCGAGCATAGCCGAAGACGCGCTGAGCTACGTGCCCAGGTCCTTCCGCGAGGCGTCGTTCGCCGTGGGCGCGGACCGCTGGCAGACGCTTACCAAGGTGATAATCCCCGCAGCGGGTTCCGGGATCTCTACGGCTATAATACTCGGCATGAGCCGGGCGATAGGCGAAACCATGACCGTGCTTATGGTGGCCGGAGGATCTGCGGTGATACCACATTCAGTTTTCGACCCGGTGCGGCCAATGACCGCCGCGATAGCCGCCGAGATGGGCGAGGCGTCCGTGGGCAGCGACCATTACCACGCCCTGTTCGCCATAGCGCTGATACTTTTCCTGATAACCTTCGTCTTCAACATAGCCGCGGAGCTCATCAGCCGCAGGTTCAGGCTGAAGCTGGGGCTGTCCAGATGAAAAGACGGGACATCATACAGAAGATCGGTTTCTCGGCGCTGTTCGCCTGCATGGCGGCGAATATCCTGTTCCTGGGTGGCATAATATTTTTCATAGCGGCGCGGGGGCTGGGCGCGATAAGCTGGGAGTTCCTGACCCAGGCTCCGCGCGATTCCATGACTGCCGGCGGCGTGGCCCCGGCCATAGTCGGCACTTTTTATCTTACCCTCGGCGCGATCATCTTCGCGCTGCCGCTGGGCGTGGCGTGCGCGGTATATCTCACCGAATATTCCCCGAAGGGCTGGATAGTCAACGTTCTCCGCATCAGCATAAATAACCTGGCGGGGGTTCCCTCCGTAGTTTTCGGCCTTTTCGGTCTCACGGTGTTCGTAAAATATGCCGGCTTCGGGGTTTCAATATTGTCCGGTTCCCTGACGCTGGGGATACTGGCGCTGCCGGTAATAATCTCAGCCTCGCAGGAGGCCCTGGCGGCGGTGCCGCAATCCATAAGGGAAGCATCACTGGCCCTTGGCGCCACACAGTGGGAGACCATCCGCAAAGTGGTGCTGCCGGCGTCTCTGCCGGGCATACTTACAGGCGTCATCTTGAGCGTGGGCCGGGTGGCGGGCGAAACCGCGCCCATCCTTTTCACGGCGGCGGCGTTTTATCTGAAAGGTTATCCGCATTCCATTTTCTCCGAGGTTATGGCTCTGCCTTATCACATCTACGCGCTTATGACGGAGGGCACGCACCCGGAAATTCAGACGCGCATAGCCTATGGCTCAAGCCTCCTGCTGCTTGCCCTGGTGCTGTCGGTGTCCATGCTGGCCATCTTTATAAGGGCCCGGCAAAGGAAAACATACAATGCCTAACGTAGACTACGATGTCCGCATTAAAACGGAAGGGCCCCGCCCGCCGCTGGTAAGAGGCCCGGTGGCGCTGAATATGAACTCCCTGGGGGAGGCCGACGTGTTCGGCGCCGAGCCCAAGATCAGCGCCCGCTGCGTGAATTTCTATTACGGCTCTAAGCGCGCGCTGAACAATATCAGCATAGACTTCAGTCCCCGCCGCGTTACGTCCATCATCGGACCGTCCGGCTGTGGTAAGTCCACCTTTATCCGCCTGCTCAACCGCATGCACGAACTGGTGCCCGGCAGCCGCCTGGAGGGGGAGATACTCCTGGACGGGATGGATATTCTTTCTCCCGCCTGCGACGCGGCGGAATTGCGCAAACGTGTGGGGATGGTCTTCCAGAAACCGAACCCTTTCCCGAAGAGCATTTTCGAGAACATCGCCTACGGTCTGGAGGTTAACGGCTTCACGGGCAGGAACCTGATAGAGGAGAAGGTCGTGGATTCCCTCAAAAAAGCGGCCCTATGGGGCGAGATCAAGGACCGCCTCAAGGACAGTGCGCTGGGCCTCTCCGGGGGCCAGCAGCAGCGCCTGTGCATCGCCAGGTGCCTGGCCGTCTCCCCCGAGGTGATACTTTTCGACGAGCCCTGCGCCAGCCTGGACCCCATCTCCACCGCCAAGATAGAGGAGCTGATACTGGAGCTGAAAAAGGATTACACCATAGTGATAGTCACGCACAATATGCAGCAGGCCGCGCGCGTGTCGGACCAGACCGCGTTCTTCCTGATGGGCGACCTTATCGAAACGGGCAGGACGGACCGGATATTCAAAGCCCCGCGCGACAAACGCACGGAAGATTATATAACCGGACGGTTCGGTTAAGCGAGGGACCATGCACAGACATTTCGACGAAGAACTTCAGCAGCTCAAGAACGACATCCTCAGGATGGGCGCGCTGGCCCAGGAGGCTATCATAAACTCCGTGGACGCCCTCAGGGACCGGGATAAGGCCGCGGCGCAGAAGGTAATAGATTCCGACGCTGAGCTGGACCGGCTAGAGCTGGCCATAGACGAGAAGTGCCTGGACCTGATCGTCCTGCACCAGCCGATGGCCGGAGATCTCCGCTTTATTACCACCGCCATAAAACTAAACGCCGAGCTTGAACGCATCGGCGACCTGGCCGTGGACGTGGCGCAGCGCGCGCTGAGCATCTCCGACAAGCCGCTGCTGAAGCCCCTGGTGGATATCCCCAAACTCGGGGAGACGGCCAAGCTCATGACCGGGGCCGCAATAGAGGCTTTTATAAAAAGCGACACCGAACTGGCAAAAAAAGTCGTGCTTTCGGATAGCGAGGCCGACAACCTGAAGCGCGGCGTGGAAAAAGAGCTTATCAACGATTACATGATGAAAGACGGCTCGACCGCGGACAGGGCCGTGCCGCTGCTGCTGGCGGCCAGACACCTGGAACGCATCTGCGACCACGCGGTGACCATGGCCGAAGATATCATTTATATGGTGGACGCCAAAGTGGTGCGCCACCACCCTGAAGAATTAAAGTGAAGTCCGCTAAGGGCACTGGATATCCTTCTCCTCTTGCCCCAACTGTTTTTTAGTCCGCGCGACTTTATTACATGGATTTTACATGGGCTTTAAATAGCCTTGATACTCGTCTGCTAAACTATCTATGCGGCGTTCGGATACTCAGGAGGAAAACATGCCCATTAATTTTCTGCCAAAAGAAGTGGAGTTCTTCGACTACCTCACACTGCAGGCCGAGAATCTGGTCAAGGCCACGGGCTATTTTAAATCCATATTAAATAACGGCGTGATGGACGAAACTTCGGCCAGGAAGGTGCACGACCTGGAGAACGAAGGCGACACGCTGATGCACGAGATCTCGGACATGCTTAACCGCACCTTCATCACGCCCATAGACCGGGAGGACATCTTCGCGCTGGCCAACCAGATAGACGACGTGCTGGATCTGCTTAACGCTATGGCCGGCCGTATGCGGCTGTACAAACTGGACCCGGGCGACGAATACTTCTCCCAGTTCATAGACCTCATCGACCAGTCTTCGGCCGCTCTTTCCAACGCTATAAAGCACATGCACGACACTAAGCGCTCCCGCCGGGTGCTGGACCACTGCATAGAAGTGAACCGGCTGGAGAACATGGGCGACCAGGTGCGGGAGAAGGCCATCAGCCACCTTTTCGAGACGGAAAAAGACCCCATCATGGTGATAAAGTGGAAGGAGATGTACGAGGTGGCCGAAGGCACGCTGGACACCTGCGAGCACGTGGCCAAGGTCATAGAGTCCATACTGGTGAAACATGGATAACATGTTGCTTTCTATAATCCTGCTGGTTGCGCTGGCGCTGTTCTTCGACTTCCTGAACGGCTTCCACGACGCCGCCAACTCCATAGCCACCATAGTGGCCACCCGCGTGCTTTCCCCGAAGTACGCGGTGCTCTGGGCGGCTTTCTTCAACTTCATCGCCTTCGCCTTCTTCGGCCTGCACGTGGCCGGCACCATAGGCAAGGGGATAGTTGAAATAGGCCAGATAGACACCTACATCATCTTCGGCGCGCTGACTGGCGCCTGCGCGTGGAACATCATAACCTGGTATTTCGGCATCCCGTCCAGCTCCTCGCACGCGCTGATAGGCGGGCTGATAGGTTCGGCGCTGGTGAAGGCCGGGCCGAAAGCCCTGGTGATGTCCGGAATAATGAAGACGGTGGCTTTTATAATCATCTCGCCGGTGCTGGGCATGGTTTTCGGCCTTATCTTGGGCGTGATAGTTTACCGCCTGTTCCAGCACTCCACCCCGACCAAGGTGGACCATCTGTTCCGCAAAGGGCAACTGCTGTCGGCCGCGGCCTACAGCCTGGGCCACGGTGGCAACGACGCGCAGAAGACCATGGGCATAATAGCGGGCCTGCTTTTCAGCGCCGGCTACCTGGGCCCGCAGTTCCATATCCCGCTGTGGGTGGTCATTTCCTGCAACGGCGCCATAGCCCTGGGCACCATGTCCGGCGGCTGGCGCATAGTCAAGACCATGGGTAATAAACTTTCAAAGCTGCGCCCTATAGACGGCTTCTGCGCCGAACTGGGCGCTTCGGTGATGCTGTTCGGCGCCTCCGCCCTGGGCGTGCCGGTAAGCACCACGCATACCATAACCGGCTCCATAGTCGGAGTGGGCGCCCTCAAGGGCATACGGGCGGTCAAATGGGGCATAGCCGGCCAGATAGTGTGGGCCTGGGTCTTAACTATCCCCGCCGCCGCCCTTATCTCCGCCGCCTGCTACAAACTAGCCATACTAACTTTTTAAAAGGAGGCAGGCACCTTTTTGATGTTTTAGTGACATAAAAGGGCCAAAAGGAGCCAGCCTCCTTTTGGCTTTTTTTAGTTCTAAAGCCGCCAAAAGGGTGTAATGGAATTTTGTAGAATGATTTATTGGATTTTAGGACAACTTTCTTGCAGCGCGGCGCCTTAGCAGGGAGATACTAAATGGCAAATACGCGTCTTGTTGATCTTTTCCTTGAGCTGGCCCGGTTGGACGGGCTTTCCGGGAAAGAGGCTCCGGTGGCTGATTTTGCCGTCTCCTTTCTGAAGAATCTGGGCCTGCCGGCCCTGCTGGACGGCTCCTCCGAGATTTCCGGCTCTAATACCAGCAACATGGTTTGCCCTGTGGGCGGCGGAGGGGATTTTGTCCTGCTCGCCCATATGGACACGGCCCGGCCTACCGCCTCCACTAAACAAGTTGTAACTGGCGACCGCGTAACTTCCGACGGCAAGAGCCAACTGGGGGCGGACAACCGCGCCGGGATGGCCGCTATATTATGCGCTGTGGAACGCGCGGTGAAATCCGGTCAACCGCTGAAACCTTTTACTATCGCTTTTACCACGCAGGAGGAAACCAGCATGGCCGGCGGCCTGAATCTGGTCCTGCCGGCCGGGATCAGGCACGGTTTCGTTTTTGATTCCTCGCTTGACCCCGGCGACTACGCCATAGCCTCACCGGGCGCGGCCGTTTTCTCTGTGCGGATAGCTGGCAAGCCCTCGCACGCCGGCATAGCCCCCGAAAAGGGCATCTGCGCCATCAGCATAGCCGCCAAGGCCATAGCGGCGCTGGAGTTCGGACGCCACGACGAGGAAACGACCTCCAACCTAGGGACTATCTCCGGCGGGGAAGCCACCAACGTTGTGCCGGCTTCTGCCCTGGTCCGGGGCGAGGTCCGTTCTTTGAATCCCGCCAAGGTGACGCCGATACTGGACCGTATAAAGGCCGGCTTCAAGGATGCCTCAGCTTCCGCCGGCGGGAGCGCACAGTTCGACTGGGCCTGGGATTTTAAGCCGTACCGCCACGACAAGGGGTCGGAAGTCTGCCTCCTTGCGGAGGCGGCCGTGAAGGCGGCGGGGCTGGTTCCGGCGGCGGTGCCTTCCCACGGCGGCAGCGACGCGAATTCCCTGAACGCCAAGGGCGTGGCCACCGTAAATTTCGGCATCGGGGCCAGAAACCCGCACGCCGACGACGAGTATATACTGTTGGAACATCTTGATAAGACATCGGAGATAATATGGCAGCTTATAAAAAAATAAACCTAATTCTCCTCGCAGGCAGCCTGCTGGGCGCGGCCACGGCGGCCCCGGCCCAGACCAACCCGAAAGGCCACCTCTTCATCATAGGAGGGGGGAACAGGGACGACCAGGTAATAGCCCGCTTCGCGGAGCTGGCCGGCGGCAAAAGCGCGCCCATGGTGGTAATTCCCCTGGCCAGCGGAGACCCGGTCGATGCCGCTAAAACCCAGGTCGACCAGCTTAAAAGACTGGGCGCCGGCGACGTGGAAGGAGTGATCTTCAAAAAGGGCGAGGCCGACCGGGAAGAGAACCTGGCCAAGGTCAGGCGGGCTAAAGCTGTTTTCTTCACGGGCGGGGACCAGGTGACGCTGGTATCTTTCCTGGCGGGGACTAAAATGCTGGAGGAGATACGCCGCATCTATGATGAGGGCGGGGTGGTGGGCGGCACCAGCGCCGGGGCGGCGATAATGAGCCGGGTCATGCTGACCGGCGACGACCGCCTGGCGGGCAAGGACGAGGAGTCTTTCCGCGCCATACGTTCCAGCGCGGTAGTCACCGCGGAAGGTTTCGGTTTCGTCCCGGCTAATATCGTGATCGACCAGCATTTCCTGGCGCGCAAACGCCAGAACCGGCTTATCAGCGTAGTGCTGGAGCATCCCGGCATGACCGGCATCGGCATAGACGAGGCGACCGCCTTCATAGTCGGCCCGGGCGGGGAGGCGGAAGTGCTCGGCGCCAGCCTTGTGACCGTCTTCGAGACCGCCGCCGCGGGCCCGGTTACAAGTGACGCGCTCGGCCACCTTGCGGCGAAGGGGATAACGATGCACCTGCTGAAATCGGGAGACAAGTACACCCTGCCGGTATCAGGGGCGGTTAAATGAAGCCTAAATTCACTTTCAACACGCTGGTTATGATCTACGCGGTGGTGGTAGCCGTTGCCGTGGGCACCTGGCTGCTGCCGGGAGGAGAATACCAGCGTGTGGAAAAGGACGGTCGGACGCTGGTAGTCGCGAACTCCTTCCAGCCTGGGCTTACGGTCCCGCAGGGCCCGGCGGCGGTGCTGCTGGCCCCGATAAAAGGTTTTATCAAATCCGTGGATATCCTGGTTTTCCTGTTCGTGATAGGCGGCACGTTCATGGTAATAGAAAAGACCGGCGCGCTCGCCTCGGGGCTTAAGCGCCTGGCCGCGTTCTTCGCCAAAAGACCGGAGTTGCGTATTTTCTTCATCCCGGTAACGGTGGTGATCTTCTCTATAGCGGGCTCGGTGTTCGGCATGTGTGAGGAGACTATGCCCTTCGTGCTGATCTTCATCCCGCTGGCGCTGTCGCTCGGCTATGATTCCCTTGTGGGCACGGCCATCCCGTTCCTGGGGGCGGCGGCGGGCTTCGCCGGTTCCACCCTTAACCCGTTCATAGTCGGCATAGCGCAGCGCATAGCGGAGCTGCCGCCGCGCTCCGGTCTTGAATACCGCCTGCTGGTCTGGGTTATCAGCACCACGTGCATGACCGCCTTCATCATGATCTACGCGGCCCGCATCAGGAAAGACCCGACCAAAAGCCCGGTCTACGAGCTGGACAAACTGCGCAAGCATGACCTGCACCTGGACGCCGACAAGATGGACCCGTTCCTCTGGAAGCACAAGCTGGTGCTTATGGTTTTCGGCCTGTCCATCGTGGCACTGGTGTTCGGCGTAATGAAATACGAGTGGTTCATTCAGGAGATAGCGGCGCTGTTCTTCGCGCTTGCGATAGCAGCAGGGCTCCTGGGGCGCCTGAGCATGGACGAGCTGACCGACGCTTTCAAGGAAGGCGCCAGGGGCATGATGGGCGTGGCGCTTATCATAGCCTGCGCCAAAGCCACGCTGGTAATAGCCTCGGACGGCAAGATACTGGACTCCATGCTGCACGGGATGGCTTCAGTGATCTCCAGGCTGCACCCGATCGTGGCGGCCCAGGCGATGTTCGTGGCGCAGGGAACCATCAACTTCTTCGTGCATTCCGGGTCCGGGCAGGCGGCGCTGACCATGCCCGTTATGGCGCCGCTGACCGACGTGCTGGGGCTGACCCGGCAAACGGCGGTGCTGGCTTTCCAGTTCGGCGAGGGGTGGATAAACCCCATCCTGCCTACCTCCGGCGTGACTATGGGCGTGCTGGGGCTGGCGGGCATTCCCTGGAACACGTGGGTTAAATGGATGCTGCCGGCGCAGATCTTCTTCTTCATCCTGGCGCTGCTGCTGCTGATCCCTCCGGTGCTCTTTCACTGGCAGTAGCCGGGACAGGGTTTTGGCTGGACGTCCAAAGGGCAAAGGCCTTGGTACAGCGCCAACTCAGGTTTTGTATAATTTACCATCGGTTTTAGTGAGGGCAAAGGAAGCGTTACCCCTATGCAAAGCTACGAAATACGTAAAGGTTTCCTGGATTTTTTCGCCAAACAGGGGCACCCGGTAGTTAAGTCCAGCCCGCTGATCCCCGAAGGTGACCCTTCGCTCCTCTTCACTTCCGCAGGCATGGTGCAATTCAAACCCTATTATTTGGGCCTCAAGACGGACATGAAGCGCGCGGCCTCCTGCCAGAAGAGCTTCCGCACCACCGACATAGAAAATGTGGGCCGCACCATCCGCCACCTGACGTTCTTCGAAATGCTCGGAAATTTCTCTTTCGGGGACTATTTCAAGGCCGAGTCCATCAACTGGGGCTGGGAATTCCTGACCAAGGAGATGGGCCTGACCCCCGAGCGCCTGTACCCTTCCGTCTACCGCGGCGGCGTAGCCCCCAGGGACGAAGAGGCCCGCAAGATCTGGGAAAGCGTGCTGCCCAAGAACCTGCACTCCCACATAGTGGAACTGGGCGACGCGGATAATTTCTGGGCGATGGGCGATACCGGCCCTTCGGGCCCCTGCTCCGAGATATATTGGGACCGCGGCGAGAAGTACGCGCACACCGGCTGCCAGGGCGCCGGCTGTTCCTGCGACCGCTACATAGAGATCTGGAACCACGTCTTCACCCAGTTCGACAAGCAGCCCGGCGGTATTTACAATCCGCTGCCCAAGAAGAACATCGACACCGGCATGGGCCTGGAGCGCCTCACCTTCATAGTGGAAGGCAAGGAAACGCCCTTCGACACCACCCTTTTCTTCCCGATAGTGGAAGCGGCCTCTAAAATGCTGAAGGTGGAATACAATTCCTCGCCGGAAGCGGTCTCGGCGTTCCGCATAATCAGCGAGCACCTGCGCGCCTCCACCTTCCTGCTTTCCGAGGGAATAATTCCGTCCAACGAGGGCCGCGGCTACGTGCTGCGCCGCCTGATACGCCGCGCCGCCCGCTACGGCCGCGTGATGGGTGCGAAGGACCCGTTCCTGCACCAACTGGTGCCGTCCGTCTACGAAATATTCAAGGACGTGTATCCGGAGATAATTTCCGCCGAGAAGACCATAAAGGAAGCTCTTAAGTTCGAAGAGCAGGGCTTCATAGAGACGCTGGAGAACGGCGAGAAGTACCTGGAAGAGCTGCTGGAAAAGAACCCCCGCGGTGTGCCGGGCGAAGGGGCTTTCCGGCTTTACGAGACCTACGGCTTCCCGCTGGAACTGACGCGCGAGCTGGCGCTGAAGCGGAACATCCCGCTGGACGAGGAAGGTTTCCACCGCGCCCGCAAGTCCGCTCAGGACACCGCCAAGGCCAACTGGAAGGATTCCGGAGAGATGAACGGCTTCATGTTCCAAAAAGGCGAAGAGAAGTTCCCCGCCACCGTTTTTCTGGGCTACGACGCTAACGAATCAAATTCAAGGATCGTAGGCCTGATGGACACCGCCGGTAATCTGGTCGAAGGGCTGAACCCCGGAGTTGAAGGCTGGGCCGCGCTCGACCGTACCCCTTTCTACGCGGAGTCCGGCGGCCAGGTGGGCGACCTGGGACTTTTTACCTCCGGTCCTAACACCGTGGCCGAAGTGCTGGATACGCAGAAGCCGGTGGGGAAGGTTTTCTTCCACCATGTGAAAGTTGTAGAAAAAATAAAGACCGGCGACGCCGTTAAGGCAGTGGTCTCCGGACTGCATTACCGCACGGCCTGCAACCACACCGCTGTGCACGTGATAAACGCGGCGCTGAAGGAAGTCTTCGGTCCGGCCACGCGCCAGGCCGGTTCCATTGTCACGCCTGAGAAATTCCGCTTCGACTATACCTCCACCAAGGCTCCCTCCCGCGAGGACATGGTCCGGATAGAAGCCATCGCCAACTCCGCCATACGCGAGAATTACAGCGTCTTCAAGATGGAGCGCCCGCTGAAGGACGCGGAGATGTTCGGAGCCACCACCCTTCTGGGAGAGAAATACGCGGACCCGGCCCGCTTCGTGCTGATAAATAAAGGCGGCTGGGACAACGCGAGGAACCGCTACAGCCTGGAACTATGCGGCGGCACCCATATAGATTCTCTGGGCGAGCTGATGCTGGTGAAGGTACTCAAGGATTCCTCCGTGTCGCGCGGCGTGCGCCGCATAGAGGGTGTGGCGGGGTTGGCCGCGGTGGACTACCTTCGCGCCAATGCCGAGATCGCCGAAGCCGTGGCGAAGAAGCTTTCAGTCCCGGTAGAGGACCTGCCCGCGCGCGTGGACCAGATGCTTGAGAATATCAAGGAACTGAAATCCTCCAAGACCAAAGCCTTGCCGGCCGCCGCGTCTACCGAGGGGCGCAGGCTGCTTACCGAAGGCATCGACGGCTCCGGCTCCAGCTTTCTGGTGTACGACGCCGGCTCCATGGAGATGAAAGAGCTGCGCGGGCTTTCCGACATCGTAAAGAAGGACCTGAAGTCCACCCTGCTCTTTATTTTCTCAAGGACGGAAGACAAACTCTCTTTCATAATTACCCATACCGGCGACGTTAAAGCCGACGCTTCCGCCATAGCCAAAAGCGTGGCCGCGGCCCTGAACGGCTCGGGCGGCGGCCGCAAGGATTTCGCCCAGGGCGGCGGGGAAGTGCCGGCCGATATGCCGTCTTTTGAAAAACAGCTGGTGGAGCTGGCGAAAAAACATATATAGCCGGCGGCCGCTAGTTGGATATAATGTATATGCGGTTCCAAGGCAGTTAAGGTTTAGAGTCGTTTTATGCGCGCCCGTGGTGAAATGGATATCACAGGAGCCTCCGAAGCTTCTAGTGCAGGTTCGATTCCTGCCGGGCGCAAATTTTCTTAGCATTCGCACGGAACGAGCCATAATTATGGCTCGTGTCAGGAATCGAAAGGCGGACCCGCGAGGCCAGCAGGCCGTAGCGGGGAGCCGGGGTCGCAGCCTCTACCGAGCGACGGCGAGGGAGAGAGCTGTGACCGACTGCCGGAAAGTATAAGCGGCTGTCAGCTCTCGGTCCCCACCATGAATTTCGAAGAAGAAATATCCCTCCTTATTAAATCCCGCTACCCGCTGGTGCTGGTTGATACCATCGACGAAAGTTATGTGTTGGACCAGCTTTATGCAGTGGCCCAGCGCCAGGGCTTCACTTTTTATTCCTGGTCGCTCACCAAGGGCCTGCGCCTGGCCAGGAACGAAAATTCCTTCTATAAGACCGAAGAGCCCGTGGCCATGCTACGCATCGCCAACGACCTGCTTAACGAGCCGCACAACTCGGTTTTCGCCTTCTCCGATTTCGACCGCTACCTGGGCGACGCCGCGGCCGCGCGCTTTTTTAAGGACATGCTGGACCGCATAAAGGGCTCTCCTACCACCATCGTGCTGCTGGGCGCCGCGGGCAAGCTCCCCGACGACATCGCGCCGCTGGCCGCCCGCATCTCCGGCGGCTACCCGGATGAGATCCAGATACTGGCCGAAGTTAACCGGGCCGTGGCCGAGTTCAAGCTGACCTCCGCGCGCCTGGTGGTGGATATGCCTCCAGACGCTCTGAAACGCGTGATCAAAACGATGAAAGGCCTTTCCCTCCAGCAGATCAGGAACGCGCTTAATCTTTGCATGATGAAAGACGGCCGTTTCGACATTAACGACATAGCCGAGATAGAAAAATTCAAGAAAGAGGCCTTCGACCAGGACGGTATACTGGAATATTTCGGCTCGGAGCAGAAAGCTTCCATAGCCGGCTTCGACAACCTGAAGCACTGGATAGCGGACCGCAAAAACTCTTTCTTCACCGACGGCCCGCTCCCGCCTCCCAAGGGTTTGCTGCTGCTGGGCGTGCAGGGCTGCGGCAAAAGCCTGGCCGCCAAAGTCATAGCGGGGGAACTGGGGATACCGCTTTACCGGCTGGACCTGAACCGGCTTTATTCCAAGTACATAGGCGAGACCGAGGAAAATCTGCGCAAGGCGCTGGCCACTGTGGAGCGCCTGGCGCCGGTCTGCCTCTGGATAGACGAGATAGAGAAGATCTTCGCGGCCTCTTCGGGCGAGATAGACGGCGGCGTTTCGAAGCGGGTGCTTGGCACCATGCTGACCTGGATGCAGGAGCGCAAGGACCGCTCTTTCATAGCCGCCACCTCCAATGATATAAACAGCCTGCCGCCGGAGTTGCTGCGCAAAGGGCGCTTTGACGAGATCTTCTTCTCGGACCTGCCGGACGCCGCCGCGCGCGAAGGGATCATAGAAATACACCTCGCAAAACGCGGACTTAACCCCGCCGAGTTCGACACCGCCGCCCTGGCCCGGAGCTGCGATGGCTTCAGCGGGGCTGAAATAGAGCAGGCCATAATTTCCGCGCTTTACAGCGCTTCCGGCTCCAACGAAAAGATCTCCACTAAGCACGTGCTGGACCAGCTCCGGCTCACCCGCCCGCTCTCCGTGATAAAAGCTGACGAGGTGAATTCCCTCCGCGACTGGGCCAAAGAGCGGGACATGCTTTCGGTGTAGCCGGTTTACCCGCCATGTCTTCCCTGAAAACCATCCTTGTCACCGGTCCCACCGGCTATATCGGCGGACGGCTGATCCCAAGGCTGCTGGCCAAAGGCTACGCGGTCCGCTGCCTTGCACGCCACCCCGAGTGTCTGGCCGGCAGGCCCTGGGCCGGCAGCGTGGAGATAGTAAAAGGCGATATCTGCAAGAACGAAGGGCTGGAGAAGGCCTTTGCCGGGGCGGACGCAGCCTATTACCTGATCCATTCCATGGCCGATCTCCCCGGCTTTGAAAAAATGGAAGAGGTTTCCGCTTTGAATTTCGCCAAAGCCGCCGCCGCGGCGGGTTGCGGCAGGGTGGTCTATCTCGGCGGACTTGGCAAGGAAGGACCAGGTCTTTCCAGGCACCTTGCCTCGCGCCACCGCGTAGGGGAAATACTTCACTCGCTCGGCACGCCGGTGACGGAATTCAGGGCCGCCATGATAGTAGGCTCCGGCAGCATCTCTTTCGAGATGATACGCTACCTGGTGGAGCGTCTGCCCGTGATCCCCGGTTTCCACTGCCTGCAGACGCATTGCCAGCCGCTGGCTGTCCGGGACGCTCTTTCCTACCTTATCTACTGCCTTGAGAAGCCTGAGACCGCGGGCCGCGTTATTGAGATAGGCGGCGCGACCTGCCACCGCTACCAGGACCTGTTGAGCATTTACGCGGACATACGCGGACTAAAGCGCCGGTTCATAGAACTGCGCAGCTGGAACATGGGCTTTTGCAGCGCCATGGTCGGTCTGATAACTCCGGTGCCGAAGATATTCGCGCGCCCGCTCCTGGAAAGCCTGAACTGCGAGGTCACCTGCTGCGGCGGCGAGGCCTTCGTGCTTTTCCCCGAGATAAAGCCGCTGGACTACGCCACCGCCGTAAAATACGCACTGGTGCGCTTAAACGAAAATTCCGTGGAAACCTCCTGGACCGCGGCTTATACGCCGTCCTACGCAAAGCCCTATACTTTTGAGGACCGGGAGGGGCTCATACGCCACGCCCACGTGCTGCGCATTGGCGCTCCCGCGGGAACGGTTTTCAGGGTGTTCTCGGGGCTGGGGGGGGAGCGCGGCTGGTTCTACGGGCAGTTGCTCTGGTGGCTTAAGGCGCTGCAGGACCGGCTGGTCGGCGGCATAGGGATGCGCCGCGGGCGCCGGCATCCCGATGTTATACACCAGGGCGAAGCGCTGGATTCCTGGCGGGTGGAGCGGGTAATAGAGGGGCGCATGATGCTCCTGCGCGCCGAGATGCGGCTGCCGGGCAAAGGCTGGCTGCAGTTCGAGGCCGTACCGGATACGGACGGGGCCTCTACGCTCCGCCTTGCCGCCTATTTCGAGCCTCACGGGCTTTTCGGCAACCTGTACTGGTATTCCCTTTATCCGGCGCACGTTTTTATCTTCCGCGGCCTCGCGCTGGAAATAAGGCGCAGGGCCGAAGCGCCCCTCAATTAAGCGAGGCGGCTGTTCGTAGTTTGTTAACCCAGAGCGCAATTTCCACCAGGTCCAGGTCGGTTATCTCCGGAAAGCGGGAGGCCGCCTCCAGTGATTTTACGGTGGCGCCCTTGCCCTCGAAGCGTATAAGGGCTATAGGCGTGCCCGAGTATTTAACTTCGTAGGCCGGCGCGGCGTTCCTGTAAAAGTCAGGCCAGCGCAGCGACCGGTATATATAAGCGGTGAGCGCGCCGGTCCTGCGCGCCTGGAAACCTTCCGTCAGCCACTGGTTAACTGTCCATTTCATAACCCCTCCTTCAACCCCGTTGTGCTGCATAAATAGCATAGCAGACGAACCCGACACCGTAGTGTCGGGTTGAAATAACATTTTCCGCGCTGAATTTCCTAGAATATCCGTATGCCCGCAGTTAAAGCCCTGATCATTTTTTCCGCGGCCCTGTGCCTGCTCCCGCCGGCCGCTTCGGCAAAAAATGTCCGGGGGGACGAGCGCAACGTTTTCCAATCCTACTATACCCCGGATTACTTGCTCTTCAAGAAAAGCGTCATGGAGGAGTTCTCCAAGGCCAGCGCCGGTAAATTCAGCGAGTTCGTCAAATACGGCCGCAAAGACAAAGACAAGAGCGTGGACCAGAAGGTTCTTGCTTTCACCTTCGACGCCTGCGGCGGCCGCCACAGCGGCTATAATAAAAAGCTCATCGAGTATCTCCGTAAAGAACAGATCCCGGCCACTCTTTTTGTGACAGGCATCTGGATTGAGAAGAACAAGGAAACCTTCGCCGAACTGGCCAAGGACCCGTTGTTCGAGATCGAGAACCACGGCCTTATGCACCGCCTTTGCTCTACCGAGGGCAAGACGATGTACGGCGTGCACGCCACGCGCAACCTGGGCGACGTGATAGACGAGATGGAGCTGTGCGCCAGGAAGATAGCCCAGATCACCGGCCGCCGCCCGATATTTTTCCGCTCCGCCACGGCCTATAGTGACGAGCTGGCCAGCAAGGTGGCGCAGCGCCTGGGTATGGAAGTGGTCAGCTACGACATCCTGGCCGGAGACGCGCTGAAGGCCTCTGGAAAGACTATGGCTAAAAATATTCTTAACGGCGCTCGGCACGGCGCCGTGGTGATAATGCATTTCAACCACCCCGAGCTGCAGGAAAAAGAAGCGCTCGAGGCGGCCGTGCCGGAGCTGCGCCGGCGCGGTTATAATTTTATCAAGCTGGAAGATTTTTCGATGCGGTAGTTCCGCCGTCCCGCGACCCCGTAAAAAAATATATTTTCGCCACCCCTTGACAAGTCAAGGAACGTCTGTTATACTCGATTTGTAGTTCTGATCTTTCTAATGCGTCGGCGGTGCGGTTCGGTGTGCGGTACGGGGCTCTGCCCCGGCCCCGGCGCGGTTTCCCCCAGGTTTTCGGCGGCGGGTGTCCGTGGTCTTGCGGTCCCGGAGCAGTGGTTGTCCCGTGCGCGCGTTCCCTGGGCGTTTCCCGGCCCGTCTCCCCCACCTTAGTGGGGCGCGGTTCGCCGGGGTCCCGGTTCGGCTGTCCCGCCTATTCAGGCGGCTAACTGCTCCCGGGTGGCGTTTCGGTCCCGGCGCTTTTGTGCGCTCGTGGTAATCCGGTCGTCCTTACTCAGTCTGCGGTATATGAGGTCCTGGCCCGTGTGCCAAATGAAGAGCCCCCGTCCATCGGGGGCTCTCATTTTTATACCGGCACTGCGTGTAATCAGCCTGCCGGGCAGTGCCTGAGCGCTCTTATGCGCGCGCTCCTCAGCGGATCTTGCCGGCCCTGCGCATGGCGGCGTTGATCCTGGCGATGACCAGCGGCCTTTTGAAAGGCTTAATTATCTAGTCGTCCACGCCAAGCTTGAAGGCCAGTTCCTGGCTTTTCTCCGAGGCTTCCCTGGTGAGCATGATAATAGGCGGGTTAGGAATTAGGCCCGGTCAGTTAGGTAATATTACTTAACCCACCCGGGTGGCTAAAGTGCGGTAATATCCCTGCCGCGGAAGGCGCCCGGGCCGCAGGCAGGTGTATTTACCTATATTATCGCGTATAAATCCGGATAGCGCCTAAAAGCAGGGAAAGCGTATAGTATCCGCTGACAGCGGGTGTTTGGCGGCAGTGGAGAAAGCTGATGAAGAATATAATAAAAGTCGATGCCGACCTGGCCGCCCTTATGCCCGTATACCTTCGCAACAGGCGGGAAGAACTGGTGCGGATCCAGGCGCTGCTTGAAGCCGGCGATATGGGCGCTCTGCAGGTGATTGGCCATAAAATGCATGGTTCCGGCGGCGGTTACGGATTGGATCTTTTAACCGACCTTGGAGCGCGCATGGAAAGTTCCGCGCAGGCCGGAGACAAGGCCGCGCTGACGGCGCAGGCCGCCGAAATGAAGGTCTTCCTGGATTCGGTGGAGATACAGTTCGTTCCGTGAGAATAGCCTGCTTTGGACTGGATTTTATCCGTTGCCAGGGGTAAATATGTCTGATGGAAGCGCGAAAAAAGACAGTGCGGCGCTGCTCGCCGGAGAATGCAGGGAGTTGTTCTTCCAGCAGGCCCTCGATTCTATCCTGCTGCTCGAGGTGTCGACCGAGGGCGAACCTGTAATACTGGACGTAAACCCCGCGGCACTGCGGATTTACGGCTATTCGCGCGCGGAACTTGTAGGCAGGCCGGTATCGATATTGAACGAGAGCGCCGATTCCGCGGACGCGCTGATGAAGAAGGTTTGCGGGGTTCCGGCCGGAGGCGGCATTAACTTCGAGGTCCGCCATAAACGCAAGGACGGTTCGGTTTTTACCGTGGAGGCTTCCGGGCACGACATGCTCGTAGGCGGCAGGCGCCTGGCGATCTCGGTGGAACGCGACATCACCGAGCGCCGGAAAGCCGAAAACACGCTAAAGGACAGCGAGGGTAAGTACCGCAACCTGTTTGAAAGTTCCCGCGACGCCCTAATGACCATGGCCCCGCCTTCCTGGCGGTTCAATTCGGGGAATCCCGCTGCGCTGGCCCTTTTTCGGGCGAAGGACGGTGCAGAATTCGCGGCCTGCACACCATGGGATCTGTCCCCCGCACGCCAGCCGGACGGTCGCGCCTCGGAGGAGGAAGCCAGGGATATGATGGCCACGGCACTGCGCGAAGGCTCCCATTTTTTTTGCGTGGACGAGCAGGCGTCTTAACGGAGAGGAATTCCCTTCCACTGTGCTGATGACCCGCAGCGAACTGGACGGGAAGCCGTTCCTGCAGTCCACGGTAAGGGATGTCGGAGAATTAAGGCTGGCCGAGGAGCGCCTCGCGGAAAAGGACGCCACCTTCCGCGCCCTGACCTCGGCCGCCTATAACGCCATACTTATGATGGACAGTTCCGGCAATATTTCCTTCTGGAATCCCGCCGCGCAGCGTATGCTGGGCTGGACGTCGGAAGAAGTCCTGGGAAAGAACCTGCGCGACCTGATAGCGCCGGCGCGTTACCATGAGGCCTATGAAAAATATTTCGAGGTCTTCCGGAGTACCGGTGAAGGCGCCGTAGTGGGGAAAACGTGGGAGTTGACGGCGCTGAGAAAAGATTCAACTGAGATTGAAGCGGAACTCTCCCTTGGCGGGGTTAAGATAAAAGGCGAGTGGCACGCCGTAGGAATTCTGCGCGATATCACGGAAAGCAAAAAAGCGGCGGACGCGCTCAGGGAAAGCGAAAGCCGCTACGCGGCCATAGCCAACAGCGCTCCCGAAACCGTGCTGATACACAGGGACGGCCGGATACTCTATGTGAACGAGATCGGCATAAAGATCTCCGGGTACACGCGCGAGGAACTGCTGGACCGCACTATTTTCAGCTTTATCACGGAGGCGTCAAAAACAGTCATCCTTTCCTCCATGTACAAAAGGACGGGAGGTCCCTCCGTCGGTGATTATGAAATAGACTTCGCGACAAAGCACGGCAAGATCCTGAATATACTGGTGAAGAGCGCCCCCATCGTTTACGAAGGCTCGCCGGCGGTGCTGGCCGTGCTGATAAACATAACGGCCCGAAAAGGGATAGAGGCCGCGCATCTCAAGGCCCGCGAGGCCGCCAACCGCGCCAAGAGCGATTTTCTGGCCAATATGAGCCACGAGATCCGCACGCCGATGAATTCTATCATAGGCATGGCGGAGATCCTGCTGGATAGCCGCCTGGACGTGGACCAGAAGCGGCACCTGTCTACCATACAGCATTCGGCCGACGCCCTTCTCTACATAATAAGCGATATCCTGGACCTCTCTAAAATAGAAGCCGGTCTTCTTAAAATTGAGAAGGCCCCATACGACCCGCGCGAGGTGGCCGAAAGCGTGGCGGAGATGTTCGCCCAGCGCGCCTCCGCCAAGGGGGTGGAGCTTATCCTGAAGGTTTCCACCGACATGCCGGCCGCGGTACTCGGCGACGGGAACCGGCTGCGCCAGATCTTCATAAACCTGGTGGGCAACGCCTTCAAATTCACGCTGAAAGGCCAGATCAAGATAAGCGCGGAGTTCCTTAAGGGCAGGGCCAACAGCTGGCTGGTGTTCTCGGTGGCGGACACAGGTATAGGCATCTCGCCGGAGAATCAGAAAAAACTTTTCCGCAAGTTCTCCCAGGTGGACGATTCCAGCACCCGCAAGTATGGAGGCACGGGGCTTGGGCTGAGCATTTCGAAGGCGCTGGTAGAGATGATGGGCGGTTCCATTTCCCTTGAAAGCGCCGAGGGAAAGGGCTCAATTTTTAGTTTCCGGCTGCCCTTTGAGAAATATGCAGCGTGCCTGCCCGGGCGGGAAGAACAGGTTTCCTTCTCCGGCATGCGCGCGCTGCTGGTGGACGACAATCTGGACAGCCTGGAAATACTGGTCCAGAACATGGAGGCTTGGGGCTTCACCACTGTTTCCGCCAGGAGCGCGGATGAAGCCCTTCAAATCCTTAAGACCGACGGGAAATTCGACCTGCTGGTGGTGGACCACCAGATGCCGGGCGGCAACGGGGAGCAGTTCATCTCCGCGGCTGCGGGCGGCGCGGCCGGGGCTGCTAAAATAATGATGCTCTCCTCCAGGGTGGAGACCATCCCCGAAAACGTGAAACCGGCCGTTTCCGCCTTCCTGTCAAAACCCATAACCCGCTCCACCCTTTTTAACTCCATCCTCAAGGTTTTCACCCCGGCCCGCGCCCAGACGGTTTCGCCCGGGATTACGGCGCCTAAGCACGACTATTCGCACCTGCGCATACTGGTGGTCGATGATAATAAGGATAACCAGGACCTGGCCTGCATGATGCTGGAAAAGGCCGGTTATAAACCGGATATTGCCGGCAACGGCAGGGAGGCGCTGGAAAAATGCGCCGCCTTCAACTACGACCTGGTCCTGATGGACATACAGATGCCGGAAATGGACGGGGACGAGGCGGCGTTCCAGCTCCGGAAAGCCGAGGCCTATAAAAAGACCCCTATCATTGCGCTTACCGCGCACGGCCTGGACAGTGATATCGCTAAATCTTTTTCCTTCGGCATGAACGCCCATATGGTCAAGCCGCTTAAGAAAAAAGTGCTTTATGAAACGCTGGATAAGTGGCTGGATGTCCGGCGCAAAGTCCTGGTAGTAGACGATGACCCGGACAACATGGCGCTGATGGAACTGCACCTCAAGGAGGAAGCGGGGCTGCGCCTTTACCGGGCCGCTGACGGGAAAGAGGCGTTGGAAATGCTTAGGAAGAACATTTTTTCACTTGTCCTCATGGACCTTGAGATGCCGGTGATGGACGGTCTTGCCGCGGTGCGCGGACTGCGGGCCATGCCCGGCTGCGGGGCGGTGCCCGTAGTGGCCTTCAGCGCGCATGACGACGCCGTAAAAATAAAAGAATGCCTGGACGCCGGCTTTACGGATTACCTGGTCAAACCGGTAAAAAAAGAGAAGCTGCTGGAAAAAACATACAAATACCTGTAGACCGCGGGGCGGGTGAGGGAATCTACTTGTGCGCTTGCGTAGAACTCCGCATAGAGGCTGAAGGCGCGCAAAGAGTAGTGTATAGCAAGCAGCAAGGGCTATATATGGATCTGCGGCAAAAACCTTTAACTAATTTATGACCGCTGATTTATACGGCATTTTCACAAGGAGACATTATGACAAAAACAGAAAAGATGATAGGGGCGGGCATCGGGGTGGCGGCTATCGCCGCGCTGGGGACTTATTTTCTCTACGGCAAGCAGGGCGAAAAAAACCGCAAGCTGATCTCGGGCTGGATCCTCAAAATGAAGGGTGAGGTGCTGGAAAAAGTTGAAGAGATAAAGGAACTGAACCAGGAAGAATACAACAAGATCGTGGATGAGGTTTCCTCGCGCTACGCCAAGCTGGGCAAAGTCGGCGCGGACGAACTGAAGCACCTGACGAAAGATCTCAAAGACGCGTGGAAACATATAGGCAGCGAGGCTACGCGGTCGTAGTCCTGCCGGAAACATTGCCAAGAGCAACGACTCTGCTGCAGGCCAGGTTAACGCTGCGAAGTTTCGCAATAAATGACAGGCGTCGCTTGAGTATTTTCAGAACGAAAGGTATATAAGGGGGGGAATGCAACACAACTTATTCGGTATTACCACTATACGGCGCCACAGCACTAGTTTTGGATTCAAACATGGCCCGCACCCGGAGCCCGGGGCTGGCCCGGATTAAATATTACCTGAATGCCGGACACATGGATGCGGTTTGATCCATTAAGGGATAAAGTCATGACCTATAGGAGAAAAAAATGAAAACGATATTAATGATAATATTAGCGGCTTGGTTCGCCCCGCTGGCCGGAGCACAGAACAACCCCGCTCCGGCCCCGGCTAAACTTATCCCGGCCGGAACCGGCCCTGCTCAGCCTTCAGGTGCTACGCCGGCCCAACCATCGGGAGCCACACCGGACCAGCCATCGGGAGCCACGCCGGCCCAGCCTTCGGGAGCCACACCAGCCCAGCCTTCGGGAGCCACACCGGCCCAGCCTTCGGTAGTCACGCCCGCCCAGCCTTCAGGGGATACCTCGGCCCAGCCCATGACCCTGCCCAAGCCCGCGCAGACTACTCCGGACGTGCTCACTACTCCGGAGTCGCCCTTCTTCCGGCCCTTCCATAACCCGGCCACCGCGCAGATAACTACCCAGGGCCAGATAAAAAAACCGGCCGCAGTTCAGAACACGGTAGCCGCTCTCAAGATCAAACAGGCGGCAGAGCTAAAGGCGCTCAGGGTGAGCCTGAAAGACAGGCCTAATGCCGAGATAAATAAAGCGGTGGCGGCCAGGAAAGCCGAACAAAATGCCGCCATCCAGGCGCTTGAAGCAACCAACAAGACCGAGGCGGAGAAAAACCAAAAAGTTAAATCCAAACCGGCCAAAAAAACGAATAAAAAACCGACTATTCAAGCAGCTAAGTAATATACGGATCCCAGGATAGATAGCCGTTTTCCCCGCTCGCAGTACGAATTGCCTCAGTGCAAAAGAGAGCCCCTGTTCATTGGGGGCTTTCCTTTTAGCCGGCAGGCGGCAGTGTTATTTCGCGGTCAGCCTGAAATATTTAAGGGGCTTGGCCACGTTCTTGGCCTCGGTCTCGTACGGGCCCTCGAAGCGCAGGCCGGCGCCCAGGCCGGCCTTCATCATGGCGTCTTTGGCGGAGGCCATTACCAGAGTCTCGCGGAAGCCGGCCTTGGACTGCAGGCGGGCCGTCTGGTTCATGCCGCTGGAGAAAGCGGTGAAGTCGTGGTTCGGGCCGAACAGGCCTACCGCGGCGGGGCAGAGGTTTACCCCAGCGGCCACGCCCAGGCCTTTAGCCTTTATCTTGCCCGCGAGTCCCCGGTAGCGCGGCAGGTTCCCGATGCTGGCCGTAAATTTCTGTATCTCCAGCGCGGCCCTGGCGGCCTCCCGCGCGCAGTGGGCGGCGGAGTCCCGGAAGAAGGGCGGGCCGAAATGTATTATCACGCAGTCGCCGACCATCTTGTCGAAGGTGCCGCCGTGTTCCCAGGCTATCTGCACGGCGCCCTCGCTCCAGTAGTCCACAAAATCGCCTATCCGGTCCGGGCTCTTAAGGCCCTTCTCACACAGCTTGGTGAACGAGTTGATGTCCACGTAGAGTATGACGATGTTCTTTACCCTGGGCGACAGGTGCTTGCGCATGTAGTCCGGGTCGCTCAGCAGTTCCGAGACCGTGGCGGGGGGGAAGAACTTGGCCATGTGGCGCCGCTCGCGGTTGTAGTCTATCAGGCGCTGGCTGATGGAATTGGCGAAGATGCTCATCAGGTCCCGCCCGAAGGTAGACAGCCCGCCCTCCACTTCGGCCACCAGCTTGCCAAGCTGGGAGGCGCCGGCGGCCCTGCCGCTCAGCGCGAAGCCCATGCCCTCGTTCAGTCCCAGCAGCTGGCGCACCATGTGGCGCTCCGGGTCCAGCAGATGTATGCCGTGGGTCTTTATGGCCAGGCTTAGCGCCTTGTGGGGCCGCTGCTCGGAATCGTGCACACAGCGCTTGCCGCGGTAGATGCGGTACTGTATGCGCTCGCCTTCGGCAGCATCGTCGTTCAGGTAAACCAGGCCGAGATGGCGAAACGGGATCTCCGCGTGCAGGGCGCTAACGGCCTCGTCCAGCGCTTCGCGCAGTACGCCGCGCGTAAGGCAGCGCGTCACGCGCTCCATGAGCTTCTGCTTCAGGGCCGCGCTCTGTATGTTCCACAGTGTGCCGTCCAGTTCTTCGCAAACCGCGTTCAAACAGTCGTTATAGGCCTCGTCAGGGACAACCGTGCCGCGGTAGCCGAAGGCCAAGGTGCCGACCCGCCGGCCATCCAGGTCCAAGGGCTGGGAAACCCAGTTAAGGCCGCGTGAGGCTGTAACGGTCACCTTGTACGGGGTCTTGCCCAGCTCGAAAGCCGGGGCGGCCTTCCAGCTGAAAGTTTCTTTCTCCAGGTCTTCGTTGCGGGTCTCGAGGGCTGCGGCGTCAGCGCCGAATTCTTTGGCTATTTTCGGAAGGAAAATATCGAGCGTAGCTTTCAGCCCGAGTTTTTTTCTAGCGCAGGTCTCAAGCAAAGCGTCGGCAAAAAGGTTCATTTCGTATGGTCCTTTGGTCAAATGTACGGTGCTGTTCTTCATAATTGTAGGCCCAGGCTTTTCCCCGCTTTAAAATCCCCCTTGCTTAAATATGTCCCCGTTCAAGTATCCTATAAAATTAATTCCAGTACCTACAATCCGGGGTTTTTGCCTGATGCCGCGCCAGATCCCTCACGACGGCAAGTTATGTATAATTGGGGGCATGGGGAAAATATCGCGCTTTATGCTTTTGCCAGCTCTTTCGGGGCTGGTATTTTTTTCTCCGATATCAGCGGCTGAGCCGGGCTGCGAGGCGGCGCGCGCACTGCTGGAGAAGGGCCAGTCTCTTGAGGCGCAGAAACTGCTTTTTACACTGCCGGGAGAACTTTCCTTCCCCTGCATCGAAGCCTTGGCCGACGCTTCCATAGCCCTTGGCGATCTTAAGAAGGCCGCCTCCGCGCTGGAGGAACTGTTTAAACGGGACCCCTCCAGCCTTTCAGCCGCGGCGCGCCTGGCCAGGCTGTACAGCTGGGAGGGGGATTACGCCGCTTCGCTCCGCTATTATGGCTCGGCGCTGGCGCTGAAGGCCGGGGATTGCGGTCTGACGGTGGGGAAGGCCCGGGTGCTGGCCCGGGCCGGGAGGGTTAAGGAATCCGAGGCGGCCTACTCGGTAGCGGACTCGGCCTGCGGGGGGGGCTGGGTGCATAGCGAGGCGGCCGGCAAAGACCATCTGCGCAGCGGCAGGCTCTATTCCGCGGAAAAGGAATTCAAGCAGGCCGCGGGACTGAACCCGTCGGACGCCGAGGCGCTTTTCTACCTGGCCCAGCTTTATTCTAATTCCGGGGTTTACGGCGAGGCCGAAAAATATTACGCGCGGCTTGCCGAGATATCTCCTTATAACGCAGCGGCCGCCCGCGCCCGCGCTAAAAATTCCGCCTACCGGGCCGGCCTGCGCCTGACGGGCGGTTTTGCGTACTGGGACGCGCGCGGAGCCGACCGCATGACGGACGTGCGCAGGACGGGGCTCTATGCCGGCCCCGCCGCCCGCATCGCTGACGGCCTGGATGTCTCGGCATACGGCACGTACGCCGATTATGGCTTTAATTCCGGGGCCGGAATAAGCGAACGCGGCGGCGAGGCAGCACTGGCGTACGTCCCTTCCCTTTACCGGGGAGCCGGCGTAGCAGTTAACTCCCGTACATTAAACTCACGTTCTTATGGCGGCCTTTCTTCCGCTTATGCCTGGGATCGCTTGTCGGACCCCGTTGTGATCTCGCTTGCCTGGAACCGGGAGCGCCTGCTTAACAACAGGGGAAACCTCGTTTCGGGCCTGGCCGCTTCGGTCCTGAAAGCACGGGGCGCCCTGAACTTGCCCGAAAATTTTTCCGCCGGGGCCGACTTGGTCCGCGGCCGTGTGGATGGCGGGAACTATTACACAATAGAAGGGGCGGATGCAAAGTACGCGCTTTCCGGGACGCCGTCGCTGTTCTGGTCGGAAGCCCGCTGGGAGCGCAGCGCTTACGCCCGCGGTTCCGTGCTGTACTTCGCGCCTCAGGCCTACAATACATACTCGCTGGGGGCCTCGTGGCGGCGTTATTTCTCAAAAGGCGCCCTCCATTACGGCGCGCCGCATTTCTACTGCGAGCTGAAGGCGCGCGAGGTTTTCGATAACAGCAGATACTGGAGCTTTAACCCGCGCGCCGGATTTTACGCAGAAAGGGAAAAATACTGGACGCTGAAACTGGAGTTCTCGGTTAATTCGGCGCACTATTATCGCGCCAATTACTGGGAACTTGGGCTGGTGAAGGTTTTATGAAGAAATTCCTGCATTTTTTTCTTCTACGTTTAAGGGTGTTCACGCTGGTCGCTTCCGTGGCGGTCTGTGTTTATTTCGTGGCTCGAGTCATAATCTTCTCCTACGCGGACTATACCCCGGTGGAGAAACTTTTCGGCATACTTCTGCTCACCGGCGAAACCTACATGCTGGTGCACGCTCTGGGCTACATGGTCAACGCTTTCAACATCCGCGGCGCGGACCTGGAAGCTCCGCGCGCAGAAATAAAAAAAGGGGAAGAGCCCTGGGTGGCCGTGGTGGTGGCGGCGCGGCACGAGCCGAAGGAAATACTGGAAGAGACCATAGTGACCTTCCGCAACCTGGATTACCCCAATAAGAATATTTACTTCCTGGACGATTCCAGCGACCAGCGCTACAAGGACGAGGCCGATGCCCTAGCCGCGCGCCAAGGGATAAAGGTCTTCAGGCGCGAGGAAAGGCACGGCGCCAAGGCCGGCATCATAAACGCCTTCATGGCCGGGATGACCGAGAAATACCTGGCCGTCTTCGACGCCGACCAGAACCCCATGCCGGACTTCCTTGATGAACTGGTACCATATCTGGAGGCCGACGATAACCTGGCCTTCGTGCAGACCCCGCAGTTCTATTCCAACGTAGAGGCCAGCCCGGTGGCCATGGGCGCGGCCATGCAGCAGGCAATCTTCTACGAGAGCATCTGCGAGGGCAAGAACCTGAACTCCGCCATGTTCTGCTGCGGAACGAACGTGGTCTTCCGCCTGAGCGCGCTCATGAGCGTGGGCGGCTTCGACGAAACCTCCATCACGGAGGATTTCGCCACCTCGGTGAAGCTGCATACCAAGGGCTATAAGTCGCTCTACCACCCGCACGTTAAAGTGTTCGGCATGGGCCCCGACACCCTGCCGGCTTACTTCAAACAGCAGGCCCGCTGGTCCGGCGGGACGGTCAGCGTTTTCAGGCGGGTTATCTGGCAGCTGTTCAGGGCGCCGCGCTCGCTCACCTTCATGCAGTGGGTCGAGTATTTCCTGGCCGGCAGTTATTATTTCGTGGGCTGGGCCTTTTTCTTCCTGATGATCTGCCCCATTGCCTTCCTGCTCTTTAACGTGCCGTCCTTCTTCCTGTCCCCGGAGATTTACCTGGCCACCTTTGTCCCGTATTTCTCCCTTTCTCTTCTGGTCTTTTACACCACAATGAGCGAAAGGCATTATACCCTTAAGCAGATCTATACCGGGCTTATACTTGGCTCGCTTTGCTTCCCGGTGCTGATGAAGTCCACGCTGCTCGCCATGTTCGGCAAAAAAATGGCTTTCGTGGTCACCGCCAAGGGCGGCCGCGAGCGGCTGGACTGGAAGGCCCTCTGGCCTTACGGCGTTATGATTGGCCTCAATATAGCGGCTATTGTGGCAGGCGCCCTGCGGTTCAATAACAGCCCTTACGCCATAGCGGTCAACATGTTCTGGGCGGCTTACCACATTTTCATCCTTTCCAATATCTTCAGGTTCAACGGCGCGCCGCCGGCAGCGGCGGAGACGGAGGCGGCGGCATGAAACGGAATTTGATATCGGCGGCGGCGGTAATTATTATTTTAGTCCTGGCCTATTACTGGCTGATCTACCAGGATATACGCCCGCCCTGGCAGAAGCTGACCCGTTTCGAGAAGGAAGCCCCCGGCTGCGTGGCCGGGATCAGTTCCGGGGATTACGCTCCGATGAAACTACCTACCGGCTTCAGGCATTTCTACCTGGCCTGGGGGGAGAGTTTTCAGCCGCGGCAAATGAATAAGGCGGACCTTAAACGCGGGGATATTCTTGTGCTTTCCTGGGAGCCGTACCTTAAAACGGAACAGGAAGGCGTCCTGCTAGTCGATATAGCCGGCGGCAAATACGACGGTTATATGGCGGCAGTGGCCGCCTCACTAAAAAAATACGGCGGCCCTGTAATGGTCAGGTGGGGGCAGGACCCCAACGGCGATCAGTACGCCTGGATCGGCGCGAAGAACGGGAACAGCCCCGAGACGTATAAAAAAGCCTGGCGGCGCATGGCCGGTATACTGCGGTCGGGGGCCGGGCCCAGGGCCAAACTGATCTTCAGCGTGAACGGAGAGGACAAGCCGCCCGCGGTCTGGAACCGCCTGGAGAACTATTACCCGGGTGCGGAGTACGCCGACGCGGTGGGCCTGGATATTTACAACCGCGGCAATGCCACGGAATTGTCAAAATGGCGGCCTCCCCACAGGATATTAAGGACCTCTTACCGCCGGGCGCAGGAGCTGGCCCCGGACAAGCCGGTCTTTATAACCGAGGTGGCCACCTCTCCTGACGGCGTAAACAAGGCCGTGTGGACCGCGCGCTTCCTGAACAGGCTGGAGGCGCGTTATAGGGCTGTGAAGGGCTTTATCTGGTTCGATTATGAGAAGGAATGCGACTGGCGCATCTCTTCCGATCCCGCCGCAGCCGCCGTTTACTCCGATGCCGCCGCCGAGGGCTACTTCAAGGCCGACGGCGGGCGATTGAACTGGTTCTTTGGAGAATGATATGAGCGTGACGAAAAAAGAACTTCTCAAGATGATAGACGATGCCATAGACCTGGAGGAGAAGTCCATCCCCGTCTACATGAAACACATTAATACGGCGCTTTTCTGGAGCGGCCTCCCCGAATGGGAGCGCAAACAGTTGGGGATCTACCTGAACATGCTGGCGAAGGAATCCGGCAAACATTCAGTGAAGCTTAACAGCTTGAAAAAGAAAATAGAACAAGGGGGAAAAGATGTTTACTAAGAAAGATTACATCAAATATTTCCTCCAGATAAAAAAAATAGAGGAAAGCATGGGCTCCAGGTTCCAGCAGTATTCCGAAAGACTGGAAGACCCCGAAATGAAGAAGTTCTTCCTTCAGATGCACAGGGAGGAAATGGCCCACGGCAAAGTGGCCGACGCCATGCTGGAGATGTTCAAGGGGAAATAAGCGGCGATAGCCGGATTTAAACATGAAAACATCACTTCGTTCCTATCGCGGTATGGCCGGGAATCTTATCCTGTTCTCCTGCCTGGCTTTCCCATGCGCCCCTGGCTTCGCCTTTTCTCCGGCTGCCTATCCCGGGGCCGTCTGGATGATGTCGGGCAGGGACACCAACGGCATATACGGCACTAATACGCAGGGTTCCGTGAGGCAGGGCGTGGAGCTTCTGTGCCTCGATGGCGGGCAACCCCTGCAGGTTTACGGCAAATATACTTGGCGCTTCAGGAATATAAACAAGGATTATTACAATTCATACGCCCCGTATCTGGGGGCAATGCTGTCGTTCAAGTTTGTGGACGTGGGGGCGGAGTTCGGCTGGCCTCATTACACCGGGCTCTCCAACGGCAGCCAGGACTACTCCGTGTTCGCCAACTGGTCCCGCTACTGGAGCCTTAAGGATTGGAGGAAATCCGACTTTATCAAGGCGCTGCCGCTGTCCACCTGGGGCAGCGCGGCCTATGACCTGAGTAACAAGAACGGCTCTTCTACCATGGGCTGGGTCAAGCTCCAGGCCGATGTTTTCTGGCTGCCGCATAATATTATGGCCGGCCCTTTAGTCTCTTACGACTGGCGCCTGCGCACACGGAACGCGGATTATTTTAATCTGAGCGAGATCTCGTCCGGTTTAGAGATCGGTAACGACGTAGTGCAGCTCGGGGCTAAATACTCCTGGAGCCATTACCCTAAACTGAACCAGCAGGACCGCGGCATGTATTATTATATTACTATCTATAAAGCCTGGGACCTTAAGAGCGCCGGGCCCGCTAAGGACAAGTAACGCCTACCTGGCGGCCCGGGCGAAATCCTCCGGTGACGGTATCGTGTCTGGAAATATTCCCGCGTAAGCAGGCAGCGGGGTCCAATTCCCGCCTTTGATCTTGTAAATGTAGCCAAAGCCCGCCTTCATCACCGCGGAATTGTAATTCTCGGCCAGGAAATCAGTCGCTGGAATTTCGGAGGCGACAGTTTCCGGTTTCCGCGCTTCCTTTGTGTACGGATCATTTTTTAGGAATTCCGCTATCAGCCACGCCAGCGCTTGCAGGCTGGCGGGCTTGGTTATCACCTGCGGTTTCCTGTCCGCGTAAAATCCTTTGCCTATCAGCCTGACGGCCGCCGGCACGACAACTATGGGGGGGAGCGGGATCTCCCTGACGTCTTTCGCCTGCATTTTCGTGCCTGTCAAAGCCGCGCCGTGCTCCGGGACGAAGATCACCACGGCGTTGCGCCCCGAGCTTTCCACTTCCGAGAAGAACTCTTCCATTTCCTTCGTCATCTCTGCAAGCCGTTCCTTGTAATCGGCAGCTTCGTCCCGTCCCCTGGAGCCGTTGGCCTTGTGAGTTCCGATGTGCAGGTTGACGGTATTGTAATACAGCGCCGCTCTCGGCGCGCCGGAAGCCTGCCGCGCCTTCCAGAACTTATCCAGCGCCGCGTTGTCGGCGTACAGGGCCGTGCCGTCGAACATATGGTATTTCACCGGCAGGCCGGCTATGCCCAGCGGCGCGTCAGCGTGGCCGTATTTCTGCACTTCCCCGATGAAATCGTCATATTTCCCGTCGTGGCTGAAAATCGTATAGGTCTTGTAGCCATCCTTGCGCAGGTCGTCCATAAGATAACAGCCGGCTCCGGCGCCGGTAAAGAATTGCGGGGCCGGCACCTGCCCGCAGGGAGATCTCAGGACGTGCATCGCCGCGATCTTGCTGTAGCCGGTGGCCGAGTTGAAATTAGTGAAGACATAGTCGAATTTCGAGAAGAACGGAATAATATCGGAGCCGGAATCTTTAATGTCCATCCAGGAGAGCGAACAGATATGCAGGATGATCACGTCGAAAGGAGGGGCGTTGTTTGACGGCTGAGGGAATTCCAAGACCCTGGAACTTTCCTTCTTGTAGAACGCTTCGGGGGTGGCGGCGCCGAGGTCCGCAATGCTTTGTTTTGGCTGCATTATCCATGCCAGACCGAGGATAAAATAAACCGACAAGGCAAGTTGAAACGGTTTTTTGCGGTAAACCAGATACACTGCGGCAAAAAGAACTATCGCGGCGGCGAGCATCTGGAAATTTATGGATTGCCGGATGAATTGCACTATATACTCGGTCGAAGGGCGGGTAGCGGGGTTCGCCAGGAAGGAGACGAGCGTGGAGGCGGGGGGGAGGAAGGATTCCCGCCATAGCAGCGCCAGGGCGGCCGCCGCTGTTACGGCCGCTTTCAGCCCGGTCAGAACGCGTTTCTTGGAGGCAAGGAAATGGAACTGGACATGCACCAAGGCCGCCAGCAGCAATGCCAGAAGTATATTCAGCGTGATATAGCCTGAAAAAGAAAGGGCCGCCGCCGCGAGCACGTACCAATACCAGAAGGTCATTGCTTCTCCGTGAAGATCCACTCCAGGCCTTTCCCGGAACATTCTATCCGCCCTGTCCCGCAGGAACCGTAGAACCGGTACCGCATTTCGTCCGTTGAAAGCGTCCAGTCGCACCCTTTTTTGAAGTTGAACCAGACAATAGCTTTTACCGCGGGAAAGCGGCCGTCCATGGCGCCCAGCAGCTGCCCTATCCAGCGCGCCTTATCTCCCCCGTCAGAACACGAAGCTGTTTCAGTTAAAAAGATAGGTTTTGAGGGGAAAGCCTTTACCGCCCTTTCATAGGCAGAACCGAGCATTTTGTACGGGTTTCTCCACTTCTCCCATGGCTTTCCCCCATTGCCCCAGTTGTAGGCGTCCAGGCCTATTATGTCGGCGTATTCGTCGCCCGGGTAGTAATTTTCAAAACGGTTCCAGGCCTTGTCCGGCACGTCTTCCGCGTTCACCGAAAAAATGAATTTAATGTTTTTGCTCCCCTGGCCTGAAAATATCTTCCGCACCCGGCGGAACGCTTTTACATACAGTTCGGGGTTGGCGTTTGTTCCCGACCAACCGTACCAGTCACTGTTGGGCTCATGTCCCAGCCGGATAAAAAGCGGCGCGGCGCCTGACTGCCTGGCGAAGCGCGCGATGTATCCGTCGTATTTCCCTTCGACAATGGCAGGCAGTATGTTGTCGTGCCTTATGTCCTCAAGATAGATCTCCCAAGTTATCAGCGGGACCGCGCCGGTAGCCCTTATTGTCTTCACCGCCGCGGCAGGGAAGGACGTCTTCCAGTTTATGAAAATATTGCGTATGCCGGCGGTACTGCCGGAGATTACGCTGGTAGGTTCGGAAACTCCTAAAACACATACGGGGTGCTGCTTTTCCATTTCCGTTTTGGCGCGGAAGAGCCAGGGGTGTTCCCTGTAAAGGATAAAGACTGCCGCGGCCGCCGAAACTATCAATATGGCGGCTGCCGAGAATTTGATCTGGCTGGCGCTGAAACGCGTAAATAAGGTCATAAATAACCGGGGCCTGGGAACCGGCTACAGAGCCGCCCGACGACAATGAATTGTATACTTTGTGGCGGCAGCGGTCAACTTGCCGTGAATACGCGTTTTAAGCTCAGTCTCTCGCGAGCCTTGAAGCACGGGAATGAATATGTAAAAATACGATATGGATGGGGAGAGAATAACATGAAAAAATCGGTTCTTGCGATCGTGGCCGGTTTTCTGTCCTGCGCCGCTGCCTGGTCCGCAACTCCCGCTCCCGAGGCCGGTTGGAAGTTCGCGGTCATTTCTGATCTGCATATCGGAACGCAGGCCGATCCCGCCCAAAGCGTAGGCTCTTTTCTGAACAGCGCGGTCCGCCGCCTTATCGCGGAGCGCCCGGATTTTGTGGTCATAACCGGCGACTTCACCCGCGGGAACCCGGATGAGAATATCCCCGTCGAGAAGGCCCGCACGTGGTGGCTTAATATTCAAAGTGCCTTAAAGCCCTTTCAGGATGCCGGTATTCCCGTGGTCCCGCTCCCCGGCAACCACGATTATTACACCCCGGCGCACCGGCAGGCCTATGGGGAGGCCTGGAAATATTTCGAAACTGCGCTGTCTTCCTTCTCCATACAGGGCTCGCCGCCGCTCTATTATTCCTTTACCCATAAGAACGTGCATATTGTCCCGCTCACGGTGGTGGACCAGTATATTTCTCCTGAGGAGGAGGCGTGGCTGAAGAAGGACCTGAAGGAGGCCGATGGAGCGGGGCTGCGTTTTGTTTTCGGGCATGTCCCCATGGACTCCGCCCTGCTGGGCAAACCCAGCGCGCGCTTCCGGAAACAGATGAGCGCTATCCTGGCCGCGGGACATGTGGCGGCTTTTGTCAGCGGGCATGAACATCTGAACTGGGACCAGTCAAAGCGGTTCGACGGTTGGCCGGTACGCCAGATTATAGTGGGATCCGCTATGGACGCCCCATACAACTATCCCATACGGAGGGCCCTATACACCGAATACTGCCGCTCCTGCGACGGAGAGTGCATGATGCCTTACAATAAGAAGCATTTTGCCACGGATCCCCGGACCCATCTGCAGAAGATCAGCCAGACGTTCTATATATTTGAAATAAAACCTGAACTAAAGGACGGCTATTCCGCCACCCCGTACACTTTGGACGGAACCGGGCAGCTTGCCCCGTTTTACGCCCCGGCCGCCGGCGGCCAGCTGGCTCCCTGCCCGGCCGCCAGGAAGCTGAAAAAGACTTCTGGTGCAAGATGAGAATATCCGGCATGCAACCGATAGCGCCCCTTGCGCGTATTAACTCTGATGAGCGAAACTGAAATAGAGCTGGTCGGGCGCTGCCTGGGCGGGGACAACTCCGCTTTCGCGGGTATTGTGGAAGCCTACCAGGACAGGATCTACAGCTTCGCCCTGCGCCTGCTGAGGGACCCGGTGGCAGCCGAGGACGCCGCGCAGGAAGCCTTCGTGAAGGCCTTCCGGGCCCTTTCCTCATATAATACCGCCCAGCCATTCTCACCCTGGCTTTTCCGCATAGCCCACAACGCCTGCATGGACGCCCTGCGCGCCGGCAGCCGCAATGTTTCGATGGATGATGAGAACTTCCCCGACCTGCCGGACCGCGGGCCCGGGGTGGCGGAAAGCGTGTCCGATTCCATAGATTCTGAAAGAATAGAGGCACTGCTGGCCTCCCTTCCTCCTTTATATAGCGAGGCGCTGCAGCTGCAGTACCGCGAGGATATGGGCCCGGCCGAGATAGCCAGGGTGATGGGTGTGCCCGAGGGGACGGTGAAGGCCAGGCTTTTTAGGGGCAGGGAAATGATAAAAGCCAAGCTTCGCGCCGCGGATGCAACCGTTTAGCGCCCCGGGGCGTAATACCAGAGAGGACGATATGAAAGCTGATAACACCGACAAACTTATAGCCAAGGCCATAGCGGGGCTGCCTTACAGGCGGCCTTCAGCGGGCTTCAGGGCCCGCGTGATGTCCGAAATAGCGGCGCAAGTCCCGGCAGAAGCGGGTTTCGGCTGGATAGTGAAGGCTTCCGAGCTTATCATGGCGGCCTGGGGTGGGGCGCTGGTCCTGCTTTCAGCCGGGTTCCTCTACCGAGTCTTTTCTGAGAATGCGGAGCTGCTTGCTCAGCCCGGAGGTTTAGGGCAGGCCTTAAAGCTAACGGCGGCGCGCGGCGCGCTGCTGTCGGGCAAACTGGCCGCAGCGGTTTCGCTGGGTTCGGACCTGGGAGCCACGGTCCTTAATATGATGCCGCCTGTTTATGAAATAGCGGCCGCGGCGCTTATCTGCGCCGGTATTATAAAAGCAGTGTCCGGCGGCCGTATGGCCGCCCAGAGGATCTGAGAGTATGATGGAGGAGATTAATATGAAGAATATAACCAAATACGCGCTGACGGCCATGGTGGCCGTGCTGGCCTTAAGCCAGGGGGCCTACGCCCGCCGGCCCGAGGTGCGGCATGAGGACGTGGTTGTGGCCAAAGGGGAGACTTTAAGCGGCGACGTAGCCACCGATAAGTCACTCACCGTGGACGGCAAGCTGGAGGGGAACGCCACCGCGGTAGGCGGCGGCTCGGTTACCGTTAACGGCGAGCTTACGGGAGACCTTGTTTCTATGGGCGGCCCTGTTTACATCCCCGGCCTTGTGGACGGAGATGTTTCCAGCATAGGCGGCCCCGTGGACGTAAGCGGCAAGGTAACCGGGAATCTCTCGGCGGTAGGCGGCAAGGTCACCCTTTCAGGCACCGGCCAGGTGGACGGGAATATTTCCGCCCTGGGTGGCAGCGTGGAAAAAGGCGCTAATTCCAAACACAAGGGTTCCGTAAACAGCTTCAGCGGCGACGCGCTTAAAAGCACGCTGGCGCAGGCGCTGAGGACGGTGCGGTATACCGGGCGCTACAACTGGCGTTCAGGAGATGTAAGCGAGGATGGCGGCCATAGCCCGTGGCTTATAGGCGGGCTGGTAGGTATAGGCCTGCTGATACTGTTCTCCATGCTGGCTACCGGCATAGTGCTGCTGCTGCTGCCGGCCGTCTTCTTCCCCAAGAACGTGGAAAACTCCGCCGCGGCCATCTCCGGCGATATGTGGCGCGCCTGCGGCATAGGCGCCATAGCGCTGGTGGGCTTTTTCCCGGCCCTCCTTATGATGGTGGTCTCTATACTGGGCATACCACTGGTGCCTTTCGCCCTTATGCTGTTTGCGGTGGCCGGTGTGCTGGGGCTAAGCGCCTTCAGCGTAGTGCTGCAGGCCAGATTCTTCGAGGGCATAAAGAAAGCCGGCCCCGTGGGGCTGCCCGGTAAAGTGGCGGCTGGCTATGCCGTAATGGCCGGTCTGCTCTTCTTCGGAAAGCTTATTCCGCTGATAGGCGGCCTGCTTTCTCTGATAGGGGTAATGCTGCTGGCTTTCGGTACGATGACCGGGCTGGGTGCGATCTGGATGACGAAAATGGGCACCCGCCCGTTCACTCCCGCTCCCGTCCCCGCCCCCCTGGCTCCGGTTATCCCGCCCCCGGCGCAGTAAGAGCTATACTAACTGGAAGCAAGATAAGAGGACTGCTTAAGGCGGTCCTCTTATTTATATAGGTCCAAAGACCTACATGCGGTTTCCCCTAAAGGCTCATGCGGGAAACCTAACTAATGGGTAATCTATATAGGTAAGCTTGGTTTTGTCTTAAATACATTAATATAAGGCAGGATTCATGAAAAAAATTATTGGACTGCTCCTGTTGCCGCTGTTCAGCCTGATGTTCTCCGGGGCTTACGCCCTCGACCTAAGCAAACCTCTTCCCAACTGGATAGACTCTACCCGCGAAAAGGCCGACGGCAAGCCGCCGGTAATGGCGACCAGAGCCGCGCCTCCCTCGGGGTTCCGCCTGACGGCGGAATACGAACCTGTCGCCGCTGTGGTGATAGGCTGGGCCGGCTACACGGACATGCTTACCGCCATAGGCAAAGCCGCCACCGGCCCCGGCCACGCGCAGCTCTGGGGCGTTGCCGCCCCCGCCTCCATCCCCGGTGTGCCCGCTTCAAGCTACAGCCGCCTGAATATTCAGATCGACTCTGTCTGGATGCGTGATTACGGTCCCTTCGGCCTGACGGCCGGCCAGAAGCCCGGCATAGTGGACACCACTTACCGCCATTACCAGCAGCGCCGCAACGACGACGCCCTGCCCGCCAACCTGGGCAAGGCCAAGAAGATAGACGTGTTCGCCATGCCGATAATCATGGACGGCGGCAACCTGATGGTGGACTCCAAGGGCGACCTGTTCACCACCAAGCGCCTTTACATCTGGAACTCCGACAAAACCCCGGCCCAGGTGGACGCCCTGCTGAAGACCTACTTCAGCGTGAAGAACATCTACACCTTCGAGTACGCCGGCTATCCCAACGAGCCCACCGACGGCACCGGCCACATCGACATGTTCATGAAGCTGCTGAACGACCACACCGTGCTCATCTCGGTGTGCGACCAGGAACCCTTCAAGAGCAACGCCGAAAAGGCCATAGCCTTCTTCCAGGGCCGCCAGGCGCCCGACGGCTCTCCTTACAAGGTGATACAGGTTAAAGGCTGGCAGGACAGCGGCACCTGGTATACCTATACCAACTCGCTGCTGGTCAACAATGTCGCCATAATTCCCTCTTACTCGGGCCATGATACCGAAGGGGCCGCCGCAAAGGCAGCCTATGAGGCCGGTATGCCCGGAGTGACCGTGGTGCCGGTGATCTCCGACGACAGCATAACCGCCGGCGGCTCCATACACTGCACCACCCAGAACATCCCGGCCCTGCCCGGCAAAGACTTCAAGGCCGAAGAGGCTTTCACGCCCACCCCCGAGTTCAGGGACGTGAACGTTACGGATTCCGTCACCCCGCTGCGCGACAGCGGCAGTTCCACGCCTCTGCAGCAGCTGCTGAACAGCCTGTAAGCGAACTTAAGGTTTACTAATGAAAACCGCCCGCAGCCCCGGCGGTTTTCATTTTTTTGGGCTTTAGGGCCCAGGCCGGACTGGTTCAAATGCCTGACCCGGCCTGGGCCTTTAGCCGCTATCGGCATTCCTGCGTTCAAAGATATTATATAGGTATGGCAAATACCTCCGGATTTAAAACCGTTACCGCAGTACTTTTACAAATTTTGGTTCCGTTAACTGTCCCGGGTATGTCCTCCGCCGGCCAGGACGCCTACCAGTTGCTGCTGAATACCGGCAAGACCGCCGTTCCCGCCCCCGTGCCGGCCGCGGCTCCGGTAGAAGCCCCGAAGGTGAATACCCGGGACCTGAGCGCTGTCCTTGCCCTGAACGACTCCCAGATGTACGCTTCCTCCAACGACCAGAAACTGGAGATGCTCAACACGCTTGTCAAGTATTCCCACCCTAATCAGAACAGCCAGGACAGCCAGGATTACCAGCAGGAACAGACAGAAAAAGCCATATTTCGTCTGCTGGGTTCGGCCCAGGACGACGGCGTTTTCGACAGGATGTTCTATAACACGGACCAGACCCGGCTTTTCAACTCGGTGTCTTATTCCCCGGATATAAAGAAGATGGCGGCCCGGCATCTTGCCGCAACGGTCCCCGGCGACTGGGCGGGGCTTGCCCGCTACGTGGACACGGTGGACGCCACCCGCAGTTCCGGCAAGAATCTTGTGGAGTTCATGATAGACGGAAAAGGCGTAATGGCGCCGGCAGGCGCGGCCATCAGGAGCGCTAAAAAATCCATTCACATAGAAATTTACCAGCTTCAGGGAGACGAGTACGGCTGGGGCCTGGCAAAAATACTCGCGGCCAAGGCTAAAGAAGGCGTCAAAGTCCGCGTTGTGGTGGACCAGTACGGCTCCGAGGTGGATAAAGACCAGGAAGTACAGAAGATCCTGGCCTTCATTAACGCCAACGGCATGGAGGCCCGCCAGCACAAATCCAATTTCCTCAGCGGCCACCGCGACCACCGCAAGGTTGTGGTTATAGACGGCGATACCGGCTTTACTGGCGGCATGAACGTAGGTAAACTGTACCAGCATGACTGGCACGACCAGCAGACGCTGGTGATGGGGCCGGCCGTGGCCGCCCTGCAGACGGCTTTCATGGAAAAATGGTACGCCAGCGGCGGCCAGTTCGCCGACGGCGAGGACCTTTTCCCCGCGCTCTCAGAGGCTCCCAACGGCGTGGAAACCCGCGTGGTGACACACCGCGGCGGCCAGGACCAGAACATAAAGGCCATGTACCTGAGGGCTATCTCCACGGCCCAAAAGTCCATACGCATAGCCAATCCTTATTTCGTGGACCCGGAGATAGTGAAGGTGCTGTCGGCTGTCGCCCGGCGCGGCGTGAAGGTTCAGATAATTACGCCCGAAGACAACGATATGAAGATAGTGCAGCGCGGTTCGCGCGAAGATTACCCGGATATGCTGAAGGCCGGCGTGGAGATCTACGAGTATCAGGGCCGCATGGCGCACGAGAAGGTGGCCGTGATAGACAGCTACTGGCTTACCTGCGGTTCCTCCAACCTGGACAGCCGCAGCCTGGTGATCAACGACGAGCTTAACCTGATGGTGACCGACTCCGGCCTGGCGCAGTACGTTGAAAAAAATCTTTTTGATCCCGACATCCTCAGCAGCAAGCGCATAACCGAGTATACCCCTAACCTTGAGGAACATATAGACGCCGCCCTTCACGGCTGGCTGTAAAACTTAAAAACCAGGGCAGCGTAAAAACGAACCGACACTACGGTGTCTGGTTCGTCTGTTAGGCTATCAATAGTCTTTGAAACGCCATTGCAGGGGGGGGGCGCATGCGCGTTGATGAAAGGCTGTCTGTTAAAACAGGCCAGGCGTCCGGAGCGCGCAGCTTATACCGCGGTCGACATCGCCTTTATCTTGTTTTCCGCTTCGGCAGGGAGCATATGGTCGTTTACGGCGCTTTTCTTCTTTAGAACTTCCGGAAACCCGGAGATTTGCAGAACAAGGAGCCGCTATCGATATAATATAATACTGAAAAGCGGCGAAAAAGGCGCCAGCGCTTCAAACGGCCGAAAGTGAGGCGTTCCTGTAAAATTCTCATAAGCTCAATGACAAAACTCGGCGCGTGGCTGAAAAAAAGCATAAAAGAAGAAATTTCTCCTTCATCTTTTGCCTGCAAAACTGAGTATATCAGGTGGGTTGCTGCTTTATCTCTCTCTTTTCTTGTTTATTACATAATCTTCCGGTTCATCAACGCTTATTATAATCCGGATATCAGCGGGATAGTGGCTTATGCGAAGACCGTGGCTGTCCCGCAGTCCGGCTTTTTACCGGAGCCGAAAGAAAAATTATTATATTTAGCGGCCGTGCTGACATTTACTGTTTCCCTGCCGGCGGCCTACTACCTGGCTGTTAAATACGCGGACCGCGCCAAAGAAGCTGCGATAAAAAAGCTGTACCCTCCCGTACTTGCGGGAAGCCTCGGGCTTGTCGTTTTTATGGTTTTCAGGGCGCTCGGCGCGGCTAATCCTTTTGCGGCGAACGCCCAGAACGCGCACGACCTGGCGGCAAAGACGAACGGGGATTTTTATTTCATTACGTCGTTCATCTACGGCCATTTTTATCTTTTTCTCTTCCTGCTCTTCCCGGCCGTGCTGTCCGGCTTTCTTTATGACCCGGAGTTCTCCGGCAAAACGCGCGCCGCGCTGGAGAAAGCGAAAAACGTCTTCGTTCATCTTTTCTGCGGCGCCCTGGCCGCCGCCGTATTTTTTATCTCGGCCTTCAGCTTCCCTAACACCCAGGAGAACAGATACGACTTCAATGCTGTGTATTATTCCGTGGTCCAGGTCTATAACGGCCTGCCGATGCTGGTGGACGGATTCACCAACACTTACGGGCTTTATCCCCATTTTGTCGTTCCGTTCCTAAAAATATCCGGCTTGAGCGTGCTGAGCTTTTCGGCGCTGATGGCTTTTCTCAGCTCTTTGTGTTTTGTCCTTCTTTTCATGTTCCTAAAAAAGAAGCTGGAGAGCAAAGCGCTTCTTTTATTCGGCTTCACCACGCTGCTTTTCAACACGTTTATTTACCCGCATATCAGCACAGCTTTTGACCCCTACTTCGCTATGTGCCCGATACGCTGGCTGTTCCCCTCATTGCTGCTGTTCCTCTCGGATTATTATTTGCAGAACAGGACGCGGAAGGCTTATTTTCTTTTCTACGCGCTGTTCGCCCTCGGCGTTCTGTGGAACCCTGATTTCGGCATGGTGACCTACCTGTCCCTCCTGGCTTTTCACTGTTACCTGGAGCTCGACGGGCAGGACCCAAGGAGCATCGCCCGGAAAGTGTTTTTCCACACAGTTAACGCTTTGCTGGTCCTGGCCGCGGTCTTCGCCGTTTATTCTCTGGCGATAGGTGCCGCCTACGGCAGTTTCCCTGACCTGCCGGGGATGTTTTCGACCATGAAAGCCGCTTCCGTCCTTGGTTCCGGGATGCTGCCTATGCCCGGCACTTACCACCCGTGGATGTTTATAGCCCTGCTCTACGCTATCGGCCTGCTGTACTCGCTGCGGCATATATTGGACAGGAAGATCTCTCCGCGATCAGCTTCCGTCTTCCTGCTTACCGTTCTCGGCACCGGCTTGTTCGCGTACTACCAGGGCCGCAGCCACAATTGGAACCTGTTCCCCTCTAATTTTCCGGCTTTCATGCTGCTCGCTATTTTCGCGGACGACCTGCGCAAGTCCGTTAAAACCGGGAAGACGCTGGTTCTGCCGTTCGCTCTCGCGGTTTTCTTTTTATCATTTTCTTTTTTCCAGACCGTCTACGATTACAAACGGACGGCTGAACTGGTATTTGAAACCAACAACAAGGAAGCCGACAAAGCCGAGAGGGCGCAGATCCTTGCGAACGCGGCTTTTATAAAAAATCTGACCGCCGAGAAGGAGAAAGTGCTGATCTTCACTAGCATCTCCTACCAGGCCCTGTATTACAGCCTTTCAAAGACCGCCGCGGCCGTCAACCCGGGGCTTATGGACCTGGTTTTAAAAACAGATTATTCCAGGCTCCTGTCGTTCATGATTGAAAACGGGACAACAAAGATATTTTTCGAATCGGATAAGTTCGGCTTTTACGACAACAAGATCCCCGCTGCCTTGTCCCTGCTGTATGACCCGCAGGATTCCGGGAAAGCCGGCGGCAAGATAATGTTCTTCCTGAAGAAACATGATAACAAGGACAGCGCTTTTATTTTGAAGACTGACGCCAAAGACCTGGTCCACGAACTGTTCGACAGGAATTTCGCCAACAAGCTGGACTACGCGCTGGGGAGAAAAGGGAAGGCCGTGTTCGGGAGGCAATTCTCCATAGAGCTGGTCTTCCGGCCCGCGGAGATCGCGTTGCCGCAGGTCACCAACTGGCAGACCCTGCTGTGCAATTCCAGCAACCAGGGCGGGTTCGTGCTGCAGCAAAGCGGCGCTTTAAGTTCCAGGTATGTTTTCAGCTTCAATAAGCGCGGGATACTACTCCCCGTAGTGCCCGGCAAGTGGAATTACCTTTCTATTAGCGTCAACGGCAGCAGGATACAGGCATACGCCAACGGCCGGTACGTAGGCGAAGCCGACGCGCAGACAAACTACGTCAACAGCGAAGAGCCGCTTTACCTCGGAAGTATTAAAACCCAGCGCGGGTTTTTCTTCGGGGACATAAAAGAGCTTAAGATCTCCAACTCGCCGCTGGACGCGGGCGCAATAAGTTTAGCGTGGAATAAAATAAAAAAACTGACGCAATAGCCCGGGGCCGGGGCGCGGCGGCCAACGGTTTCGGCACCATCCGGAACTGTCGAATGCCGTATCTGCCTGACCGCCGGCAAGCCGTGGGCGGAAAAACCGCTTATTATCCGCTGACTTTTTCAGCGGCTCTGAATCAGAGCCAGATTTTTACGCGCCAGAGTGAATTCTGGGTTCAGACGCACAGCTTCCTGAAAATGCTTCACGGCTTCATCACGGTTCCCCTGCCTGGCAAGAACCGCTCCTAAGCCGTTGTGGGCGTTGACATAACCTGGATTAAGCCGCAGCGCCGAACGGTAGTTACGCTCCGCCTCTGCCAGTTCACCCCGCGCGGCGAAGGCGTTTCCAAGATTATTAAAAGCCTCGGTATAGCCCGGCTTAAGCCGCAGAGCCTCCTGATAACTCTTGATCGCCTCTTCGTTTTTTCCTTGTTTGGCAAGAGCCATTCCAAGATTATTAAACGCGCTTTCATATTTAGGATTGATCCGCAACACCTCACGGCATTGAAAAACGGCTTCGTCCAATCTACTCTGCGTGATGAAGAGCGCCGCGAGATTGGTGTGGATAAATTCAATTTCAGGATTAAGCGAAATGGCGTATTTCCACAAAGTTTCCGAGTCCCGCCAGATTTTCGCCTGCGTCCAGCTAAGCCGGCCGAAAAGAAATACGATTACGCAGGCCGACAAAGCGACGCCCTTTTTTATTACCTGACCGGGCTGCCGCAGCCCGAACAATAAAGCCCATCCCGCCAACACGGCAAAACCCAGGCATGGCAGATATGTGTAACGGTCGGCGGCGGCCTGCTCACCGAACTTCACGATGCCCAAAACCGGACTAAGCGTGATCAGATAAAAAGCCCAGACAGCCAGGAGCGCCGGCAGACGCCATAGCGCCTTAACCACCGCCGCCGTTATTGTCAGCGCCGCCGCTCCCCCCAGCAGCGGCTGCCAATCGGAAAGCGCTCCGGAAAATTTATAAAATGGGACAAGTTTTAACGGGATCAGAGTCTTCCAAAGATACAATCCCAGCGAGAATAGCGCCTGGGCGGCGCGCTTATCCGGCCCTGCCTTTCGCATGGATATCAAAGCTCCGGCGTCAGCCTGGCCAAAATAGCCGATTATGCCGAAAAAAAGAGAAAGCGCGAAGTAAGGAGCTTTTTCCAGCCATATCTGTTGATATTCCCGCGCTAACCAGCGCCGCGGATCGGGCGGCAGACGCTTAAGATAAAAAATGTCCAGAATGACCAAAGCTGCTGGCAGCGTGACGACTATTGCCTTTGAAAGCAGCGCCAGGAGGAAAACGGTCAGCGGCAGCGCGTACCGCCTGGAGAACGAAGCTCTCTCTCCGCCTGACGTACGTGGGGTCAGATATAATAGGATCGTTAAAATATAGAACAATCCGGACAGCACATCCCGCCGCTCAGTCGCCCATGCCACTGACTCCACCCTGAGCGGATGGATTGAAAAGAACAGCGCCGCGAAACCAGCCGAAAGATACAGGCTGGCTTTATCCTTCAAATCTCCGGAAGACCCGCCCTTCGACAAAAGTTTAAGACACAGGAGATAGAAAACTGCGGCATTAGCGCTATGCAGCAGGACGTTGGTCAGGTGGTAGCCGAACGGGTTCATTCCCCAGATAATATAATCCAGCCCAAAGGTTATCCAGCTTAACGGCTGATAAGGACCCGTATGAAAAGTGGTAAACATCCATTTAAGCTGTTCCCAACCCAGCCCCCGGTAGAGATAATTGGTTAAGAAATTTTTATCATCGTCCCAGTTTACGAACCCGTTACGTAGGGCGGGAAGAAAAACGGCGAAGGTCAATAGGGCAATAAATAGCGGTATCAAACGGGACAGCCGGAGGATATTAGTATTGATTGGAGAGGGGGATTTCATGGCCATGCTTAAAAATTATTTTATTTGTGTGAATAAAAATAGAACATTCCCGCTTTCTTCCGGCTGTTTTCCACCAGCGGACGTTAAAATATAATTTTATCAGTCCTAAAATCTATCGATCAGTCTTTTATTACCAGCAGCGGCTTGAACCTGGCGACCTTGCGCGCTATGCCGGCCCCGGTCACCAGCCCGACCACCGCTTCCACATCCTTATAAGCTTCCGGCATTTATTAGCCATGGTTTCCCTGCCGGAGTAGAGCAAATGCAAACTGGAAATGAAGGCGGTGGCTGTTATCCTCAATGACAAGGAACTAGTGAGGTACTTAACCCATTTAGGGCTGCCCGCTGATTTTCCGGAGTTCAAGCCTGCCGTAAAAGCGCCGCAAACTTGCGGCCCGCCCGAAGAACAATGCCAGCTGGACCCGCGCGTCCGGTAACCGCCGGGTGCGGGGGGCCTCGGCAAAATTTCAAAGAAAAGAACCGCTTTTTGGCCGTCTGAGGCGCACAGCGCTTGTTACGGCATAGCCATAGGCTAGTTATTATAGCGGTAAGGGAAGTTTTGGGCAAATTTAAGGCGAAGGAAAAGGGACGGCTCTCCAGAAAAAAACAGGCGATAACCGGCTTTATGTTGCCTACAGATCCGTGGATTACTATTACGAGGGGCTACTCCCGCTCCAGACAGAAGGGATAATGGGGCTGAAATCGAATAAGCCCGCGGCTTTCAAGGAGAAGTATCAGAAAAAATAGTTATGACCGCCGCTATGGCCGAGGCTGTTAAAAACTATAACAAGGATTTTGCAATGTGGACTAATGCGGACTACCCGGAAGATGCACTTCGGTTTATCATTATTCCGCTGAATCCCTGCCTTACGCGGTCAAGCATGATTTTAACGGCGACGGTACCGAAGATATGATAGTTGCCGGGCATGACCATGACTCAAGCATGGCCTTGGAACTGCTCTCTGACGCAACCGGCTATTATGTCCGGACGATCGGTGTCATTTAGCCCTGCTACAGCGCGGCAAGGGAGAGAAAATAATACTTTGTATTAAAGCCTTTGCATGGTATCAGTCTGTATGAAAAAGGCGACGCTTTTACGGCTGTGTCTACAGCGGCGGTGAGCTCTTTCTGGCATTATAATAGTGAAGCGCTGCCCGCCCTGCGCCTGCTTAACACATGCCAGGAACCACCTAAACCCTGGAGTTTGGATGAGAGGGCACCTGCTCCTCAATACGGCAAGTGGCAGCCGTTATCTGACGGCGCAAAAAAAGAATAATTATTCATATACTTCCGGCTTCGCTAACACGCGTGCGCGTAGTGGAGCGTGGTCTTAATTCTTAACCTCTCCCGTCAAAAAGGTCAAAAGTAAAGACCTTACCTCGTTTCCCGGATCTATTTTCCGAAAGGCACCGACTTCGCCACTGTCACCAAAGAACAAGTAAAACGTGTAGAATATCTTCTAAACACACGGCCGTGCAAATGCCTGGACTACAGAACACCGGCCGAAGTTTTTAAACAGGGTGTTGCACTTCGCGGTTGAATCCGGCTGACATATAACATTAACTACGGCATCGGTTTCGGCTTCATCAGCTGCGTCGCTATAAAACTGGCAAAAAGTAAATTCAGCCAGATGCACCCGCTGATGTCCGTAGTCAGCCTGGCTTTCCTTTCTTCGCAATGGCCAAGTAGAGAAAAGCTGTGCTTTAGATTATGAAAAAAATAAGGCCCGTCTATGCGGCTTGCCTTTTCCTGGCCGCCGCACTGCTGCTCAGTCCGTGGAGCGGGAACTTCCCGCTTAACGACGACTGGATATACGCGCTTCCGGTGAAGAACCTGCTGGCCGGCGGCGGCCTCCAGTTGTTCGACACGCTGAAGACGCAACTCCTGCAGACGGCTTGGGGCGCAGCGTGGGCCTGGCCCCTAGGCTTCTCCTTCGGTGCGCTCAGGCTTTCCACTTTGGCCGCCGGCACCGCGGCGGTCTGGCTTTTCGGGCGCCTGCTGCTAAGAGCCGGGGCGGAGCCGGAAGCCGCTTTTCTGGGAGCCGTCTGTCTGGCTTTCAACCCGCTGTTCTTCACCCTTTCCCTGACTTTCATGACGGAGGTGCCTTACCTACTGGCGGCGCTGCTGGCGGTTTACCTGTTCTCCGGCCGCGGGGCAGGGCGCGATAGGTCCTTGTGGCCGGCCTCCCTGTGCGCCATGGGAGCCACTCTTATACGCCCCACCGGCCTACTGCTGCCGGCCGCTTTCTCCCTGCGGCTATTTTCCGAGGGGAAACCTGGCTGGCGCCGGTTGGCTGAACTGTGGCTGCCAGCCATCTCTGCGCTGGCCGGCTGGTTGCTGTGGATGTGGGCAGGCGACAGCCCTCTCATGGCCGGCGCTTCGGCCGGCATAGGGGCAGAAACCGCCGCGATGTGGAGCCGACCGGCGAACCTATTGGCGCAGGTTTTTGTCAGAGCCAGCGCGGGGGCTTTCCTTTACGGGCTCTTCCTGCTTCCTTTTTCAGCCGCGCTGGTGTCGCGGCCGGGCTTTTTCCGGGAGCTGCTTGCCGATAGGCGGGCGGCTGCTGCGGCCGGCGCCGGGGCGGCGCTCTGCCTGCTTAACCAGGCAATCTCCGGGCCTTTCCCTGTGCCGGGTTTCGGCAACTATCTCTACAAGACCGGCCTCGGCTACGTGACGATTTACGGCTATACCGCGAAGGCCTGCGGCCCGCTGGGCCTGCACTACTTCTGGCCCGCGGCCACCTTCCTGTCCGCGCTGTCGGCTGGAGTCCTGGCCGCTGGTTTTTATAGGCTACGGGGACTTAACGGGCCTGCCCGGGACTGCGCGGCCGCTTTTGGGCTTCAGTTCCTTTTTCTCCTGGTGGCGCCGCGTTTTTTCGACAGGTACTTTGTCTACCTCCTGCCCCTGGGCGCAGCGGCGGCGGCCCTGGCGGCACAGCCGGTCTCCCGGCGCGCGCCTGCCCTGCTGGCGGCATCCTTCCTGGCGGTTTTCTCGTGGGCGGGAACTGGGGATTATCTGGCCTGGAACGCGGCCAAGTGGGAGCTGTCGCTTGCGGCTGCGCACTACGGTGTGCCCCCGGAGAAGGTTGCCGGCGGCGCCGATTACGACGCTTGGTATAACTACGAAACGAATACCGCCAGGCTGAGGGCTTCGCGCGGCGGCGGCTCCGTTGGGGAATGGGAATGGTTGGACCTGGGCTCGAAAAAAGCCATGGTCGGTTTTTCCGTGCCGCCGAGCAGGAAAAAGGCCATTATGGCTCGCGCGGTCTATCCCACGCCGCTGGCGCCGTTCTCCGGAGGAACGCTTTACATGTTCGCCCTGCCGCCGTCAGCTGACGGTGCGATGCGGTAAAACCTGGCCTCAAAAAAACGGGCGCCCGCGAGCCGCCCTCGCCGCAATTGTTAAGGTAATTCCGTTATCATGTAATTGGATTGTTCCTAATATAAGAGTGTCCTAGTACAAAAGACTAAAGACAGGCCTGGCGGACGCGGCTTGCGCGGACGTAATTACCGCGGAGCAGGCTGACACGGTGTGGAAGTGCTCCTACGTCGGCAGGACCTTCGCCGTTTTCAAGGCCACGCACCGGATGGTCGCCGCCAGCAAATGGGATAAGGTAGGCGTTGTAGCCAAGACGGGAGCCTTCCTGCTTTTTTCTCCGGCGCCGTCGAGGCCTCTATCCGCCTGGAAGAAAAGCCTTCCGTCGCCATCCCGCTGGAAATGCTCTGGTTCTTCATGCCCGCTCTGTGCATAGGGCTTTACGCCCAGATCTTGAATTTAAGCGGCGACCATGTAAAACCGTACCTGGTCTGAGCCGCTATAGAACCCGCCCCGGCTGACCCTACCAGCAACCGCCCAACACGTCCGGCTATCGCCGAGCGCGGGGGGGGGGGGGCACGGCAAAAGTTCAAAGAAAAGTCCCGCTTTTTGGCCGTCTGATTGTAGCTCTTGTTACGGCATGGCAACAAAAGCGAAGTTGCGGGGCCCTGGGTGGCCCGTAGCCAATCCGGCCATTTATGGTCCGTGGAGCGAAGGGGCCGGCAACAATGCGAAAAGCTGAAGGGTCACGGTGGCCGCACACTGAGGCGGAATGGTGCCGATTACAAAACCGAAACTTATAATACGGTGTGAGTGATTGCTGTTGCCGTATGAGTATTGTTGAGGAGCCGTATAGGGGAAATCCGCAGGTACGGTTCTGCGAGGGGGCGAGAACATGCAGTGCAATGGTGTGGTTATTTAAGCACCGTCAACCGAAAGGGACGGAAACGGATAGGCTACCCTTCCGCTTGTATGTTCAGCGCTCTGCTCGACCGGATTGAACCCGAATAAAATGCCGGCCTGTGAACGTTTTGCCGTAGTCTCGGTAAAGAACGTTTTTTTGTGCTTAACTTTTATGCGCCCATGGATATTGCCAAGGCCAACGTCAAGTTGTTCGTGGCCGTCCTGGACTCGTTCAAGCCGCTGATACGCTAGAGCCGCGCGTCGGAACGGAAAACCTCGGGAAACCGGAGTTTCTATTTTCTGGGCTTCCCCGGTAATAGGGCGCGGCTATTTTATAGAATTAGACAATGTATGACCGCGACAGGGTTTTGAATATACTCGGCTGGGGGGCTTTCGCCTTCTCCTGTTCTGTGTTTTTCCTGCCGGTCATCAACCCAGACATCTACTGGCACCTTTCCGCCGGAAAATATACGCTGGCGCATTTCGGCCCGCCCCATACGGATTTCCTTTCCTGGACGAAAGCCGGGGCGGAGTGGGTGGATTTTGAATGGTTGCCGCAGGTTTTTTATTACCTCCTGTACAAGGCCGCCGGCTTCAGGGCGCTGCTGCTCTTCAAGGCGCTGATACTGGTACTGACGCTGCTGGTTTTTCGCGCCACGGTTCTGCTTTACGGCAGGCGCGCCGCGCTGCCTTTCTTGCTGCCCTTCTTTGCCGCGGCCATAATGTCCAACTGCGACCTGCGTCCGGAGAATTTTTCGTTACTCTTCTTTTCCATCACTCTTTATTTCCTCGAAAAAAGCCGCCTGGCTTCCTTGGCCGCCGGTAGTTCGGACGGCGTTCCGCCCGGATCAAAGTTCAGGGCCGCCGTGGCCGTCTTCTTCGCCTTATGGGCCAATATGCACGCCGGCTACCTTTACGGCCTCGCCCTGATAGGGCTGTACGCCGGCGGAGAGTGTTTTTCCGAGCAGCTCCCTTATATCTACGGCAAAGGGCCTTTCGTACGGCCCGGCAAAAGCGTGGAATACCTTAAAATTTTTTTTCTCGGGCTCGTCTCAAGCCTGGCGAACCCCTACGGCTGGAAGATCTATGCGGTCATGCTGAACCACCAGCGGTACATGAGCACGCTGCAGGATAATATACAGGAATGGGCCGCTTTCAACCTCTCTAACGCTTACCAGTGGCCTTATGCGCTGGCCCTGGCCGTAGTTATGGGCAGCTTCGTATATTTTGTGCTGCGCCGCAGGCACGCCGTTTATCCGCACTTCGCCGCGCTGCTTTTTTTTGCATGGGCTTCGGCCAACCACGCCCGCCATATTCCCTTTTTCATAATGACGGGCCTGGCGTTCACCCTGGCCCTGCCCTGGAAGAAACTGGAGCCGTCCCTCAGCGCGGGAGCACTTTGCCTGGCGGCTATATGGTGGTTTTACAGCGGGATGGTCTGGACGCAGTACACCGGTAAAGCGCGGCTGTTCAAATGGGGCTCCGAGGGCATGGCGGCTTTCCTGAGTGAGAATAGAAAGGAACTTGCGGGGCTTAAGCTCTACAATACCTGGAGCTGGGGCGGCTGGATCGGCTGGGAACTGGGGCCTGACTATAAGCCGTTCATAGATGGGAGATATATTTTTCACGATCGCATTACAGAGGTTACAGAGCTCAGCGGCAACGTTCCGAACTGGACAAGGCTTATAGCGAAATATAAGTTGGACCTGGCGCTGATAAAGCTAGACGAGCCGAATGTCCCGGTCAAGCTGCGCCTGAGGAACGGCAGCGAGTCCGTCTTCTGGCGGCCGACCTATCTTTTTTACCTGCCGTTGACGGACTGGGCCGTGATCTATTGGGACCATACCTCTGCGGCGCTGGTGCGGCGCAACTCCGTTCCCGCCGGTTGGCTGGCCGCGCGCGAGTTCCGCTACCTCCGTCCCGGCGACACGGCCAGCCTGGAGCAACCGCTGCTGACCGGCGAGGTCCCGCTCTCGGAACTGCGCCGGGAACTGCAACTGTACCTGCGGGGGCATTCCACCGGTTACGATGCCGAGAGCGGCCGGGTCATCGATGTCGTGCACGGGCTGGAGGCACTTTGCGCGCAAAAAGGGGCTAAATGCGCGAAATAATATCCGAGGCTAAGCCCCACCCGCTGGCGTTGTTCGCCGATTTCCGCAGCCTTTTTGCTACCGCCGCTGGCGGCTGCTGCCAGAGCTTGCCGCCTCGAACCCGCATTTGCAGAGCTTAGCCGAGCACGCCACGGTCAACACGCCCGGGCAGGGGGGCGGCCGCCGAAAAAGAAGGCTAACTCCTGGCCGCCTGACTATTCGGAATAAATAGGCTACTTTGCGGGTTATTGGCTTTGTTTTCGGGTATAATATTTTTATATAGGTATGAGTCCGATAAAAAACAACTCGGTTTTTCGTGTTATCGGCGTTCCCGCACGCGCCCCTTCGTGCATATTTATTTTACCCGCCCTCCTGTTTTCCCTGTTCGCCCTTTCGCTACCGCTTTGCGCCCAGGGCCAGACCGAGCTTGGCGTAAAAGACGACCTTTCGGTTTTCGGCACCGGCGGCACCGCCCTCGACCCTAACGTGGAATTGAAAGGTTTCACCGTGTTCGGTTCAACCCAGGCCTTGTACCCGGGCGCGGTGATAGGGAACGGGAACGTGGTGGTTAACGGGGCCTTGGCCGTTTCTTCCGGAGCGTATTTTACCGGCGTTTCCACGTTCAACACAGGCATGTACGTAATGGCCGCGACCACCTTCACAGACGTGGGGAATATTTACATAACCGGTGGCGCGGACAACCAGGTGCTGGCCAAGAATGGGGCGACCGGGCCGCTGAAATGGGCCGATACGTCCACGTTATTAGGCGACAACCTGGGCAACCACACGGCGACCATGGACCTTAATATGGGAGGCAAATCCGTCTTTAACGCCTCTTCCATGACCATAACCGGCGCCGGCCTAACCGGGACCAGTCCCATTTTCACCGTGGGCGGTTCAACACTGAATATACTGGCCAACGGCAATGTCGGTATCGGAACCACGGGCCCCCTCAACAAGCTGCATATTCAAGGCACGCCCAGCGGGGCGGCCGGTATCTATCTTAATGACGCGGCACCTTCCGCTACAGCCGCCACACTCTATAACAGCGGCAGCACTCTCTACTGGGCCGGGACAAAGTTAAGCAGCTTGGCCGGGGCGCTCCCTACAGGCACAGCTGGCCAGACATTACGCAGCGACGGAACCAACTGGCAGGCAACCAGCGTGATATACAACGATGGAACCAATGTCGGTATCGGGACCACGTCGCCAGCGGCTAAATTAGATGTCGCTGGAACAATAGGCGTTACGGGAAATATCACGCTTACCAGCTCAGACCCCCAGGTAGCCCTGGTAAACAATACGGCGGCAACAGGGAAGACGTACACTTTACGCTCTTTGAATAACGGGGAATTCGATATTCTCGCCCCTACCGGCGTATCGCTGATAGGCGGTAATTCCGACGGTAGCTTCGCAGTGCTCGGCAGGCCGGCTAGCGGCGTAAACAGCATCGGGATCAGTCTTTTTAGCGATGCCGTTACAGGAGCCACCTTGGGAACGCGCATTCAAAATAACGGCGCCGGAAGGCTATTGGATATAAACAACATCTCAGGCAACAAGGTTACGGTATTAAACAACGGCAACGTCGGCATCGGGACGGCGAACCCGGGCTCCAAGCTCACCGTTGTCGGCAGTGTCACCATTGACGATTCACCGGGCGGAAGTTTTAATATCCCCAGCGACTTCTCGCGCGGATCGTATCAAGTCGGAGGTTACGGGAATATTATTGCGAGACAAGCTTCGGACGGTTCAATGTTGCTTGGCGGAGGACAGGGAAGTATTATTTTAAACAGCGCCAACCCTCTGCAAGTGCTTGGCTCATCCGCTTATTTCGCCGGCAACGTCGGCATCGGGACGACGGCGCCGGGTTCTGCTTTGGAAATTCGTTCAGACACCGAACCACAGTTTAATATCGGGCACAAATCGTCCCCGTCAAACTACCTGACGGTCAGTCATAGGGGGGTATTTAACATCAACACTGTCGATAAT
>CAIXBR010000070.1 GCA_903917735.1 uncultured Elusimicrobia bacterium | reverse complement strand
TGATAACCGCAGTTTAATCTTCCCCAGTATTCCGCAGTTAGAATATCCCCAGTCGGTGCGTGCCGCCGTTTAACCACGTATTGTTCACAATTTCCTGATAGGCTATAGCCAGGGAGCCCCGCTATGCCTATTAAAAAGAAACGTTGTTTAATCTGCCGTCGTTGGTTCACCCCCGATCCCCGCACCTCGCATCAAGTATGCTGCACCGACCCTGAATGCCGGCGGCAGCATAAAGCCGCAATGGACAAGCAGTGGCGGCAGGCCAATCCCGATTACGACAAGTCGCGCGCTGTGAAGAAGCGTGTCTGGGCGCGTGGGCTTGACTATTGGCGCCGTTACCGCCGGACCCACCCGATCTACGCAACGGCTGATAACAAAAGGCGGCATAAGGCACACCTGGCGCGTAAATCTGCCGCAAACCAAGTTGTGATACGCAAAATTGCCGTCGAGAAGCTCGCGAGTCTTCGTGAAATAGGCCTGGATTCCGCCGCAAACCAAGTCGTGATAGCCCGACGGGTAGAAGTCATAGTTGATTACCTGTTTCCAGAAGAAGCCGCCGCAAACCCAAAGGGTACAGACTTTGTGCTACCCCGTGGGCCATAATATAGGCATGAACGCAGAACAATGGGCGGAAACCAGGCGGCTGAAGCTAATCGAGAACCTGAGCATAAGCGAGATCGGTCGGCGGTTGGGACTGGACCGCCGGACTGTGCGGCGAGCGGTAACCAGCGAGACCGTCCCGGATAGGACGCCCTGCCCTGTGAAACCCTCCAAGCTGGAGCCATATAAATCCTATATCCAGGACCGGCTGCGGGAATATCCGGGGCTGGCGGCGACGCGGTTATACGCTGAAATTATGCAGCAGGGCTACGCGGGTAAGATGCGAATAGTCTGGGAATATATCGCTGGCCTGCGCACCCGTCAGCGGGAAGTATTCCTGCGCATAGAAACGCAGCCTGGTGAGTGCGCGCAGGTGGATTGGGCGCATTGCGGAACGGTCCAGATCGGTACGGCGCAGCGCAAACTATCTTGTTTTGTGATGGTGCTGTCTTATTCGCGAATGATGTACGCCGAGTTCACCGTGTCGCAATGCATAGAAGACTTTATCCGCTGCCATATAAATGCCCTCCGGTATTTCGGCGGCACAACGAAGAAAATGCTTTACGATAATCTGAAGACGGTGGTCCTGTCCCGGCTGGGGCGGGATGTACGGTTTAATCCGGCGTTCATGGAATTTGCGGGCACTTATTTATTCGAGCCGGTAGCGTGCAACCCGGCGCGCGGCAATGAGAAAGGGAAGGTTGAATCCGGTATCAAATATATCCGGACAGGCTTCCTGGAAGGCCGATCGGCGCCGTGCTGGCCGGGGATAAATGCGGATATGCGGCAGTGGTTGGAGGGCACGGCTAATGTGCGTCAGCACGCGACGGTCCGAGCCAAACCGTGTGACCGGTTCGAGCATGAAAAATTATCGCTTCAGAAGCTTCCGGAGCGCGAATACGACACATCTATTATCCGCCCGGTGCGCGCGAACAGTCAGGCGCGTGTTCATTTCGATGCGAATACTTATTCTGTGCCGGACGCCTTCGCCTACAAAGCGTTGATTCTTAAAGCTGGTGTGGGAGAGGTTCGGATATTTGAGGATCGCAGGCAGGTAGCGGTGCATAAACGCAGTTACGAGCGCGGGATACCGGTGGAAGATCCGCGGCATTACGACGCCCTGGTGGCGGCGAAGAAGCGAGCGCATGCCTCTAAGCTTAAAGAGTATTTCCTGAGCCTTGACCCGGCGGCGCAGGCCTACCTGGACGGGCTGCTGGCGGCGGAGCTGGACGCGGGGCGGCACATATCGGACATCATGGATTGCGTGCGACAATATGGGAAGACTGAGGTGCTGCAGGCTATAAGCCACGCGCTGCAGTTTAAGGCGTACGGTGCGCCGTACCTGAAAAACATCATTTTGCAGCAGCGTGTGCGGCGCGGGTTGGTCGATCAGGTTGAGATAAAGATCCCGGCCAAACCTGCGTGGACGCAGTTAAGCGTAGAGGAGCAGGATCTATCGCTTTACGACGATATTTTCAAGGAGGATACTGATGACGCCCCCGGAAAATAACCAGCGCGGTTTAATCCTCCCGGACACCGTGGAGAAGATGCTGGAATACCTCAACATGAAGGCAGGGTTGAAGAACCTGCGCGGCATACTGGACGCCGCCGGCAACGACAACCTGTCGCACGAGGCGTTTTTGACAAGGCTTTTATCCGAGGAGTGCAGCGCCAAGTACGAGCGGCAGATACAGTGCCGTGTAGCGCAGGCGCGGTTCCCGGCGGTAAAAACGATAGATAACTTCGATTTTCAACATCCGGCGAGCATCCCGCGGCCGAAGATACTGGCCGCGTTGGACTTGTCGTTCATCGACACGGCCGGCGGCCTCGTGTTTATCGGGCCGACCGGCGTGGGCAAGACGCACCTGGCTTTGGCGATCGGGTACAAGGCGGCCACGCGCGGCGTGCGGACGCTTTATACGCGCGCGGTAGACATGATAAACCACATGATTGCCTCACAGGCTGACCATAGCCTGCACAAAGCGATAAAGGTCTATAGCAGCCCGGCGCTGCTGGTCATTGACGAGGTTGGGTACCTCCCGTTCGATAAGCAGGGCAGCGATCATTTCTTCAATGTCATATCCAGCCGCTATGAAAAGGGTTCGGTAGTCTTAACGACGAACCGCCCGTTCAAGGACTGGGGGAAGATATTCCATGACAACACGGTCGCTTCGGCTATCATAGACCGGCTGGTCCACCATTCGGAAGTGATTAAGATCGAGGGAGGAAGCTATAGGGTAAAGGACAGAAAAATGAAAGGGCCTGGCGGAGAATAGCGGTTTTTTTAAAATTCCTGCGGGGAGGAGGTCGTGTTTTGTGTTTTTGAACCGAAGGCGGGGTGGTGTATTGGGAGAGCGCGGTTACCTGGGGATTTAAAACCGCGGAAAACTGGGGATGTTCGGACCGCGGTCTACACATAATTACGCCGCCGAGCTGATAGAGGCTGTGAAGATGCACAATGAGGCCGCTTCAAACAAAAAACGGGAAGACGTCTTCCACAAGGCCCTGGCCGCCGGAGAGACCATTACCGGCCT
>CAIXBR010000069.1 GCA_903917735.1 uncultured Elusimicrobia bacterium | reverse complement strand
TGCCGCCGCCCAATAAGAACCTAATCCACTATTACGGCGCCCTTGCGCCTAGGTCTCCACTGCGGCCGCTGCTTGTGGCGGCATCGGAGAAGGAAACAGACCGGATTGCCCTGCGGAAAAAGGTTGATAAGCTCAAAAAGAAAGCCAAGTCCTGGGCCGCCTGTCTGGCTCGGGTTTTTGAAGTTTCCCCGCTTTTATGCCCTAATTGCAATCTAGAAATGAAGCCGGTCGCTATAATTCTTAACGATAAAGAACTTGTGCGAATCCTAAATCACCTTGGCTTACCCGCAGAATTTCCCACGTTCAAACCTGCCCCTAAAGTCTGCGGTCCGCCGGATGAAGACTGCTGTCCGGACCAGCGGGCGGACTTATATGATGAAATAGAACCTGCGCCGGCTGACGACTGACCGACACCTACATACTCCCCAGTCCGCAACGGCGGGCGCGGCGGAACTTTTTTAAATTTCAAAAAAACGCGCTTCTTTTTGTGTTACAGCGGCCGGGATTGATTTTTTACAAATCTTTCCTGTCGGCCGGAAGCTTTAGACGCAGAAGAACTCACTATAACAGGCCTTATGTTTCCTACAGATTAACGCGCCACGCCAGCGTTCGAGACCCCTATTGAGTCCTACCGGTAGGCGCGGCGCGTATTCTCTCTCTTCGTCCGCCCGCCGATATGACAATTTTCAGCGGGCAGCGCTGGTTCCTGGGGATTTTGGTCATGACCTGGGCGCTGGTCTTACGTCCATAGACGCAAGACATCTGGCCGATGCCGTGAGCTCGCAAGGCGGAACCCGATGTTGTTGTTGCGGTTGCCAGGGTCGTTGTTGTTGCGGTTATCGGCCCGCAGGTTTCTGGCGTCATTGTTGTTGAAGGAACCGCCACGTATCACCCGGTTGGAGCCCGTAATATCCCCGAACCAAAATTCATAAGCTCGTCCAGAGATCTTCGCAGTCCGAGCGTGTCCGCATGCTCCGCGTGGCCCAGGCGGCTTCTCAAAGAAGCGGCGAGGTCAGGTTCGCTCAATCGCCCGGCGGCAAAACCCTCCGCTCCAGATCTAAGCGCTCGGATAAGCCTGCGTTTGCCCGAGCCGTCCAGACGAATAACCCGTGGCCATAGCCGAAGCCCCAAAAAGGGAATACCCTCCGAAACCGGAGCGTGAATGGTCGCTTCTGATTTGATTTGCAGCTTAAGATCCCGCTCTACAAAATCCCGTATGCGTTCATGCGCGTCGTGCAGGAAACGTCGCGAGTCCGAAAAGACCAGGAAGTCATCCATGTACCGCACGAGGCCCGGCGCACGGAGTTTTTCTATTATAAAGTGGTCGAGCGGGCTGAGATAATGGTTCGCGAAATGCTGGCTGGTCAGGTTGCCGATGGGAAGCCCCTTACCCGGCGGAGAGCCCGGAGCGCCATGCCCGATGATTCGGTCGGCAAGTTCAAGGAGCCGACGGTCTTTGATAAGGAGCCTCAAGCTCGCTTTGAGAACCTCATGATCCAAATTCTCAAAAAACCTGCGGATGTCCAACTTAAGAAACCGGCAGAAGCGCCTTGAAAAATACTGCGCTTTACGCACAGCCCGATGGGAACCTTTGCCCGGTCGGCAGGCGTAGCTGTCAAAGATCGCGACACGCTCAAAAAGGGGTTCCAGAACCGAACAGAGAGCATGATGCGCAACCCGATCCCTGAAATCTGCGGCCGAGATTGTCCGGGGCTTCGGGTCCGATATGTAAAACGTTCTGTAAGGCAGCGGCCTGTAGCTGCCGTCAAGTATCTCGCGCTGAAGGCGCAGGACCTCTCCTTCCATGTTGAAAAGAAAAGACGCCGCGGATATGCTCGCGCCTTTGCCGCGAGCGGCGCGCCTGGCCGCTGCAATCAAGGCATGAAAATCGGCGACTTGCTCAAAGAGATGCCCAATTCTTTTCACTTGGCGCTCCGGCTGCGAATCCAGCCGCCCAACATCCGTCCGGCTTCGTCAATGTTGCGCGCCACGTGTTCAAAGCCCCGGTGGTCCAGATGCCGCTCTTCATGGCAGATTCTAAGAAAAATCCTCAACTTCTCCAAAGAAAGGCTGGCCTGCGCAAGCGCGACCGACTTATCTTTGGCGTAACGCGCCTCTATAATTTTTTCAAGGATGTCCAGCGCTAAATTATCTATCCGCGAGGAAAGGGTAAAGCGAATCCGTTTTGGAAATTTTTCGGTCCGGGACAGGATATCGCCAAGCGTTTTTTCCCAGTGGACGAAAAGGGGAAGCTCGATGGAAGTCACGATTTAATCTCCCCCTGGTTTTTCGTGGGGGGGGGGGGGTAGGCTCCGACGCTTTGTGCGCTCCCAGCTTCGCCAGGAGGGCAAGCATTTCTTCCCCCCAGCGCTTGGTCTTGGCCTCTCCGATTCCTTCTATCTCCCGCAGTTGCGCGATATTCGCCGGGCGCTTCATTACCAACTCAGCCAATTCGCGATTATTGAGGATCAGGTACGGCGGCAGACCATCATGCTTGGCCTTGCGGCTACGCCACAACCGGAACTCATCGTATATCCGCTGTCCCTGCGCGTCAAGCTCCGCGCGCCAATCCTTGCGCGCGGCCTCCGGCGAGTGAGACGCTCTGCCGCCGTTGTCCGGAACATCTCTATATCGCAGGACTAACAAAAGCGTCGGCGTCTTTTCGTGGACAAGGAAATGTTCCGAAATATCAATTACATCTTTGCCCAACTGAAAATTTACAAGCTCTCCATCGTCAAAGAAACCTGTCGTCGGGTTCAAACGCAGAGTAAAAATCTTAAGCTTCATTTCTCCACCCCGCGATTCCCGGCTTAGACACCCCGCTCCGGGCGCGGCTTACGCACGCGCCCGGACTGCAAACTGATTTACTAGCCTATGGCTGTGCCGTATCAAGCGCTATGCGCCTCAGACGGCCTGCAACAGATTCAAACCCAAGGGCCAAGGGTCCAAGTGTCCAAGGGTCAACAACACTTACCTCGCAAGGCGGAACCCGATGCGGCCGCTGCGGGAGCCAGGGTCGTCGTTGTAGCGGAAATCGGCCCGCAGGAAGCTGGCGTCATCGTAGCCGAAGGAACCGCCACGCCCCACCCGGTAGGAGCCCGCACCCTCAAACGCACTACCGTTGGTAGGCGTACCGTTATATGAATCCTGGTATTTGTCCTGCAACCACTGCCAGACATTCCCCGCCATATCACACAAACCCTGCGCGGTATTACCGGCAGTCTTTGAACACACCGGCATCGTGCTGTTTTTACCACAACCGTAACCGCCGTTACCATACATCACGGCTTTGTCGCAGGTCGGCTCATCATTGCCCCAAGGGTATTTCTGGTTCTTACCGCCGCTGGTGGCCGCGTATTCAAACTCGGACTCGCTGGGTAGTCTTCCGCCTTTGAACTTGGCGTATTTGCTCGCCTGGTCCCAATCCACGCAGTTGACCGGATGAAGTTGGCGGCCAGTTTTGCCCCAGTTACAATAGTCGCCGGTGGCCGGCTCCGTACACCCGCCTTTTATCACGCACTCTGCGTATTGTTCCACAGTCACATCTGTTTTGGACATATCAAAGGTTTTGATGGATACCTCATGTATCGGCTTGGCATCTTCAAAACCTTTTTCACCGCTATCGGTGCCCATGGTGAACTTCCCGCCATTGATGGTTACCCACTCTACCGGCTTGGTAGGCACGCCTGCCGAGGGATCGTTCCCCGCCACATAACCTTTGGAAACATGTTCAATAGCAGGCTGGTTTGGAACGGGAATATTTCCATTATCCTTAAGGATGGGGATAGTGGTATTGAAGTCCGCATTGTCAGCCACAGCATCCCTGATATCCGACGGGATGTTCCTGTGGGAATTCTTAACGTACGCAAACCCCGCCACCATAACTACTACGGTAGCGAGCACATATTTCTTCCAGCTGGTCATAATGCCTCCCATGCGCTTGATTTGATACTCCTAGTATACCCCCCCCCCTCAATTTGTCAAGGGCCTTTTTTATGGATTTTTTTAGGCACCCCCCCTTGACAAGACCACAGGGTTTGTATATACTATATTATAGCTACACAATGAACATACAAGGATTCAACTGGGATGATAAAAATGAGCAGCACATCGCACGTCACGATGTGCTGCCGGATGAAGTAGAAGAGGCCTTTGAAGAAAAATATGTCATCTTTCCCTCTTGGATAGGAAGATACATTTTGCTCGGTAGAAGCGCGGCTGGCCGCTACTTATTTGTTGTCTTTGAGATTAAATCGGGGATTGTCCGGACAGTCACGGCCAGGACAATGTCTGGGACCGAAAAAAGACGCTATCAGAGAGGAAAATAAAATGAATACTAAAAAACTTCCTAATTTTAAAACCGAAGACGAGTTCGCTAAGTTCGTTGAAACTCACGATATGGGGCCTTACCTTAAAGGCATGAAGGCTCTGGATGAAGCTTTGATTCTGGCGCCGGCGCTCGCAGAAAGAATCAGGGAACGTGCCAAGAAGCGCCTGATTTCCCTTAGGCTGCCTAATTGGCAAATTGCAGGTGCCAAAGAAATAGCCAGGAAGACGAAGCAGCCTTATCAGACTCTTATTCAGACTTGGGTAGGAGAAGGGCTGAGGGCCGAAATGCGTAGTATTCGCCTAGCTCATCATTGACACGGTTAAATGTTTTTATCAAACAATCGCAGTTATAAGGACCGGAAATACTCTGCGGTCACACCGTTCGCCTTCCCCCTATAAAAGCGCACTTTCCCGAATTTTTAAATCCCCCCTCCCTGCGGCGCCGCGCTTTAATACGCGCATATTGTTCGCATTTTTTGTAAAATACGAATTATGTACCAATACAAACGAGAACCTTTAACGAACGAAAACGCCGACCGGCTTGCTAACGCCTGCCGGTCCGGAATAGAGAAAGTCGTTATCTCAACGCTGCTTGATACAGGGCTCCGCGTTTCCGAGCTGGCCGGCCTGACCAAAGAAAACATCCTCTGGCAGGATCGCCGGCTGCGGGTATACGGCAAAGGCGGTCCGTTCGGTAAGAAAACAAAACGCCGCATCGTGCCCCTAACCGAAAGAGCCTTTACCGTTCTATCACATTATTTTTCCTTAAACGACAAATTCAACTACAGCGCCAGGGGAATCCAGAAGATCGTCCGGCGCGTTTCAAACCGCGCCGGCATCACGCAAAAAGTTTCCCCCCACGTTCTGCGCCACACCTTCGCGGCCGTCTGCATTAAGAAAGGCCTCAATACCCGCTACCTACAAATGTTCTTGGGCCACGACCATTTAACCACAACAGAGATTTACTTAAACGTCTCTCCGGAGGACGCCTGCGCGGAATTTAAGAAACGCTTTTAAATTCCATCAGTCCATTCTATTACACCTTTTTATGTTATACTTGTTATACATAAGGAAACCACATGATTGCCATCCGACTACCAAAAGAAATTGAACTCAGGCTTAACACCCTTGCCACGTCCACCGGGCGCACGAAAAGTTATTACGTTCGTGAGGCCCTTCTTAAACATTTAACCAATATAGAGAATATTTACATGGCCGAGAAACACCGGCAGAATACCCGCGCTGGATCTGTGCGGCCGGCAACCCTAAAACCCGTAGTGAAGCGGCGGGGAACTAAATGATTATCGCATTTGCCAACCAAAAGGGCGGCGTCGCCAAAACAACCACCTGTTTAAATCTCGGCGCCGGCCTGGCCATGCGCGGCTACTCGACCCTCCTAATAGACTCTGACCCCCAGGCATCGCTCAGTTGCTACCTTGGCGCCGAAGCCGGCAAGCCGACCCTTGGCGATTGGCTGATGGACCGCACGCCCTTCGACCAGGTCGTCCGCGCCACCCCGCACGCCAATCTATCCTATGTCGCCACAAATGAGCGCCTGATCGCCGATGAATCATTAATGGAACAGGATAAGTTTAAAGCTATCCATTATCTTAAGCGCAAGACCGAGACCCTTCGGGATCTTTATAATTTCATCCTTATTGATACCATGCCGAGCTTTTCGGTTCTTCTCGCCAACAACCTTGTCGCGGCCGACCAGGTTGTTATCCCGGTTAAGCTTGAATGGCTCTCTATCCAGGGCTTGGCTCCGCTCCTCGCAAAGCTCCGCGACATTCAGGATAATGTCAAAGACCTGCAGATTCTTGGGATTCTCGGCACCTTTAACCGCAAAGGCGTGACCGAGTGCCATAAGTGTTTTACTGAGCTCGAGGCGCAGTTGCCGGGGCGTGTATTTGCCACAACCATTCAGCTCAACAGCAAACTCGCGGAAGCCGCCGGCGTTGGGAAACCGATTCAACACTACGATCGTTTATGCCAGGGCTTCACCGACTACGAAGAATTAACCGAGGAGGTTATCAAGAAATGCCACGTCAAGAAGAAAGCACCCGCAGAGGCGCATTAAATTTACTCGGTATCGAGGTCACCGGCATTCCCGCGGTCGAGCGTGTAATTGAGATCCCGGTTTCGTCCATCCGCCCGAATCCGCACCAGCCGCGGCACCAGTTCCCGCAGGAATCCCTGCTGGAGCTTGCGGGCTCTATCAAGGCGCATGGTCTACAGCAACCCATCATTGTACGCCATCTTAAGCAGCCAGCAGCCACTGGCGGCGCTGCTGCGGGCGCGGTTTATGAACTTGTAGTGGGTGAGCGCCGTTTGCGCGCGCACCGACTCGCGGGGTTAAAAGTTATCCGCGCAATTCTCCGCTCTGTTGCGGACGAGCATTTACTTCGTCATGCGATCGTTGAGAATATCCATCGCGAGGACCTCCCTTTTATGGACCGGGCTGTTGCGTTCTGCCGCTTCAAGGATCAATTCCACGCGGGAAAGGTGGAGGCAGCCTCCGAAGACTTAAAAATATCGCGCCGCACAGGTTTTAATTACAGTAAACTTGGCACCGCCGAACCGGAATACCAGGCGCTTATCGTTAAAAATGATCTTGATGTCCGCGGCAGCAATCTTCTTTTAAACCTGGTCGGCAAGGTAGCCAAGGAGCTTCCCAAGAAAACCGAAGCCTTTAAAAAGGCGATCAACAGTGGTAAACTGGGCCTCCCTGCTTTAAACCGTTTACAGGATAAATATTTCCCGGCACCTCATCTGGAAGGCGGGAAGCCGGCCATTGCGGGAAAAGCGACACACCCGACCAGTGCGGGCGCTATGAAAAATATTCCTTTCCGGAAAACCGCAACAGAGGTCGTGTTGGATCTCCGATTTGACCCGCGCAAAAAGCCTCATGTTGATGTAAAACTCCGCGCACTATGGGCCAAAGCAGCCAGTCAGTTTTTTAAAGCCGCAGGTTTTAGAACCGTTAAAATAGAGGTCTAAAACTTCTGGTTTCATAAAAGTGCAACCGTTGCACTTTTAGAGGGTCTTCATAGTGCTGTATCCTCAAAAATTTCCGGAAGCATGGTTCTAAAAGTTATTAACAATTATCCAAAAGGTATGTCATATCGGTCACAAATTAGGTAAAAGGTATGGCATTCGGGTCTCAGGGCTGAATAACACAACTACATGAAAGAGAAAACCCAACACCACGAATTTTTTAAGCAGTTTAAGGATAAAGGCGATTTAATAGACTATCTTGCAGCCCATACCCCGGAGTCCGAAAAGCGCCCGTACAGCACCCCTGGAATGTGTTGCGGCTGGTGCGCCCGCCCTATAACTACAGGCATAGAGATCGGGAAAGATACCTATTCCGCTCTTTGCCCCAGGTGCTTTGAATTTGGGACAGCCTGGAATAAAGAAAAAGGGGTAAAATATTAAATATTTGTGGGAAAAGTTATCCACAGCCCCCCAAAAGTTATGGTATTCGGGTTGCATTTTTAAGTAAAAGCTATGGGCTGCGGGTTGCATTTAGAGTAAAAGCTATGGGCTGCGGGTTGCATTTAGAGTAAAAGCTATGGGCTGCGGGTTGCATGGCTCCCAATGAAAAACAGGCCTATAGAATAAACGGTCTTTAGAATATAACGATTAGAATCGTTGTGAACGATTTTTTAGACCAGGTTAGGTGGGGAATCTATGGGAAACTACATAATTGAAGATATTATTAAGCTTACCGGGGACGCCAAAAGTAAGGCTTTCTGGGAAAAAGCGGTCCGAATTTTAGGTGAAAACACAGTTGCCGAAGAATTCGGCGAACTGAAATATCAGATGCAGACCAAAGATGTCCGCGAGCCCAGAAAATACCTTACTGCTTTGTTAAAGAAAAGGTTGAAAGTTAGGGAAACCGAAAAGGGGAAACAACACCCGTCTTCCGCGCCGGAGAAGTTAAAGACCTATTTTGAAGAAAATCAATTGGCTTTATTTTCCAGCTTAACACTACCCCATCCTGTCGGCCAGGCAGAAAAAAAAGTGATGGAGGTCCCCTACAGTAAAGAAACGATCCCCTGGGCGACCTTTATGAGTTCCAATTTCTTCACGCTGTCCACTAATAAAGCCAAATCCGATATTATTCAGGCGAAATTTAGGACCATGGATGGAGAGATTATAATTATTCCTATGCTTCGGGGCCGGATAAAACCCAAAGGCGAAGAATTAGGGATTCCAACCGTAGAACATGGGCGCATTCTCGCGGCTATAGAAAATATTTGGGCACAACAAGGAAGCGCGTACCATTCATACACTGATGCGCCGTCTGTTTGTTATTGCTATGTTTCAATCCGTGATCTAGCTAAACTTTTAGGGTATTCAAACTTCGGTGGCCGGGATTTGGTGCAGTTAACCAATAAAGTGTGGAAATTAAAATACATGGGTTATTATCTTGATCTGGCTTCCCTGGGTTTTAAGAATACCATGAACCGCGGCTTTTCGCTCTTACACAGTGTTGAGCTCGCGGAAGGGATGAAGCACGGCCAGATGGAAACCGTGTTAAAAGTTGAATTCTCAACACCGTTAAGTGCCCAGCTTATTAACCGGAAGGTAGTCAGTCGGCCCAAAGAAATTGTTTATATCCAAAGCGAGCTCTGGTTTCTTTTGAGATTATATCTTGAACCTCGGCTTATATCTTTAGAGGAAGGCGCCATTTACTCCCAATCTTTGATGGGCTTGATCGGTGAATTGGCGTTGCCGACCGCCGGTTGGCATAAGCGCCGGGATGCGCGCCGGCATGTGTTCCAAAAAGCTTTAAAGTCTATAAAAAATAAAACAACAACAGATGGCCGTAAAATCACAGTGAATATAGAAAAAGGTTTAACTGATTGGCTTTTAACCGCCCAATTGGAACCTGCGGCTTTACCAGTCCAGTCCAATTAAAAAAAGGGGGGGTATGGAAACAAAACTATTTAAAGATAAGAACGGGCGGGAATGGGTTTGCGGGAAGGGAACCGCCGAAGAAGTGGAGCTGTTAAATATTGAAAAAGACTTTGATACTGCGTTGGATGTTTTAGGTTTTCTTATCAAGCAGTATGGGAACTTTTTAAATATAACTTTGCCAATGGCTGTTAATAGGGGGATTTATGGAAAACGAAAAGCAGTATGAGAAGGATTTTCAGGATTTTGTAAATTTAATGAATAAGCATAAAGTGGATTATTTAATCGTGGGAGGGTATGCTGTAATTTTTCACACAAACACGCCACGGTTTACCAAAGATATTGATTTTTGGATACGTCCGACACCTGAAAATGCGCAAAAGTGCGCGGAGACGGTAAAAGAATTTTGCGGTCTTGATGTAAAGAAAGAAGCATTATTGGAACCTGGTTCAATACATTTCATAGGCGAAGCTCCATTCCGAATTGATATTTTTAATGCACAGGGTGAATTTGACTTTGTAAAAGCATGGGAGAATAAAACAGAGGGAATGTACCGGGGAGTAAATGTTCATTATGTATCCCACAAAGACCTTATACTTTTAAAACAATACGCTGACCGGGAACAGGATCGTAAAGATTTAAAACGCTTAACCCGTCAGCCGCCTGAAAAGCCCTAACGGCCAGCATGGCGCCGCTTACACACACTATCACCGGGCCGAGCGGCAGGTCATTCGTGTACGCGAAATAGAATCCGCCAAGCGCTCCGCCGCCTCCGAACCGCCCTATTATAGGGCGATTCAAGGCCCTTGTTCCCAACCCCAAAAACACCCCCTGAAACAGGCTGTTAGCCCGGCAGCACACACCCAGGGAGACGTGAAACCCGGTAAAAGTTTCCCCCTTCACTTCTGTTACACGCACCCCTTACAAGGTCCGGCAGTTACCGCGGTATAGCCGCCCTAGGTGGCGTGGTCGACCCGAAAGGGCCGCGTAAGGAACACCGCTTTAATAATCCGCTTCGCCAAGATCGCCGGTTGCCTGCCGGTGAGGGCCCGGCCTACAGCGCCGGTGGGGGCTTCCAGCCGGGCTAGGTTTCGCGTGGGGTTACAGAACAGGAATATATGGGGGCGCGCCTTTGCCGGAAACCGTCAGCGGCCCGGCACAACGCCCCCCTGTAAGTTCTGATACGCTCTCTTTCCCGCAGCTCTTTCCCGCAGCTCTTGACTAACCCTTATTGCTGGTCTATACTATATTTATGAAATTGCAGATGCAGGTAGGGGACTTGAATTTGGCGGGGGAATCGGTAGCCGATATCCTTGTGAAGGTCCGCACCTTGTTGACCCAAAAACAAAAGCAGCTGGTGGCGGCAGAGAAGAAATACAAAGCGGTCAGGAAAGAAGCCGCTCAACTCGAAAAAGCACTTAAAGAACTTGAAGCCGCTAACCAAATACAGCTTACACAAACCCCATCAGCTCCGGCAGTTGCAACTGATTCACACAAAGAATCATCCTGACCAGCCTTTACTTTTTTTATGCTATTTAACATGTGCACCAATCTACAAGAAGTAGCACCCCCTGCCGGAGCCTGTTAAACCATGCTTACAGTCATTAAACTTACCGGTAATACCAAGCAAGTTGTTGACTACTATGCCAACAAAGAGAACTACTATTTCCAGCAAGCCGGCGGTGACAAGCTACTCTCTTCCAAGAGTATAATCTGCCTTACTGACCAAAAGATAAACACCCTCCAAGTGCATGGCCGCCTGGCCAGCGCGCTCGGCCTTACCCCCGGCCAAACACTGAGCGCCCAGGAATTTGAAAACATACTTTCCGCGCGCTCGGCCAGAGGTAAGGCGCTTTGCCGGAAGCATAAAGTAACCGGCATAGACCTGACCTTTTCCGCGCCCAAATCGGCCAGTATAGCCGCCCTGGTCAGCGACAAAGACCCCGCGATCATGGCGGCGCATGAGCAGGCGGTCTTATCCACCATGCGTGAATTGGAAGAGTATTTTGCGTATGCCCAGCCGAAGCCTGGCGAGAATATCCGGACCGGGAAAATGGTCTATGCCCTGGCAACGGACGGCCTTAGCCGTGAGTATGACCCGCACCTGCATACTCATGTTATTGTCGCCAACCTGACCGAGCGCCATACCGGAAAGGGCACCGGGTTTATGGCTCTCCGGATGCATGAGATCTTCAAGGATGAGTTTGTAAAACTAGGCGGGGCATTGTATCGCGGCCACTTTGCGGCCAACTATGCCAAACTCGGCCGCGAGGTTGTTTACATGAAAAACGGCGAGTGGCGCGACACAGCCGTATCACTTGAAGCTGAACGGGAATTTTCAAAGCGGCATGAGCAGATAGCCAAAGCAAAAGGTAAAGGCCGGAACGATAAAGCGGCGTGGGAAACAACCCGGTCCGCGAAAGACCCGGGCGCGGATATTAATCAGATCAAGAAAGACTGGAAGCAGCGGTTTGAGCGGTTAAAGACCAAAACCCACAAACAGAACGCGGAAGAAAGCATACAAGCCCGGACCGATTGGGCTACCGCCGCTGAATTCAACGAAGAAGCGGTCCAGGAGCGCCAAGGTATGCGCGGAACGGCCGATGAGGTGGTGAAGTGGCAGCTGGCCGCACGCAGGGCCACGGATAAGACTGCCACGGCCAGTCCCCAGGCCCTGGCGACAGAATACATAAACGAGCGCCTCCGTGAGGGAGCCGGTCCGCCAGTAACCTACAAAGAAGCACTGATCAGGCTTGAAAGGCAGGTAAAAGCCGGTAACCTGGTTAAGATTGAAGATCGTTATACCTCCTGGGAGATGATCGCGGCCGAGCGCGAATATATGGATTATGCGGGCACACGATTAAACCAAGCCGCAATATCGGCCGAGGCGGCCGGGACATTCCTTGCGGGGTATCAATCGAAGGCAAAGAAGCAGGGTAAAAAAGTCTTATCGGATATCCAGCAGACAGCCGTTAAACAGATGATCGCCACAAATAAGACACTAAGCGTAGTGCAAGGCGATGCCGGCGCCGGCAAGACTACCGCTTTACACGCGGCCGCAGACTATTACCAGACTCGGGGCGTTAAAGTGATCGGCCTGGCAATGCAGGGTGCAGCGGCCAAGAACCTTGAAGCCGAAACCGGCATTGAATCGGTAACGCTTTCCTCTTTCTTGCGCCGTAAAACGCACGAAGAGAGCCGGATACTTATTTTTGACGAAGCCAGCATGCTGGACAGCCGCAACGCCGCCAAGCTGTTTAAAATCGCCGAACGAAACCGCGACAAGATAATCCTTGTTGGCGACAGGAACCAGTTGCAAAGCATAGGAGCCGGGCGCGTGTTCGAGCGCCTTGTCGCTGATTGTGAAAGCGCCGGTGACTTGATTTCACTTAACGAGAATTTCCGCCAGCGGAACGATGCCCTCAAAAAAGCGGTGGACCTGGCGAAGCAGGGCCGGATGAAGGATAGTCTGGCCGCATTGGATAGTCGCGGCGATATCACCGAGATTGAGAGCACACCGGCCCGCAGGTCGGCTATAGCCGGGCTTTACAATAAAGACACCCTGATTATTGCCGGGACCACCGCCGCTAAAGATGAACTCAATAGCATGATCCGCGCGCGTCTGGCGGCCGCCGGCGCGTTAAAACAGGGAGTAATTTATAAACTCGGCCGCGCCGATAAAGACGGGATCGAGCACGAAAGAGAATTGACGATCTCTAAAGGCGAGATCATAACCTTTACCAGGAATGAATATAAAAATTACGATATCCGCAATGGCGAGCGGGCAAAGGTTTTAGAGTGCGGCGAGAAAAGCATTATCGTTGAAACCGAAGACAAGCGGCGACTGGAAATAAACATAGAGAAATATAAAGGCATTGACTACGGCTATGCCTTGACCACTTATAAGGCCCAGGGGCAGACCTACAACAGCGTTGTTGTGGAATCCGACACCCACATCCCCACGCTGGTTGATATGCGCAACCAATACGTTAACATCACCCGTGCGCGCGATAACGTAAAAATTTACACAGACGATAAAGAGCAGCTGCAGGAGCTTGCGGAGATTAGGACTTACTCCCGCGACACGATTTCATGCGAGCACACCTTTAAAGCAAAAGAACGCCTGGCTGAATTAAATAACCGGGATCGGAGGGATAATACGGTCAAGCAGATAGTGGTATACAACGAGGCCGCTGTCGCTTCGACAAAAGATTTTCTTAAAAGTGTTCCGGGAGATAAGTGGGCGACTGAAGATCTCAAAAAATATGAAACTGCCATGGCACAAGCCACGCAACGGCTTAATGAACTGGAATTGAGCGAAGAAAAAAAGCGGGCGATAGCGGATGTTTTAAATAATCAGAAAAACGCATACATTTGGAATCGCCCGGATATGACCACCGCCGACGAAAAGATCGCGGCCGCGCAGACATACCTTAAACCGAAGAAAGAAAACACATCACACCACGACAGCGGACGCAGCTTTGAGAGGGAAATATAAGCAAAAAACGGTTTATCTGCGCGTTAAATCCGTGATGGCGGCGCAGGGCTTTAAAAATGCCGGCAGCGTAATGGCACTGTTAGAAAGCGACCTGGGAGGGTAAGACTATGCCCACTAAGAAAATCACAATAGAAATTGACGAAGACGTATACCTAAAAATAAAGGATATCGCCATGTCTCTTTATCCTGGCGTTATTCCTCCACCTGCGCCAGACCATATAATTAAATTCCTTGTTGATAAATACAAGGGCGAAATCTTTTTAGACGGCGCGGCTATTATAAACAACAAGAGACAACCTATATAAATATTCTTCCTTGAATTCTTTCTTAGCCGGTCTGGCCACCCAAAGAACAACGCCAGGCTAAACTGCAAAACCCCGGTTTCATAGGGGAAACCCGAAAAAAAGCGACCGCTAATGGCTCCTGGAGCCGCTTTCAAGAGTACCCGCTTGTCTTTATACCCCGCAAAACTCCGCTTAATTAGCAGACCTTAAAACCTTACATCTTCCATCGAGCGGGCAGTTGCGCCGCGGACATGGCGACGACCGCCGGAGATCGGATAATTAGCGGTCTTTTTAAGGCCCTGCAGAAGCCCATATGTATAACCACGGCCGTGTAAGATAAAAGCCGTATAAATCTTTAATTCTATCACGACAGCCCCTTGTCGCGTTGGCCTGCTACACTGTTAATAGAGTTTGCCGGTCTTTGAAGGAGCGGGATGTGCGCTGAAAAAGAGCTGTCTACCAAAACGGAAATAATCAGGGCAGTTAAGCCAAACGGCCAGGAGCGGTTTTTTCGTGGCACCTCCTGCCCGGAAACCCCCGTCTACCGCGCCCGCAATCCCGGCGGCGACCCCCTATCCCGGATAGTTCTGAATAACCTGCCGGAATTTGAACAATGGTTGAAAAATCCGCCCGGCTTGCAACCGCGCCCCCATCCCGCCATAATAACCGCCCTTGAAAAGTTTATTGAGTGCGGCGTAATGCGTTATGGCGCGGTGCGCTTTCGCTGTCCCGAATGCGGCAGGGATATGTTCGTGGCCTTCTCCTGCAAACGCAGGGGAGTATGTCCTAGTTGTGACACCAAACGCTCCGTAATAGTGACCGCCACCGCGCTGGACCGGCTGCTGCCGCCCGCGCCGTACCGGCAATGGGTGCTGGTAATTCCCAAAAGACTTAGATATTTTATAAACCACCGGCCCGACCTGGCAGGGCAGCTCTCAAAAATATTCGCGCGGGAAATAAACCGTTTCCTTTGCCGGAGCAATACAGGGATGCCGTCTCAGCTTCACTTCATCCAAAGGTTCGGCGGTGCGTTAAATCTTCACGTCCATGTCCACGCAGTGGTCTCGGACGGAGTTTTTGATTTAAAATCAGGCGTTATAGGCCGGAAGGAATTGTCTTTTACCCCGGTCCCCAGACCAACAGCGGCGCAGTTGGCCGGTATTGTAATGGCAATCCGTAAAAAACTCATCAGGCGCGTTTACCGGGCCGGCGGCCTAAGCCGGGAGGCCGCCGCTGATTTGCTTTCCTGGAAGAATTCCGGGTTTTCAATACATGAGCGGGTATGTGTCAGGGATTGGGACAGGGATGGGCTTGAACGCCTGCTAAAGTATTGTTCGCGCCCCGCTATTTCCCAGGCGCGGCTGATTTATGCCGCTAAAACCAATACGGTTATTTATCGCTGTGAACCGAGGGAGGGAAAATCGGAACTGTTAACCATGCCGCCCATTGAGTTTATGCGGCGCTGGGGTTTGCTGATGCCGCCGCCCAATAAGAACCTAATCCACTATTACGGCGCCCTTGCGCCTAGGTCTCCACTGCGGCCGCTGCTTGTGGCGGCATCGGAGAAGGAAACAGACCGGATTGCCCTGCGGAAAAAGGTTGATAAGCTCAAAAAGA
>CAIXBR010000068.1 GCA_903917735.1 uncultured Elusimicrobia bacterium | reverse complement strand
TTATCTTCTGCGGTTGCGCCGAACCGGCCAGGTTTTTGACCGCTCCGGCCATCTTCAAAAATCCCATACCCACTACGATTATGCCTACAATGGCGATAACGGCCATTATCCCGTACTTCATCAGCATGCTCATCATTTCAGGCGTGTACCAGATAGGCGCGAAGTGCGCCTTCGTCATTATTATTTCATCGCCGCGCGCCGGGTCCAGGGCGAAAAGGCCGCTCACTACCTGCTTAACCTTATGCGCCTGGGCCTCCGATATATCCTCGTTCAGCACTAAAGACACAATAAGGCGCTTTACCATGGCAGCCGGGAAGATCACTTCACGCTGCATCTTGCCGCCCTCGTCCGACGGCATCGGGTTCAGCCTTGACGACACGGGGAAACCCGGTAAAAGCTCAGCCGCGACCGCGCCGCCTCCGGCCTTGTTGATGTTAGCCCACTTAAATGACAGATCCGCTCCGGCGCCGTTGGCCCCCTCGGACGACATGCTTTCCTTAACCGAAAAATCTATAGTAGCCTGCACCACCACCTTGGCCTTACCGGGGCCCAGCAGGTTCAAAAGCACCTCTTCCGCCTTAGTTTCCATAAACTTTTCGTAGTGCGCTTTCTCTTCCAGGTTGGCCACCGCGTTGCTCGGCGTCGCCTGCGCGGCCGCGAGTCCGCAGCACAGCGCCAGAACGCCGCAGATATAAATAGATGTATGCCGGATAGTTTCAATCATATTGTTCTAATCTTTTCACATTATCACTATAATCTCTTCACTAATATTATAGGAGAGGCGTATTTCAAAATGGTTACAATAAAAAGTAAGGATTAAGTTGCAAGCAGTAAGTAGTAAGTTTGCGGATTCCATAGTGAATCATAGATGTCAGATGTCAAAAATCAGAGGTCGGATACATAAGGAATATCCCGCAGTAATCTGGCTTCTGTTCTCTGTCCGCTGACCCTGTTATTTCCACCCTTGCAGGCTCATAAACCTGATGGTTGAGTCGTCAGCCGGGTTAAGTTCCAGCGCCTTACCGTAGGCGTGTCTGGCTTTGGTTGTGTCGTCCAGCGCGAAGTAGGCGGAGCCTATCTTCTTCCAGGCGTCTGCGTTGTTTTCAGCCAGCATCAGCGCTTCCATGCATTCTTTCACGGATTTCTGAAAATCCTGGGAGTAGAACGAGGCGGACGCCTTCTCAAGCTTGAGATTCACAAGCTGCGCGCGCGGCAGGATCTCATCCTTTTTGATCTGGGAATGCGTAAGCCCGCTCATCACCTCGAGGAATTCCGGGAAGAAAACGCCGCCCGGCTGGTAGCCCAGGGCACTGTGCGCCAGCAGCGCGCTTTTGTCGTTGTTCCCTTCAAGATACTCCCCGATGGCGAGACCGGCCTCAACCGCCTGCGGCGTGCCGGCTTCCAGCAGATGCCGCCGGGCCGGCAGCTCCTTAAGCTTCAACCCGGTTATCACGCCGCCCAGCCTGTTATTTTTCTCTCCCCAGGGACCCTCGCGCATCGCGGGGTCCATACCTATGGACATATTCACGTCTTCATAAGCCGCGACGTAATCCCTTTTCTTTATGTCGCTCTCGGCCTTCCTGATAAAATCAGGCGCGTAAGCCCGCACCTTGGGCGGCGCGGCCACCCAGCCGAAAAACCAGCCCAGCGAAACACGGTTGGACAGGCCCAGGACGGGGTGCCTGAATATCGCGTAGTCCAGCTGGTATGCCTTCAAAAACTTTATGCCTGCGCCAGCGGAGAAAAAGGTGCCGTCGTAGCCTATGCGTATGGCGCCGGGCCCGATGCCGTACTCCGTGCCGAACCGGAAAGAGCCGTCGCTGGAGATATCCGCGCAAAACGAGATATTTGAGCTTAAAACGTAGGCCGCCCCCACCTTAAGACCAAACGGAAGCTTGTCGGCGGTATCCCCTATGGCGAAACCGCCGAGGTTGCGCATTACAAGCGCCAGTGTCAGCTTATCGGTTATAACCGGGCCGTACTGGGCGCCTATATCAAAACCCGCCAGGCGGTTGGTCTCGTTGGCGAGTGACCTGTTAAGAACTTTCAGCGACGCGCCCAGCGAAAGCGACGGCAGGAGAATGCCGTGCACACCTGTGCCGAGAGCGAACGCCGTCTCGCTATAGGAGAAATTACCGGTGGGTTGGTTGTATTCGTCGCGCCCTTCGGCGCTGCCTGCCGAAAGCCGCAGCGCCTGTATTCCCCAGCCGCCGGGGAGACCGCCGTAGTTCTGGGCGTAACCGAGGTAATCGTAAGACATGCCCTCAAACAGCGTGGCGTGCATTAAAGACACATTACGGCCGTTCATCATGCTAAGACCCGCAGGGTTATAGTAAAGGGCGGAAGCGTCTTTTACCATGGCGGAATAGGCGCCGCCCATAGCCAGCGGCCGGGCCCCCGCCCCAAAATCGAATATGCCGCCGGGGCTGCCTGCCCGGGCGAAGCAGGGGATAGGAGTAAGAAGTAAGAAGTAAGAAGTAAGAATACAGAGAACAGCGGCAAAAAGCAACAGACGCCTGTTTAAAAAGGCCGTCCGCGCTTTTTGCGCCTCAATTATCCTTCCTTCTCTCTTCATAACCACCTTTCCACGCTTAATCCTTACCACTTAATCCTTAAATCCTAATGATTAACCCCCACCTTCAAGACCTTGCTGTCCCCGGCCGCCTTAATAACACACAGGTACATGCCCATTGACACCTTGCCTGACGGGCCGGTTCCGTCCCAGGTGACGGAATTGGAGCCGGCAGCTCCCGCAATATTTAAAGACTTCACTTCCCACCCGAAAGCGTCATATATGGTTATGGCAACGGCGTTATTCGCGTTAAGCGTGAAAGCAAACGTGCCATCCCCCTTGCTGGAATAGAACGGATTAGGATAGAACGAGGCGTCCGAGATGGTTGCCAGCTGGTCCAGGTTTATGTTGACGGACAGCGGCTCGCTCGTGGGGCCGGCACGACCGGCGTTGTTAACAGGGTATACGCGGTAGAAGTAGGAGCCGGGGGTTATAGCGCTGGTACGCACCCCGGTGATTATAGGCAGGGCACAGTCCGTGGTGCTGCTTATGGCCGTCCATAAGGGATTATTGCCCCGTCTTTGCTCTACCACGTAATATTCTATGCCGGAAATCCCGGCAATGGCAGCGTCCCAGTTCAGAGTAAGCTCGCCGCCTTCGGTGGAGACGGTCAGAGCGCCCGGCAAAGACGGCACCACCGTATCCACTGTAAAACGTTTGGAAGTTATATCGCTGTAATACGCGCCCAGCGAATTTTTCACTTTTACCGACAGGTAATAAATCCCGTTATTCAGCAGGTTAAGGCCCTTTACGGATATCTCCCCACCCACCCCCGCAGCCACCCAGGAAAGCGCAGGCGTGGAGTCGTCAGCCGGCTGCGGACCGATGTAATAATACACCTGCCCTATGCTTCCCTGAAGGATTGTGGCCTGCCACTTAAAATTCAGCTGCGTGCGGTAGGCGTTAACGGCCTCGCTTGTTTCGGAATACAGCCCCCCGTCCGCCTTGTAGATGGATATTGCCGGCGGCATGGGGATGCGCAGGTCACGTATGACGGAATTAGCGGTAGCCTGACTGGAGAAAGGATACACCAGATCTGGGGCGGCCAGATAAATATTATTCGCACCACTCATTATCCCCAGGCTCAGCGTTTTATCCATACCCGCGCCGGCGGCTATATCCACCACGGCAAAGTAGGTGCGGGTAGAAGCGGTTATAAGATCGCCCGCGCCCGCCGGATATAAATATGCCTCCCCCGCCGACATTGAAGCGGAGGCCGCAAGCACGTCATAGGCCGGGTCAAAATAGCCGCTGCCATCGGTATCCCGGTAAAGTTTCACAAGCGGAATATCGGTAGTTCCCGCCGAGCCGGTAAAGTTGAGCTTAAGGCCGGTAAGGTACGCCGTATCGTTATCCGTACTGAAAGATAATTTCACGATTTTATTATCAGTCGTTCCCATATAAAGACTGCGCGAAGCGATGTCCGAGAAACTCACATGTACGGTATCGGACTTGTCGATTATACCGCCCGCCATGGTGAAAGTAATGGTAGACCCTGTTATGGATATCACGTCCGGGGAAACTATCGAAGGCGTTACCTGCAGATTAAAACTGGTGTTTATCGCCGCCAGCGTGGAGATATCCACCGTCACGAAGTAGTCCGCGGCGGCCGTCCCTATGTTCTCCACGGGAGACACCGCCATTACCCCTGCACCGGAGGAGAAAGAGCTAAGCGTCCCCACCAACTGGTCAACCGCCGGGTTTAAAGTCCCGTTCGCGTCGGTATCCTTATAAACCCTCACAAGTGTGACGTCCGTGTCGGGTGTGGTTCCGGTTTTATCGAAACGGATGGAATACATAAGGGCCGACCCGGTTGCCGCACGCATGCGCAGCCGCCCCATCACCATATTTGAATCGCCCTGCATTTTAGCGGAAACGCCATCCAGCCCCGAAACAATAACCGTGTCCACCGTGGGTTGAATAACGGCCCGCTGGCTGTAGAAAGGCGATACAGCTACTGTGTTCAGGCCGTTGACGGAGATATAACTCTCGCCCGGCAGATCTACGCCGAAATCACGGTCCAGCACCGCCGCCTCATCAATATCAACCACCAGATAGTAGAGATACAAGTTCGGATACGCTATCGTTTGTACGGCGGGCGCGAAAGAAACCAGCCCGTCAGAGAAAACCCCGGCGGCAAGCAGCGTCTCAACCGAGATACCGCCCCAGACCCCGTCGCCATTGTCACGGTAAAGTTTTATCGCAGTTATATCACTGTCAAAACCATTGCCGCCGCGCATGAAATTTATGCGTGACATATCTATACTGTACGAGGACGCCGTAACGGTAAAACTGGCCGCCAGAACCGCGTCCAGCCCCTGAGTCACAGAAGTGGATAGTTTATTCTCAAAAACCACGCTAAGAGTCTGGGGCGCGGCGCGCACATAAAGCGGGCGCGAATTAAAGGAAATGGGGGCTACAGTATTAGGCCCGCTTACCGTAAAATAACTCTGGTCCAGCACGCGCATAGTCATGCTGTGCCCAACACCAACCGCAGGCTGGAGGTCCACAACCACATAAAAGTTCCTGCCGATTTTTAGTATATCCAGGCCGCCTGTGGCGGTGGAAATACCCAGTGTCACCTGTCCCGGTAGTCCGTCCGTGCCGAAAGTTACGGTACTGGCAGTTACCAGCGGATAAGTTGCGACATTTGAAGAATCAAAAGAACCCAGGTTGTTTATGTCGTAATAGACCTTTACGGCCTTCACTTCGGCGTCGGTTAAAGTGCCTGACCTGCTGAATTTCACCGCCAGGAATTTAGCCTTTGAAATATCGGTCTTTAATGTCAGCATGAAAACCGGCACATTGGCTGTATCAGGATACGCCCCCGCAGACGGCACTACATTCGCCGTGCTTACCGTTACAATATTAGGGTACTGCTTTACCAGAACCGGCCCGCCGCGATAAGGCGCGCTCACGCAGGCTGAGGAAATATAGCTGGGCGCGTTTACAGCCACCCAGGCCGTGGTGGTTATCTCAACGCCCGCTGTGTAGCCCTGCGCGGCGTCGGCGTTTATATCCAAACTTACGAAATAAGAACCACCCGCGGAGTTTATGCTCTGCGGAGGGGTTAAATAGAGGTTCACCTCTCCACCTATAAAGGTATCGTTGCCCGAAGTAACCAGTTGATCCACACCAGCCGTTAATATACCGTCGCCGTTGACATCCCTGTAAAGATTCACCGCGTTTACCATATTATCGGGCAGGGTACCGACACTTTTTACCCGTAAAGAAGTCCAGTTCACAGGATTAAACTCGGACTTAAGATCCAGCCGCAGTATGGCGTTATTGGTTGTACCCTGGAAAAGTTCGCCAACGCTCACATCCATGGCGGCGGTAACCTTCAGCGGGTTCACGGTTGCGCGTATGGACGCGGTTGCGGTGTTATACGGGAAGGCGCCGTAAACCGCGGTATTCACGTCGGCCATCCTGAAATAGCCTGTATTTGTGAAACCGGCCCCCGCTATGTTATTGGCTATAGCAGTGGGCGAGATTTCATAAGCCACAAAAAGCTGCGTGGTGGCGCCGGCCGTTACGGTAACAGTGGTTATGTCTACAGTGGCCATGCTGCCCGCAAAAGCGGCCGACCCGACAAAAAGGTCGAAATCCGCGTTAAAATCCCCGCCATCCAGCACCTGATCTTTATAAACACGCACGGCCGCGATGTCGCCATCCACCGAAGTGCCTATGCGGTTCACCTTCACGCGATTAAGCTCCGCTATGCCGATATTGACGCTGGCCGAGGCCAGCGCCACGGCGTAAAGCCTGCCCTGCACGAACTCCGCAGGCACCAGCGAAACCGTATAGATATTGGCGGTATTATTGGTCTTCACGGTAACCTGCCCGGAAGTAAACGCCGGCGGCGTCATTACCGGCTTGTCTGAGGGATTGTTCAGCGCAAAAGCCGCTGAAGTGGGAATGCTGACGGTAAAGTCGGACGCCTCCGGCGCGTCCAGGGCGACATCCACCACCACAAACATGTATTTAGATATGGTTCCCACGATGCGGGCTGACGCCGCGGCGGTAAGCGTAATTGTGGAACTGTAATTCAGGAAAGTATCTGCGCCCGAGCTCAGCAATTGGTCGCCCAGATCAAACTGCGCGTTGCCATTGGCGTCCAGGTAAAGCTTGACCGCGGAAATATTATTGGACTGCACGGTGCCTGCAAGCAGGACGTTCAGGGTGTTTATAATACTGGTGCCTGTATTGGTGTTCATGGCCAGCTTTATTACCGGCACATTGGCGGTGCCCGGCAAAACTGAGCCGGGCGCTATACTGGTGGCGGTTATACTCAGATTATTTGGCCCATCTTGTATGGTGGCAAGCGTTGAACCAAGGGGGAAAACGCCCACGGGCTGATACGGGGCCGCCAAAACCAGTTTGGAAGCGGCGGCAATGGTAACGCCGGCCGTAGCACCGACCGTGGCCCCCGCTGAAAAGCCATACACCACCAGCAGTTTCACCGGCGTGTTATTGACTGTCTGCGGCAGTGTCATATTAATGCTTGCGTTCACACCTGAGAAACCGGCGCTGCCCAGCAGGGTATCGCCTACATCAACCAGGCCGTCAAGGTTATTATCCCTGTATATTTTTACTGCCGTAAAATCGGCTGCGGAGGCGGTGCCGGTCCTTGAAAGGTCTATTCTCTGGAGCGACGCGGCGCGGCCGGCATTGGTTACCAGATCCACCGACATCATAACAGCGTCTGAGCCCTGCAGCACGTTTGCGGGCGCGAGACTCCACGAAGAAACGTAAACAAAGCCGCGCGTCAGCGTGGAAAGGACCACTGAATACGCGCTTTCATTGTAGACGTTATCGCGGGTTGTTGCCCTGGCGTAATAGGTGGTGGCCTCAAGCATATTGGCGAACACCGCGCTGTTTGATGCGGTATAATTTGTGCTTGAAACACCGCTGAGGAAGTCCTCTGCCGATGAAACCTCAAAATGGTAGTCTTTAAACCCGGAGCCGGCGTCCAGACCTGTGGCCGAAAGCGACAATGTTGTAATATCGACGCTGAAACCGGTTAGCGCGGCCGAGGGCGGCGTGGTGTCCTTCCACACATGGAAAACATCCGGCGAAACAACGACCCTGCCGGCCAGATTATACGCCCGCACCGACACATAATTCACAGTCCATTCCTGAAGACCGGCGAAATCCACGGGCCAGTCGTCGGTGTAGGCTGGAACCCCCGCCGGGTTGGAATAAATATCAGTCCAGTCCTTTATCACCGTACCGGCCTGCCCCGGCTGGGCAGTTATACGGTATTGCGCCGTGGCAAGCCCGGATAAAGAGTCGGCAAAATCAACATTATAAAGCGTTCCGGCCGAAGCGCGCCACACATCGTCGCCGCTCTGATTGTCCGTTATAACAGGGTAGTTGTTGTCTTTGCTGACGGTGAAAATATCGTTCTGCTGCGCATAATTGCCCGCGTTATCGTAAACCCTGACCGAGACATAGTTAACACCGGCATGCTCGCCCGCAAAATCCACACCCCAGTTCTGGGTATAGCCGTTTGAGTTGATATTTACCGCTATGTCGGTCCAACCCTTCACGCTGCCGTCGCCCAGAGCCGCGCTGCTGGACATTGAATACTGCGCGCGGTTAAGCTTTGAGCCGCCCGCATCGGTAAAGTCCACATTGTAAATAGCGCCGGGGTCGGCGGAGCGCCAGATATCATCCGGCTGGTTGTCGATTATTAAAGGATTGGCAACATCCTTCAGCACGTAGAAAGCGTCGTAATAAGTTGTGCTTTTTCCGGTCAGATCGTAGGCCCGCACCGACACATAGTTGGGGGCGTCGGCTACCAGCGCGGGGAAATCAACACCCCAGTCCGGTGAATAAAGCGCGGTGGAAGTGGCGGCTGTTATATCGGTCCAGTCCTTCAACAGCGTGCCCGCGCCCAGCGGTTGGGAGGTTATCATATACTGCGCCGAGGCCACGCCCTGGCCCGCGTCGGCGAAGTCCGCATTATAAAGAGTGCCGGCCGCATTGCGCCAGTTATTGTCCCCCGCCTGGTTGTTTATAACGTAAGGCGGCGCGGCGTCTTTCCGTATCACAAAAGCGTCCACAACGGTTGAAGAAAGCGCCACCCTGTCAAAAACCCTCACCGAGACAAAGTTCAAACCTTCACCCAGCGCGGCAAAATCCACGGCCCAGTCGGTTGTAAAAGAAGTCGCGCCCGCCGGGTTGGAATATATGTTGGACCAGTCTTTAATTACAGTCCCGCCGCCCGCGGCCAAGGAAGTTACCCTGTACTGCGCCGTTGTAAGCCCCACAAGGTCCGTAAAATCCACATTAAACACCGCGCCGGGGTCCGCCGTGTACCACGGCGTGGGGCTTGCCTGATTGTTCGTTACAACCGGGCTTGAAAGATCAACATAGAAAGCCCTGGTGGAAGCGTATGCCGAATAATTGCCGGCATTATCCTTTGAGCGGACCCGCCAGTATTGCAAACCTTCCGAAAGATTGCCGGCGCTTGTGGACAGGTTCACGGTAAAAGAGGAATAATTCACGGGAGTGAAATCCGCCGCGGTGGACAATTGCAGTTCAAATCCGGCAGGCCCGCTAAGCAAATCGGAAGCGGCCGACCAGGAGAACGGCACCGTGCTTGCCCGATAAGCGGCGCCGTCCGAGGGCGCGGACATTACGGGAACCGGCGGCGGCGTGGTGTCCACAGCCACGGCATACGGGCCGTATACTATAGCATTGCCGGCCAGATCCGCCGCGTTAAACAGCACCTGATTTCTTGCCGAACAGGGGGCAGAACCGTTGCAAATAATAAGACCGGGCGACTGGCCGAAGTTCAGCGCCCCGTTTGCCGTTAAAAGTTGGGCGGAAGTGCCGCCATCGGGGCCGGGAAGACTCGTATTTAACGGCGACATTTTCGCAACCCTGGCAACCCCGCTGGTTCCGGCGTATAGCCCGCCGTTGTAAACAGCGAGCGACAACACTTGTGTTTCACCCGAAATTACCGGGTTGCCGCCGTTTGCCGCGCCCCAGTTGGTCCCGTCAAACACCGCCGCTTTGCCGTTGGGAGAAGTGGCGGCGTATAACTGGCCGTTATGAACGGCAAGCGAATTTATCTGCGTTTCGCCCGTAATTACCGGGTTGCCGCCGTTTGCCGCGCTCCAGTTGGTTCCGTCAAATACCGCCACTTTGCCGTTGCCTCCGGTTCCGGCATACAACCTGCCGTTGTAAACAGCAAGCGATAATATCTGTGTTTCCCCCGAAATTACCGGGTTGCCGCCATTTGCCGCGCTCCAGTTAGTCCCGTCAAATACCGCCACTTTGCCGTTGGGAGAAGTGCCGGCGTATAACTTATTATCGTAAACAGCGAGCGACAGTACCTGTGTCTCCCCGTCAATCAACGCTACGCCCCCATTGATCGGGGTCCAACCGGGCTCGTCAAATACAGCCGCCTTGCCGCCGGAGGTTCCCGCGTACAACTTGCCGTTGTAAACAGCAAACGAATTTATGCTGGTTTCCCCCGCGATTACCGGGTTGCCGCTGTCTGCATCCGTCCATCCGGCATCCGTCACCCAGTTCACACCGCCATTGGAACTGTATTTTACGCTGAACCCGGCGGCTGAAATATCAAGCCCCGAACCAGGGTCCTGCACCGTAGCCTGCGCTGTCACGCCGTTTGGCAGGTTCGTCCACTTGGACTCGCCCAGCCAGCCGCCGGTAGAACTCTTAACGGCAAAGCCGGAAAAAGCGGGCGGGGTTAAGTCCGTCACAAAACCGGCTGTTGAGGAATACGGCCCGCTCCCCCCGTTGCCTTGCGTGAACACGCGCCAGTAATAAGTGGTCGCGTCCGACAGGGTATGGGTGGATAGTTGTATAAAGCCCGTTGTTGTAACGGCATTAGTACTGTTGATTATAACCGGCGTTGATAACACCACCTCCGGGCTTGAAAAATCAATATTGTTATCCACCTGTAGGGTATATCCCGCGCCCGCCAGTCTTGCGGCTGTAACCGTACTTACGCCCACCCATAAAAACGCAGGTTTGGCGAAATTCAGATACGCGCCGTTTGCGGGGATGCCTGGTGTGGAAACCAGCACCTGCGGCATAGAAACATCAAGGTCCGCACTGGCCGCGCTGATAGCGGAACCATAGCCGGGGAACAGGTTGGCGGCATAAAGAAGGGATGAAGGATGAAGGATGAAGGATGAGGAATAAAAAAAGAGAAAAGCAAGCCTATGGCAGTGCCGCCCACAAGACCTATGGCCACCAAGGCGGCCGAAAGGCAACAGGCACTTTTTAAAAGCGCCCGGCAGTTTTCCGGCCTTTTTTGCCGTTTCCTCAATCTTCATATTAGTGATAAGGATTAAGTTTTAAATTCCCTAAACCTCTTATAACTTACTCCCTAACCTTAATCCTTACTACCTCCCCCAAAGGGTAAAAAGGGGGTAAGGGTTAATTTAAGGCGTCCTGGCACCGCGGGAGCCCACGCCGTAGCCACGATACGTGCCCGCCCACCTGGCGCTGTCACGGTCGGACACACGAACGTACGTCGCACCGTCGACCCAGCCACCGCCGCGAAGACCGGCAGTAGCAGCACCCGGCACGGGCCAGCTTGCAGGCAACGTAAGCGTGCCATCACCATTTAATGGGACGCTCCCCCATGAACAGTTTATTGTC
>CAIXBR010000067.1 GCA_903917735.1 uncultured Elusimicrobia bacterium | reverse complement strand
GTCCGGCAGGGCGGTCACCTGCCTGAAAGTCCCCAGATAGGCCAGCTCGCCGTGGTCCATGGCGGGGTTGACCAGATTGCCGTTGCGGGCTTTTTCAGGTTTGGAGAATCCGGCGGCCGAGGCCAGGAAGAAGAATTGATTGTAAAAACTTTTTTCCACTTGCGCCTCGAAAGCGGCTTCGGAGAATGTTTCCGGGGCGGTCTTAAAGGCGAGCAGGGTTTTCTGCCGCGCCGCCGCGCCGGAGAGGGTCAGGTGGGTATAGCTTCCGTCTTCTTCTTGGCCTACTGGGATCAGCGCGTAAGCTTTGGCGCCGCGCGCGCTGGATCGGATCTCGGATGAAGCCGGATAAAGAAAGGGGGTGATAGAGAGGACGAATTTGTCGGGGGAGTACATCACCGGCAGGCGGAGAGTGTAGACCTTGTCGCGATAAAGCCCGCCGTCTTTGTAAAAAGACGTATTGACGCCGCTCATCAACCGGGGGGTGATCTTTGAAAAAAGTGTCAGGGATTCCTTCTGAAATCTGTTTGAGCCGAAAGCGTAATCATTTTCCACCCACCAGGCGGCATGTGACACCGCGCTTAGCCAGAGAAGCGCCGCTAATGCGCAAAGGGCTTTGATCATATCAAGATTATATTATATATCCCCCGCTTTTTGAACATCATTGATCAGGGCCGGACCGCAATAAAAATCCCTCCCGGCCGTGAGGGACGCTTCGGACATATACTATGTCGGAAAAGTCGGGGGACGGCTAACAGACTTGGGACATCGGGGGTGGCGCTTTTTGGGCCCATGTTTTTTCGGGTCTTTTGGCCCACTTGACATGGGCCTTTGGGGGGGTTGACATGTCAAAGAGTTCTGCTATACTATTGCAACTAAGAATAGGCAGTCTAATGGGCACAGGTCGCGTGCCGGGTATAGACCCTAAATGCGACGCCTAAATAAGTGTTGCCCTTGCACGGTACACATTATAAGGCTAGTCTAAGGAGGCAGATATGAGACGTATTCTGAGTTCTATTATAACCGCGGTTTTCTTCCTTTCCCTGGGCCGGGCTTACGCCCAGTTCGACGCTAATTCCAGCGGCGTCATCTTAGACCCGGCGGTGAAAGCCGATATCCCCGTCCCGGCTACGCCTAAGGTTAAAGTCGTCTCCAAAGGCTGGCAGAGAATCGTCGGCGCGCTAAGGCGGATGTCGCCCAAAGAGTGGACCGTCATGGTTTTCATCAACGGCAAGAACAATCTTGAGATGTCCGGGCTTTACAACGTGAACGATATGGAGAAGGTCGGCTCGACCAAAGATCTCAATATTGTGGTGGAATTGGGCCGCATGAACGGCCAGGAAGATGGTGATACCGATATTGACGGCGACTGGACCGGGGCGCGGCGCTACCGGATAGAAAAGGATACCGATACTTCGGTCATCAACTCGCCCGTGTTAATGAGCGAGGCGAAGGTAGACCAGGGCGATTATAAACGGGTCGTGGATTTCGTCAAGTGGGCTAAATCGGAGTTCCCGGCCAAACGTTACATGCTTATAATCTGGAACCATGGTTCAGGCTTCCTGGACCCCAAGACCGCTCAGAAAGGCATTTCTTTCGACGATGAAACCGGCAACTATATCAGGACGCCCCAGCTCGGCCTTATCCTTAAAGAAGCCGGCAAGGTGGATGTGCTGGCCTTTGACGCCTGCCTGATGCAGATGCCCGAGGTGGCTTTCGAAGTCAAGGATAACGCGGAGGTTGTCGTGGGTTCGGAAGAGACTGTTCCCGGCCTCGGTTATCCATACAGCCTGTTCCTGGGCGCCATGGTTAAGCAGCCCGGCATGAACGCGGAGACGGCCGGCGCCGTTACGGTGGAAGCTTTTAAAATGTTCTATGACACGATCAAAAAGGGTGCACAGCTTTCCGCCATCCGGACCTCAAAGCTGGATGGCCTGGCGGTGCGGATCTCCGGGCTTTCGAAGCTGGCCATGGAGATAGGCGACACTGACGCACTCAAGGCCGCCAGGGATGGTGTCATCCGCTATGACGCCGTCGGCGCGGAGTCGGATCCCCAAATGAAGATCTCATTTTACGGCGACTTATCCCAGTTCGCGCAATTGATGAGCGCCAATCTGAAGAAAGACCATGCCAAGATTGCGGAGCTCAAAGCCGAATCCGCGGATCTTCAGGAATTCATAGACAAGGAGCTTGTTATAGACAACAAGGCTTCGATGCAAAACCGCGTGGGACGCGAACTCTCGGAAAGCAAAGGTATTTCGATTTATCTGCCTCCCGTGGAGACCCGTATCGCCCAGGCCAGGCTTGAAGGCCTCTTCGAGGCGAAGTACACCGACTTGGCCTTTGATAAAGCCTCCGGTTGGTACGACTTCGTAACCTTCCTGTACGGCATGAAGTAAAGCGCAGGTCTCGAATCTGCCTGAATCCCCCGGCTTCACGGCCGGGGGATTTTTTTCGTGTGCCCAGCATGAAACCAAGCTTGGAGGTGCAAGTCCTCCGAGGATACAGGTTGCAGGAAACTCAAGCGAAACGCAAGGCAGTATGCCGCGAGGTATACGCTGAAAGAAGCGCGTAGCGAAAGTCCGAGCCGACGTACAGAAACCGAATAAGAGGCGTTACCGACCGGGGCGAGCGGGCGAATGACCGCGAAGCCCCTGCGACCAAAGGGCGGCGGCGTATATTCGGCGGTTGTGGACGGAAAGCGTGGTTTCTTACCTGGGGAGGTCTCGCCTCATGCCTGAAAGGGCGGCCCGCCAAGGCGGGGAGCGAGAAGACAGCAGAGGCCGTAGTACCCGTCAGAAGCGGGGAAGGGCCGAACGGAAAGAGAGCGAAACGAACATGGGTCTTGAAAACGCCAAGCGGCAGAAGTCCGAGCAATTGGAGCTCCCGTTGATATATAGGGGTGAAACCCCGAATGGTCAACGAAGCGTCGAAGCGTTGACGGCGGCCCATGGTGAGAAGCGCTCAAGCAACGAGCAACTGATGGAGCAGGTAGTAGCAGAAGGCAATATGTTGGCCGCGCTGAAGCGAGTGCGGCGAAACAAGGGTAGTCCCGGCATAGACGGAATGAGCGTTGAAGAACTGACGGATTACATGGTTGTGAACTGGTCACGAATCCGGCAGGAACTTCTTGCCGGAAACTACCAACCGCAATCGGTAAAACGTGTTGAGATTCCGAAGAACAGCGGGGGGGTCCGACAATTGGGAATCCCGACGGCTGTGGACCGGATGATACAACAGATGGTTCTGAATGTGCTTCAACCGGTGTTCGACCCGACATTCTCAGAGCATAGCTACGGTTTCCGGCCCGGAAGGAGCGCGCACCAAGCGGTGAAAGCGGCCCGGTGGTATATGCAAGAGGGGCGGAAGTGGGTTGTTGATATTGACCTGGAGAAGTTCTTTGACCGGGTGAACCACGACATTCTGATGAGCAGGCTGGCTTGGAGGATAAAGGACAAACGAATGCTTGGGCTAATCCGCCGCTACCTTGAAGCCGGAGTTCTGGCGCAGGGGGTGGTGGTGG
>CAIXBR010000066.1 GCA_903917735.1 uncultured Elusimicrobia bacterium | reverse complement strand
TACCGGCGAAATAAGGTTGGAATCCGCCAGGTCGCGTATGACCAGATTATAAGCCGGGGAAACGGTCGAGCCAGTGCTGTTGACCACCTTTATCTGGTACATCACCTTGTCCCCCGCCTGCAGGCCCTGCGTGATGCTCGCCGTGGTGACGTACAGCAGGGTCTTATCTATCGCCAACACAGGCTCCTTGAGGGTCGTGGTGACACTGGGGGCAGAGGTCAGGCCCTGTGCGGCTTCCAAGGCGGTCCTGGCCCAGGTGAAAGTGGAGATATTATTCAGGGCGGTCCCCTGCTGGTTGTCCGCGATATCGCGCACGGTGCCCGTGGCGCTGATGACCATCTGCGCGTTGGGCGGTAGACAGTCGTAGGCAAGGTCGATATAGTTACCTGAAATATTATTGATGGCGTTGATGGAGCCGCAGACGCCGGGCACGATATCCGCGCCGTTATACCAAACGCCGGTGACGGTCAGGCCGGCCGGGATAGTATCAAGCACGCGCAGCTTGTAGACGGAGATATTGAGTGTGGTGGAAGGCACGCGGATTGTGTAGGAGACCGTTCCGCCTATTGTGGCCGTGGAATAATTTACGGTTTTGCTGATCCCCGGGGTCGGCGTGACAACCGTGGCCGCTGAACTCGGGGTCACGTCATATTTGCGGCGCTCGTTCGGATCGGAACTGGGAGAAGAATAGTATTCCGTGACATAGGCCAGGTTTGTCAGCGTAAAACCGCCGCCCAGGCCAGCGTCGGTCTGCGCGTCGTAGTCAATGACCAGTGTGCGCGTGGAACCAGGGATCGAGCCAGGGATAGACTGCGCATCGCTCAGGTTCCACAGCACTACCCCGGTTTCGGCAGTATAATTTAGCGACACGCCCACGCTGACGCCGTCCAACGTGGCGGAGCTCATTACCGGGGTCCACGCGCGCATTCCTACGGGCAGTGTGTCCTTTGCCTGGGTGTTGTAAGCGGGGCCCGGCCCCGTGTTCGTAACGGTGATGCGGTAGGCGACGGTAGTGCCCGCTCCGACCACGTAAGGCTGGCCAGCGCGCAGCGTCTTGCCCAATGAGAGCGCGGGTTCGACCACGGTGATACTGGAGATAGGAACGGTCGGCGGGACAGTAACCACTTCCCCGGTCGAGGAAAGAACCTCGGCGCGGACGTTGTTGTGCAGGATATGGCCGTTCACATTGACCGCCGGGTCATTCTTCACGCGCGATGTAACATAAAGAGAAACTAGCGGGTCCGTCAGGACGCTCTGAAGGTTGCCCAGCGGAAAATCAAGGGCGCCGGTGGCGCCGGCCGGAGGGCCGCCGCCTATTATAGTAACGGCTCCGCCGCCCGGCGACTGCTGCACATTGCTGGTGGCCACGACCGCGCTGCTGAAGATAAGCCCGTCCGGCAGCGTGTCGAACAGGTGCACGCCGTTCACCGTACCCCGTCCGAACTTAAAATCAATGCGGTAGGTGGCCAGCCCCCCCACGCCGTAGCTGGAGACTCCTACCAGGTACTTCTCTACGTGCGAGGGGCCGGCGGTTATCTGGACCACGGTCTGGCCGCCCGCCGAATAGTCGTCCACTTCGCCGGCGCCGGTGCGCTCGCCGGCCACAGCGCCTTCCATCGAAGTCCATGTCACGCTTGAGCGGTTAACCAGCCCCTGCTGCGGCTGCACACCCACCCCGACGGTGAACTTAAGGTCGAATTCAAAGGTTTCTCCAGGCTGCAGGGGGCCGGGCACGCTCCAGGTAGAGATATTTAAGCCGGGGGCTGTGGTAGCGCCTATCGGGCCGGGATTGTCCGGGTACGGGATGACGGTCGTCAAAGAAAGGGTCGAATCGATGCTGTCGCGGATGACCAGATCGTAAGCCGCGGCCTCGTATGAACCGTGAACGTTGGTCACCTTAATATGGTACTGCACCGTGTCGCCCTGCTGCAGGCCCTGGCCCGAATTGGACATGAAGGTCTGCGCTAAGGTTTTCTCTATCGTCAGCACAGGCTCCCTGACCGTCGTATTGACGGCGGGGGTCTGGACCGGGCTCTGGGGCGTCTCGAGGGCTGTCCTGGCCCAGGTGAACGTGGAGATATTGGCCAGGCCAGTCCCCTCTTGGTTGCCCGCGTAATCGCGCACGGTGCCTGTGGCGCTGATGACCATCTGCGTGTTCGGCGGCAGACAGTCATAGGTCAGGTCGATAGTGTTGGTCACGGGGTCATTGTGATTCGTCACGCCAAGCGCGCCGCCGCAGGAACCGGGGGCGAGGTCGCCATTAAACGAGATCTGCGAAACCGTCAGTCCGGCCGGCAAGGCGTCCAGCACGTGCAGTTTGTAAATCGTGACGTCGAGCGTGGTGGAAGGCACGCGGATGGTATAGGAGACAGGCGCGCCTATGACGGCGGTGGAAACGCTGACAACCTTCTGTATTCCCGGAGTCGGAGTGATTACCGTGGCCGCCGAGCTCGGTGTCGCATCATAATGGCGGCGCTGGGTCGGATCGGTGCCGGGCTTGGAGAAATACTCCTCCACGCGCGACGAGTTGGTCAGGATCAGCCCGCCGCCCAGGCCCGCGTCGGTCTGCACATCGTAGTCGATAACGAGAGTGCGCGTAGAGCCGGGGATCGAGGCGGGGATATCCTGCGCATCGCTGAGGGTCCACAGGATAACGCCGTCGGTGCCCGGGGTATAGGACGGGGTCACAGGAACCTCGACACCGTCTATCGTGGCAGTGCTTCTGAGCTGCGACACCCGCAGACCGTAGGGCAGCGTGTCCTTTACCTGTGTGTCGTAGGCGGGGCTGGGCCCCGTGTTGGTAACGGTTATACGGTAGGCTACGGCCGCGCTCTTACCTACCACGTACGGCTGGCCCGCGCGCAAGGTCTTACCCAATGACAGGTGCGGCTCATAGACGGTTACCACTGGCGGCGGGTTCACCGGCGGGACAGTAATCACGCCGCCGGTCGATGTCGTGATAGTGGCGCGTATGGTATTGGTCAGGGTATGCCAGTTGAAGTTGGCGGGGTCATCCAGCACTCGCGCCGTAATATTCAAGTCGACCTCCGGGCCGTAATCGGTGCTCCGCAGGTCGCCCAGTTCGAAATCAAGGGTTCCGGTGGCGCCGGCGGTCGGAGAGCTGATAAATACGACGGTCCCGCCTCCTCCTTTCTCCACATTGGTTGCGGATAGCGTTACGCCGCTGAAGGCGAGCCCGGCGGGCAGGGTGTCAAGTATATGCACGCCATTCACGCTGCCTTTGCCGAACGTGTATGCGACATGGTAGGTAACAAGCTGGCCTATAGTGTATGTCAAGCCGGTGGCAACGGTCTTCTCGACATGCGCGGGGGTAATAGTTACCATGATCGGTGTGGCGGCGGAGGCCCGATAGTCGTCCACGCCGCCGTCACCGGTGCGTTCGCCGGGCACCGCGCCTTCCAGAGAGGTCCAGGTCACGGTGGCGTAGTTGATCAGCTGCTGCGACGACTGCACTGTCTGGCTCAGGGTGAATTCGGCATCGAATTGATAGGTCGCGCCCGGAAGGAGCGGGTCCGTGAGGTTCCAGTGATAGGCATTGTAGCCTCCGGCATGACCGTCGAAGTTCGGGGGGCCCGGGTCATTCAGTACGGGGTGGATGATGATATTTGTCAGGTTATCGTCCGCCCGGTCGAGGAGGACCAGGTCATAGGCGGTCGCCTGGTTGGGTCCGCTGATATTTGCGATACTAATGCGGTAGCGGAGCGTATCCCCGGCCTGCAGTCCCTTGGACGAGTCCGCCATGCTGGAGGAGATGACTACCTTCGTCAGTTGCAGGTCCGGCTCCAGCACCCTGGTGGTGATGCCAGATACGGATACCGTCGGCTCCACTGAGCCGCCCGGCGTTTTCTTCCAGGTGTACCCCGCCCCGTTGGTGAGGATGGTCCCGGACTGGTTGCCGGCGATATCCCTCACCGCCATCGTGGCTATAATGACGGCCTGCGTATTAGGCGGTAGGCAGCTGTAAGTGATATCCATATTATTCCCCGAGTTGGTCGAGGAAATTGAAATGGAACCGCAGTCGCCCGGCGCGAGCGTTCCGGCGTTGTGCGAGATACCCGTCAGAGAGAGCCCGTTAGGCAGCGCGTCCTGTATCCGCAGGCCGTAGATCGGCCGGCCGACCGGAGTGAAAGGCGCGGTTATGGTGTAAACTACGGTAGAGCCGATGACGGCGGAAGAGACGTCCACGGTCTTGGCGATATCTACGGGCAGCGGGAACTCGCCGAAATTGTAATCCGTGACGTTCTGGCCGGCCACCAGCGGAACGGCCGAAATGACCTCGTTGACGGCCGTCGAGCCGCCGATGCTCCCCGCGGTCTCGTTCCCGTCAAGGTAGGAGGTCGGCTGTGAGGGCTCGGTGACGGTATAGCCGCTTGGGCCCGATGAGGTTAGCATGTCGAACAGGTATGAGCCGTTGGCAGCCGTGACGGCCGTGCTGCTTACGGCGTTGCCCCACGCGTCGGTGCCGGTCAGGACGACCTGCACGCCCGGGATGCCGGCTTCGCCGCCATCCTTTATACCGTCAAAATCCGCGTCCACGTAGACAAAGCCCGAAAGCGACGACTTCAGCACGGTCACGTTCTTGCTGGCGACGTTGTTCGTCAGGTTGGTGTCGATGTTCACCGTGGTCACCGAGGAGACATTGGTGATGGTGCCGCCCGCCGGATAGGTCGTGACCCTGACCGGGACCGTAACGACCACGCTTGCCGCGTTGTTGATACTGCCGAGATCGCAGTTGAAACTTATGTCGCTGGAGTCGCCGGTGCAGGAACCCTGGCTGGAACTCGGCGCGCCGGTAAGCTGCATGCCGGCGGGCAGGTAATCCGTCAGAAAGTTGTCCGAGCCGAACGCGACATTGCTGTCCCCGGGACCGTTGTTGTGAACTGTAACGGTATACGTGAAAGGCTCCCGCAAAGCCACGATATCCTTGCTTGAGGTTTTGGTTATCTGCAGGTCCGATTTCATCCGGATCGTGGTATGCTCGACGCTGGTGTTGTTGAGCATCGACTGTTCGTTCTCGTTGGTGGTGACCGTGGCCGTGCTGTAGACCGTATCTCCGCCCCACCCGGGCTGGATGTTTACGCGGTAGTCGAGGTAACGCGTATATGTGCCGTCGGCCGCAAGTTCTCCTACGGAGCAGTCATGGACTACAGGGGCGTCGTGGTCGTTGCTCTCTCCGACGTGGGAGCAGATGTTGTTCCCGAGGGGGTCGCCGGGCGCGGCCTTGTCGCCCATAAAAGTCACGGTCCTGTTGGGCGGAGGGACCACCGTGTCGGTAAAATGGACGTTCGTAGCATATGACGGCCCGAGATTATGCACGTCAATCTTGTAGGTGATGATGTTGTCCGTCTGGGGGTCTGTTATGGTTTGCACATACCCGACCGGATCGGCCAGGTCGACCTGGTTTACCAGCATGTCCACTAGGTCGGGGGTAATGGTCAGGTTCGCGAAAGCCTTGTTGTTCGTAGTGCTGCTTTCCACCGAGGCTGTGACGACCGTAGCGGTGTTCGGGAGTATACGAGGATTCGTCGGGGTGGCCATATAGTTCGGGCGGATCCTGACCGTTACGGACTGCTGTTCCCCGGAGGTCATGGCGCCGATCGTGGGGCAGGTGATGGTGCTGTCTACCATGGAGCACGACCCGCCCTCGCTCTGGGCGGCGCTCAGCAGGGTGAACCCTCCTACGCCGGCCGGATTGAACACATCGGTCACCACGATGTTGCTGGCCGCAGACGGGCCGTTATTGCGTATGGTCATCACGTAGACGGCTTCCACTCCGGACCGGACCGAGGTCGGCGTGACCGTCTTGGATACCATCTGGATATCGGCGATGGCCTGCACGTTCACAGGGTACTGGTCGATCACGGAATTGTTCCCCGGGGTGGGATCGGTAATGTCGAACGGCTGGGCGGTGCCGGTATTGGCGTGCTGGCCGTCCAGCATCGGCCTGACGGCCAGGATAGTGACGGTAGCCGTATCGTTCACGCGCATGGATCCCATGGGGCAGGTGACGTTCGCGCCGGAGACGGAGCAGGGCGTCGCCGGAACGAGGGCTGTCGCATAGGACGCGGTTATCCCGGTGGCAGGCCGCCCGCCGACGGCCGCCGAGTAGACCGGCACGGTATCGGTAAACCGAACGTTCGTGGAATCGGTCGGACCGTTATTCCTTATCAGGACCGAGTACGTTATGGTGCTCTCGCCCACATTGTCCAGGGTGCCGTTATGGTTGGGGTCATCGGACGTCTTGCTGACGGCCTGAATATCCGCCTGCAGTTCCTGAACCGTGATAGAGTTCGCGGTCTTGTAATTATTGGAGTGGTCGGGGTCGGCGATATCAAGCGGATACACATAAGCCGTATTGGTCAGTTCGCCGCTTTGCATGGGCCGAGATTCCATGATGGCCACCGAAGCCCAATCGCCCACGTTCATGATCCCCATATTGCAGGTAACATGACAGCTATTGATGGTACAGGGTGCCGCTGTGGGATTTTGGGTCGTGAAATAATTGGCTATGAGGCCGGTGCCGGACAGGCACCCCGGAATGGTGTCGGTGAACTGGACATTATTGGACGTGTTCGGGCCGGCGTTCGTCATTGATGAGATATAGGTGATAGTGGTCTCATGTCCGGGGTCGGTATTGCTGAGGATATTATCCCCGCTCGCCTCGGTGGAGGTTTTGACTGTCATGATGATATCCGCCTTCTGGGCAGTAATGGTAACGCTTGCGCTCGCGGTTTCATTGCCCGGATTGATTTCCGTGCCGGAGTATGAAACTACGGCCGTGTCGGTAGCCGTGCCCGCGGACATGGTTGCGCTGGTTACAACGGTGATATAGGACGAATAAGAGTTAATATTGAGCGTCGTATTGTATGTGCAGGTGACAATGCCGCCCGGGTCGCCGCCGCTGTGGATGCAGTTCCAGTCGGAACCGGAAGCGGAGACATAGGTCTCAAGGGAGCTCAGCGTATCGGTCACCGTTATGCCGCCGGAGACGGCCGCGGCCGTGCCGGAGTTCCGCACCCTGATGGAAGCGGTCATCTGGGTATTGCCGTCAGAGGGAATGAGGTATCCAGGCGACTTGGACTTGGAAATGCTCATGTCCACCCCGTTCTTCAGCAGAGTATAATAGGTCGTGCTTGAATTATTCACCAGGTTGGAATCTGTCGGGGATGAGATGGAAACGGTCGCGGTATTGGAACCGGCCTGCCCGGGATAGAGCGGGATATCGGCGCTGGCAGGCGCGTTGCCGGCGATAGTAATGGCGGCTGCGGAGGTGTTAGCGGCCAGTGTCGCCAGATGGCACGTGAGAGCGAACCCGTCCAGGGAGCACGAATCCATGCCGCCGTTGCTGGTAACATGAAGGTTTAAAAGGTTGTCCGGCAGCGTATCGGTGACCACGATGCCGGTGGAGATCAGCGCTCCGCCGTTTGTTACGGTGATACTGAAATTTATCGGACCGTCGCCTACGACCGGGTTCGGGGAGACCGTCTTTCCAATGCGGACGTCAGTGCTGGTGGGCGGAGGCGGCGCTGAGACGGTGACGTCGTGCGTGGCCGTGTCGTTCGCCCCGTTCCCGTCAGGGTTGTCGCCGGTCACGCTGACGGTAGCCGCGTTGGTGACGACCCCCGTGATCCCGTTCCCTATCGAGGCATTGATGGTCAGGGTGGGCGCCGAGGCGCCGTTCGCGAGCGTTTCCGCATTGTCGCAGGTTACGGTCTGCCCGGAGGATGAGCAGCTCCAGCCGGTGCCGCTGCCGGAAACATAAGTAAGCCCGGAGGGCAGCACGTCCGTTACCCTCTGTCCGGTGGAGTCGTTAGGGCCATTGTTCGTCACGTCCAGCGTAAAGCCGATGGTCGTCCCGTAATACGCGGTAGCCGGGCCGCCCTTTACAAGCGCGAGATCGGCGCCTTCTGTGACCGTGGTCCCCTGGCTCTGGTGATTATTCTCGATGTTTGAATCTAGCTCCGTGGGTGCGACCGAAGCGGTCGTGGTAATGTAAGCAAGCCCGGGCACGGTGACCCGAACATCTATCTTAACTACCATGACGGGGCCGGCGGGCGAATGGGCGGTGCCGAGGAGGTTCCCGAAGGAACAATTCACGTTGCCGGGACTGCCTCCGTCGTGCACACAGAGGCCGTTATCCACCGCGACAAAGACCGCTCCCGCCGGGATCGGCACCTTCAGTGTGGCGTTGGGCGCGGTATCGTCTTCGCTGTTCTCGACCCAGATCTCGTACCGGACAAGGGAGCTGGCGGCAACAGGGTCGGGAGAGTCTTCGAACTTGGAGATATTCAGGTCAAAGGCGTGCGCCACGGGGGCAAAAGCCCACATTACCCCGGATAGACAAAGGGCGAATACAGTTTTAGCCGTGAATGACTTTATTCTTTCAGCGGACACATTATCCAATATTAAACAGTTATTTTTGGAACAGCCTAGCCCGAAATCAATTATGAAAGTAAAGTATTCTAGCAACGTATCCGCCGAATGTCAACCTCCCGTATTTAATCTCCCGTATTTAATCCACCCTATTTAATCACTTAAAATGTTACCGAAGGCCTCCTCAGAAATTATCCACCTCAGAATTATCCAATGCATGATGAACCTGAAATTTTCCCGGTTTCCTACGCAGGATGAGCCTGAAAACGGCCCGCTGTTGAAAAAGCTGCGTATTCCGTTCATGATCTGTAGCCATGACCATAGATATAAAGCGCTATTCCTTAAACGATAAGATACACGCCGTTCCATATTAAAGCGCTGATGGATGGGATGAAGGGTTTATTTGGGAAATGAGTGTCTGGTGTCCAATTTGGTGGCAAATTACTAAACCCAACTAGAACTAAATAGAACTATATACAGCCAAATTGAGCGAAGTCGGCTCCCGGTTTCATGGTGCCGCCACCGCCGAAATGCCCGGCCTGGGTGCCATCGGCATCACGGACTCAAAGGCCGTCATGGTGGCATTTATGTGGTCTTTCGACAGATGGGCATAGCGCTGTGTCATCTGCGGAGAAGCGGCCCAAGAGCTTTTGCAGGGCGTATAAATCCATCGTCTTCATGTAAAAATGGCTCGCAAACGTGTGCCGCAGGTCATGAAATCTGAAATAGGGTATGCCGGATTCCGCTTTCAACCGGGCGAACAGCCGCCTTAGGGTTATATGCGTTATTTCAAAAACTTTCCCCTCCAGCTTCGGCCTAATATTTAACATTATTTCTTTCAACCTGGCAGCTATAGGCACTTCCCGTGGCTTACCTGACTTTGAAATTAGTATATATATCGTCCCGTGCTCCAGATCAATATTCTTCCAGTCAAGCCTTAATATCTCGCCCTGCCGCATTCCGGTGAATAAGGCGCAGATTATAATGGGGTAAAGTTTGACATAAGCCGGTCCCTGGCAGACAGCCAGAAGGCAATCCATCTCTGTGAAAAGGTATAAGTTTCAAATTCCCAAATTAATTTTGACCCTTTTGTTGAAATGTGGGCAATGAGGGCTATTTTTCCACAGCATTTTCTAATTCAAACATACTGTTGAAATGTCTCGTCGTTACTCCGTCGTAGTTCTTTTGCTAAGCTTCCATTTTTGAATGTTTTTGCGCCTTTCGGCAGCACTTTTCGGAACAGCTCATCTTTTGCGTCCTGCATCAAACTTGCGAAGCCGTTTGCGCTATGCGCATTAGCAGTCTTTTTCAGTTCTTGAAGGGTTACTCCTTCCCGCAGGTATTGCTCCGGGTTTTCAAGTGCCATAAATGCCTGGCATGGCGTGCGGTATAACGGCGCACAGCGCCGGACAGGGGATGCCGGACATGACGTCCATTATGCAGCAGGCTCAGAACAAGCCCCGGGGACACAACATTTAAATCCAGGTTATTTACAGCCGGCAGGCAGCTTACGGCTGCCCCGGACCGGCCGCCGCTCCGCTATCAGCGAGCCCGGGATAGCGCACAGAAATAACTTCGAACTGCAGGTCCCCTCCGCGGCGTTCTAAAACAATACTCTCCCCGGTTTTTTTCCCCAGAAAGGCGCCGGCCAGAGGCGAGGCCCAGTTCAGTTTGCCGGCGGCGGCGTCGGCCTCGTCCTCACCCACTAGAAAGTATTCCAGTTCCGCTCCGGACTGGTCCCTGGTCTTTATAATTGCGCCGAAACGGATATCCTCCGCGGCAAGCCCCCGGTTGTCCACCACCCTCGCGCTCTTAATCTGGCCCTCGTAATAGGCCAGGTCTATCTCGGCCTGCTGCAGCTCCAGGCTACGCGGCTCCTCCTGCCGTTTTTTCCCCAGCAGCACAATGCGCAGCGCGGCAAGCCCGGTCACCCTGGCTTTAAGCCAGTCCAGCCCGGCCGGAGTGACATAGTTAGGCCGGCCGCTGGGCTGCCTTTTTAAAGGCTCCTCACCGGGATCGCTGTCTTCTTTTACAAAAGCTCGGCTCATAAATAAATCTTCCACTCCAGCTTAACAGCAGAGGGTGAGTTTGTCATAAAAAACCGCCCCCCATAATAGAGGGACGGCTCTTTGCAAACCGACAGCGACTATTAGAAGCTGTAGGTAAACTTAACCGCCGGGATGAAGTAGGACAGGTCCGACGCTACGATGTGATAACGAAGGTCGAGGCCCAGCTGCATCTTGTCGGCTATCGGGTACATGAGCCCGGCGCCGAGGTTGAAACCGAGCTTATTATCGGTTGCGTCAATGTTGTAGGCGGTAAGACCGGCGGGATATTCAAGCTTCTGGCCCACGCTGTAGAAGCCAATACCGAACAGGCCGTAAGCGTTGCACTTCTTGCCGGCGAGGTCGACTTCTTTGGAGTATTTCGCATAAGGCGAAAGACCCCAGGTCGAGATGGTGTAGTCAACGCTGCTGGCAGTTTTCTTAGCGCTGGTATAAATAAAGCCCGCGCCGATAGAGAACATGTCGTTTATCTTGTAGCCGTCGTAATCAAGGCCGACCGCTACACCTCCATCCACCAGTTTACCCACATCGCCGCCGGGCATTCCGTAGCCTATCAGGACGCTGCCGTCCTTTTTCCACTCTCCCGCGAATACGGACGTTCCGCAAACGCCCAGAACAAGGACCGCTGCTATTATATTTTTCATTTATTACACTCCTCACTTGTATTTATCCTAAGCACCCGTTTCCGGGACTTAACTACGGGCCCTTTCGGGGACTACGGCCTTTGGAACCTTGCGGTCCCGAAGGAGAAGCCCTTGCACGGTCCGGCGCTCCGCGCCCCCCTTTACCCCGGGTTTGGCGGCCCCCCTTCGCACATCATCGGGAGCCTCTCTACAGAGCGATATAATTATTGATAAAAAGTTTCCGCTATGTCAACAATGCAGGCGGAGTTTTACCGACACAACGCGCGGTTATGCCCCGGACGGCCAAAAGCGTTCCGCTGATGCGCGGCAAAGACTTGATCGAGGCAACCTCATGGAATTTGCCCAGTAATGCCTATATTTGTTATAAATTTTATATACCTTAAATTCAGTTTCGCAAAAATCCAGGAGGGAATATGTCCACTGCAACAGCTATACGCCGCACAACGCTCAACGAGACCATGAGGAAACAGGGCGGCAAGATGGTGGATTTCCACGGCTGGGAGCTGCCCATACAGTTCGCAGGCATCCTTAAGGAGCACGAGGCCGTGCGCAATTCAGCCGGCATCTTCGACGTCTCCCACATGGGCCAGGTCTTCGTCACCGGCGCGGACGCTTTCAAACTCCTGCAGAAGACCAACGCCAACGACCTGCGCAAGGCCACCCCGGGCAAAGGCGTTTACTCGCACGTCACCAACGAGAACGCGGGCCTGGTGGACGATATCATCGCTTTCTGCCTGGCGCCCGACCGTTATCTGGTGATAGTAAACGCCACCACCTCCACCAAGGACTACGAGTGGTTCAAGTCCCAGGCGGTAAAGATGCACGTGAAGGTGGAGAACAAGAGCGACGACTATTCCATGGTGGCCGTGCAGGGCCCGAACGTTCCCAAGATGTTCGAAAAGTTCGCGCCGGAAGCCCTGAAACTGCCACGCTTCGGCATAGTAGAGAAGGACCTGTTCGGCGAGCATTGCTACGTGAGCCGCACCGGCTATACCGGCGAGGACGGCTTCGAGATAACCGCGCCGCATTCCATAATAGAAAAAGTCTGGGCGCAGATGATGGAACTGGGCAAGCCCTATAACATCGTGCCCTGCGGCCTCGGAGCCCGCGACACCCTGCGCCTGGAATCCGGCTACCTGCTCTACGGGGCTGACGTGGACGATTTTCACACCACCTACGAAACCGGCTACGGCTGGGTGGTAGCGCTGGACAAAGGCGATTTCATAGGCCGCCAGATACTGGCCGACCAGAAGGCCAACGGCGTAAAGCGCCGCCTCACCGGCCTTACCCTCACCGGCGGCGTGCCCCGCCCCGGCTGCAAGATCTTCATGGACGGCAAGCAGATAGGAGAGCTGGCCAGCGCCACCTATTCACCTACCCTCAAAAAGGGCATAGGCGTGGGCTACATGGTACCGCCGGACCTGAAGCCCGGGACCCCGCTGGAAGTAGAGATCCACGGTAAGCGCGTAAAGGCCGAAGTCGCCCGCGTTCCTTTCCACAAAGGCACAGCGTTCAATAAAGGTATAGGAGCCTGACCCGTAATTTCAGTCTCGGTTCGGATTTTCAGACCATTAAGGAGATTATCATGCCTAAACCCGAAGAAGCCAGATACACCAAGACCCACGAGTGGGTACACCTCGGCGCGGAAGCCGCCGTCGGCATTTCCGACCACGCCCAGCACGAGATGGGCGACGTGGTGTTCGTGGAACTGCCTAAGGTAGGGCAGAAACTGGAGAAGGAAAAGCCCTGCGCGGTGGTGGAATCCGTTAAATCGGCTTTCGATATTTACGCCCCGGTCTCCGGAGAAGTCACGGCCGTCAACGACGCCGTCACCGGCGAGCCCGCCCTGCTGAACCAGTCCCCCCTCGAAAACGGCTGGCTGTTCAAGATGAAGCCCTCCAACCCGGCCGAAGGCGAAACCCTGATGGACTGGACAGCCTACCAGGACTTCGTGAAGCAGTCGGTACACTAAGAAACAGTCGAGAGTCCGGAGTCTGGAGTCGGGAACCTGGGAATTGAAGATCCCTGTTCTTTGACTCCTGATTCCCGACCCTTGACCCATGATCCTCGACTTCCCCTCCCAGGAGCTCCCATGTACATTCCCCATACAAAAACAGACAAAGAAGAAATGCTGAAAACTATCGGCGTTTCCTCCTTTGAAGATCTCGTAAAACAGGTTCCCTCCAAATTTCTCTGGCCCAAACTGAATTTACCCGCGGAAAGCCTGGACGAGGCGCAGTCGGCCGTCCGCATGTCGGAACTGGCGAGTAAGAACTGCCGCCCGTTGAGCTTCCTGGGCGCCGGCGCCTACGAACGCTACACCCCCGCCGCGGTGAAGGCCATCACCTCCCGCACCGAGTTCCTGACGGCCTACACGCCTTATCAGCCCGAAGCCAGCCAGGGCACGCTGCAGGCCATTTACGAGTTCCAGAGCACTGTCAGCGCGCTCTACGCCATGGACTGCGCCAACGCCTCCATGTACGACGGGGCCAGCTCCTTCGCCGAGGCCGTCCGCGCCACCGTGCGCGTGACCGGCAAAAAAAAGATCGTCTACGCGGCCGGCGTGAATCCGCAGTACATGGACACGCTCAAGACCTATTTCGCCCATTCTCCCGAATACACCTACGTGAAAGTTCCGATGAAGGACGGCGTGATGGACCAGACCGCCCTGCCGGGCCTGCTCGAAGGTGCGGCCTGCCTGGCCGTGCAGACCCCCAACTTCCTGGGCCTCATCGAAGGTATGGACGGAGTCGCCGATTTGGTAAAAAAAGCCGGCGCCCTGTTGGTAGCCTCCGCCGACCCGGTCAGCCTCGGCATCCTCGCCGCGCCCGGGGAGTACGGCGCCGATTTCGCGGTAGGCGAAGGCCAGAGCCTCGGCCTGCCGCTCGCCTACGGCGGCCCCTACCTGGGCCTGTTCTCCTGCAAGAAGGAGCACGTGCGCCAGATGCCCGGCCGCATAACCGGCATGACCAAGGATAAGGACGGCCAGCGCGGCTTCGTGCTGACGCTGCAGGCCCGCGAGCAGCACATCCGCCGCGACAAGGCCGCCTCCAACATTTGCTCGAACGAGGCGTTGTGCGCGCTGGCCGCCACGGTGTACTCGGCCCTTTACGGCCCCGAAGGCCTCAAGGAGCTGGCCGAAGCCAACGCCGGCGCCGCCGCCTACGCGGCCGAGCGTCTAGGCGCGATAAAGGGCTGTTCGCTCAAGTTCAAAGGCCCTTTCTTCAACGAATTCGTCCTTTCTGTGCCCGGGAAAGCCGCGGCCATGCGCCAAGGTGCGCTAGGCCGTGGCGTGGACATAGGCCTGCCGCTGGCCCCGCTATATCCCGAGCTCGGCGAGACGCTGCTGGTCTGCGCCACCGAGACCAAGACGGAGGCCGACATCTTAAAACTAGAAGCCGCCATAAAGGAGGCCCTATGACCTGCGCTCCCAAGCTCGACAACCGCCTCAGCATCGAGAAATCCGACCCGGGCCGCCGCGGCCTGTGGTGCAAAAACCTGCTGCGCGCCAAGGCCAACGTGCCCGCCGCGCTGAAGCGCAAATCCGCCCTCCGCCTGCCGGAACTCTCTGAGTTCGATGTAGTACGGCACTACACCCGCCTGTCCCAGCTGAACTTCTCTGTGGACACGCACTTCTACCCGCTCGGCTCCTGCACTATGAAGTACAACCCGCGCTTCAACGAGGAAGCCGCCGCCCTTGAAGGCTTCGCCGCGCTGCACCCGCTGGCGCACGACACCTGCGCGCAGGGCACGCTGGAGCTGATCCACGACTTATCCGCCCGCTTGGTGGAACTGTGCGGCCTGGACGCCATCACTCTGCAGCCCGCCGCCGGCGCGCACAGCGAGTTCACCGGCCTGCTCTTGGCCAAGGCCTATTTCGAGGCCAAAGGCGAGACCCGTACCGAGATCGTAGTCCCCGACTCCGCGCACGGCACCAACCCCGCCACTGCGTCCATGATGGGATTTACCACCGTCAACCTCGCCTCCAAGCCGGATGGCCGCCTGGACGTAGAGGAACTTAAGAAGCATATCGGCCCCAAGACCGCCGTGCTGATGCTGACCATGCCCAACACGCTCGGCATCTTCGAAAGCAATATAGAAGCCATCGCCAAGGCCGTGCACGAAGCCGGCGCGCTGTTCTACATGGACGGCGCCAATCTGAACGCCCTGATCGGCATGGTGAAGCCCGGCGACTTCGGCGTGGACCTGATGCACCTGAACTTTCACAAGACCTTCTCCACCCCCCACGGCGGCGGCGGCCCCGGCGCCGGCGCCATAGTCTGCAGCAAAGCCCTGGCCCCGTTCCTGCCCGTTCCCCTCGTAAAGAAAGAAGGCGGAAAGTACATCTCCGACTTCGGCGACGGCCGCAGCATCGGCAAGGTGAAGGCTTTCTTCGGCAACACCGGCGTGCTGGTGCGCGCCTACGCCTACATGCTGGCGCATTCGGCCGCAGAGTTCGGCGACATCGCCCGCTGCGCCATCATCAACGCCAACTACGTGCGCAGCCTGCTGATGGATATTTATCCTTCGTACTCCAAGGAATACTGCATGCACGAATGCGTGCTTACCCCCGGCCCTGACATGACCTCTAAGGGCCTCCGGACCCTGGACGTGGCCAAGGGCCTGCTGGACCGCGGCTTCCACGCTCCGACTATCTACTTCCCGACCATCGTGCACGAAGCGATCATGATAGAGCCGACCGAGACCGAGTCCAAGGCGACGCTGGACGAGTTCGTAGCGGCCATGAGGGACGTGCACGACTCAGGTATAGCCGACCCGCAGGCTTTGAAGGACGCCCCGCACACCATGCCGGTAAAACGGTTGGACGAAGTGCAGGCGGCACGGCAGCCGAACCTTCACTGGTAGGGTCGGGTTGCCTCGCGAAAGGGCGACGCAGGGACCGGGTTAGCAAAACCTTCATGAAGCCGAGGCTGAATGGTGAGGGAGGCCACGGTGGCCGCTTGATGCGCATAGCGCTTGATGCGGTACGGCCATAGGCCAGTGGCCGACCGCGTTTTGCGTTCCGGCCCCTACGGCACCCTGAAGCGTAAACTATGAACAAAGGTTTAATAATCGAAACTCCCCCGCTCGACGTCTACGGCCAGATGGCCGCTGACGAGGCGTTGTGCGAGACTATGCCGGCGCCCTATTTACTGCGCTTCTACAACTGGAAGGAGCCGGGCATAACCTTCGGCTACTCGCAGCGGCGCAAGGCCGTAGCAGAAGCGATAGCCGCGGCCGGTACGCCTATCACCGCCGTAACCCGGCGCCCTACCGGCGGCGGGATAGTATTCCATGAGACGGATATTACGTTCTCGTTCATTTTCCCCTCACCCGGCGCCTTTTTCGAACCGGGCAAGACCTACGACCGCCTGCACCGGGCCATAAACGCCGAATACTCGCGCCTGGGCATAAGCTTCGACCTGCTCAACGAGAAAACCAAGGATTACGCGGTGAACGACCCCGTGATGAACTGCTTCGCGAAACCCGTGAATATGGATATTTTGTATAATGGAAAAAAAGTGCTGGGCGGGGCCCTGCGGAAGTTCGGCGACTATATGCTGTACCAGGCTTCGTTCCAGGCGCCTGACGCCCGCTCCAATCCGGCCCTGCACAGGAACGCGGTGATAAAGGCTTTAGGCGGGGAATTCGGCCTGGAGTGGGAAGTGACCGCAATACCGGAAGCGGCCGAAAAAAAAGCGGCTGAACTGGCCGGCAGCAAATACAGTACCTCGGCGTGGAACGAAAGGATTTAGCAGGAGGGAACATATGATAGCTTTCGTACTTTGCAAACTGGTGGCCGGTCTCGAACAGAAGGCCGTGCAGCAGATAAAGAACGTCCGCGGCGTGAAGGACGTCTACCTGACCTTCGGCGGCTGGGACGCCATCCTGGTGGCCGAATCAGACACCATAGACAAGCTGAGCGGCCTGATAGTGCGCGAGGTGCGCGGGATACATGGCGTGCAGACTACCGAGACCCTAGTCACGACGAATTTATAAAGCAGTTTCAGCGCACAGGGGATAACAGTGGCCAGCCGCCGATCCACCCCTAATAAAGGAGGAAGATTAATGGAACATACCGCTGCTTTCAGCATGCCTGCCGACAAGCTGGTGCTCATAGTGGACGACGATGAATCCGTAAGGGATCTCATCGAGTTCATAGTAAAGAAGGAAGGCTTCCGCATCGAGAAGGCCGCCGACGGCGAGGAAGCCCTTAACAAGGCCCGCACCGTGAACCCGGACCTGATACTCCTGGACCTGATGCTGCCCAAATTCGGCGGCTTTGAAATACTGCGGGAACTGCAGAGCGACGAGACCTCCACCATACCTATAGTTATCATAACCGGGCGCTATACGGACCGCTCCACCTCCGACATGATAAAGCAGGAGCCGAACGTCAGGGATTTCATAGAGAAACCGGTAAAACCGCAGGTCCTGACCGCCCTGATCCACAAGCTTCTGCACACACAGCAGGCTATGAGGAAACCGGGCCACTGATGCCCGCCGGCCGGATCATGAAATCGACGGCCTTGGCCGCCCTGGCGGCCGGGGCCTTTTTATTTCTGGCGGCGGCCGACCTGGCCCTCAGGTCGCACAGCGCGCTGCTGGAAGCCCAAAAACAGGAAAAATGGCGGGAGACCCCTTCCCTTAAAACCGGCTATTACGACTCAGTGCTAAGGGAGAAACTGGCCGGCCTTGACCGAACGAACGAAAAGATCTCCCCCGAAAGCCTTTCAAGAAAGAAGGACCTGCTGGAAGCCGAAAGGGATTTCCGGATCTCGGAAAGCTCCGCCAAAATGGCCTATATCTGGTATAAGACCGCGGCTGAGGATTTCAGCTTCCCGCTGAACCTGTGGGCCGCCAAGGCCAAAGCCAGGCTGCCGGCGGCCCTGGCAGCCTGGCGCGCGGAGCTAGCGGCAAAGAATATAAAAGCCGAGCCCTGGATGACGCAATAACCCCGAAGCGAGCGGCATTGAACCGGCCCCGTCTTAACTTCTGCCCGGCAATATGAGCGGCACTATCAAAACACTGATCGGCATAATACTGGCGCCAGCCGCGCTGGCGGCAGCCTGGGCCACGGCCGCGGCGCTGGCTCCCGCGCTGGGTAAATTCGGGGTAACCTTCCCGCTGCTGGCCGGCGCCCTTGCCTGCGCGCTCCTTCATATCCGGGGCTCCGGCAAACACCTGTACGTGACCGCGCACGAACTTACCCACGCCATGGCGGCGCTGGTGAGCGGGGTGCGCGTGAGAAAGATATCGGTAAGAAGCCGGAGCGGCTACGTGCTGCTTGATTCCACCAACGCCTTCATCTCCCTGGCGCCCTACTTTATCCCATTCTACACCCTGACCGCGGCCGCGCTGTACTGGCTGGCCTGCCGTTTTTTCGACGCGGCCCCGCTGCGGCCCTGGTTCCTGGGCGCCGCAGGTTTTACGCTGGCCTTCCACCTGCTGCACACCGCGGAAATACTGGGCGGGCCGGTGCAGAGCGACCTTAAAAAAGCCGGCGGCCCGGTTTTTTCCCTCCCCCTGCTGCTGCTGCTGAACTGCGCGGGGCTTGCGGCGGCGCTCAAAATGCTTTTTCCGGAACTCATCAGCCTGAGGGGATATTCCGCTGAAGTACTGAGGGACCAGTCGGCGGCCTACCGCGGAATTTTCTCGGCCGCTGTTTATGCGGTCAATACTGCTAAAATATATATACGGTCATGAAACTTTTCAGACAGATACTAGCCAGAATAATTTTCCTGCCGCTGATGCTGGCGGCGGGCCTGGCCGTTACCGCCGTTATAACGGTACACTTCATGTTCAAGCCGGCGGACCTGGAAGCCGTGGTCACCAACCAGTTCCAGGAAATACTGAAGCGCCCCGTCCATATAGAATGGGCGCGCCTTTCGGCCACCGGCGAAATAAAGATAAAAGGCCTGATCGTAACCGAACCCGGCCCCGAGACCGTGAACTTTATCAGCGCGGAATACATCTACGCCACCTACCGCCTGCTGCCGCTGCTTCAGAGGAAGATAGAAATAGACAGCGTCGTCCTGGTCTCCCCGCATATAGAGCTGATAAAACGGACCGACGGGTCCTGGAATGTGAGCGATATTTTCGCCGCCTACCGCCGCACCGCGCGCGGCCACATGCTCAGCAAAATAGACAAAGCCGAAATAAAGGACGGAGAGCTTACCGTCTATTCCGCCAAATCCGGGACGGGTTATTCCTTCAACAGCCTGAATGCCACGCTGAAGGACTTCAAGCCGGACGGGAACTGCCCTTTCGACGCCGCCGTCTTTTTCAAAAGCGACGCCTTCAAGCGCCCGGTAGAAGGCAGGCTCTACGCCGAGGGGACCGTAAACTTCGCCGGGTTCGACTGGGCTAAAGCCGAACTTAAGGACCTGCGCGCCGACCTGACGCTGCTCAACAAAACGATCAAATTCACCGGGGGCCTTAAGAACTTCCGCCAGGCGCAGGTGTCGCTCAAGGCGGAAACGCCTTCTTTTATAAACACGGAGCTGGCCTATCTTTTCAATTCCCCGTTTAATTTTACCGCCCCGCCTGCCTTCTGGGACCTTAACGCCGTCTTCACAGCCTCAAAGACCGTGGAACTGGCCCTGCTCGCAAAGCCCATGAACATAAAGGCTGAGGGGGTTTTCGACTTCTCCTCCTCCACTCCGGCGTATAACTTCTCTATTTCCGCCCCTCCCCTGAACCTGGCCCAGCTGGACCGCTACGGGCTGAAACTGCCGGTAGACAACCCGTCGGGAAAAGTCCAGGTGCACCTGAAAGTCTCCTCTCACGACGGGAAGCCGGTGCTTTCAAGTTTTTCCGCCGGCACTTTCTGGGCCGGTTTCAAGTACCGCGCGCTTACCGCCTCCGAACTGGAGATGTCCGCGCAACTGTCCGAGAACTTCGCCAACAGCCATATCACGGCCATCGGCGGCAAGCTGGCCCTGGGCAGCGCCCAGTTGTCCGGCCTGAAACTTGCGACCAAAATATCCAAAGAAGAGCTCTCTCTGGACTATTCCGGCCGGCTTAACGGCGACCCGGTAAAAGGCGTAGTCGCCATACTTCATCCGTTCTCCGGCACCAAGATAGTTGATTTCAAGGGCTACTCCAAAAACCTGGTCTTTTCCGAAGCCAAGGACCTTATTTTTAACTCCCGGGATCTTTACGGCGGCCCCAAAAAAAAGAGCCATGTATACGACGCCGAGCTGGCCTGGGTGAAGACGCTTAAGAACTCCATCCCCAGCGGCTATGGCGCCTTCAAGCTGCTCTACAAGGCGGACAAGTTCAAGCACGAATATTTCGCCGCAGACGATTTTTATATTTCCTCGTCCCTCAAGAACATTACGGGTGATATATCCAAGATACGCGGGGATGTCTCCATAAAATCAGGCAACGGCACGTTCTACCAGGTGCAGAAGACCTCGGAACAGGACAAGGTTTTTTATATCTTTTCCATGCCGCTGCGCCTGATATACCGGATGAACAGGAGCGGCGCGTTGAAGTTCGACAGCAAAGTGGACGACATCTCGTTTAACTCCATAGGAGTGGACTATTCTCTCGACGAGGGGAAGGTGAATATCAGGAATTTTTACATGGACGGCAAGGAATTCTCGGCCTACGCTTCCGGCCAGATAGACTTTGCCAACGAAACCACCAGCCTAAAAATTTATACAATATCAGGTAAGTACAATTCGATGGGCAGCCTGCCCGAGTCCATGACGGACTCCAGCGGCAAACCGGCCCTGGCTTTTACCATAGATGGTAAAATGACAAAGCCGGAGATAAAGATGATAAGTCCCACTGACAGCGGCAAGATCATCAAAGAGGCCGCCCGCAGAGGCGCCGACATAGATTTCGACAAGATAAACCGTTTCGCAGGAGGAAAGCAATAATGTCCAAATTAAGTAAATTTGACGTGGTGGGACTTCTCCAGGAGCACGGGGCCATACTCAACGGCCATTTTCAGATCCCGTCCGGCTTCCACACCCAGACCTATATACAGCCGTCCCTGGTGCTGCAATACCCGCACCTGGCGCAGAAAGTAGCCAAGGAAATGGCGGCCAAGTTCCCGATGGAAATAAACGTCGTCATCTCCCCCTCCGTGGGCTCCATGGCCATAGGCCAGGAAGTGGCGCGCGTTAAAAAGGCCCGCTCCATCTTCACCGAGAAAATAAACGGCGTGATGGTCCTCAAACGCGACTTCAAGATCTCCGAAGGCGAACGCGTGCTGGTGGTGGACGACGTGCTGAACTCCGGCCGCCTCTGCGGCGAAGCCATAAACCTGGCCCGGGGCTATGGCGCGAAAATAATAGGCGTCGCCGCTATAGTGGACCGCTCCACCGGCGACCTGACGCTGAACGTACCGGTGCGCGGGCTTATTTCCTACCCGCTCCAGCTTTACCCCCCCGATAACTGTCCGCTCTGCCGGCAGAAGCTGCCGCTTACCATCCCGGGCTCGGCCGCGCACCATATGCACGGCCAGGAATAGGCGGAGCAGCAGCCGTTTTTCTCCTGTGGCTTGCGAAGGAGTCGTCATTCCATATTAGTGTAATTCGCAATTATGAGAACAAAGTGCATCGCCCTGCTTTCTGATTTCGGCACCAACGACCCCTTCGTGGGCGCGATGAAGGGCGTGCTTCTTTCGAAAGCTCCCGGCCTGTCCATCATAGACATCACCCACCAAGTACCGCCGCAGGACATACAGGCCGCGGCCTTCTATCTTATGGCCGCCATGCCGTATATGCCCAAGCACACCCTTTTCATGGTCGTAGTTGACCCGACGGTGGGCACCGGCAGGGGTATAATCTGGGCCCGCACGGAGAACTACCAGTTCATAGCTCCGGACAACGGGATTATAAGCTGGGTGGAACAGAAGGAAAAGATAACGGAAGCACGTTTCATAAGCAATTCCTCGCTGTTCATGGAAAATATCAGCTCCACCTTCCACGGGCGCGACATCATGGCCCCCGTGGCGGCGGCCATAGCTAAAGGCCTGCCGGAAAAGAAGCTGGGCCCGATCTTCACGGAATACCGCCGCTTCCCCTTCCCCCAGCCGGTTAAAGTCGGCAACAGGATCACCGGACAGGTGATCGCCATAGACCATTTCGGCAACGTGATAACCAACATCAAGCGCAGCTATCTCAGCGCCAGAGCGGTGTTCAATATCTCCGACCGCATGCTGAAGGACCTTAAGCTCACCTACGCCTCGGTTCCCGAGGGCGAAGCCCTGGCCCTGATAGGGTCTTTCGGCTTCCTTGAATTCTCGGTGCGCAACGGCAGTTTCGCGCGCGCCTTTGACGTAAAGATAGGCTCCCCGGTGGAAGCCATCGTATCGATCGATGAATAACATTAAAACACTGAAATTAAAGCGCGAAGCCATTAAGCGACGCGCATTCGGCCATGCCTGGGTTTTCTCCAATGAACTCGAGGCCGTTGACACTTCCATACCTCCCGGCACCATATGCGGCCTGCTTTACCCCGACGGAAAACCGGCCGGCGTAGGATTTTTCAACCCTAAAAGTCTGATAGCCATACGCCTGCTGGTCCAGAACACCATGGACCTGCCCGAGAACTTCGTCAAAACGCGCCTGGAGGCCGCCCTGGAATACCGCAGGACGCTCGGCATAGAGCGCGCCTGCCGCCTCTGCTTCGGGGAATCCGACGGCCTGCCCGGGCTGGTGGTGGACCGCTATGAGGATACCGTGGTCGTAGAGATACTGTCCGCCGGCATGGAATTGCTTAAAGCCCAGGTCACCGAGGCGCTGAAGGACCTGCTGAAGCCCCGTGGTATCTTCTACAAGAACACCCACCAGTTCCGCGTGCTGGAAGGGCTGACCTCCTACGAGGAAACGGCCTACGGGACCATTCCCGAAAAGATAAAGATAGAGGAGAACGGCCTGCAATACAATATCCCCATGGCCGGGTCGCAGAAGACCGGCTGGTACTTCGACCAGAGGGAGAACCGCGCCGCGCTGGAACCTTTCTTCGAAGGCCGCAAAGTACTGGACCTGCACACTTACCTTGGCGGCTTCGCCATTACGGCGGCCAGGGCCGGCGCGCAGGCCGTTTGGGCCGTGGACTCCTCCGAGAAGGCCATAGAGGCTGCGGAAGAGAACGCCGCCATGAACGGGCTTAAAGGCAAGATAATCTTCAGGAAGGAGAAGGCGGAGCGCCTGCTGGAGGCCCTTGAGAACGGGCAGCTGCCGGACAAACCGGACTTCATACTGCTGGACCCACCGAACATAGTGCACAACAAGAAGCACCTGCCCCAAGCCCTCAAGATGCTTTCCCGTATGGCCGGCGCCGCCGTAAAGGCCCTGCCGCGCGGGGGTTATCTAGCGGTCTCCACTTGCTCCCACCACATCTCCCGCGGGATGTTCGTGGAAACCCTCTCCGGCGCCGTCGCGAAAGCCGGCAAGAAGGCCATGCTGGTGGAACTGCGCGGCCAGGCCAAGGATCATCCTATCCTTATCAGCATGCCGGAGACCGAGTACCTGCACTTCGCGCTGTTAAGGGTTGTGTAACCTTAACCCACGCCGGTAAAATAAAAAGGGCCCGAAAGGGCCCTTTTTACGTCTTAGCGAACGGGTATTTAAATTATGCTCTTAACTACTTTAAGTATCTCGGCCTTGCTGGAGGGCTTTGTAAGATAGGTCCTGGCGCCGTAGCTGATGGCCTGCTGTATCTCGTTGATGCTGCCCTCGACGGTAAGCATCAGTACCGGCATGCCTTTCGTAACCTTGTCGGATTTTATTTCCTTGCAGGCCTTAAGCCCGTCCATTACCGGCATGTGGATGTCCAGCATCACCAGCGCCGGGAGTTCCTTGCGCGCCAGTTCCACGGCCTCAAGCCCGTTCTCGGCCTTTATCACCGTGTAGCCTTCCCCCTCCAGCATGTTGCTGAGGGTTTCGAGCATCTCGGCGTCGTCGTCCGCGATAAGTATCTTGTTATGGAGAGGCATAGACCGGACTCCTAAATGGAAATTTGCCGCGGGTTGGGATCGAACCAACGACACCTGGTTTTTCAGACCAGTGCTCTACCACTGAGCTACCGCGGCAAAAGGTGGTAAGTTACACAGAGAGTTTATCATTTTTTGAAAACCCTGTTAAGTTTTTTTTCCGGCTTTTCCGGCTTTTTCCGGCTTTTCCGGCTTTTTCCGGCTTTCCGGCTTTTTTCCGGCTTGGTGTCCATATAGTGTCCATCGGTGTCCATGTTCCCAGCCGGGCCAAGCTGGCCGGATCTTCAAGATCGAAGTAATTAACCGACTCAGGGGCCACCAGCCGGCGGGCCAGTGTGGTTTTGCCACACTGCCGAGGACCTATAAGAGCCGTTACGCGGCTGCGTTTCACCGCTGTTGTTAAATGCCGCAGCAGCACGGGTCGTTATATTTGCATATCTCATTACACAATATGCGTATACACATGACTCACCACCACGTTGCCCGGACCGTTCACCGCGCCCGTGTACGAGGTCTGGGTGGAACCGAACACGGTGAAACCTTTTATTTCCACGTTAGGGTCGTCTAAGGTGCCGTTGGTGCCGAAAACCGAAAGGTCGTCTTTTACGCCAAGCTCGGTCTGGCCTTGGGCGCACAGCTGGAGGGAAAGGGCTAACAGCGGGAGAGCTAAAAGGAAAAAACGAAGGGTGAAGGACCTGGCGGATAAAGTGAGAAAGCGTGAAGAGGCGCGTTTAGAAGCGCCGCTTTTGTAAAAAAATGACATACTTTCGATTGTATGCATATTATTTATGGTTTACCTGCAGATAAATATAAATACAAGAGGCAGGCATATAATGATCATGATAGCCAAGCGGAGAGTTTAGCTCCCGCAAAGCGGTCAGTGTTGCTAAAACATTATGGAAGGAATTCCCGCTCAGGGTCTTTTTTGCAGTGGCGTGGTATTACGGCAGGGCCGAAATGGTAAGCCAATATTTGCCGAAGTCTTTTATCAGGCTCTTAAATCCCTCAAAACTTCCCGGCTTCGTTATGAAAGAGGCGGCGCCGCATTCATAACTGCGGGTAATGTCCTCCCTGACGGAGGAAGATGTTAGCATTATGACCGGTATTTTTTTCAAGAGCTGGTCAGCTTTTAAGATCTTCAGTAGGGCGAACCCGTCCATCAGGGGCATATTAATATCCAACAGCAGCATATCCGGCAAGATAGCTTTTCTGGCCGCGTATTTTCTGCGGCACAGCAGGTAATCCAGTGCGTCCTGGGAGCTCATTACAGTTTCAAGTTTATGAGGGAAACTAATCTGGGAGAAAGCTTTCTCGGCCATCAGAACATCGTCTTCGCTGTCGTCTACCAACAGGATGTTCAAACAATTATGATAGTTGTTCATATTATCCCCGTTAAGCGTGGAAATAAAAGAACACATACAGCCCTACGATCCAAGCCTTTCCGGCTTGTCGGTATTGCCGCTGTCCCTCAGTTACAGTATAACAGGTCCTATAAATATTTCAATAGGATCTTGAGTACATTAGGCTGTTATTCTTAATCATCCCAACTGGGGAAATTTCAAGGGCAGGTTAGACCGCCAGTTACGCTAAAGCCTTCCGGGCCAGCCGTGAAGGTCTTCATTGGTAAGCGTCTGAACCTTTTTCTTGACTGCGCGGGAGAAATACTCCGTCTCTGTCTTGGCCATTTTCTCATGACGAAGTGCTTTTCATGAAGATCTCTTTCTGTCGGGCAGTAAAGATCTGGAACAGGGAAACTGCGGACTTAATCCTTGCAGGCTCGTGGCCAAGGAGCAAATAGCCCGGGCCGCTTCCAGGATACTTTCCTTTGCATATACGGTCTTGCCGCCAGGGCAGTGATGCCTTTCCCGGATCTCTATACTGTACGGTTCTATATCCATGCGGTCGTACGGAATCTTGAATATGCTTGTCACGGCGTCCACAAAAGCCGTATGTCGTTCCAAGAACATCCACGCGAAAAGGCAGGTCTGATTCCTCAAAAGCCTTTTTGAGCGCCCCAAGAACGGCGGCGCCCAGCCTGGCCGCGCCAACCAGGCGAGGTCAATATCAGATTCGCGGCCAGAATATCGGTTATAACTCGCAGTTGTGCTTGGGTGGCTTTAATCATTGCGTTGTTCAAGAACCTTCAGCAATTTGCGGGCGTCGGAGGCAAAGGAACTACAGTTCCAGCACGTCGTCGAGGCCGGGGCCGTAGGAGATCAGCGCCACCTTCGGGTATGGGTAGGTGCGGCACAGGATCTCGAGCGTGCGCAGGAATTTCTTCGCCTCGCCGGTGAAGCTCTTGGTGCCCCGGGAGATGTCCGCCCCGCCGAGCAGATCTATATGGGTTATGGCCAGCCTGGTGGCGGAATTTATCCGCACGGCCATGCGGGCCACGTCCATTTCGAACTCGCCCACGCGGCGCAGGCGGCCGCTGACGCTGCCCACTTCGCGCCCGGCGGTGTGGTACTTATTAAGAGCCTTCTTGTCCTTAACTTCTTTGGACACGAACCCCGGGCCCACGCGCGTGACGTAGGGCTTGAACACGGCGTAGACCTCGCCGGCGTACTTGGGGCCCAGGCCGGCTTCGCCCATGAACGTGGAGGCGGTGGTGTCGCGGGAGGTGACGAACGGGTACTCGCCGTGCAGGTTGGAAAGTTTCATCCCCTGCGTTCCTTCCAGGATCATATTCGAGCCTTTGGCCAGGGCCTTGTTTAGCAGCTCGGGGACGTCTTTGACGTACTTCTTCAGGCGGGGCTCGTCCTTGGCGAAGCGCAGCTTCTTGCGGTCCACGCGGTCGCGCACTGCGGCGCCCAGGCCCGTGCCCACGCTGCCGATCTTCCCCATCATGCGGGCGTCGGCGCGCTCGGCTGCGGTATGCCGGGGCTCCACAATGACCGCGTGCGGGTCTATTATCAGGCGATCGTCGGTTCCGGTGATCTGAATTTCCTTCTCAAGCCAGTCCGGGATGATATAGGTGCCGGCCCCGAGCACCAGCTTGGTGCGCTTGTTGACGAAACCGCCGGGCATAGTCTTCAAGGTGTATATCTTGCCGTCGTAAAACACGGTATGGCCGGCGTTAGGGCCGCCTACCCTTATAGCGTAGTCGTAATCGTTCCTGGAAGCCAGGTAGGCCCCTATCTTTCCCTTGCCCTCGTCGCCGGCCTGGCCGCCTACTACTATGTCTACAGGCATGTTAAGCCTCCTTTGCTAATTTTGCAGCTAGCCCCGTGTATGTCAGGGGCGAAAGCTTCTTAAGTTCTGCCTTTACGGCGGGTTTGAGCCCGAGCCCGTCTATGAACTCCGCCAGTTGGGCGGAGGTGATAACGCGGCCCCGCGTGAATTTGCTGAGCAATTCGTAGGCGCCGGTAGCTCTCTCCCGGCGGAGTATGGTCTGTATGCCTTCGGCCACCACTTCCGGATGGCGCTCAAGCTCCGCCGCGGCAGCGGCAGCGTTAACGGAGATCCGTGAAAGCCCGGTCAGCATTGACCTGTAGGCCGCCAGCGAATGCCCAAAGGCCGCGCCGAAATTTCGCTCCACGGTGGAGTCGGACAGATCGCGCTGCAGGCGGGAAACCGGCAGCTTCGCCGAGAAGAAAGCGAGCATCGCGTTCGCCAGCCCCAGGTTGCCTTCGGCGTTCTCGAAGTGTATCGGGTTCACTTTCTGCGGCATGGTGGAGGAGCCTATTTCACCGGCCACGGCCTTCTGCACTACCAAGCCGGAGGAAATATAGCGCCACATATCCTGGCTGAAGGCCAGCAGTATGGTATTGGCTCGTTTCAGCGCGTCGAAAAGTTCGGCGTAGCTGTCGTGCGGCTCTATCTGGGTGGTTAAAGGATTGTATTCCAGCCGCGGCCCGGCGCCGGAGTTGAACCCCTCTATGAACTCGCGCGAGAATTTACGCCAGTTCACGCCGGGATAGGCGGCATAGTGGGCATTGTAGTTGCCCGAAGCGCCGTTGAGCTTGGCGCAGATGCCGGCGCCCTTGAGCTGGCGGACCTGCCGGAGCAGGCGCGCGTGAAAGATGCGGAACTCCTTGCCGAAAGTGGTGGGGACCGCGGGCTGGCCGTGGGTGCGGGCCAGCAGCGGAGCGGACGCGTACTTGCGCGCCATAATGCCCAGCACAGAGAGTATTTCCTCCAGCGCCGGCAGGATCTCGGAGTTAAGGCAGTCCCGCAGCGTGAGGGCGTACGAAATATTATTGACGTCCTCCGAAGTCAGGGCGAAATGCACAATTTCGGACAGGTCCTTCAGGGAGGTGCGGCGGAGTTTTTCTTTGATAAAATACTCCACCGCTTTTACGTCGTGCTTGGTGGCGGGGATGCCGGGCACTCCGGTGTCCTCTATGGCGGCTATGCGCAGAACGTCATCCGGCGTAAGCAGCGGCAGCCTTTCGAGGAATTTTTTTTCGGAGAGTTTGAGCCTGCGGCCCTTAACGCCCGGGGTTTCGCAGAGCTTGCGGAGGTAGCGGCATTCCACCAGCACCCTGTAGCGGGCCAGCGCGCCTTCTCCCGCATGATCCTTCAAGCCGCCCAGTTTAGAGGAGTATCTTCCGTCCAGGGGGCTCACCGCGTTCATGTCGCGCACAGTTGGCATACACGCCTCCAAAAGAATAACCCCGTCTCCGTCGTTCGCAAGAACGTCCCGGGATGGGGTCTTGCAATTAATTCTAACACAAATCCGCGTGGCAAGTAAAACACGGTTTTGCTACAATATCTTCATGCAAAAGCCGCCCGAAACCTGTGCCCTGCTGCTCGAATCCATAGAGCAGACCGGCGAGACCTTCCTTATCACCGACGTCGAGGGCACTATCATCTACGTCAACCCTGCTTTTGAGAAACTTACCGGCTACGCGCGCCTGGAAATACTCGGGAAAAGCCCGCGCTTATTAAAAAGCGGCGCGCAGACCGCCGAATTCTACCGCGAGATGTGGTCCGTCATCAAATCCGGCCGGAACTGGAGCGGGCGGGTTGTGAACCGCCGTAAAGACGGTTCTACTTACACCGAAGAGCAGCGTATCTGCCCTATAAAAGACGAGGCCGGCGGGATCACGCATTTTCTGGCGCTTCGCCACGACATAACGCGGGAAGTGCAGCTGGAAGAACATCTGCACCAGGGCCGGAAGATGGAATCCCTCGGGCTGCTGGCCGGCCAGATCTCCCACGATTTCAACAACCTGCTGACCATCATTATAGGCTCCATGGAGCTCATAAGCGAAGACCTTAAGCCGGACAGCGTCGGGGCGAAACTCTCCACGGAGATACTCCGCTCTTCGAAAGAATCCGCCAATCTGATAAGACAGCTCATGGTCTTCGGCCGCAGGCAGGACACTACCCCCGTTCTTACCGATCTTAACGAACCCGTAAAAGAGATTAAGCTGCTGCTGGATACCCTTCTCAGCCAGAACATCCCCCTTGCCTATTCCCTTTCCGAAGGCCTGGCCCGGACCAGGATAGAACCGGCGCATTTCAAGCAGGCCGTGATGAACCTGGCGGCGAACGCGAAGGACGCGATGAAAGGTTCCGGCACGATCAGCCTCTCCACCAGGAACGCCGGCCCGGAAGACCTGCCGCCCGGGGTCCCTGCAGGAACTTACGCCGTATTCGAGATCTCCGACACAGGTCCCGGCATCCCCGCCGAGATACTCCCGCGAATATTCGAGCCGTTCTTCACGACCAAACCAAGGGGCAAAGGCACGGGGCTGGGACTTGCCTCCGTCTACGGCATAGTACGCCAGGACAACGGCTGGATCTTCGCCAATAACCGCCCGGAAGGCGGCGCCGTTTTTACCATATATTTCCCCGCCGCTAAATAGCTGCTCTGTTAGTGCCTGAAGTGGCGTATGCCTGTCAGAACCATCGCCACGCCCAGCCTGTCGGCCGCGTCTATAACTTCCTTATCCTTTACCGAGCCGCCGGGCTGTATCACCGCGGTGGCGCCTAGTTTTATCCCTTCCTCAAGAGCGTCGGGGAAAGGGAAGAAGGCGTCGGAGGCCATCACCAGTGTTTCGGGCTTGGGGTTGGCCTTTAAAAAAGCCTCATATTTGTGGCCAGCCATGAAAACCGAGTCCACCCGCGACATCTGTCCGGCCCCTATGGCCACGGTCTGGCAGGTATCCGAGAAAACTATGGCGTTGGAGCGCACGTACTTGGCCGCCGCCCAGGCGAACCGCAGCGCCGCCTCTTCTTCCTTCGTGGGCTTGCGCTTAGTGGGTACTTCCCATTTATCCCCCAACAGCAGTTTGTCGTCGCCGCTGACCAGCACTTCATCGCCGACGGAGCGCAGCACCAGGTTATCATCCGGGAAACTTTCCCATTTCAGCAGGCGCAGGTTGGTCTTTTTGGCGAAGATCTCAAGGGACGCCGCGTCATACTCCGGCGCGCAGATGACCTCGATGAATTTTTTCGCGAGGAATTCCGCTATACGCCCGTCGAGCTTCCGGTTCACGGCGATTATCCCGCCGAAGGCCGACAGCGGGTCGGTGTTCCAGGCCCGCTCGAACGCTTCGGCGATATCCGTTCCGGTGCCAAGGCCGCAAGGGGTTACGTGCTTGAAGATCACTGCTGCGGGCTTGTCGAACTCCAGCACGGCCTGGTAGGTCCCGTAGGCGTCCAGAATATTGTTGTACGAAAGCTCTTTGCCCTGCAACTGGGCGAAGGGCAGGCCGTCTTTCCTGGAATAAAGGGCGCATTTTTGATGCGGATTCTCGCCGTAGCGCAGTTCGTGCACCTTTTTTAGCCTCACCTCTATCCGGTCGGGGAAAGCTCCTCCCTGTTTTGAAAGTTCCGCCGCTATCGCTCCGTCGTAAGCCGCGGTATGCGCGAAGGCCTTCACCGCCAGCTCTTTTTTTAGTTCCAGCGGTAGTGAGCCCGCCCCCCCACGCAGGGCAGCCAGCACTGGGCCGTAATCGGACGGAGAAGTAAGCACAGCCACGGAGTTATAATTCTTCGCCGCGGCGCGCAGCAGGGCCACGCCGCCGATGTCTATGTTCTCTATTAGTTCCTCGGACCAGGGCGCGGCTTTCTTCGCCGTTTCGGCGAAAGGATAAAGGTTGACCACCACCATATCCAGCGGCTCTATGCCGAAGCTGAAGACGGTCTTCACGTGCTCCGGGTTATGCCGCCGGTAAAGTATGCCCCCGTGCACCGCGGGGTGCAGGGTTTTTACCCTGCCGTCCAGCATTTCGGGGAAACCGGTCAGGGTCTCCAACGCGCGCACAGGCACGCCGGCCTCTTTCAGCAGTTTATAAGTGCCGGAGGTGGAGACCACTTCCACCCCCTCCGCGGCCAGGCCCTTCGCGAAGTCCACCATGCCGGCTTTATCGGAAACGGAAACAAGCGCACGGCGCACGCGGCCGGTTTCAGGCGCGGGGCCGGCTATCTCGACCTTGCGGCCTTTGACCGTAAGGAGGCCGGCGCAGAACATGGAGGCTGCTTTAGGGTAGATGGCCAGCTCCGCGGTATTCACCCTTTGAGCCAGCGTCTCGGGGGTATCTGCGGGCAGGACCGGGACAGGCTGCTGCAGAATTATCGGGCCGCAGTCATAATTCTCGTCGACAAAATGGACCGTAGCCCCGCTAACCCTGGCGCCGGCCTCTATTACGGCCTCGTGCACTTTCATGCCGTAAAAGCCTTTACCCCCGAAGCCCGGCAGCAGGGCGGGGTGGACGTTAAGTATTTTGTCTTTGAACTCGGAGAGCATTTTGGGGCCCAGCTTAAGCATGAAGCCGGCCAGGCATACCAGGTCGGCCTTGTACGTGCGGCACAGGGAGGCGAGGTATTCGTCGTAATTCCCGGGAGCGAATTCTTTGGGGCAGGCGGCCTCGGAGTGGATGCCGGCCTTCCTGGCTCTTTCTAGGGCGCCGGCCTCTTTTTTGCTTGAGACTACCAAAACTATTCTCCCGGCTATGCGGCCTTCTTTGGCCGCGTCCATCAAAGCCTGCAGATTTGTCCCGCCGCCCGAAGCGAAAACGACGATATTCTTCATAGGCCTCCTGTTTTTTCTACAATCCCCACCCAGGGCTGGCCGGCATATTACCCCGCCCACCCGGACTGCAGGGAACCGTTGCGCGGTTCCCCCCCCCCGAAGCGGGGCCCCCCTTCCCCAACGGGTGTTCGGAGTAATATGCCGGCCAGCCCTGTGCAAAATCACTCCCGATAGCCAGTAGCTATTGCAACATTTGCTGACAGCGCAGTGCGCATCTTCGTGATTAACCATAGTGTACTGTACTGAGCCGGTGGAATTCAAGGAACTTACTGCCACAAGGACAAGCCGCGCAACAG
>CAIXBR010000065.1 GCA_903917735.1 uncultured Elusimicrobia bacterium | reverse complement strand
CGGCATCGCTGCTCCTGCGTGGCGTTATGGCCGGGCGTTTTATAATGAGTTTGTTAAACTAATGCAGAGAATATGGAGAATGAAACATGAAAAATGATGACAAAAAAATGAAGCGGCTGGCAGATTCCCCTAAAGCGGCGGATGATAAATCCCTCAAGAAGCAGTGGCAAACCCCCGAGATCATAGAGGAAGATGTCAGGAAAACTGAAGTCGGTCCTCCAAATTTTGGCACAACGGATATGGGTATGTATTCATAGGTGTACGATTGGGTGATTGAATCTGACAACGCGACTGCCTCAATATTGCATTCCGGGAGTTCAAAAACGGGATAATACCCCGAAGGATTCCTGAATAAGGGAAGAAATGAACTTATACTATCGACGGAGTCCGGCCCTTACAGACTGCCGCAATGGGATACTTCACGCCCGTCCGCTAGGCAGCGATAAACAACTGCGTTTGGAGGGCACGGGCAGACGGATATGGGAACTTCTGGAATATCCGGTCACGATCGGTGAGTTATCCCTTAAATTAGCCGGTGAGTTCTCGGGCGATGTTGAAAAGATCGCCAGGGATACCGGCAGGCTCTTGGAATTGTTGTGCGAGCGGGGCCTGACGGAAATCCACCGTAAGGCGCCGTCGCCCGAAGACAAGCAGCGGTTCAGCTACTTGGGGCTTCTGAAGCGCGCACTAGTCAACCTGATCTATCCCGAGCATGAGTTGCGGATACGGTTCCTTGAAAAGCGGGCTGCCGGCATGACCGGGCTGGAACGAAAGCGCTACCTGCGGGACATAAGGTATCGGGAACCGGAGCTGTATCAGGCGGTAATTGACGCCAAGCATGACTTCGGCATATCGGACCGGGCGCACTACGCTTTCAGCCACACCATGATTGGACTCCCGGGACTGGATAATCTGGAGCGGTGCGCCGAGGCGGTGTTCTCGGAAAACATCCCCGGCGATTTTATGGAGGCGGGCGTCTGTCAGGGCGGCGCTGCCATCTTTATGCGGGCGCTGCAGAGAGCCTATGGCGAGGGAGGCCGCCGTTTGTGGGCCGCCGATTCCTTCGAGGGCCTGCCTCCGCCAGGGTCAGGACCGGACGCGGCGCTGGGGCTTGATCTGTCCGAAACGAAGGCGCCGTCTTTGGCGTTTTCTTTAGACGGCGTGCGCGACAATTTCATCCGTTACGATCTTTTAGACTCGCAGGTCGTTTTCCTGCAGGGCTGGTTCACCACTACGCTTCCGACCGCGCCCATAGAACAACTTGCCATCCTTAGATTGGACGCCGACCTCTATTCCTCGACCAAAATATCCCTGGAGTGTCTCTATTCCAAGGTCGTCCCGGGCGGATTTATTATCATCGACGATTACGGTTTTTTTGCAGGCTGCCGGCAGGCAGTTGACGAATATCGCGCCAGGCACGGCATTACCGAGCCCATTAAACCGGTCAACCAGTCGTGCGTTTATTGGCGGAAACAAAGATGACGCGCCGCCCCAACCCGGCGCCGGCCGTTTCCGTGGTAATGACGGTCTATAACGGCGCCGCTTTTGTCGCGGAGGCTATTGAAGCCATACTGGGACAGACCCTTGAGGACTTTGAGTTTATCATTGTGGACGACGGTTCCACTGACGGCTCGCCGGAGGTTGTTAGACGCTACGCCTCCGGAGATTCCCGTATCCGTCCATTTTTTTCCGGTCACGGAGGCAGCCACTCCGCTATCAATTTCGGCGTCCGGCAGGCGGCGGGGAAATGGATCGCCCGCTGCGACCATGACGATATCTCGCTTCCTTCCCGCCTTCGGACCCAGCTTGACTGGGTGCAGGAGACAGGCGTTGATATCTGCGGCAGCAGTTACGAAAACATCGGACTGCGTGAGGGGGCAGCGTGGTGCCCCGAGTCCCACGAAGCGATCTGCCGCGAGATGCTGTTCCGGGTAGTTATTCTGTGCGGCGCAACCATGATGCGGGCCGAAATAGCCAAAAGCAATCCCTACCGGGAGAACATCTTTCTGGACGATTATGAATGGCTGGTAGGAATGACTTCAAAAGCCCGCCTCGGGAATGTTCCCGCCGTCCTGCTGAAGCGCCGGTGCCACGAGCTGCAGGCCAGCCGCCTGAATGCGGAGCTGATAAAATCGGATTTTCAAAGATACCGTTTTCAATACTTCTATTCGCGTTACCCTAACACCCCCCTGTCCGACTATCTGGCGCTTGCGCGGGTTTCGGACAAGCAGCCCATGACAAGCCCTGCCGAATTACGCCGGGCGGGCGAGTGGCTGCTGGAACTGGCCCGGCACCCGGACCCGCTGTTGCGGAAAATGATGGCCCAACGCTGGCTTGAAACCTGTGACCGCTCTATAGTGTTGGGAGATAACTGCGGCACTATCTTCAGGGAGTACCGGGAGCGGTTCGACGCCGGTGCCGGAAATAATGAGAACTGACGCCATATCCGGCGGACCTACCTTTGCATCCGGCGCTGCCGCAACGCCTAAACCCGCGACTTACTCCCTTTATGGCTTGCGGGTCCGCAGCGACCTGCCTCTGCCTCTGGCGCCCGAAAGGAACGACGGCGCCGATCTTACGGTTCGCTTTGCCGGGCTTATCCCGCGCTCTGTTCCCATGCCCCTGTCCAAGGAGTGGCGCCGGGAAGGAGATCAATGGCTGCTGCGTTTTCAGAACCATACGGGCCAGGTGCTTGAATTTCGTTATGATCTTGGCGGAAAGAGCATTAACATCCGCCAGAGCTATCCGGAACCGTCGGACACGCTGTTCGTGCTTATGTGTCCCGCGTTTGCCGCCGCGCTCCATTTGCAGGGGCGGCTTGCGCTGCATGCCACCTCCCTGGTGCATAACGGCGAAGCGATCCTGCTGATGGGTTCGAGCGGGACCGGCAAATCCACCCTGGCCGCTGCCCTCGCCTTCGCGGGCCTGCCTTTCCATGCCGACGATATCAGTGCCCTGAGCTGGGATAACGGCCGGCCCGTTGTTCAGGCGGGTTATCCGCGTCTTAAGGTCACTCCCGGGATCTGTGAGGCCCTTGGTTTACCGGCAAACGCTCTGCGCCCCCTCTTCGCCGCGGCTCCCGAGTATCCAGAAACCTGGGTGGACTGCGCCGTTCTGCCGGGAGGCTTTCACTGCGCCCCGGCTCCCCTCAGGACAATTTATCTTCTGTCCGGCCGCAGCGCAGGCCTTCAAACCCCGCGCCTGGAAACACTGTCGCCCGGCCAGGCCGCGATGGCCATGGTTCGCTTTCTATACGGCACACCCTGGCTGGCAACTCCGGCGGCTTCGGCAATGCAGTTTTGTGCACGGATAGCCGCTACCACAGCCGTCCGCCGTTTGTGGCTGCCGGAGGGCCTGGAAAACCTCCATGAATCTGCGCGAGCCATAATTGCCGATGCAAATTTCTAAATCATAATGTCATGGCTTAACTCCCTTTATACCGTTCCCGCCAAATGGCGCCGCCGCACGCGTGTTGAGCGGTCGTTATTGCTGGAAGCGTTCGTGCTGCTGGGAATCGCGCGCCTGGCGGTGCTGGCTCTGCCTTTTAAATGGCTGGCCGGCTCCCTGGGCAGGCATATGAATGAAGCAGCGGACCCTGTCAGCGCCTCCGAGCTTGCTCTTGCCCGGCAGGTGGGCGGGGCTGTGTGTTCCGCCGCTAACTATACCGTATGGGAGAGCGTCTGCCTGCCGCAAGCGATTGCGGCACAATGGATGCTGAAACGCCGTCATATCGCCGGCACTCTGTACCTGGGGCTGGCGAAAGATGAAGCAAAGCCGAAAAAGCTTGCCGCCCACGCCTGGCTTAGTTGCGGAGGTCTCCTTCTTACGGGCGCACGGGGACATCGGCAATACACAGTGGTATCCATATTTTCCTGAATCCATGAAGGAGAGGTAATTCAACAGATGACCGGAACCGATAATTCACGGCTGTGTACCGCGGAAAAAAGAAATATCTGCATTGAATGCGGTTTGTGCTGCGACGGAACATTGTTCCAGAAGGCCATAATTCAAAGCACTGATGATCCGGCGTTCCTTAAAGAAATGGCAGTTGAATCTTTTTCGGAAGGCGGCAAGCGGTACTTCCGCCTGCCTTGCAGGGGACAGAAATACAAATTGTGCGCCTTGTATAATGATGAAAGGCGCTATAAGATCTGCAAAGCATTCAAGTGCAGGCTGCTCCGACAGTATGCTGCCGGAGAAATACCTTATGAGGCCGCCATTGCCGTGATCAAGGAAGCTTTGGCATTAGGTCTGCGCGTAAAGGAGTTTTTGGGAAGGCTGAAGGCCGCCGGAGTCAGCAGTGAGGGATTTACGCCTTCCCTTCTCAGGGACCTGAAGCTGAACGGAAAGCTTGAGGATCTTTCGTTCAGGAGATCATATTCAAAACAGATAATGGACTGCTTTATGTTTACAGAGCTGCTCAAACGGAGCTTCTATGAAATCCCCGGCAAAGCGGCGGAATGTGCAAAATGATATTTGCAAGCAATAATCGCTCCGTCCTTTGCATTTTCTGGATATGAAAAAACAAATTCTTGACGCAACCAGGCGGCTCCGGCAACAGCTTCCCTATCTGCCGCAGGCTTTTAAACTGGTCAAGACGGCGGCCGGAGGCTTGGCTGTTGTTTGGGCGGTTCTGCTGCTTGTACAGGGGCTATTGCCTGTAGCCGCAGTATATCTTACCCGGACGCTTGTGAACGGGATAGCGGCAATCATCGGCGCCGGCGGCGGCTGGGAAGCCATGCGGCCGCTGCTGCCGTCGGGCGTTGGCATGGCTTTGGTATTGATCGGCATGGAAGTGTTTCAGAGCGCCGGCAGATGGGCCGGCACCGCCCAGGCCGAGCGGGTGCAGGACCATGTACAGGCACTTATCCATCAACAGGCCATGCGGCTGGACCTCTCTTTTTACGACGACCCGGGTTACTACGATCAACTGCACCGGGCCCGGATAGACGCCATCAGCCGGCCGGCCGCCCTGCTTGAAAACGCCGGGACCCTGCTGCAAAGTTTTATAACCCTGGCCGCCATGGGGGGGGTCCTGCTTACCTTCGGAATATGGATACCGCTGCTGCTGGCGATCAGTACCATGCCGGCTCTTTTGGTTGTGCTCCGTCACACTATCCGCTTTCACCGCTGGCGGCTTCATAACACCACGGCCATCCGCCAGACCAGTTACTACGACCTGATGCTCACCCAGCGGGAAGCGGCGGCTGAAATGCGGCTGTTCGGCCTTGGCCCGCATTTTCGAGCGCTTTTTAAAGGTTTGCGCGAACGGTTGCGCCGTGAGCGGGTACAGCTGGCCCGCAGTGAGGCTGTCTCACAGGCCGCGGCGGCTCTCATCGGGCTGGGTAGTATGGGCGGCGCCCTCGCCTGGATGGGCCTTCAGGCTTTAAAAGGCGCGGCCCGCCTTGGTGACCTGGCCCTTTTTTATCAGGCATTTTTCCAGGGCCAGCGTATGCTGCGTTCGCTTCTGGGCAGCGCCGGCGAGATCTACCGCAACATCATGTTTTTGGAAAACCTGTTTGAATTTCTGGCCCTGGAGCCAAAGATCAGTTCACCCGTAAGACCGCTTCCCCATCCCGGTCTGCAAAAAGAAATAGAGTTCCAGAATGTAACGTTCCGCTATTCCGGCATGACGCGCGCCGCCCTGGAAGGGTTCAGTTTACGTATCCCGGCGGGGAAGATCACCGCCCTGGTGGGCGAGAACGGCGCCGGCAAAACCACACTGATCAAACTCATTTGCCGTTTTTATGATCCCGAAAAAGGACGCCTGCTGATTGACGGAACGGATATACGCGATCTTTCCCTTCCGAAGTTGCGCCAGCGGATTACCGTGCTTTTTCAGGACCCGGTGCGCTATCATGACACTGTTTTCAACAATATCGCCTTTGGAGACCTGGCTAATAGTCCGGGCATGGAACAGATCGAAGCCGCAGCCCGGGCGGCGGGGGCGGATGCGCCTGTCCTCCGTCTGCCGGACAATTATGAAGCCGTGCTGGGAAAGTGGTTCGGCGGCGCTGAGCTGAGCGGCGGCGAGTGGCAGCGCCTGGCCTTGGCGCGAGCTTTCCTTAGAAATGCAGAACTTATTATTCTGGATGAGCCGACCAGCGCCATGGATTCCTGGGCGGAAGCTGACTGGCTGCAGCGCTTCCGCCAACTTGTGGCTGGCCGGACAGCCCTGATCATCACCCACCGCTTTACAACCGCCCTGCAGGCGGACATAATTCATGTTATGGACAGCGGCCGCATTATTGAGTCCGGCAGCCATGAAGAGCTGCTGGCGGCCCGCGGGCGCTACGAAGAATCCTGGACCCGGCAGATGCGGGGGAAACGCGATTAAAAAATGCCGATACTCTATTTCACTTATTTTGAAAGCAGCTGCGAACGTGCCATTCTCAGAGCCGGTTAGTGTGATATATGCTTCCACGGCCTGCGCCCCTTTTTCATGGGAGTAATTCCCTTGACTTGTGAAATTTATATAATAAGCGGCGAAGCAATATGACACAAGAGAAAATAGATCTGACGTCCCAGCCTATGGGTAATCCGGCCTATGCCCTGCGGGAAGACGGGAAAGGCTGGACGGCGCTTGTTAATCTGGACGTTCCCGCGGGCATTGCCCTTAACGCAACGGGGCTTTTGGTGTGGCAGAAGATAGACGGCGTACGCACCGTGGCGGAAATCATTACGGAAATAAAAGAACATTTTTTTAACGCTCCGCCGAATATAGAAGAGGATTTGCTGGCCATCCTGAAAATTTTCCGGCAGGCCGGACTTATCGGTTTTGAGGTGAATGTATGAAACATTATGCAGTCAATCCAGCGGTATCCCTGCGGGAGGAGTTGGACGGGGCGCTGCTCTATAACCCCGACACTGACAACATTTTGTTGATCAATGAAACGGGGCAGCTGATTTGGGATTTTCTTGCCAAGCCGCGAACCGCCGAAGAAATAGCGGCGCATCTGGCGGCAAATACCGAGGGCGCATCCGGCGTTCGCGAGGACTCCGAGACATTTCTTAAATCGCTCTTGCCGGATTTTCTAGTTATTCATGACTAAACCGTTAAAGCATAAAAACAATCCGTTCGGTTTGTCCGCCGCTCCCTCCAGCCTGGAAGTCAGCCTGACCGGAAAATGCAACCTGCGTTGCCGTTATTGTTTTTATGCCGATGAGATGGCGTCGCTTTACGATTTGCCGGCTGACCGCTGGCTTTCTTTTTTTGCCGAGGCAGGTTCAATCGGAGTTCAGCGGCTGACCCTGAGCGGCGGCGAAGTGTTCACCCGCCCCGATTTTTTTACCCTGGTGGACGGCGTTGTGGAAAACCGCATGCGTTACGGCGTCCTT
>CAIXBR010000064.1 GCA_903917735.1 uncultured Elusimicrobia bacterium | reverse complement strand
GCAATGTGTCCTGTTGCGCGGCTTGTCCTTGTGGCAGTAAGTTCCTTGAATTCCACCGGCTCAGTACAGTACACTATGGTTAATCACGAAGATGCGCACTGCGCTGTCAGCAAATGTTGCAATAGCTACTGGCTATCGGGTCATAATAGGCTCCCTATCCGAATACTATTACTATTTCTTCACTAATATAATACCTCCCGCTTAACCCACATCACAGGGTCAAAGGACAGAGTTCTAAATGCCATTAGGCCTATGCCGATGTGGGCCTTTTTTATCTAAATTTACTAACCGGATGCACTACCCTATGGTACAGGTCGGATCAGGCCGGCTGGCAGTCTTCATCCGCCAGGCCGCAGGCCCATTTAACCAGGGGAGACGGCGCCAGGAGTCTTTTCGGAGTGGGAAAGGAGACCGGATGGCCTTTGGGAGTGGGACCTTTGGGACTTGCAGATTCAGATGAATGCGGTAAACTATAAGTATGATTCATAGGTTAAGCTGTCCGGTGCGGTATATAATCAAATCATCGATTATCGTTATCGCTGTTTTCTTCGCCTCATCCGCGCGCGCGCAGGAAAACTGGGCACGGCTGTCTTTCACCCCCGAATTGATCAGCGCCATCCCCGCGCCGGATCCTTCCCGGCCAGAGGCCGGCCTCTGCGCCGCCTTACCCGCGGCTCTCGCAGCCCCCGACAGCGGCGCTTTCGACGCGCAGACCATTCCCTGCCTGGACAGCCTGCTCGCCGTTCCGGACTATGTCTCGCCGTCCGCCGCCTCGCCCGTTGCACCGCAACTTACCCAAGAGGAGAAAACCGCGCTGGATAAATATGTTGACAGCTACGCGTACCTGGTCAACGCCGCGCTCCGCCAGGGCGCCGATGTCTCCAAATACCGCAAGTATATACAAACGCTTAATTCCGCCCTGGGGAAACTCCCGGCTTACCGCGGCGTCACCTTCAGGGGTTCGGCGTACCCGCCGGTGCCGGAAGAAAAACTCCGGCCCGGGGCCGTCCTGACCGACCCCGCCTTCCTCTCTACCAGCCGCAACCGGGCCGTGGCCGAAAGCTACACCGGCGCCGCGGGCTACCTCTCCGTGATCCTCAGCAAAACCGGCCGGCAGGTCTCATATAATGATTTCCTTAACGGCCTTGAGAGCGAAATGGAAGTCCTCTTTCCTACCAACACCAAGCTGCGCATAATAGCCGTCTCCGGCCTCCCCCGGGGCGGCAAGGCCGTCTACCTTGAAGAATTGCCCTGACCGCCTTCTTAATGCTTAAGAAGAGATGATAGTTTGGGGCGGTTTTTTTTGCCGTCGCGGCGGTAAGGTCCGAAAGGCCCGTTAAGATACAGGCCTCACCATACCACCGCACGCACCATTAAAAAACCGGCGCGCCTTTTCAGGGACGCGCCGGCTTCTTAAAAAAACTACCTGTCACCGCCAGATGCCTGTGATGGGAGCGGCTGAGGCATCGTTCTGCCCCAGTGTGCCTAAACCCAAGGTATCCTCTATAGTGCGGAGCAGGCTGTAGTGCGTGTAGGCGTTCTGGGAGACGCTGCCCGGCTGCACGGAATCTCCGTAAACAGCCGTGTAGATGTGGTTGTTGCTGGTGGACTTATCGTCCTCGTCGAAGGTAACGACCAGTAGCATGTCCTTCATGAATGAAGGCGGGGTTTTTCATCAACGGACCGAAATAGGCGGAAAGCCATTTGTCGGCGTAGGCCACACCGGTGTCATGCCCGTAGTTCTTGATATCCGGGACAAAGAGCGAGAAATCCGGCAGGTTCCCGCTGGCGATGTCGGAACTGAAGCCGGAGTCGTCCATGATATTGGCGCAGCGCTGGGGGTTCTGCTGCACGTTGGTGAAACTCAGGAACGGCACATGCTTGCGCACATAGTTGCCGGACTGCGCGCCCAGGTAGCAGTTCCCGGGATAAGCCTGGCGTACACCTTCCAGGACTTCCCCCTGGCTTCCAGCAGGTCCCTATATGCTTCACGTTTAGGTTGTAATTTTTTTAGGTTCGGAAATTCACCCGCGTCAGAGAGTCGAATTTTATGCCGTAGCGGGTGATATTCTTATCCTTCTTGATCCACACCACCCGCGCCTCCACTTCTATCACACCCTCGTCGAGGAACCTCAGCCGCGCGCGGAAGACTTCCGGCATGGCGACAGGGTCTCCCACGGAGAAGGACGCGCCCACTTTGGAAAAATCTATAAGCCGGCCGGAGGCGGCCACTTTTCCCTCCACGTCAAAGATCTCTATTACCGAATTATGCCTGCTGCGCGGAGCGCGCCGCTTGTCCCTGCCGTTCATGCCTGTTCTCCTTGCCGGCCGTTTCCACTCTAATTTTAGGATATGGAAGCTTTGCAGTCAAAGAAAAAACTTCCCGGCCTCAAAAAGGAGGCTGGCACCTTTTAATGTTTTTAAGGCTTTTTTGGCCCAAAAGGTGCCTGCCTCCTTTTTTTATTTAATACAATACTTTGATAAAGGGGCCGACACAAACTATGCAAAACACAGCGACCGCGCCGCAGAAATCCCGCCTGCTCTCCCTGGACGTATTCCGGGGTATAACCATAGCCGGCATGATAGTGGTGAACACGCCCGGCAACAATGAGACCTATACCCAGCTGGACCATTCCGCCTGGAACGGCTGCACCCTGACCGACCTTGTGTTCCCCTTTTTCCTTTTTATCGTAGGCGTCTCACTGGTGTTCTCGCTTTCCAAACGCCTGGAGCGCGACGGCGGGAAGGGCCTGGCCGCGCAGATCTTCAAGCGCACGCTTATTCTTTACGCTTTCGGCATGGTGCTCAACGCCATCCCCAACTATCACCCCTCCACAATAAGGATCCTGGGCGTTCTTCAGCGCATAGCGCTCTGCTACTGCTTCGCGTCGTTCCTCTTCATAAAGACCACCCTGCGCACGCAGATAGCCCTAGCCGCCAGCGCGCTGGTAGGGTATTGGCTGATAATGACCCATTTTCCGGTTCCCGGCTACGGCGCCGGGATACTGACAAAGGAAGGGAGCCTCGCCTCCTGGCTGGACCGCCTGGTACTGGGTGCCCACACCTATCGCCAGGGCGTTTATGACCCGGAAGGCATCCTCAGCACCCTCCCGTCTTTGGTCACCACGCTGCTGGGCATCTTCACGGGCCTGTGGCTGAAGTCCAAAAATACGGAGCAGGCCCGGGCGGCGGACCTGGTCACAGGAGGGGCGGCGTTCATCCTGGCCGGCGGTCTTTGGAACCTGGCCTTCCCCATCAACAAAGCTCTCTGGACCAGTTCTTACGTGCTTTTAGCCGGCGGGCTGGCCCTCTGGCTGCTGGCACTGTGCTATTGGCTTATAGAGGTGAAAGGACGGAAAGCCTGGGCGAAACCTTTTGAGATCTTCGGCATAAACGCCATAGCCGCCTACATGCTGCCCATATTCCTGCTGAAATTTCTGGTGCTTTACAAACTGCCTGTCCCCGGGGGCGAACCTATTCAGCTCAGGATATTCATCTGCGACCACGTTTTCGGGACCTGGCTTTCCCCGCTGAACGCCTCGGCCGCTTTCGCCTTTTCCTATATGGGCCTGTGGCTGGCTTTCTTCTGGCTGCTGTACAGAAAGAACGTCTTCATAAAGATTTAATGCGGATTATCAGACTGCGGCCCGCTTTTTTGTATCAGAATTACGGGTTTTAGAGAATCACGTTGCGGCCTTTTATTTCAATCTCAAAAGCTTAGCCCCATGACCGCGGTAATGCTGTTCAACCCGGCCGATATGGAGTGCCTGACAAAAGGTTTTACCGGCCATTCTTTCCCGCACGGCGCCCGCACCACCCAGGCTGAAGAGGTCATGCTGACCGAGCTTGGGAACATCGTGCTTAACGCGCTTATCAACGCCCCGCTGAACGACGTAAAGAAAAGTATCATACCGGCGGCACCGCTTTATATCGAAGGAAACTTCCAGCGCCTGAACACGGAGCTGCAAAAAATAGTGGGCTCCGAAAAAGACCTGAGGATAATCTCCGCCGCGCTGTCCGTACAATGCGACAGCTGCGTCAGCCGCACCGAGATTTTCGCCATCCTTCCCGAAGAGATGGCCCTGGCGCTTGAGCGTATGAAGCCGCCCTCCGGGAAATAGGGCACGCAGAAACGCTCTAGTTTTTGTGTGTTTTTATTCCCGCCGGCAGTGCGCCGGCGGTTTTCAGCCTGCTTCCCGCAGCCGCAGGCAGGAAGAAAGAGAAACTGGCATTCCTGCCAAACTCGCTTTTAACTTCCAGCGAACTGCCGTGCAGCAGAAGCATGTCGTTGCAGATCTTAAGCCCAAGCCCGAACCCCTCGGCGGCGGCCTGGCCTTCCCCGGTCCTGAAAAATTCCGTCTTTATTTTCTCAAGGTCGGCGGCAGCTATGCCGCGGCCGGAGTTTTCTATACTAAAACCGATGCGGCCGGCTATTTCAGCGGCCAGGCTGACCGTTATGCGACCGCCGGCCGGGGTGTATTTAACGGCGTTGCCTACCAGGTTGGAAACCACCAGGGCCAGCGCCTCGTGGTCGGCGTCCACCATGCCGGGCCCCGGGGCCATATTGAGCGAAAAAGAAATGTTTTTCTTGCGCATCAGCTCTTCCATCGCCGACACTACCCCGGCCACCAGACCCCGCAATTCCAGCGGTTTCTTTTCCAGCTTAAACGTGCCGGACTCCATCCTGGCCTCGTTCAGGACGTTCTTTACGAAATTCTTCAGAGATTTCCTCTCATAGTCGAGGGCCCGGTACAGGCCCGAACGCGAGGCGTTGTTCTTTTCAGGTTCAGATTCCTCCAGCATAAAAATAGCGGCGTCTATTACCGTGAGCGCGTTGTTGAATTCATGGCTGACGGTGTGTACCATGGCGGATTTAAGCGCCGAGGCTTTCTGCTCCCTGCGCATCAGAGATCTCAGCTCGAGCAGCAGTCCCATGGCGGCCAGCGCCGCCAGGAAGATGAACAGCAGTTTTTGCGTAGTGTCCGCCAAGCGGTGTTTCATGGTCTCGCTGTTGATAGCCACGGCGACGGTGCCGATCCGCCTGCTTCCCACAATTACAGGCTGCGAAAAATAAAAATATGCCAGGCCGTCGGCGCCCCTGAAAGACTGCATCAGCGGAACCTTGGAGTTCCTGGCCGCGGCCCCCTCGCGGCTCCCGTCGGTGCTTCCTATCTTGTCGGGATCGGAGTGGGAGCGTATCCTGCCGGAGTTGTCGGCCACCATGCCGTACTTTATAACCTTGTCCAGCACCATGGTGTTAACCAGGAAGTGCAGCGAGAACATGTCCTCTTTCGGGAACATGGCCGTGCCGGCCCTGCGTGAGAATATCCCGGCGCGCAGGCGCATATCTTCGAAAACGGAATTCCTGGCGTCCTCAAGTATTAGACCGGCGGTCCCGAGTATGACCAGGAAGACCAGCGCGGAAAAAACAAGAGAGACGTTTATGGCTATCTCCCTGAACTTTTTAATTACCATTTTTTTAATACGGCGGCACTTATCTGCTCCCGGCTACGCTCTTTATCTTCCCCCTCAGTTCCGCGGCCGGCGGATAGGAAGGAGATATGACCGAGATCTCGTCAAGGAACCTCAGGGCCGCGCTCATGTCGTTGTTGCTGTAGGCGCCAACGGCCTTGTAATAAAGGCCCTCCACTTTATTCTCGTCCTCCGGAGAAAGCTTAACCGCCGACGCTTCTTTCCTGACCGGCGCCGCAGGCGCGGCGGCCTTGCGAACCGGCGGCAAGCAGGCGCAGAGAGTGGCGGCGGCTAAAACACAAAATATATATTTGTCTGGGCGCATAATGATCATGAGGGAAAACTAATGTTGAAAAATATTTAATTATTTTTATACATCCTAAAAACGCCGGTTGAACCCGAAACTGAGCCCTATATCCGGACTGCCGTCAGAAAGGCCCAGCAGCAGGCCTCCGATATAATGATTCCCGTTATGGCCCCTGTAGTCCAGCGTGCCGCTGATGTCCCTGGGGTCAGAATTGCCGGAAACAAGGGCGCTGCGGGTCTCGTAAAGAAAATTAAAACTCAGATCCGCAGTCAGCTGCCGGTAAAAACCCAGATCAACAGAGAGCTGGTTGTTGAGATCTATCCCCATCGGGTCGCCTATTATGGTGTAGTAGCCGTCGGCTAGCAGCGTCCAGCCCGGAGATACCTTCTTGGCGAATTCCAGCCCCATACCCTCGTCCATCTCCCCAGTGCCTAGGCCCTTGTTTTTATCGGCTGTGGGCAGCTTCAGGGTGCCTGCGAGGTAAAGGTCGAAAGAACGGTCCCCCTCTTTTCTCAAGACGTAGGTGCCGCGCACCAGTATGTCCCCGGGGCCGGACTCGGAAGTTTTCACGGCGGTTACGGTTCCTTTTTTCCTGGCGTTTATGGAACTGCCCCCCACGCGGGTGACCTGCCCGTTGGAGTTCTGGTACAGATATGGCGCGGCAAAAGAAACCTCGCCGTACCTGTAGTAATCCTTCAGCGTGAACGGGATATAGACTGAAACCGCGCGGTCTTTGGTCCCGTATTTACCCGTGTCGTAATTGACCGAGGAGCTGAACTTCCAGTCGGCTCCCCGCGCGGCGGGCGCCAGCAGCACCGCGCAGGCCGCGGCCAGGCCGACCATCAAAGCAAAAGAAAATGATCTCATAACCCTCCCCGGTAAGGGCGTCACATTATTTCCGGCAAGCACGAATGCTGACAGCTTTCCGTGGATGAAAGCGCCTCCCCCATCTACTATACGTTAAGATAATTTAAACAGCTAGTCAACACCGGCCTTTACCTTTAGGCCGATTATTAATATTATTTAAATTTACGGAGGAAACGTGCAGAAAATATATTACCCTGAAGACAAGCTCCCCCTTTCCCGCCTGATACCGATGGGCATGCAGCACGTCGTGGCGATGTTCGGCGCCACTGTGCTGGCCCCCATACTGATGGGGTTCAACCCGCAGACTGCCATCTTTTTCTCCGGCATAGGCACGCTGCTCTTCATCGCCATAACCCGCGCCAAGGTGCCAAGCTACCTGGGCTCCTCCTTCGCCTTCATAGGGCCGGTGCTCGCCGTAACCGGCGGCATGGCCGGGAAAATACCTTACGCGCTCTGCGGCATAGCCGGCGCCGCCGTCCTTTACGGCCTGGCCGCCGCGGTAACCCTAAAATACGGCTCAAAATGGGTCGACCGCCTGATGCCGCCCATCGTGACCGGCTCCGTGGTGGCCCTGATAGGCCTGAACCTCTCCTCTTCGGCGGTGGCCAATTTCTTCAACACCGATTTCCGCCTGACCAACTCAGCGGAAGCAGTCAGGCTTTTCGTGGCCGTAACCACCTTTACGGTGGCTGCCTCGGTTTCCATCTATATAAAAGGCTTCCTGCGCCTGCTACCCATACTCACGGGCGTTGTGGCCGGCTACGCCCTGTCGCTGGCACTGGGCATCATAGACACCTCGCACCTCTCGGCCATAAAAGACGCGGCCTGGCTGGGCCTGCCGCCGTTCATAGCGCCCGCTTTTAGCCTTGAAGCTCTGCTGGTGATAGCGCCGGTCTTCGTAGTGCTGGTAGCCGAGAACAAAGGCCATATACAAGCTATCTCCGGCTATATGAAACGGGACCTGAACCCGCACCTGGGCCGGGCCTACATGGGAGACGCGGTCGCCACCTTCGTTTCGGCCATGGGCGGCGGCACGCCGCAGACCACCTACGCCGAGAACATGGGCGTGATGGCCATCACCCGTGTGTTCAGCGTATATAATTTCGTGGCGGCGGCCTGCATGGCGCTGCTGCTGGGGCTGTGCCCCAAGTTCGGCGCGGTGGTGCAGTCCATCCCGGCCCCGGTGCTGGGCGGCGTCACGGTGATACTCTACGGCCTGATAGCGATGATGGGCATAAAGATCTGGCTGGACGCCAAAGTGGATTTCTGCTCGCATAAGAACCTGATAATAGCGGGCTCGTCGATAATCATCTCCACCGGCCTCGGCGCCAAGGGCTTTACCGTGGGCATGATCAATATCGCCGGCATAGCCTTCGGCACGGTGCTGGCTGTTTTTGTCAACCTTGCGCTTTCTTTCGGCAAAGAAGACAAAGAGGCTGACGGGCAGGACTGCGACGTCTGCAAGATATCATAAGGACATAATGTTCGAAAAACTCCTGAGCGTTTACAAACCCGCCCCCTTTACGGAACTGCTGCCGGTGGAAAAAGTACCCGCCACCTACACGCGCATGCGAACACAGATGATGCTGAGCATCTTCTTCGGCTACATCTTCTTCTATTTCGTGCGCAACAGCTTCTCGCTGGCCAAGCCCTATCTGATAAGCGGCTACGGGATGAGCAAGGGTGACGTCGGGCTGATAGCCACGGGGCTCGCCGTCTCCTACGGGATCAGCAAGTTCGTAATGGGCAACGTATCGGACCGCTCCAACCCGCGCTACTTCATGGCCACCGGCCTACTGCTGTCCGGCCTGGTGAATCTGGTTTTCCCCACCTTCGCCGGCTCCGTGGCGGTGATGTTCGTGCTGTGGTTCGCCAACGGCTGGGCGCAGGGCATGGGCTGGGCTCCGTGCGCACGCACACTCACGCACTGGTTCTCCGACCACGAGCGCGGCACCATCTTCGCCACCTGGAACCTGGCGCACAACGTGGGCGGCGGCATGGTGGGTCCCGTAGTGAACGGCGCTGTGGCGCTGGCCACGCTGCTGGCGGCCGGCGCGGTTATCAGCGCCGGACTGACCTTCCGCATAATCTTCTACGTCCCGGCCATACTCGCAATAACAATGGGCCTGCTGCTGCTGGTCTTCCTGCGCGACACGCCCCAGTCCTGCGGCCTGCCGTCCATAGAGGACTACAAGAACGACCACCCCGATACCGGTGTGGCGGACCCGGAGAAGGAGATGACCGCGAAGGAAATACTCTTCAACTTCATCTTCAACAATAAGCCGCTCTGGATAATAGCCGTCGCCAACATCTTCATCTACGTGGTGCGCTACGGCGTGCTGAACTGGGCGCCCACCTACCTTACCGCCGCCAAGAACTGCCCCGCCGGGACCTCGCGCTGGCTGTTCTTCCTTTACGAAGCGGCGGGCATACCCGGCACACTGCTGGCAGGCTGGGCCTCGGATAAGCTATTCGGGGGAAGACGGAGCCCCGTATCGGCCATCTTCATGGTACTGGTAACCATCGCGGTCTGGGTTTACTGGAAGAACCCGCCGGGCCATTTCCTGGTGGACGCGCTCTCACTGTTCACTATAGGGTTCCTGATATACGGGCCTATCATGCTGATAGGCGTGAGCGCGGTGGACCTTGTGCCCAAGAAAGCCGCCGGCACCTCCGCGGGGTTTACTGGTTTCTTCGGCTACGTTTTTGGAGCGGTGATAGCCGAGCTGGGGCTGGGCAGGATAGTGGACCGCTGGGGCTGGGATGGCGGCTTTATTTTGATCCTCGGCGCCTGCGTTATCTCCGTGATTCTTTTCGCCGCCACCTGGAACGTACACCACAATCCCGAAAGGCTGAAGGCGCGGGGCTGAAGATGAAACGAACGATATTTGCGGTAATTCTGGCAGCGCTGGCCTGCGCGCCGGCCATGGCGCAGCAGAAGACCGTGCATTTTACCACGCTGGACAGCTGCCGCCTGGAGGCCTTCTACCTGGCCCCCTCCTCCGGCTCTTACGTTTTCATAAACGCTCACGGGCTGGGCTCGGACAAGAACGAGTGGGCCCCCTTGCAGAACAAGCTTAAAAGCCTTGGTTACGGCTACCTGTCCCTGGACCTGCGCGGCCACGGCAAGAGCACGACCTGCGGCGGAAAAAAAGTCGCCTATATGTTCTTTTCAGAAGAGGACTGGAACGCGGCGTCGCGCGACATAGAGGCCGCGGCCGCCTGGGTGAAGAAAAAAGGCGTCTCCCCTGAAAGAATTATTTTCTGCGGCGCCAGCGTGGGCGCTAACCTTTCCCTTAAAGCCGCGGCTGAAGGCGCCATAAAGCCCGCGGCGGTGGTGCTGCTGTCGCCCGGGCTCAGTTACGCCGGGGTGAAGACCGCTGATAATTTCAGGGCCCCGCGCGCTTTCAGAATACTTACCGTGGCCTCCCGCGTGGACGGCTACGCCTGGGAAAGCTCCGCCGCCCTGAACAGGGCCGCCATGGCCAAAGGCCTGCCCGCCTACAACCTTGAAGGTTACGGCGGACACGGCGTTAATATGTTCAAGACCCCGTCGCTGATACCCGCGATACTAGCCTGGGTGGAGGGGAAGTAATACCCTGGAAAAACGCGGCCTCGGCGGCAAATAAACTCCAACACAAAGACCGGCGTTATTTTTCAGCGGAAAGCTGCTGTATGGCGGCGTTAGCTATGGTGAGGCCGAAGATGCCGGTGAGCGTGGGCAGGCTGCCCAGCGCGGCCCGGCGCCGGCCCTGTTCGAAATGTTCGGTCTCGGGATCTACCTGCCTTTTTTTCTTCAGTTCCCCCACCGGTTCCAGCGAATAAACGCAGGTGAAATCCAGATGCGTCCCGCTTTTTCTTAAAAGGTTACGGACCTTGGCAGCCAGCGGGCAGCCTATCACGTTTTTTATCGGGCCCACCCTCACCGCGCCGGGATCCGTGCGCAGCGCGGCGCCCATCGAGGCGATGAGCGGCAGGCCGCGTTTTATTACTTCTGCTATCAGCCCGGCTTTAGGCCCCAGGGAATCTATGGCGTCTATCACCAGGTCAGGGTTCCCTTCCAATATGGTATCGAAAGTGTCGGTATTGGCGAACAGGTTCATTTTTTCGGCGCGGCAATGCGGGTTTATGTCCAGCACGCGCTCATAGGCCAGCTCCGCTTTGTTCCGCCCTATGGTGGAGCCCAGCGCGTAAAGCTGGCGGTTGATATTGCTGGCGCGCACCACGTCAAAATCCACCAGCCTGATGCGGCCTACCCCGGAACGGGCCAGCCCCTCCACGGCGTAGCTGCCAACCGCGCCCAGACCGACAATGGTCACGAAAGAATTTTTCAGCTGCTCCAGCTTTTCTTCACCGAGCATCAGTCTTATGCGCGCAAGCCTGTCTTCCATGTTGTCAGCCGCCTATATGTTTAATAAATTTTTTTCCGTTGGCCAGCGAAAGCTCGGCCAGCTCTTCGGGCGTACGGCCGATCACGGCCGACGCGGCGCAAACCACGTCCGCTATCCCAGCAGGGCCGGCCCGCCAGCCGGGCGCGTCCGCTTCGGGCGACTCGGTCTCGAAAAGGACTCTGTCGGCCGGAACCGCTTTAAGTGCCGCGCGCAGCTTTTCCCTTTTTGAGTCCATTATGGCGCCGCTGAAAGAGAAATACGCCCCAAGCGCGGTGAACTCTGGCATCATTTCAGGCGATCCGCCGTAGGAGTGGAGCATGAAAATCCCGGGCCGCTCGGCCTTGATTATCTCCAGCATGGGGCCCCAAGCTTTCACGCAGTGCACGCAGGCCGGGCGGCCGAGCTTTTTAGCCAGCCGCAGCTGCGCCGTGAACGCGATAGCCTGCCTGGCGGGGCTGGCGTTCTTCCCGCCGTCCAGGCCTATCTCGCCCACGCAGGACGGAACGCGCAGCAATATCGTCTCAAGCGCCTCAAGCCAGCCCGGTGCGGCCACTTTCAGCAGCCATGGGTGCAGGCCGAAGCAAGGCACAATCCCCTTGCGCTTCGCGGCCAGTTCAGCCACCTTCTCCCAGTCTCCCACCCGCGTGCCGTTGCACAGCATGGTCTCCACCCCGGCGGCAGCCGCGGCTTCAAGGGCGCCGTCCAGTTTCCCGGAGGAGGCGTAGTTCTGCAGATGGGTGTGAGCGTCGAAATAAACCATATAAGCCTTTTTTGTATTATAGTTTTATTGGGTTCAGTAATGTTCAAGAATTACATAAAGCGCTTCCTCGATCAGGATAATTTCCTGTTGAAACTGCTGCTGGGATCAGCCGCACTGCTCTGGCTGGCTCCCGCGTTCTCGTCCCTTTGGCGGGACGAGGCGATCACATACTGGATAATAGCCTGCGGCTGGGCGCAGGCCCTGCGCCGCGCGCTGTCTTTCCAGGAATGGTCGGCAGCCTATTTCATGCTGGAAAAGGCCTGCCTGGCTGTCGGCGGCAGGAACGAATTTATGCTGCGCCTGCCCTCGATAGCTGCGGCCGCGGCGGCAGCCCGCGCCGTGTACCTGCTTGGGAAAAGGCTCGGCGGCGGCCGGGCGGGGCTGCCGGCCGCGCTAGTGTTCGCTGTTTCAGCCGCGGCGGCGGAACATGCCGCAGAGGCGCGTCCCTACGCGCTTTCACTGGCCTTCGCAACAATAGCCACGCTTTACCTTGTTAAAACTCTCGACGCGGGCAAGCCGCACGACGCCGCTCTTTACGCGCTTTTCACAGCCCTGGCCGCCTATATGCAATTGCTTTCCGCCGCCGTACTGGCCGTGCACCTGCTGTACTGGGCCTGCAGGCGCTTCGCTGAGAAAGACGCGTCCGGCATTTTTCCGGCCGCGCTGGCCGGCGCCGCGGCCCTTATGTTCCCGCTGATAATACCGGCCCGGAGCATTATAGCCAGGCGCGCTGATGTGCTGTTCGCACCGTACCCAGGCATAGGAGATCTTATTTTTTACGTGCTCCCGTTGCCCCTCATCTTCGGCGCGGCGGCCGGCCTGCTGCTCACACGCCCCGCGCTGCCTTCTAAAAAAGAAATTAAGGAACTGCCTGTTTCTACCGTAACGCTGGCGCTGAGCCTGGCGCTGCTGCCCCCGCTCATTTTTTTCTGCGCCGGCTATTTGCTACACGCCCGGATCTGGGTGACCCGGTATTTCATATATTCACAGGCCGGCACGGCGCTCTGCGCCGGCATACTGCTGGGCATGGTGCGGCCGGAAAGGGCTCAGCGGACCGCAGCGGCCTGCATAGCTGCGGCGGTGCTGTTCCCACACACCCATTTTTTTCGGTTTAACGAGGATTGGCGCGGGGCCGCCGCCTATGCCTCCAAGAAAGCGGCGGGACTTAATGCCGGAGTAGCTCTTACCAGTCCGTACAGCGAATCCATGCAACCGGGCTGGCTGACCGACGCAGAAAAGACCCGCTACCTGTCGGCCCCGCTGGCATACTACCCGGCCGGAGCTGAGCCGGCGGTACTGCCGTTGAACCTCTCACCCGGCAACAGAGACCAGGTGGCCGGGATTTTAAAGACCGCGGCCCTCGGGCGTAATGCCATGATAGTGTTCAGCTTCGGCGACCAGGGCTACGATGACTTTATCTGGAAATGCCTGGCGGCGGACGGTTTTTCGCTGAAAGAACGGCGCACCGGGAAAAATAAACCTGATGTGACCGTATACTCAAGGGCTCTTCAATAAGGCAGCGTCACAAGTTATAATATGATATCGGGCCGCGTCCATTATGGTTGTAACTACCGAACCTTCCTATACCGAACTGGTAAACCTTAATAAGAAATGCAACCAGAGCTGCGTCTTCTGCGGGGCTGAAGGCGTTATTAAGGCGCAAAGCATGAAAGCCGTGAACGCCGCAATAAAGCGCGCCGGCGGGCATCTGACCATAGGCGGCTGGGAGCCCACGCTGCATCCCAGGCTGGCGGCTATTGTGGCCAGGGCAAAAAAAGCCGGAGTTAAGAACATAACTTTGTTCACCAACGCGGTGCTGCTGGACGACGCGGCTTATGTCCGGCAGCTCATTTCCGCCGGGGTAAGGACTTTCCACATAAATTTCCCTTCACACGAGGAAAAGCTTTCCGATCTGCTGACCGGGGTCCCGGGTTCGTTCAGGCGCAGGCTGGCCGGCGTCAGGAATATCCTAACCGCGCCAGGGCGGAAATATGTTTCGCTCGTCTTCGTTATAAATTCGCTGAACTATAAGACCATGCCGGCTTACGCCCGGTTCGTAGCGCAGAATTTTCCGGGCCTGGTGCATGTGCTGTTCACCGCGCCCTGCGTTATGGGCCGCGCGGCCCAAAAACCATCGCTTGTCCCGCGCCTGGCGAAGATAAAACCCTACCTGGCCGCCGCCCAGGCGGCTTTTCTCAAGAACAGGGTGAAGTGCCTTGTGGAGAACGTGCCGCTGTGCCTGCTGCCGGGAGCCGAGCACGCCTCTTTCGACGCGCGCAACGCCCTTATGACCGGCTCGGCCGCGGCCCTGGCCAAGTCGTACCGCAAGGAATGCGCCGGCTGCAGCCTAAGGACGCTGTGCCCCGGGCTAAGGGACGATTATTTCAGGCTCTACGGCTCCAAGGAACTGCGGCCGTCCAAACGCCGGCCGGAGGCCGTAGCCCGCGCGGTTAAACTGTTAAAAGCGGCGCAGCTGTAGCCGCCCCGCCCGGCGTGCTCACGATTTTGTATCATCAGATATATACTTTTCAACCGGAGAATAAAATGAAAAAAATACTATTCCTGGCCCTTGTTTCCATCAGCGCCTCGGCCCTTGCTGCGGACATAAAAGGACCACTGGTGCACGGTCACCGCGGCACGCGCGGCACCAGGCCTGAGAACACGCTGCCCGCCTTCAGCGAGGCCCTGCGCGTGGGCGCGGACGTGCTGGAAATGGACATGGACATCACCAAGGACAACGTGGTGGTAATTTCGCACGAGCCGAAAGTCACTCCTGAACGCTGCCTCGGCCCCGAAGGCAAAACCCTGGAAAAACCCATTCCCATACACTCGCTCACTCTGGAAGAATTAAAGAAATACGACTGCGGCGCCCTGCCTAACCCCAAGTTCCCCAGACAGGTGCTGGTACCCGGAACGCCTATGCCCACCCTGGACGAGATGTTCTCCATGGTTGAGGCCTCCACCTACCCGGCTGCCGCCGCGGTGCAGTTCAACATAGAGACCAAGATCTTCCCCTCCCAGCCCCAGCTTACGCCTTTGCCGGCGGATTTCATAAAATTGGTGGCGGACGTAGTTAAGAAGCACGGCATGGAAAAACGGGTGATACTGCAGTCTTTCGACGTGCGCACGCTCAGGGAAATGAAGAAGCAGGTCCCCGAAATACGCACCGCCCAGCTTACTTCGGAGGACCTTGTGGACATAGTGCCGGCGCTGAAAAGTTCCAAAGTCGACCTCTGGAGCCCGGACTCCACATGGATAACCGCTGAATCGGTCAACGACGCCCACGCGGCGGGCATACCGGTGGTGCCGTGGACCTTGGACACCCCCAAAGAATGGGATATTGCCATAGCCGCCGGCGTGGACGCGATAATAACCGACTACCCCGCCGACCTGATAGAATACCTGAAGGCGAAGAACCTTAGGTAAAGGTTCTCTGATCGGGATAGGGACGGCGGTCAATAATAAAGACCGGGAACCGTGAGTTATTGTGTTAGATAGCGTATTATGACAATTCCCGAACCGCCGTTGCCGGAAGTTTTTACTGATCCTACCGGGTTGGAGCCGGCCGCGCCGCCGCCTCCGCCGCCTGTGTTTGGCAAGCCGCTTACGGCGGAGCCCCCGGTTATCGAGATAGCGCCCGCACCGCCGCCGCCCGTACCTCCAGCGCCTGCCCCGGGCCCGCCGCTAAAGCGTACATCACCGGAAGCCCCCCCGCCGCCGCCATAATAAACTGCGGAACCGGATGTAGAATATGATAGGCCTATACCGCCATTTCGTGTAGTTCCGTTTTCTCCGGGTGCGCCTGCGCCGCCGCCGCCGCCGTCGCCGGGCCCGGTGCAATTGCCGCCATTATTACCTTGTCCCGCCGTTCCCGAACCGCCGGAACCGGAATACCCGCCGCCGCCGCCGCCGGAACCGCCGGTACTTCCGATACGCGGCGTCGGCCCTTCAGTTCCTCCTCCGCCGCCGCCAATAGCAGTTGTTACGCCGGGAAAAGATGAATTCCCACCATTTGTCCCCTGAGTGCCGGCTCCGACTCCAGCACCGCCGCCGCCTACAACCACCGAATAGCTTCCCGCTGAAATTGAGAGAGCCGCAGCGTAGACGACACCCCCTGCGCCGCCTCCGCCCGCGCCGTCATTATAACCCGCACCGCCGCCGGAACCTCCTCCGGCAACAACAAGAACATCTATCTTCCCGTCGCTGTAGGGTGTGAATGTTCCCAAAGTTGTAAAGGTGTGAATAGTATAACTGCCGCTGTACGATATTGTTCCGCCAGTGGCAGAAAGCATATTGTCGAAGTTACGCCAGGCTGAACCGTTACACCCCTGGAACTTCGTCCCGGTCCAGCGGATTGTGCCGGCTTTAGACGCATCGCATGCCGCCGCGTCATTTGCTACTTTTATCCCGCCAACGACATCCAACTTCGCCCCCGGGTTCTCCGTCCCGATACCGACGTTGCCGCTTCCTGTAACTCTAACCCTGTTTACTGCCCCGCTTTCTAAATCAAGAATAGTATCTGCAGAATCACTTACACCAACTGTTTTTACCAGTAATCCGTCCGCAAACTGATTTCCTGCTCCTGTATTTGAAAATACGCCTGCATATCCTTGCCCGCCGACTTGCCATTGGAGCGCGGAAGTCCCGGCAGTAAGACCGTCAGCGTTCCCTATATTGCCAGTTTGATTTGTCAACTTAGATCCGGGCACCGTCGTCCCGATGCCGACATTGCCTGCCACCGGATTTAAAGCCAAATGATTATAACCGCCGCCGCCCGGGGAATACACGCCTATGACTTCCCTAGCCGTACCGCCGATATTGTTCTCTACACCTATGCTGAATGGATGGCCTGAATCATAATTCGCATTAATTGTCGCAAAATAATTTGTCTGGCTCGTTCCATTGTCCAATCTCAACACCCCGACTGTATCCAGTTTAGCCAATGGATTTGTCGTGCCTATGCCGACATTACCGCCGTTACTCTGAATCGTCAACATAGGGAAATTGCCATTTGCATTTAATCCTATGCCGAAGTCCTGAATGGTCACACCTGAATTGCCAGCACCGACGTACCAATGAGCTGCTCCTGCATAGGCCTGGTATCCGGTGTAAGCATACCCGGCGGTTGGAGAATAAATATCCAATAAACTTACAGGCCCCGTAGTCCCGATACCGACCTTGCCGTTTTTTAACGATAGAATATCTATTAAAGCGCCTGCCGCGCCGCGCTCAGCCATGGTAAATCGGGAATCTTCCGAAGCAACACCATCCCATATGGAATAAAGTCTTGTGGTTTCGTAACCATTATCAACGTTCGTTGGCTGGGCATAAACAGAAAGCCCGCGAAATTTCCCCCTCTCCCCGGTAGTCCCGGATGATTTAAGGTTAAGCGTTATACTATCGGCCGCCGTTGCATCGACGATTTCCAGCTTTACCCCCGGGCTTGTAGTCCCAATGCCGACATTGCCATCGTTCTTTATTGTCAAAAGACCGCCCCCCCCCCTAGTGATCTTGTATTTATCCGCGTCGCCATTTATCCCGGCTGTCCATACAATAGGCGTACCGCCGGAATTGATAATATGCTCAAAATAATTATAAGTGTCCGATGTGCCTTTCAAAGTAACCTTAAGTAAATTCAATCCAGCAGGATTCGGATTTTCGAATATCACATTAGCAGTTTCCGGAAACACAACGTGCAGTCTTCCGATCGGGCTTGTCGTCCCGATACCGACATTCCCGGAATCATTCTCGGAAATGATCCTATGCCAGGGCTGCCAGGTGGTATTGCCTTTTCTAAAATACAGGTCCTGCGTGTTGTAACCTCCAGCAATTTGCATCCCTCTTATACTTGCGCCCACAGTTATCGCCCCTTCCCACCAGGAGAGGTCGGGCGCGTTCGGCACAGGGGCGTTGTAACCGTCAAAATAAGTTATCCGGTCATATACGGATGTATCGTTCAGGCCGTTAGCCGGGGTCAGGATCCCACCGTTCGGAGAGGCGACCAGCGGACCGGTATAGGCCGACGCGTTCAATGTGCCGCTAATATCAAGTTTGCTTCCCGGATTAGTCGTCCCTATGCCGACATTGCCACTTTTCCAAACCATAGTCGGAATGTCGTATGAATTTCCAGCCCAAAGATATGATAAAGCATCCACGCTTCCAAGTGCCCCAAAACCGCCCACATTAGTTCCCGCAGAACCTAAAAAGCTGTAACTATTTGCCCACCCTCCACCATCATTGGCTTGAATACTAAGAGTGCCAGCTCCGGAATAGTATAATTTTCTGCTGCTACCAACCTTAAGATCGCCTATAACATCCAACCGGGCCCCCGGGCTCGTAGTCCCAATACCGACGTTGCCGCCGTT
>CAIXBR010000063.1 GCA_903917735.1 uncultured Elusimicrobia bacterium | reverse complement strand
AAGGCTTTAAGGGGAGCAGCGGAGGCTGCTGTTTTTGACTACCCGCGAAGGCCCGATGGCGCTTGCCCAAATCGCGAAAAATGGCTCAAGCTGTACACTTTGGACCGGCGGAAACTGTACATTTTTGGGCCGCCGCTAACAAAAAACAGCCGCGCTTCACTCCCGAGGCCATGAAGCACAACCAGGCGCTAGTGGACTTGCTGGCGGCCATGGGTAAAAAGAAGAACGCCACACCCGCGCAGATAGCGCTGGCCTGGCTGCTGGGGCAGAAGCCGTGGATTGTGCCCATTCCGGGCACCACCAAGCTGACCCGCCTTGAAGAGAACCTCGGCGCCGCCGAGGTTGAACTTACCCCGGAAGACCTGCGAGAGATCGAGAGCGCGGCCTCTAAGATAAAGGTTCAGGGCGAGCGCTATACCGAAGCAATGCAGAAGCTGACAGGCTTGTAAAGTCAAGGATGTCAAAGGCAATTATGAATAGACAACTGTGTGCCTGCCTCACCACCGCGCTCCTCGTCTGCGCCGGCCCGCGGCTGTTAGCTAAAAGTAATAAGGATAGCAAACCTATGCAGACTAAAATACTTGTGGTTTACTTCTCGCACTCCAGCAATACCCGGGAGCTGGCCAAACAGGTCCAGGAGCTCACCGGCGGCGACCTGTTTGAAATCGTGCCGGAAAAGCAATACCCGGCTGAATATGACGATGTTGTAAAGCAGGCTAAAGAAGAACTGAAGTCGGATTTCAAGCCAAAGCTTCAGACGAAGCTTAAGAACCTGGCGGCTTACGATATGGTCTTCATCGGCTCGCCCAACTGGTGGGGCACGGTAGCCGGGCCGGTAAGGACTTTTCTTGCCGACTACGACCTAGAGGGAAAGTCAGTGGCGCCGTTCATCACGCATGAAGGCAGCGGCATGGGCAGCAGCGCCAGGGATATTTCCAAGCGTTGCCCCGGTGCGACCATCCTGGACGGCCTGGCGGTACGGGGCTCAAGCGTAAAATCCGCGCGGAGCGATGTTTCGCAGTGGCTGCGCAAGCTGAACCTGCTGAAATAGGCAAAGGGGTGGAACTATGAAACCGACCAACGTTGTAGTATTAATAGGTGCGGGCTCGATTGGGCAGGCGATAGCGCGGCGCGTGAGCGCTGGCAAGTATGTGCTAATGGCCGATCTGCGCCAGGATAATTTGGATGCCGCCGCTAAGATCTTCCGCGACGCAGGCTTCGCTGTGAGCACAGCTATCGTAGACGTCTCCTCCCGCGCTTCGGTGCACGCGCTCGCGGAGAAGGCTGCGGCGCTCGGACCTTTAGTCGGCGTCATCCATGCCGCGGGGCTCTCTCCCTCGCAGGCTACTCCGGGCGCCATCCTTAAGGTGGACCTGTACGGCACTGCGCTGGTCCTCGAGGAGTTCGGCAACGTTATAGCTTCGGGAGGGGCGGGCGTGGTCATCGCCTCGCAATCGGGGCATCGCCTGCCGGCGCTGACGCCCGCGCAGGATAAGGCGCTGGCAACTACGCCAGTAGATGAACTGCTCGCTCTCCCGATGCTCCAACCTGACCAGGTGAAGGACCCGCTTCACGCCTACCAGGTTTCCAAGCGCGGCAACTCGCTGCGGGTAATGGCCGAGGCAGTGCGGTGGGGCAAGCGCGGCGCGCGGGTAAACACCATCAGCCCCGGCATTATCATTACGCCTCTAGCAAACGACGAGCTAAGCGGGCCGCGCGGCGACGACTATAGGCGGATGATGCAGTTGTGCCCGGCCGGGCGCGCCGGCACTCCGGATGAGGTGGGGACCGTCGGTGCACTCCTGATGGGCCCGGACGGCGCGTTCATCACCGGCAGCGACTTCCTGATGGACGGCGGGGTCACGGCATCCTACTGGTACGGAGAACTCGCTCCAAAGTAACTTGTGGCCAGGAGTGAAAGTGTGCGAACAAGACGATTTAAATATAATTCTGGGATAGTCCGGGGAGGAGAAAATGAGAGTTAAGAACGGTTTGCCTTATGTGATCTGCCATAGGATCCCGTCGGTGGACGGGAAGATAGTGATGGACGACTGGCGCCTGCCAAAGGCGACGGATGGAGAATACGACAGGACGGCGGCGACTTTCAAGGCGGACGCGTGGCTGGCGGGGCGCGTTTCGATGGAATACTACGCCGGCGGCAAAAGGGGCCCGGTCCGGGCGGCGGTACCCGCAGGGGATTTTATCGCGGCGCACCGCGCGCGCACTTTCGCAATAACGCTGGATCCTTCCGGCAAGCTTGTCTTCAAGCGGGGAGATATTGATGGGGAGCACGTGATAGTTGTGCTCACCGGCAAAACGCCCAAGGCACATCTGGCCTACCTGAGAGAGAAAGGCGTTTCCTATATTATCGGCGGGCGCACGGAAATAGACTTGCGCGGCGTAATGCGGAAACTCCGCACGCTGTTCGGAATAAATAAAATACTGTTAGAAGGCGGCGGCAAGATTAACGGTTCCCTGCTGGCGGCGGGATTGATAGACGAGTTAAGCGTGCTTGTGGCCCCCGTGGCGGACGGCCGCGTAGGCGTTTCCACCATGCTCGACGCCGGGATCTCGAAGGGCTCTGTTACAGGCCTGAAGCTCATCTCGCATAAGTCCCGCCCTGGCGGCATCGTATGGCTGCGCTACAAGGTGGTTTGAGGGGTTTAGTGGATTATAGTGAGATACATGGGGGCTGGAACTGGTTCAAAACATGACGGAATCAGAAGATAATAAAAAACTTACTGCGGAGGTTGCTGAGATAGATTTACAGATGGCCGCATTAGCTGAGCGTAAGCGACGTAGGCTTATCCAGCTTTCAATTGCCGAGTCTCCTGAAAATATAATGAGCAGGGAAGAAAGGCGGGAGGCCTTGGCCGAGGCCTTCGCGGAAGCTATCGTGTATTTGGGGCAGAGGGGGATGCTGCCGCTCAAAGACGCTGCGGTTACGGCTAACGCGGAGAAGCCTAATCCGTGTAAAAGTATCTCCAGGCGGAAGCAAAAGAAACGCAAATAATTGGTTCGCTTTTGGGTGGCGTTGATTTCCAGAACAACGGGGGACAAAAACTAACTTCTGATGAAACTGCCTGGAAGGCCCGGCGGTTTTTATTTTTGAGATGCTCGGGTGCTGGGATTTTGAATTTACGTGGAGAGTTTAATAGTCGCGAGAATAGGGAGCTAAATTGCGGAAACCATCAAAAATAGGCCTGAAAAAGTTAGAATCCCGTTGACTGAAAAGCATAAGAAAACCCCGGAGTATTTGCCCATTTCTCATTGGAGAAACCGGAAAAATACTGCCGGGGTTAGTGCTTCTAAATTAGAGCGCTGTTCCCAGGACATCGCACGAGACTACTTTGCGCAACATCCCGAGGTAACTTTATAAGTTCCGCTTTGATCTGCGGTACGGGGAAGCTTATCCGCGAGATGTCGTCGCAGGCGTGGCCACGAAGCGCGGCCCCGCACTGCTCCTTGCCGCGAGAAGGCGGTTCGCCGGGCTCGGCACTACGCGCCTTCGCACCGGCTCCCAAGGTATTCTGCATCTTATCAACACCCCCTATGCGCGGCCGGCCGGCTACAAACTGGCCTTACCCGGCCGCTCCCGTCCGCCGCAGGCGTCCGTACAACGCAGAAAATTATTTCCCGCGCCCACTGCAAAGAGTTGAACCATTATCTATACAGTTTCTGCCCGCGCTCGCCTGTGGCCTCTGCTGAGGCCACCAGCGGCTCGGGCTTGTTCATGATATCTATCTCAATAATTATCCGGTGGCAGCCGTAATTATAAAACACCAGCCCGGCGTCCGCTGCTGCGGCCGCCGCGCTGGTCTTTTCCGTTAATGGTATGCAGCCACCGGGGCGAAACTGCGGGGAAGTAAGGTAGGGGAGGGCCAGGCCGGTAGCGTCTTGCGCTCGGGAGGCGCCGCCGCCCCCGGCCTGGCCCGCCTGAACTGTTCCCGCCCATTCATGATACGGCGTAATGACCCACCCATTT
>CAIXBR010000062.1 GCA_903917735.1 uncultured Elusimicrobia bacterium | reverse complement strand
TCAGTCGCTTGACTATAAAACCCCACGGGAAGTATATCTGGAAGGACTGAAGAAGCGCGGCGTCAGCAGCAGGAAGAGTAAAGCAGTCCACCTTAAGAAGTGCCTGCAACTGGTCTAGTCTATCCCGACCACCTCATATAAAACCGGCGGCTGGACGCTCGCGCGGATCGCCGCATTAATACGGAAGATCAACGGAGCAAGCCTTAAGACCACCCAGGTCTGGAGGCTGATGACATCCCTTGGCCTCACGTGCCAGAAGCAGGTCTTGCGCGTTCACGGACGCAAAAGCGTGAGGATCTGGACGTGGAAAGTTAAGAAAGAGTCCGTAAAAAAAGGATATATTGAACAGTTGTTCTCCGACGTCTAAGTTCTTCCGGGGCAAGGGCTAAACCGTCCTGCACCCCCCGTCAGGCGGGTGTAGGGGTGCTGCAGAACTAACGCTGGAACAGGAGCAGAGGGACGCTTAGGAATGTTGTAGCGGAATGGCCTCTTGCGCTTCTTTCCGGCTAATCTCCGTTGTTGACTCTACCAGAGCAGGGTTATGCCGCCAGTCAGCCGCAGGTCCGCGCTGGCCGCGGTAAAGCCCCGGCCTGCTCCGAGATCGAGCGAGGCGGACGGGGAGACGGCATAGATAGCCCCTATTAAACCGTCAGTGGTATTATTTCCCGGGACCTTCTGGTCTTTCTGGTCGTACAGTTCGGCAACCAGGGTAAGCTTGTCGTTGATGACCTGTTTTAAAGCAAGGTTGTAGCCTATGACCGGGGCGTCCGCAAAAGTATAGCTGCCGTTAAAATGAACCGAGGTTTTGCCGAAGGTTTTAGATATCAGCACCGTTCCCTGATAAGTGTTCTCGCCGGTACCGAGCCCTTTTTCCTGGCTGCCGGTGGCCGTTTTCCAGCTGAAAGCCGCGGCCACCGCCGGCGCGGCTTTCCCCTCTTTTCCTAGAGCGTAGCCCAGCCACAGGGCCGCGTCCCCCAAGCCTGAGTTGCCGCCGGTTCCGGCCGGCTTAAAAGAGGTGAACGGCACCTCCAGGTCAAGCTCGAAGCTGTTTAAAAATCCGTATTCCCAGTCGGTCACCAGCGAATATTCTTTTTCACTGCCGGCCTTAAGATACTTCGCGCCAGCGGCCAGCGAAAAGCGCCCGGACTCCAGCAGGGCCGCTTCCGAGGTGTTTAAAGGCCGGTTTTCAATTCCGGCGTAAACCATGGCCGGAAGAATTTCGCCCGCCCCCAAACAGAATAAAAGAACATAAACGGATTTCAAGATGCGGTTCATAGTTCGTTAAGCCAGTCCTTTTTAACCGAGGTCAGCATGAGCCTTAGCGCGCGGTTCTTCTGCGGTGAAGCCGAAGGGGCGGGCCGGCTCGTGCCTGAAAACGCTGCAGAGTTTTTTCAGCTCCAGTCCTGTAACAACGAGATTCCATATTATATTAAATACCTTAATAGATAAATTCAAAGACATCTCAGTCCAATTATTTATATAATTGATGTTTCCACAGTATCCCGCCTTGCGGGGTGAACGCTGTTCTATTTATTCTCCCAAGGGGTTTCTAATGTACCTCAAAGCGCTTGAAATTTACGGTTTTAAATCCTTTGCCAACAAGGTTAAGCTGCCGCTTAAACCCGGTATAACCTGCATAGTCGGGCCCAACGGCTGCGGCAAGTCCAACGTGGTAGATTCGGTGAAGTGGTGCATAGGCGAAATGTCCTGGAAATCCCTGCGCATGCCGTCCATGATGGACGTGATCTTCGCCGGTACCACCAAGCGCCAGGCGCAGAACATGGGCGAAGTGGCCATGACCTTCGACAACGAGTCCCGCAAACTCCCTCTCGATTTCAGCGAAGTCACCGTAACCCGTAAGATCTACCGCTCCGAGGAATCCGAATATTTCATCAACAAGGTGCAGTGCCGCCTGAAGGACATCCGCGAGATGTTCCTGGACACCGGCATAGGCACCGACGGCTACGCCATTATAGACCAGGGCGAGGTGGAGACCGTTCTTAACGCCACCCCCGAACAGCGCCGCGAGCTCTTCGAAGAGGCCGCCGGCGTCTCCAAGTACAAGGCCAAGCGCGAGGAAGCCGGCCGCAAGCTGGAGAAGGTGGAAATAGACCTGAACCGCCTGGCCGACAGCATGGTGCTGCTGGACGAACAGATCAAGAAGCTGGATAAGGAGGCCGCCAGGGCCCGCCTGCAGCAAAAATACAAGGAAGAGCTGACCGGCGCCGAGATAGCGCTGCTGATCAAGGATGGGGACGCTTTCGCGGATAAGTCCGCCGAGGCCGCTGCCCGCCTGGAGCCGGTAAAGAAGGAGCTTTCCGAGATAGCCGTGGCCATAACCGGCCTGGAAGGCGAAATAGCCGACCTGAACCTGACCCATACGCAGAAGACCGAGGAGCAGCGCGTCCTCAAGGAAGCCGTCAGCACGGTGAAGACGGACAAGGTGCAGGCCGAGGGGAAGATAATTTCCGGCATGGAGATGCTGGCCGAGATAGCCAAGCAGCGCGAGCAGCTGGGGATCTCCGAAAGGCGCAATTCCGAAAAAATGGCGGCTACCGAGCCCCGCATGGCCGAGCTGAACGCGAAGCTTTCCTCCGACGAGGGCGGGCTGCCCTCCCTACAGGCCGAGTACGAGGCCGCCGCCGCGGCGCTGGCCGGGGTGGCGGACCAGATGCGCGCCGCCGACGAGGCTTCCGACAGCATAGCCCGCGAGATGAACGAGGCTTATTCGCGGGAGATGGGAATTTCCAATAAGATAGGCATCACCGGCTCGAACATAGGCCATTTCAACGACGCCAAGGCCGGGCTGGAGAAGGATATAAGCGACATTACCGCGGCTCTGGCCGCGATAGAGGCCCGCATAGCCGAAATGAGGGCCCGCTCCGCGGCGCTGGGGAGCGAGCTGGCCGCGGAGAAAGAGAAAGAAGCCGCCGCTTCAGCCCAGGCGAAAACCCTGTCCGCCCGCTTGGGCGAGATAGATTCCCGCCAGGCCGCCATCCGCGAAAGTAGGGCCTGGGACCAGAGCCGCCTGGAGGCCATACTGGCGCAGGGCGAGCACGACACCTACTGGGTGGGCATAAACGGAGTGCTGAATTCCGGCGTGGCCGGTGTGAAGGGTACCCTGCGGCACCTGCTTTCGATTCGTAAGGAAGACCGCCTGGCCGTAGACGATGCGCTGGGCCGCTTCCTTGATTCCGTGGTCTGCGAAACCGCCGCTTCCGCCCAGCAAGCCATTGATTATCTCAAGCACATAGGCAAAGGCCGCTGCCGCTTCCTGATACTGGAACGCTTGCCTTCCGCTCCCGCTCAGCAGGAAAGCTGGAACGCCCCCGGAACCCAGCGCGTGCTGGAAAAGATCTCCTGCGAGCCGCAGTACCTGCCGCTCCTGACCGGCCTGTTGACCGGGGTTTACTCCTCCAACGGGGCTGTTCACGGGCCTTTCTGGGTGACCGGCGGCGTGGAAGAAGTCGTTTCCAACGAGCCCTATTGGGAAGAGGGAGGCGACCTGAAGGAGCAGATAAAGAAGCTAGACGAGGAAAATGCCGCCCTGGAGACCGAAAAGGGCTCCCTGCAGCCGCAGCTGGAAGGCGCGCGCGCCGCCGCCGCCGGCGCGGAGGAGAAAGCTTCCGCGCTGAACATAGCTTTCCACACTAACGAGACCGAGGCCGCCGGCGCGCAGGACGATCTGCGGATAAAGAAGGAAAGCCTGGCGCTGTCCCAGTCGGAGAAGGAAAAAGCCGAGGCCGGCATCAGGCAGGCAGAGGCCGAGTTCGCCGCGCTGGTCGAGAGCAAGGCCGCCGCCGGCGCCGCCACGGAGGCCAAGAAGGCCGAGCAGGCAGCTCTTGGCGAGAGGAAGGACGCGCTGCACCAGGATTTCGCGCACAAGAAGGAAGAGTTGGGCGGCCGTAAGGCCAACCTGGACAATTTCCGCCAGAACCTGGAAGCCCTGAAAGGGGAACTGGCCCGGGCCGAAGGCGACCTGTCCGCGCTGACCGAGGAAAAATCCCATTTCGAGGAGCGCCGCTCCGAGCTGGGATCGCGCGAGGAAAGATATAAAGGCGAGATAGCATCTTTTCAGGCCCGCCTGGCCGAGCTGATGCACGACCTGGCCGAGAAAGAGATCATCGACCGGGCTATGGAAGACGAGCTCAACGAGGCGCGCGGCACGCTGGCCAGGCTGAACGCCAACCTTACGGACAACCGGGCGCTTTCCGCCGAGAACGAGAAGATACGCTACCAGATAGAGACGGAGCTGGCCACCATAGCCGCCCGCGCCGACGAGACCGCCAAGCGCATGGCCGACGAGTGGAACATTACCCCCGCCGAGGCCAGGGAACGCTACGCCGGCATCGAGACCGACCACGACCGCGTGCTGTTCCTGCGGCGCCGCGTGGCGGAGATGGGCAACGTCAACATGACCGCCCCCGAGGAGTATGAGGCGCTTACCGCCCGCTACAACTTCATGCACTCCCAGGTGGAGGACCTGAACCGCGCCAAGGCCGACCTGCGCTCCGCGATAAACAAGATCAACGACACCACCCGCGAGAACTTCAAGACCACCTTCGACAAGGTGCGGACCTACTTCAATGAGATCTACTCGCTGCTGTTCAACGGAGGCGAGGCGGACCTTATACTGACGATGCCGGACAACCTGCTGGAGACCGGCGTGGAAATACTGGCGCATCCGCCGGGGAAGAAGCCCGTGAGCATCTCCCAGCTGTCCGGCGGCGAGAAGGCGCTGACGGCGCTGGCGCTGCTGTTCAGCTTCTTCCGCGTGAACCCGTCCCCGTTCTGCATCATGGACGAGGCCGACGCGCCCCTGGACGAGGCCAATGTGGAACGCTTCGTGCGCCTGATAAAGGAATTCTCCGCCACCACGCAGTTTATAGTGATAACGCACAACAAGCGCACCATGGAAGCGGCCGACGTGCTTTACGGGGTGACCATGGAAGAGCTGGGCGTGAGCAAGCTGATCTCGGTGGACCTGAAGCGCGCGGCAAACATGGTCACGCAGGAACAGCCGGTAGGGGTATAGAATAAAACTGATGAAATACGGCGTTTTTTCGGACGTGCACGGCAATTACGAGGCCCTCAGGGCCGTGCTGTCGTTTTACCGCAAGAACGGCGTGGAGAACTTTATCTGTTGCGGCGACGTGGTGGGCTACGGGCCGCAGCCGCTGGAATGCGCCGAGACGCTGCGCGCGCTGAAAGGTCTTTCTATAGTCATGGGCAACCACGACGCGGCCCTGGTCGGGAAAATGGACCTGAAATGGTTCAACCTGAACGCGGCCTGGGCCATCGATTTCGCGCGGACCCAGCTTACCGGGCAGGCCATGGATTTTATAGCCGGCCTGCCTGAAAGGCTGGAAACAAAGGATTTTACGCTGGTACACGGCTCCCCGCGCAAGCCGCTGACCGAGTATGTGCTGAGCGAGAGCCAGTTCGCGGACAACGTAAAAGGCTGGACCGTTTCGCCCTGTTTTATAGGGCACAGCCATATGCCTCTCTATTTCAGGCAGGGGGAGACGGGGATACCGGAGGCGGATTTCCTGAAGCCCGCGGTGAAGGTGCCGTTGGCGAATGGGCCGGTGATGCTGAACCCCGGCTCCGTGGGGCAACCCCGCGACGGAGACCCCCGGGCGGCCTGCGGGATCTACGATCCGGAGAAGAGGGTTTTCGAGCTGTACAGGGTATTTTATGACGTCGAGGCTACACAGAAGCTGATGGCCGGCCTTAAGATGCCGGCTATCCTTTCCGAGCGCCTCAGCTTTGGATTTTAATTATGGCAATGAAAATTCTGATAGTTGATGACGACAAGAACTTTATCTACACGCTTGAGGACGGCCTTAAACTGAAGAACGTGGACGCCGAGGTAACCGTGGCGAAGTCCGCCCGCGAGGCGTTGGACGCCCTGGCCGCCTCCGTCCCTTCCCTGATAATACTCGACATACAGCTGCCCGACATGCACGGAATAGAGTTCCTGCGGGTCATACGCGAGTCCTCCAGGCTGAAAAAAGTGCCGGTGATCTTCATCTCCGCCAAGTACACGGAACCCGCCGACCGGTCCGAAGCCATGCTGGCCGGAGCGGGCGCCTTCTTCTCCAAACCTATAGATATAGACGAGCTTTGGAATGAATTGAAGTACCTGCTTGACCGCGCTGAAGGCCAGAAACCATAAAAGGTGCTTGGCCGCTTGATGAGCATAGCTCTTGGCCGTCTGAAGCGCATAGCGCTTGATACGGCATGGCCAGAGGCCTAATGCGGCACAGCCATAGGCTTGACAATAAAAAGCAAGTCTTATACTATTACCTGAAGCGGGACCGGGTGCGGCACTAAATTAACGAGCGAGGCCATAAAATGTCAAACGAATTACAGGTTACCGACGCGAATTTCGAGGCTGAAGTCCTGAAAAGCCCTCTCCCCGTGCTGGTGGATTTCTGGGCCCCCTGGTGCGGCCCCTGCCGCATGATAGGCCCCATCATAGAAGAGCTGGCGAAGGAATACGCCGGCAAGATAAAGGTGGTCAAACTCAACACCGACGAGAACCAGGACACGGCTTCCAACTACCGCATTTCCGCCATACCCACGATACTGCTTTTCAAGGCCGGGAAAGTAGCGCACGAGCTGGTGGGCCTGCAGCCCAAGGAAGAATTGAAGAAGCACCTGGACGAAATGATAGCTTAAACCGTTAAAGCCCGCCGTTATAGCGGCGGGCTGTTTTTCTCGCCTTTAAACCCCCGAAAATGAACCCAAAGCGCGTTTTTATACTGGACGCCCACGCTTTCCTTCACAGGAGCTACCACGCCCTTCCCAAATTCTCCACCTCAAAGGGGGAGGAGGTGGGTGCGCTTTTCGGCTTCACGCGCCTGCTGCTGAAGATCCTGCGCGAGCGCAAACCGGAATATTTCGCCGTCTGTTTCGACTCCAGGGGCGGCACCTTCCGCGACGAACTTTACGCGGACTACAAAGCCAACCGCGTTCAGGCCGACCCCGGCCTGGTGAGCCAGCTCATTACCGCCAGGGAACTGGTGAAGGCGCTCGGTCTGAAAGGCGTCTACCTGAAGGGTTTTGAGGCCGACGACCTCATAGCCACGCTGGCCCGCCGCGCTGAGAAGGCCGGTATGGAGGCCGTGATAATTTCAGGCGACAAAGACGCCGCGCAGCTGACCGGCGAGAAGATAAAGCTCTGGGACGGCTCCTCCCCTGATTTTTCCGGCCCTGAGGACGTGCTGAAAAAATACGGCGTGCCGCCGGCCCTGCTGCCAGATTATTTCGCCCTGACCGGGGACTCTTCCGACAATGTGCCCGGGGTGGCCGGGGTAGGCCCGAAGAGCGCGGCCAAACTGGTGCAGACCTACGGACCGCTTGAAAAAATACTGGCCGCCGCCATGGACCCGGCGCTTGTCGCCGCTGATAAGGCGCTGGCTAAAGTGGCCAGGGACATGGAGAGCGCCCGCCTGTCGCGCCGGCTGGTCACGCTGGAGGGAGATGCCCCCGTTGAAGAGGGCATGGATATTTTTAAGCCTGCCGCGCCCGGTGGACCCGAACTTGAGGAGATGGCCCGCCGCTTGGAGTTCAAGGACCTGCTGGCCCTGACCGGCTCCGCTCCCGCTGAGCATAAGCCCGTGGACCTGCCCCCGGTTAAAACGCCTGAAGAAGTTCTTCCGGGCCTGAAAGGGACCGCCTGTTTCGCCGCTTTTGAGGATTGTCTGGCCATAGGCTCGAAAGAGGGGGTCTGCGTGCTCCGGCCCGGTTTTTTTAGTCCGGCCGCCGAAGCGTCCGCCGCTTCTATACTGTCAGATCACAAGGTGCGCAAGCTGACTTTCGGCATAAAATCCGCTCTGCGCCTGCTTGGCCTGCCGGCTGGTTTCGAGCCGGTGAACTTTTTCGACGCCGAGGCGGCCGCCGCCCTGCTTTCCGCCGGAGCACGCCGGACGGAGCTGCCGCAGATGTGTTTTGAACGTCTGGGCCTGCCCATGCAGACGCCGGGTTCCGACGAGGAAAAAACGCAGGCCTGCGCCGCCCTGCCGGATCTGGCGGCCCTGCTGGAGAAAGAGCTGGCCGCTACCGGCATGAGCGGGGTTTACTCGGAGCTGGAGCTGCCCCTGCTGGCGGCCGTTTACGCCATGGAGCAGCACGGCACCGCCGCCGACACCGCACTGTTAGGGGAGCTGTCCTCCCGTTTCGAAAAAAAACTGGCCGAGCTGCAGGCAAAGTCGGAAGAACTGACCGGCGCGCAGGTGAACCTGAATTCCCCCAAGCAGGTGGCTTTCCTGCTTTACGAGAAGCTGAACCTGGGCCTGGAAGAGGCGCAGAAAAAACAATTTAAGAACAAGGAAGGCGGCTATTCTACCGGCGAGGAGGCCCTGCAGTACCTGAAGGCAGCGCACCCCGTAGTGCCGCTGCTGCTGGAATACAGGGAGATCTCCAAGCTTAAGTCCTCTTTTGTGGATAACCTGCTGGCCGCGGCCGGTCCCGACGGGCGCCTGCACACCACGTTCGACCAGCTGGGCACGGCCACGGGGCGTTTTTCCAGCTCTAAACCCAATTTACAGAACATCCCGGTACGCTCTGACTCCGGCCTGCTGGTGCGCAAGTGCTTTACCGTGCGCGACGGCTTCGTCATGCTCAGCGCCGACTACTCGCAGATAGACCTGCGCGTGCTGGCGCACCTTTCCGGCGACCGCAATCTGGTAGAGGCCTTCAGGAACGGGGAGGACATCCACCTGCGCACGGCTTCGGAGGTCTTCCATTGCGCCCCCCAACTGGTTACGCCCGAGATGCGCCGCGCCGCCAAGGCTATTAATTTCGGGATAGTTTACGGGCAGACGCCCATGGGCCTTTCGCGCGAACTGGGCATAAGCCGCACCGAGGCGGCCAATTATATAAAGCACTATTTTGAGGCGTGCCCGGGAGTTAAGGAATGGAGCGAAAAGACCATGGAGGAGGCCAAAAAGGCCGGCTTCGTGGCCACCTTCACCGGCCGCCGCCGGTTGCTGCCCGAGCTGACCGCTTCCAACCCGCATCTGCGGAGTTTCGCAGAGCGCGCCGCCGTCAACACGCCGGTGCAGGGGGGGTCGGCCGATATAATCAAGAAGGCTATGGTGAAGCTTTTCTCCGAACTCAAGCACTCCAAAGACGTTTTTATGCTGCTGCAGGTGCATGACGAACTGGTCTTCGAAGTGAGGAAGGACAAACTGCTGGAAACCGCCCTTCTTATAAAGAAGGAAATGGAAGGCGCCTATACGCTGGCGGTGCCGCTCCGGGCCGACCTGAAGACCGGCCTGAACTGGCGGGATATGGGCAAATATGAGGTTTAGCGCCGCCCCGCTTAGGGAGCTGCCGCCCGTCACCCGCGCGCTGGCCGCGCTTTTTTTCGCGGGCTGGCTGGCCGAAATGGCCTTCGCCACCAGGGTGAACGTGGCCTTCGGGCTGGTCCCTTATCTTTTTATCCGGCAGTTCTGGCTGTGGCAGGCATTCACCTATATCTTCATCCACGCCGGTTTCTGGCATTTCCTGTTCAACGCCTTTATGCTGTGGATGCTGGGGAGCATAGTGGAGCCGGAGATGGGCCCCCGCAAGTTCCTGGTCTACTTCCTGGCCTGCGGTGCGGCGGCCGCCATCGTCACCGCGGCCTGGACGCCTGGGTCTATACGGCCGGTTATCGGGGCGTCCGGTGCCGTTTACGGCCTTCTTGGCGCCTTCGCCTTTCTGCACCCGAAGACCACCGTGTACTTTTATTTTATATTCCCTATGAGCGCCCGCATGATGGCTTTTCTGCTGGGCGCGGTGGAATTCGTGATGACGCTCGCCAGTCCCGGCTCGAGCATCTCCAATGTGACGCACCTGGGCGGGCTGGCCGCCGGCCTGCTGTGGCTGTGGGCAGAGCGCCGCTGGCGGGAAAGGCCGGCTGAAGAGATCCCGGACCCGGAAATAGCGGAGCGCGAAGAGATAGACCGCCTGCTGGAGAAGATCTCCCGGAAAGGGCAGTCGGCGCTGACCGGCAGGGAACTCTCCAGATTGGACGAATACGCGCGCAAGAACGGGGGGCGGGCTTGAAACTGAAAAAGGGATCTTTTGTCGGCTGCGGCAGAACGGTGATAGGGCTTACCGGGCCCATAGCTTCCGGCAAAAGCCTGGCTCTTTCCCTGTTCATTAAGGAAGGGGCGCTGGGGATATCGGCCGACGCGGTTTCCGCTTCCCTGTTGACAGAGCCCCGCTGTTATAATAGAATCTTAAGGAAGTTTAGTGCCGATAAAATCCTTACAAACGGTTTACTGGACAAAAAAAAGCTTGCCGCGGAGGTCTTTAACTCAACGGCAAAGCGGAAATGGCTTGAAAGCCTTTTACACCCTGAGATCCTTAAGAGAATCCACTCCCTAATAACCAGATCCAAGTCAAAAATCGTCGTCGTTGAGACTCCCCTGCTTTTTGAAGCGGGGCTATCGGAGTGTTTTACTTTTACCGTCTGCCTGGCGGCTCCGGAAAAAGTACTGGAGAGCAGGGCGCTTAAGCGGGGCTGGAACAGGGCGCAGTACGGGGCCAGGGCGCAGGCTCAGATGCCGGCCGCGGAGAAATACGCAAAAGCCGACATAGTGCTGGACAACTCCGGCGCGCCACCCGAACTGGCGGAGAAGATAAGCTTTATGTGCCGTTTCCTGGGTGAGACGGCCAAACAAGGAAAAAATGAACGCACCACAGCAGTACGAAAAAAGATCTCAGAAAAATCAAAACACAGCGCCTAACGGCGGCCCCAGGAACAACAACGGCCAACCGGTTGACGCAAGGGGAAATCAGAACATGGAAAACAACAGGACGCCCAACCAGGGCCAGAATCAGAACGGCTCTAACCAGGCCCCGGCCCAGGCGCAGAATCCGAATTTGCCGAAAATGGACGTCACGGTGCTCACTAAAATGACCGTCGCCGAGCTCGTGAAAATAGCCGAGGAGCATAAACTGGAGAGCGTCTCCGGCCTGCGCAAGCAGGAGCTTATCGGCAAGCTGATGGAAGCTCAGGCCAAACAGAACGGCATAGTCCAGGGTGAGGGCGTGCTGGAGATACTGCCGGACGGCTTCGGCTTCCTCCGCTCCCAGGAATACAACTACCTTTCAAGTCACGAAGATATCTACGTCTCACCTTCCCAGATAAAGAAACTCGGCCTGCGCAAAGGCGACTCGGTGAACGGCCTGATACGCCCCCCGAAGGACGGCGAAAGGTTCTTCGCCCTGCTGCAGGTTAAGACCGTCAACGGCTTCGAGATAGAGAAGATAGGCCACAGGCCGCTTTTCGACAACCTCACCCCGCTGCATCCCAACAAGCGCTTCATGCTTGAGACCGCCAAGACCGAAATGACCGGCCGCGTGATAGACCTTATAGTCCCCATCGGCAAGGGCCAGCGCCAGCTTATCGTGGCCGCACCCAAGACCGGCAAGACCATGATACTGCAGCGCATTGCGAATTCCCTGGCCATGAACCATCCCGAGATCGAGCTGCTGGTGCTGCTCATAGACGAGCGCCCCGAGGAAGTCACCGACATGAAGCGCTCTGTGCGCGGCGAGGTCATAGCCTCTACCTTCGACGAGCCGGCCGACCGCCACGTGCAGGTGTCTGAAATAGTTCTTGAAAAAGCCAAGCGCATGACCGAGCACGGCAAGGACGTGGTGATCCTGCTGGACTCGATCACCCGCCTGGCCCGCGCCTATAATACCGTGGCCCCTTCCTCCGGCCGCGTGCTTTCCGGCGGTCTGGAATCCACCTCCCTCCAGCGGCCCAAGCGCTTCTTCGGCGCGGCCCGCAACATAGAGGAAGGCGGCTCCCTCACGATCATCGCCACGGCGCTGGTGGAGACCGGCAGCCGCATGGATGACGTTATCTTCGAAGAATTCAAAGGTACCGGCAACTCGGAAATCTACCTGGAGCGCAAGCTGGCGGACCGCCGCGTGTTCCCCGCCATCGACATCAACCGCACCTCTACCCGCAAGGAAGAGCTGCTGATGAGCGAGGACGAGCTGAACAAGGTGTGGATCCTGCGCAAGGTGCTGGCGCCGCTATCGCCGATAGATTCCCTGGAGCTGCTGGTTTCCAAACTGGCCGCCACCAAGTCCAATAAGGACTTCCTGAAGTCCATGGAAATGGGATCAGACCGGTAGCATGTCAGCCGGACGCTGGAAACTTGCCGCAGTGTCCGGCATGCTGTTAGGGACGGCGGCCATCTCGGCCGCCACAGCCCCGGGGATCTCGCCGTTCTATTACGCCAGGTTCTCGGTGCTTACCCCGCCCGGTCCGTCCGAGCCTCCACCCGAGGCTTTCCGGCTTATCCCCAGGCTTATAAACGCCAGGCACAAGGTGGCCAAGGGGGAGGATGTGCGTTCCATCGCCTCCGCCTACGGCACCGACATCCGCTCCCTGCAGAGCACCAACTCCAACGAATTCATCTTCATGTCGCGCGGCGGCTATATCCGCGTTTACAACGGCAAGGGCCTGCTTTACGAAGTAACGCGGGACGGAGAAACGCTGGACGGATTAGCCAAACGCTACCTGGGCAAAGGCCGGGACCTGAGGTCCTTCAAGGCCGAGATAGTGGAGGACAACGAGCTTGCGCCCTCTTCCCTGCTGCTGAGCTATAAGTTCAGCAAAGGCGACAGGGTATACCTGCCGGCGGTGTATGTGGACCTGGACACCTACCGTATGCCGCTCAGGAGCTTTGGGCGCATAAGCTCCGGCTTCGGCATGCGCTACCACCCGATACTGAAACGGAAGATCTTCCACGCCGGCTGCGATATTCCCATGCCGCTGGGCACTCCCGTTTACCCTTCCCGTTCCGGCACGGTGGTCTATTCCGCCTGGAAAGGCGGTTACGGCAATACTGTCGAGGTGCGCCACAAGGACGGCTCCATGTGCCGCTACGGCCACCTCTCGGCGCTGTCGGTAAAAGTGGGCGACATAGTGCAGAAGTCCAAGACCCTGCTGGGCAAGGTGGGCTCCACCGGCCTGTCCACCGGCCCGCACCTGCATTTCGAGATTATAACGCCTTCCGGCAAGTCCGTGAACCCCCTGGCGAAGATAGGGAAGAAGTAACGGCCAACTATAGATCTATATAACCCGCCCCTGCTGACGACTGGTCCGCCCGGCCACTGCCCGACACGCCCGGCAACTGCCGAGCGGTCGGGAGTTAATTGGTCGGCCGGTCAGTTGTCTATAGTTAGGAAACAGCGTTCTCCCGATATCCCAGGATTTCCCGGGGCGGTTCTTTACCCTGTCTTACTGGATTGCTAAAATATAGTTGATTCAAGATCATAAGTTTGACATCAGCCGCTCCTGAATTCGTCTAACCGGCTCTTAAGGAAGGAATACATGAAACTCTCTATACCGTTTTTTTGGGCATTCGGATTATTTTGTGAAAAAGCTCCGGATCTTACCGGTTCTCCTTCGGCGCCGGTACTGCGTGCGGCGTTTTTCGCGGCGCTGCTGCTGCCGATATTCGGTGCCGGTGCCGGCGCCGCGCCGGATTATCCCGCGGGGCTGGCGCTGGGGCAATCCACTTTTCACACGGGCAGTTACGGGATCGGCCCGTCGTCGTTCACCGCGCAGCAGCCTCTTGCCGTAGCCGCGGGCGGCGGCAGGGTATATGTGGCGGATACATACAACAATCGCGTGCTGTGGTGGAATTCCGCGGCGGCTTATACTACCGGCCGCGGCGCGGACGGCGTTATCGGCCAGCCGGATTTTATCAGCACAAATTACAACCGGGGGCTCTCCGGTGCGGCGGCCGATACGCTGAGCTATCCCGGAGCGGTCGCGGTAGATGCTTCCGGCAATGTCTGGGTGGCTGACGGGGGAAACAACCGCGTACTACGGTTTTCCGTCCCCTGCGTGGGCAGCGATGTTTCGGCCAATCTGGCGCTGGGGCAGCCGGACCTCGTAAGCAGCTTTGCCAATGGCAGCGGCGCTTCAGTGTCTACCAATACGCTTTACTATCCCCAGGGCATTGCGGTGGATACCTCCGGTAATGTCTGGGTGGCTGACGGGATTAACCACCGCGTTCTAAAATTCAGTTCCACCACCATAGCCGGTGTTATCTTAGGTACCGCGCCTGTCGCCGATTTGGTGCTGGGTCAGGCCGATTTTGTCAGCAATTCCTCGGATCGCGGCGGTTCCGTGTCGACCAATACTCTTAGCTATCCCTCCGGGCTAGCGGCTGACCTTTCCGGCAATATCTGGGTGGCGGACCAGAACAGCAACCGGGTTGTGAGATATACCGCTCCCGTAGTGAACGGCCAGGATGCCGGCCTGGTAGTGGGGCAGGCTTCTTTTGACACCGGCAACCCGGGCAGCACCCGGAACGCTCTTTTCTCTCCCGTCGGCATCGCGCTGGACGCTTCGGGCAGCCTCTGGGTGGCGGACCAGGCCAACAGCCGCGTGCTTAAATACAGTTCCTCCACGATACTCGGTTTCTCGCCGGGTACCGCGCTTAACGCCGACCTGGTGCTGGGTCAGGCGGACTACCTAAGCGGGCACGCGAACCGCGGCGGTTCCACCGGCGTTGATACGCTTAACTATCCCGCCGGTGTAGCGGTCGATCCTTCCGGCAATGTCTGGGTGGCGGACTCCACCAATAATCGGGTTTTGGAATTTGCCGCCTCTTCGAGCGGCAGCGCCGCTGTGGCGCTGGGTCAGCCGGAAATGACGAACAACACCTCCGCCTGGACCACCGCGCGAACGATGCAGGGCCCTTTTTCCGTGGTGGAAGGAGGCGGCCGGGTGTACGTGGCCGACGCCTCGAGTAACCGTGTGTTATGGTGGAATTCCTCCACGACCTATACCAACGGTCTGCCGGCCGACGGGATTATCGGGCAGCCTGATTCTGCAAGTAATTCCCCGAACCGCGGCTTAACGGTGTCGACCGACACGCTTTTCTATCCTTCTTCCGTAGCCGTGGATTCTTCAAGTAATGTCTGGGTTACGGATTATGGAAATAACCGTGTTCTGCGCTTTCCGGCCCCGGCAACCGGCAGTGATGCCATCGCCGACCTAGTGCTGGGCCAGGCGGATTACCTGAGCGGGCACGCGAACCGCGGCGGGACTACCGCGGCAGGTACGCTGAATACCCCAGGTACGGTGGTCGTGGACGGCAGCCATGTCTGGGTAACGGACGAATTTAATAACCGCGTCGTACGCTACGCTTCGCCGTTCACTAACGGTCAGGATGCCGACCTCTTGCTGGGGCAGGCTGGTTTTACCTCCAATGCCTCAGGCACTACTCAAACCACTCTTTCAGGCCCCAGGAGCGTAGCGGCTGAAGTTTCCGGAGCGGTCTGGGTCTCTGATACCGGCAACAACCGCGTACTGAAATACGCCGTCCCTGCCACCGGCGGCCCCGCCGACCTGGTGCTGGGCCAGACGGATTTTATCAGCGGCAGCGCGAACAGCGGCGGCATAACGCCTACGGCCGCCGGGTTCGATTATGTTTACGGCGTTACGGTCAGCTCGGCTGGCGATGTCTGGGTGGCGGATGAAAACAACAACCGGGTGGTGCGGTTCACCACTCCCACCGTGAGCGGCCAGGCCGCCGACCTGGTGCTGGGGCAGCCGGATTTCGTCCAATATTCCAACAACCGCGGCGCCGCCTTGCCGGCGGAAAACACGCTCTCCTCCCCGTTATGCGCGACGCTTAATTCCTCCGGCAACCTCTGGGTGGCCGACTATGGCAACAACCGCGCGTTGAAGTTCGCGTTCATTTCCGTGGGCGGCGGCGTAACGCTGAACGGCGCGGCCCTGACGGGCGTGACTTTGATGCGCACCGCGGCCGGCTCGGTGGTGGCCACAACCTCCAGCGTTACGGACGGCTCATACACGTTCTTCGGAGTTCTCGACGGAAATTACACCATTACCCCGTCGCTGCCGGGCTATATATTCACTCCGGCGAGCATAGCTGTGACCGTAAGCAATAGTAATGTGATCGGGCTGAATTTCAACGCCGCGCCGGCGGACAGCGATAAGCCTGCGGTTTACGCTTCCGGAGGACCGAACGGCTACGCCGAGCCAGGCAAGAACTATCCGGCCGTCATCCATCTTACCCGCCCGTCGAAAAGCGGGCATGTTACGGTAAAGATCTATACGCAGCGGAACGCGCGCCTTGTAAAAACCCTGGAAGCCGACGTGACCGCCGGGACCGCCGCGGTCATAGACTGGAACTGCCGCAATACCGACGGCGAAATGTCCGGTTCGGGAGTTTATGTCGCGGTTATAAACGGCGCAGGCTACAACAACGAAAAACTCCGCATCGGGGTGCTTAAATGAAGAAACTTCTTATTGCGGCCGTTTCCTTGTTCCTGCCCGCGGCGGCTTATTGCGGCGCCAGCTCGTTCGGTGAAATAACTACGGTGGCGCCTTCGGCGCGCGCCAACGCCATGGGTGACGCCTATACCGCTGCCGATGGCGACACGCTGGGCTTCTATTATAACCCGGCGCAGACCGCTCCCCGTTCGGCGGCGGTCGCGTATCAGCGCGGCTATTCCGACGGCGACGGCACCGGCATCTTCGCCGCTTCGCTGCCCGGCGCGCTGCCCGGAGGGTATAACCTGGCGCTGGGCTTCGCGTATTACAACGCCGGCGACATGGATATGTACACTAACGGCGGGAGCCCGCTCACCTTCAACGCCGAGCAGGACTGGCTGCTGCAGGCGAACGTTTCCCGGCAGGTGAGCGGCGTGATATCCGTCGGCGCCACGGCAAAAGTGGCGCACCTGTCCCTGTTCGACGCGGCCAGCGGCAGCGCCCTGCTGTGGGACGTCGGCGCGCTGGCGAAATATCCGTTCGCCAATATCGGGTTTGCGGTGCAGAACGTGGGGCAGCAGCTAAAGCTTGGTGACGCTAATGAAACTTTCCCGTCAAGCTGGCGGCTGGGCGCGTACCGCGGCTTCGCCCTGAAGGGAAATGCCGTGAACGCGGCAGTGGACTATGTTAAGTACCGCAGCGAAACGCCCTACCTGCGGCTGGGCGGCGAGTTCGTATATAACGAAACGCTGGCTTTTCGTCTGGGCTATGAGTTCAGGAACAGCCTGGCGGCCGCCAATACGCTGCTGTATGGCATCGGGCTGACGCTGCACTCCTGGACTTTCGATTACGCGCTGGTGCCGTACCAGACCCTGGGCGCCACGCACCGGCTGTCGGTGACGTATAAATTCGAAACGGCTGAAAAAGTTAAAAATGCGCCCGTGCCCGCACCGGTAATAACGCCGGCCGCCGCGCCGTTGATAGCCACGGTCAGCGTCCAGGATTCCGACGGGGACGGCGTGGCAGATACTTTGGATAAATGCCCCGGCACTCCAGCGGGAACGGCGGTAGACGCCGCCGGCTGCCCGGTGGACAGCGACGGCGACGGCGTCTCGGATTATCTGGACAAATGCCCAGGCACGTCCACGGGGACCGTGGTCAACTCCGCCGGCTGCCCGGTGGACAGCGACGGCGACGGCGTTCCGGATTATCTGGACAAATGCCCAGGCACGTCCACCGGAACCGCTGTCAACGCGAACGGCTGCCCGGCGGCTTCTACGGCGGAAGTTACCGCGCTCGACAGGCTGTTCGAGATAGCGGCGCCGGACTCGGTTACTCCGGGTTTGGTGGACGCGGTACGCAGCGCGGCTGCGGATCCCGGCTGCCCGTGGGAACAGAAGGACAAGCTTTGTATGAAACTGGTCATGGAATTCGATTACGACAAGGCCGAATTGAAAGGCGAGTTCTCCGCGCAGTTAAAAGAAATAGCGGCGTTTCTGGCCGCCAACCCTGCGGCGCGCATAGAACTGCGCGGCTATACCGACGACAAGGGCGATGACGATTATAACTTCAAGCTTTCAGCTGCCAGGGCTAAAGTTGTTATGGAGCACTTTGTCTCCGTAGAAGGCACTGCTGCCGCCCGTTTGTCGGCTGAAGGGTTGGGGAAGGCACAACCCGTTTCGTCCAACCAGACGGACGAAGGCCGCAAGGACAACCGCCGCGTGATGGCTGTCCTTTCAATGGAAGGAACCCGGTAATAATCGGTGGGTTCAGTCGTCAGCCGGAGCAGATTTTGTAGCCGCCGCGAGCCCGCGGTGGAGAATAAGCCGGCAGCCCCGCTGCCAGGGCCTAAAATTAACCTGAAGTTCCCGGCTCGGAGGCAGCGAACCAGAGGGTGAAGGCGGTGCCTTTGCCGGGCGCAGTCCACCCTGCCCTGTGCCTCATGCCGAGGCCTGTTTGCGAACGGCAATTTCCCTTGAATTCCCCTGGTCAGTATTGTACCCTATGGTTATTCACGAAGACGCGCACCGCATCAGCAGCAAATGTTGCAATAGCTACTGGCTAACGGGAACTGAAACTTCAGCAATTTGACCGAGGCGCGTTTTCAAAGAACAGAAAGGGGTTTTTCCAGCAGACTGATAATTATATGTCGGAAAAAATACAACAATTGGCTGCCGGCATTGAACGTGAGTCGGCAAAAGAGAATAGGTTCCCCTTAGATGCGGTGCTTGAGGGGTTCCTTGATGTTGTCGGTATCACCGATATGGATGGCAAAATTTCCCGGATCAACAGAGCGGTGGAAGTTTTGGGCTACAAAAAAGAGGAGTTGATAGGTAAATTAGTTACGGAAATACTTGCCAAGCGTTCTCTGCCGTTTCTTATGGAAGGAAGAAAAATAACATTGAAACAGGGATGTCTGGAAAATCTGGAACTCGTTGGTTTAAAAAAGGATGGAAGTGAGTTTCCCGTTCTGGTTAATGTGTCAGTAATAAAGAATGCCGAGGGCGGGCCTATCGGGCGTGTTTTTACGCTCCGGGACATTACAAGCTTGACTCGCGTACTCATGGAACGCGACGAAAATCTCCGCGACTTGAATTTTCTGTCAAAATTAACCATGGAGATCGTAGAATTTCCTGCGGAAAGCAACATTTACAAATTCGCCGCGGAAAAATTACAACAACTCGTCGGGGACGCGATTATCGCTGTTTCTGTTCCCGACAAAAGTTCTAATATCCTCAGGCCCAAAGTGCTCCTGGGGCTTGGGGAATACTTCGACACTGTCGTGGCGATGTTGGGAGGAAACCTGTTCGGGCTGGGCTTTCGCATAGCAATTTCCGAAGTGAAGGCGGAGATGCTGACGGGTAAGCTAAAGAAGATCCCCGACGGTCTGTACGGCGCTTGTTTCGGGCAGATCCCCAAAGCCGTTTGCCTGGCCGTAGAAAAGCTTTTAAAAGTGAACGGCGCCTATATTGTAGGGTTGCGGAGGAACAAACAGCTATTTGGCACTATTCTGATAATGCCGCGTGGCGGAGTCGAACTTAGGCAAAGCACCGTTGAGACTTTTGCGAACCAGGTTTCGATAATTTTGGAACGCAACGAGGCCAATGATAGGCGGATGGCCGTAATAAAGAGGAGCGCCGAAATTGTTAACGGTATGCCGGATGCTTTGGTGGAACTTGACCTCTACGGAACGATAGTCAACGTTAACCACGCATACCTAACCCTGTTCGATGTTAAAGCGGAGGCCGTCATCGGGACTCACTATAATAAACTGCCAAGCCTGAGGCCTGAAAACACCGGGAGATTCAACCAGTTCCTGGAAGAGTTAATTAAAGCCGGCCACGCGGAAATCCCCGAAGTTGCGTTTCAAAGGAGTGATGGCAAAAATATTCCATGCAGCATCAACTATTCAACGATTAAAAATGCGGAAGGCGACCTGCAGAATATTGTCGCTATTATCAGGGACATCACCGAGCGCAAGCGCGCGGAGGAGAAGGAAAAGCAACTTGTCTTAGTGGCAGCGGCAGCGGCCGCAGAGAGGAAAAAGTCGGCCGAGCTTAAGTTTGCGCAGGATTTGCTGGAGCAGGAGCGCAACACTTTGGACTCCATTATCGACCTGAATCCCTACGGGATCCAAATTTATAACTCCGAAGGCCGGCATATCCGGGCAAACAAGGCGTATCTGGATATGTTCCATGCTGTACCCCCGGCTGATTATTGTTTTTTTAACGATCCGGTTGCCGCCAAGCTTGGGTTGGGTGAAAGAAATCAGCTTCTCAAAAAAGGGGAAGTACATGTGGCGCCGGAGATGTGGTATAACGCCCATTTGCAATATCCGGAACAGCCGGATCGACTGTTATGTTTCCGCTCCACAGTTTTTCCCATCATGACCGCCGAGAGTGAACTGAGATATTTTGTGGTAATGTTCGAAGACATTACCGAACGTAAGCGGGCGGAGGAGGATCTTTTGTCCAAGACCCTTCTCCTGCAGGCACAGTTGGAAACATCTGTGGACGGGATAATGATAGTAAACAATGCAGGGGAGGTTATTCTTTTCAATAAGCTGTTCGCCGAAATATGGAAGATCCCTCAAAACATTGTGGACACAAGGGAGGAGAAGAAGATAGTAGCGTATATTTTGAAACAACTAAAGGACCCGTCTGGATTTGTACATAGACTTACTGAGATATATTCGCGCAAACACGAAAAAAGCAATGATGAAATAGAATTTACTGATGGGAGATGTCTGGACAGATTCTCAGGGCCTATACTGGACGCCTCCGGAAAATATAACGGCAGAATCTGGTATTCCCGCGATATCACCAAGCGCAAAGAAATGGTTGCACAGCTGGTGGAAATGGGAAAAAGAGAAGCTATAGGCTATTTTATTACCGGAACCGCGCATGAGCTCAATAATCCGCTTGCCGCCGTAATCGCGTTCTCCGAACTGCTAATAGACGGATTAAAATGTGTGCCGGCGAATACGGGAAAATTACTGGAAGCGGCCGGGATCGTGCTGCGCAACGCGGTCCGCTGCGAAGGACTAGTGACCAGCCTTATGGCGTACGGCAGGACGAGTCCGGTGCAACTTGCCTTGGTGGATATAAATAAGCTGGCAGCAGAGGCGCTTAATGTCGCCGCAAACTACGGCGGCCTGGAAAAAATTAATATCCAGGCGCATTATTTGGCGGAACTGCCGCCGGTCAGTGGCAGTAACGAACAGCTGACGCAGGTTTTTGTGAATATCATCCGCAATGCCGCCGCCGCTATGCATGGCTGCGGCTCTTTGGAAATTGAGTCAAAAATAGAAGACGGGAATGTATGCGTGCGATTTGCGGACTCAGGTGAGGGCATAGACGCGGGCAATCTGGCCAAGGTCTTTGACCCCTTTTTCACCACGCAGGGGCCGGGCCAGGGCACGGGACTTGGCCTCTCGGTGTCTGCCGGCATCATGAGGGTGCATAACGGCGCGCTATTGGTGGAGAGCGAAGGGAAGGGAAAGGGGGCCACCTTCAAGGTGCTCCTGCCGATTCCCGTTTGAGGATATTAATAATGACTGAACCCAGAGGCTTGATCTATGTGCCCGTTCTGCACACCTGGCGTGAGGCCGCCATTATGGCGGCGCTATGAGAAGTAGCACGGCAGCGCAGAATGGCAAAGAAAACCTCTTGCCGGAGGAGCAGCAGAATATTATCACGGACATGTGGAGAGGAATATCCCAAAAGATTTCGGAGACCAATATTCCTAGCCGGGCTTTCCGGATATATCAGGACGCGCTGCCAGTATGCGGCATGGAACGGTCTATTGTGGAGAAACTGGCCTCGCAAAACAGCCTAAATCACCAGCTGGTCCTGGAACTACTGAACAAAGGAGCGCGGCTTGAGGGGACAGAGGATCCGGATATCCTGCTGGAGGAATCTGATTCCTTAGGAAAACTGCTTCAAAGCACCGGGCAAAAAAACAATCTTGCTGCTTTGGCGGAATATAGGGCCAAAAGCAGCCAGGTGATGGAAAAGCGGGACGCCTTTATAGCCGGGAGGATCCGGTCCACCATCCAGCCGGGAGAGACGCCGCTGATATTTATGGGCGTCCGTCATAAGCTGGAACAACTGCTTGAGACCAATTTTATTGTGGCGTACCTCATCTATCGTCTGCCGTTTAAGAAGATTCGGGATATTGGAAACCAGTCTTGAAAATATCGGGAACCGGCGGGAAACGCCAGGGGGAAAATATTATGGATAAGCAGGGCGGAAATGACGGACCGGAGGAAATAATAAAAGGTAAAATTCTGGTGATAGACGATGAAGCCGACCTGCGCGCGGCCTTTATAGCGGTGCTTAGCGGCGAAGGGTTCTCCGTAGTCGCCGCGGCCGACGGGCGGGAGGGGATCAGGAAAAACATAGAGTATGATCCGGATGTGATCATTCTGGACCTTAAAATGCCGGTGCTGGGCGGGGTGGAAACCTTGAAAGAGATCCGGAAAACGGACAAAAAAGTGTGGGTGATAATCCTCACCGCCTACGGTGCGGCCGGGTCTGTAAGAGAGACGGATGAACTGGACGTCTTTGAATACGCGAGCAAGCCTTTTAGAAATGCCGTTATCATAGCCAGCGTGAAGGATGCGCTCAGCGACGCGCGGTGAACGCTTATGTCCGAAGATACCCAAAAGATTGTGTCCGCCTCCCTCCTTCTGGAGCAAGCGCGCCGGCAACTGCATGAGTTTGAAGAGCGGCAACAGCGGCAGCAGCAACAACTGCAGATACTGGAAGATATAATTGAGCAAAATGATGTGATGGCCATAGTTTGGAGGATGGAGGCGGATAAATGGCCGGTTGAATATATTTCCGGCAATACCGAGTGGATCCTTGGATACACGCCCGAAGACTTTTTGTCAGGCCGAGTCTCATGGTCGGGCATCACTTATCCCGCGGACAATTCCCGTCTTGAAAGGGAAATAGAGGAACATGTTAAAAAAGGGGACCGGAAGTGGGCGCAGGAATATCGCCTGGTAGCAAAATCAGGGGAAATACTGTGGTTTCGCGATATCAACCGCCTTATTACCGACCCGGCCGACGGGGCCGTCAAAATTCAGGCGGTCCTTTACGATATCACCGAACGCCGGAAGATCGGGGATGAGCGCAGGCTGATTTCTCAGAGGATAGCGCTTACGCGAGAAGAGGAGAAAAAAAGGTTATCAACCGCTCTCCATGACGCAATAGGCGTCATGGTGGTGAGCCTTTCTTCTTCCCTGGTTATCGCGCAGGAAGAAATTAAGCATGGCGGCAAAAGCAGCGCGGCCGCTGAATTAAATCGGGCAATGGGGCTGCTGAAAGAAGTGGCGGCAATTATGAAGCAGATCTGTGTCGATATTAGGCCTCCAGTCCTGGAAATTGCCGGACTCTCCGGTGCTTTGAGTGAGCTCATTTCGCGGTTAAAACGCCGCTCCAAAATCAGTATCGTATCTAAAATAAATCTGCCGGATGCCGTTGGGAGCCTCGGTAGTCATCTCGACATGGTTGTTTACAGGCTGGTACACGAGGCTTTGTTCAACGCCATAAAATACTCCAAAGCAAAAAACATAAAGCTTAATGTAAAACAGGACTGCGACAATGTGACGCTCACCATCAGTGATGACGGCTGTGGTTTTAATATGACTAAAGTGAAATCAAAGAAAGAATGCTTTGGACTGAAAATTATGCGTGAAGAGGCCCAGGGAGTCGGCGGCGACATCCTGATTGATTCAGAATTGGGGCGCGGGACCGTCATTAAGGCCAAATTTCCGTATAGACACACGGATGTGGTATAAAAAATGCCAATTAAGATAATAATTGTTGATGATCATGCCCTTGTGATAGAAGGCCTCAAGGCGGTGCTGAAAAAAACCGCCGCTGACATTCTTGTGGTCGGAGAAGCTTTTAGCGGGAATCAGGCGTTGAAAATAGCGCAAAAAAGAACCGCCGATATCTATGTGCTTGATATCACCCTGCCTGGACTAAACGGCTTGGAGACCATGGCTCGCCTGATCAGGAAGGACAATAAGGCGAAAGTAATAATTCTGAGCATGCATGACGACGCTTCTACTATTAAAAAGGCTTTCCAAACAGGCGCTTTCGGATATTTGGTCAAAGAGAGCGTGACGGAAGATATTGTCCGGGCTCTGCGCACGGTCTATAAAGGGCAGTATTATTTAAGCCCCTCCGTGCACCATGTCGAGCTGGCCGACATTATTGCGACATCCTGCAATTTGAAAACACATCATAATGACCTTACCTCAAAGGAAAAGGAAATTATTCAGTTGATAGCGGAAGGTTCTGGAAATAAACAGATCAGCCATGATTTAAAGATTTCCATCAATACCGTTAAGGTCCACCGGCACAACATCGCTCTTAAACTTAACATTCATAAACAGACCGATCTTGTGCGCTACGCCATTAAAGAAAAAATTGTGAGATAATAGTATGCTGTCCATAATATCAACATCGATTACCTCATGAAAAGGAGGATCTTGATTTTTGCGGTGCCGGTCTTCTTGTTTGCGGCGGCCGCTTTTGCCGGTCCGCCGCGGTTCCCGTTCATCAACGGCATTCGTCTTCCCACCCCGGAGCAGGAAAAGTACCTGGAAAAAAAGGTCGTTAAGATAAAAAGCGTTCAGCCGAACAGCACGGCTTTTGCCCGGAGCAAGGCTTCTCCCGGCCTCACACCCGGTCTGCCGTCCGCCGTAAATAATTGGCAATACCTTCCCAAAGTGGGCGATCAGGAAGGTGGGTCGGATTGCGTCGCTTGGGCAGTCTGTTATTACTATAAAACTTATCAGGAATCCAGGGAGCACGGGTGGGGCAACCCTGATTACAGCGTAAATCCGGAACATGTCTTCAGTCCCGCGTTCTGTTATGATCTTGCTAATTACGGCGGCGTGCATCACGGGAGCTACCCGTCCGAGGTGATACAGCTGGTAGCGGACTACGGCGTAGCCACCTGGCAGGAAATGCCGCACACCGGCACGGATTATCTCGCCTGGCCCTCCCAGGCCGTCTGGAAGAACGCTATCGCCTACAGGGCGCAAAGCACGGCTACAATAGATCTGCGCACCGACGCGGGCATAACGGCGCTTAAACAGCAGCTTGCCAACGGCGACCTTGCGGTCATTAATATGATCATTTATGATAATTTTTATGATAACTATCCGAACGATTATGAAGGCATAAACAACGGAGTTCTGTATGAGGATGCGGGGTACATTGACGGCGGACACGCTGTGACGGTGACAGGATACGACGACAACAAATCTTACGTGGACGGGGCGGGCGTAACAAAATACGGCGCGTTCAAAATAGTTAATTCTTTCGGCCCCGACTGGGGTATACTCGACACGGACATCGGGACCAAGGGCTTTATGTGGATGTCTTACGATTACATGCGGGACCGGACCAGCGGCACAGCTTGGACGATGGTAGACCGCATAAATTATCAGCCCTCCGTATACGGGACTTTCGGCCTGCAGCATCCCGCGCGCGGTGACCTTGACGTGGTTTTTATGGGCGGCAATGACGAGAACGCTCCGGACTGGTCGTTCGACGCGCTGCATAATCTGGGTGGAAACAATGCTATCGATCAGAAGATAGTGGTCGATCTGTCCTCATACAATCCCGACTTCAAGAATAAGTTCTGGCTTAAAGTGAACGATTCCGCATCCAATGCCGATACCGGGCAGATAACCTTTATGAGCGTTCAGCAGGCTGGGGGGGGCGAAATAGTTTCAACCGATACGCCCAAAGCCACTCAGAACGGAAGGGATGTTTACGTGCAGCTTTGCAACCAGGCGGTTATGCCGGCGGCGCCCGCGGGCGACGTCTACACCGGGGTTTACTCCGGCGGCGTTACGGTGAATTGGTCGTCGGGTACCGCCGTGTCGGGATACAATCCGGCCGGTACGCTGTACAAGGTAGAACTGTCCACTGCGCCTGGTTTCAAACCGGTGATCGATTCCTCGCAAACTTATAATTTAAGCGCCGGATTTGCCGGTTTATCACCCAACACCACCTATTACTCGCGTGTCCAGGCGCTTGGTTATTGCGCCGCCGAGCCCTCCGCGTTCGTGACGCTGGCCGCGTTGCCGGCCGGTTCCGAATTCCTTGAGGTCTGGCGCAGTTCCGCCGTAGTGCAGTGGTCGGGCAACGGCGATCCGGCGGGAACATCTTTTGAAGCGGAATACTGGACCGCTGGCGGTTCAACTACTTCGCTGACCGTTAACCTGACCAGCGCCGTGCTGACCGGCCTGACACAGGAAACAACGGTCTATGCGAGGGTTAGAGCGCTTAACTACGATGGTTCGCCCACGGCGTACGATTCCATTATCTCCACGTTCATTCCCAACACAGTGGCGGTTATCCTGTCCAGTGACTCCTATACGCTTGTTTACGATCATATCTCGCTGGACGTCCTGCCGGACACTTTCTACGACACTGCTACCGTTCTTATACAAAAGCCCGCCATAGTGCCGCCGGACAGCGGCGGGCTTGAAGGTTTTATTGACGGGGTTGTAGTGGACATCTCCGCGCGAAACCCCGCGGCGCAAATACTCCAACCCTTAAAAGAGGTGACCGTTACAGCCGATTACAATGGCGTGAGTCTTGCCGGCGCCGATGAAGACACGTTGGTTATAGCGAATTATAACGCCCTTCGCTCCGTCTGGGTGCCGCTATTTTCGACCAGGGACAAGAGCGCCAAAACGGTAACGGCGAAAGCGGGCCATTTTTCCCTGTTCCAGCTTATGCACTCGCCCGCGGCGCTCGCCAGCTCGGGAATAACCGTAGGGCCCAATCCCTTAAGACCGGTCCTGAACCCGGGGACCAGGTTCACGTTCAGGCATCTGCCTTCCGGCACGGGCGTGAAAATTTACACCTATCTCGGCGAATTGCTGTATGAAACGGCCGCGGACGCGGCCGGCATGGCCGTCTGGGACGGGAAGAACAAATCGGGCCGGCTGGTAGCGAGCGACATCTATCTGGCTTTGTTGGAGTGGAAAGGTGAAAAGAAGATCATGAAACTGGTCGTGGAAAAATGAAGAAGCGTAAACCCCTTGATCATTGCGCCCTGCTTTTCCCTGCGGCCTTTGCCTTGCTCTGCCTGGCTCAGCTTTCTTTTGCCGGGTTCGGAAGCGCCGACAAAGGGACCTCCGCCGCGCAATTTTTAAAATTGGGCGCGGGCGCCAGGGCCGCGGGTATGGGTGAAGCGTATTCGGCGGTCTGTGCCGGCGCGGACGCCGTTTACTGGAATCCGGGTGCGTTAAGCGGGCTTAACGGGATTTCCGGTACTTTTACGCACGCGGAGCTGTTCGGCGCGTTGAATTACGAATATTTAGGTTACGCTCAAGCCTTTAAAGAAGCCGGGACTATCGGCCTGGGTATCCAGTATTTATCAGCCGGGAGCATACCCGAAACGGATAGTGGTGGTTTTGAGACAGGTTCTGATATGAACCCAGTGCAGCTTGCCGCAGCCTTGGCCTATAGCCGGAAGATAGGCGGTTTTGGAATAGGCGCAGCCGCCAAGTATATCAAAGCCCGGCTTGCGGAGACCGCCACAGCCCTAACCGCCGACGCCGGCATTTTAAGCCCGGGATTCATTAATAATAAACTGCGGCTGGCGGTCGTTGTTCAGAACGCGGGCGGCAGGTTAAAATACGGACAACAATCCGATCCGCTGCCTTTAAATCTGAAAATGGGCGGCGCATTTTCTGTTTCGGACAATTTTATCCTCGGTCTTGATCTAAATTCGCCCAGGGACAACAGACTTTATGCCGCCGCGGGCGCGGAATACTTGTTACGATATTCGGCGGTTTCTTTTGCCGCGCGCTTCGGCTATAACAGCAGAACAATGGGCGAGATTGACGGGTTGACAGGCGTGTCGGCGGGTCTTGGGCTCATGTGCCATGATCTGGCGCTGGATTACGCTTTTGCCCCTTTCGGGTCGCTCGGCAGCGCGCACAGGATCTCATTTAGCTTTAAATTCGGCGGCTAAAAGCCATACCGTAATCCCCAGTCCTACTCTTGCGCTGACAGACTGAGGCGTTTCACTTGCATTGAAGGGCGGACTTGGAGATCAACCCCGTCGGCAACAGTGTGTTCGTTCGGTCATTCCACACATAAGTTGGAGCAGCGCCGACGCGCTCCGCGAAGAGTTGAGCCACCGCCGGCAGGAATTTCGCATCTGGCTCGTATGTGCCGCTCCCCTGGTTGATCAGATAGGTGCAATTCTGAACATCAACGACAATCTCGCCGGCGTATTCTACGCTCTGCCGGATCCAGGATTCTCCCGCTGTGTCTCTCCATGTAAGTTTCGCGCCCTCCGATGCAGCTGCTACGGCTGGAAAGTCGGCCAGCCTGATTTTCTCGCCCTCCGCCAGCATGAAGTGCTTGCTGTGCGCATCCAGCACCCCGTTGGACTTTGAGCCCGGCGCTCCGTTGATGTAATGGCTAGTTGGGGTCACGTTCACGCACTTCCGATCCTCTACCGGAATCGGATTCAACTCGATGCCCAGAGGCGTAACGAGGGACTTTTCCGGGTAGAAATTCACCATCTGGCCATCGGCGACCGACATGCCGGGGTACGGCGCTGCCCCGGGCAGTCCGCAGATGGTGTTAGAAGTCGGGTTTCCCCGGAGCGACCAGATCGCCACAAGAATTTCCAGCCTTCCGTGTACCTTTTGCACTACGTAGTTGTAGCGCTGATAATGATCGGCTGCCGGGGCGCCGCTGCCGCGATTCGAGCGCACTGATCCGCTGAACAAGGCGCCATCGAGGTTGGCTACCTCAGAAGAGTCCCAACCAGCGTTCCGGAAGTTGATGAACTCTACGAATTTATCGAATGCGACAAAGGGGTCCAATGCTTGGGGGACCTTCGCTCCGCCGATGAAGTAAGGGCCGCCCAGATCCGGCGCTAACTTCGGCGGATGCTCACCGATTGCGGTGGACGGCGTACCAGGTGGTGCTGACGCAGATCCCGCCTGACTCCATGCCGTGGAGAGGATTATGATCACAAGAACGAACAGGAATCGGTAAAAAACGTTGATCTTCCTGTTTGAGTGGCTCTCCAGGTTCAGGCCCCGCAATTGGAGAGGGATAGACTCCGCAAAGGTGACCTTGGTCTCGACAGGCATAGATACTTTATTCAGCGTTCTCATGATGCGTAGCTCCGAATGGTAAGCGTGGTTTGTGCCGGCCCGACCCTGCATGGCCGGCGCACTGAAGCGCACAGACCTGCTAGTATACAAGCCCAGATGACACCATTGTATCACAATTCTCACATAGATATAGTGCGCGCCGGCTCAGGGTCAAAGACTCTGCCGCACAGAATTTGGATAAGTTTCTCCGCCGCAAACAAGAAAATAAATGAGCAAAATCAATTTGGTCATCTACCGTACCGATACAAGGGAGGGGAGATCGGAACTGCTTACCATGACACCCATTGAGTTCATGCGGGCTGGGGCCTGCTTATGTTTAGGGGGTTGGGACTAAGATGTAGGTGACGGTCCAGGCGGGGGTATCGGCCGGAGCCGGGTGTTTTACTTGCTGTTCATAGGCGGTATACGTGACAGTGGCTTTATCGCCGCCGCCGTTAGTTACCGAGGGCGATTCACTTGGGGCGGTGTAGCCGTACAGGAGCGCGGCGGTGTTTGTTACCTCTACAGGGCTGTCGCCCGCAAAAGCCCCCGTGCAAGCGCCGATATTCGTGGCTACGCCGCTCTTCGGCGCGCATTTGGCCAGCAGATGCGCTCCGGAGCCGGTGTTGTCGGTAGCCGCGATCATTATATGCCAGGAAGCCGCCACATTGCCCACTATTGCCACGGTGTCCTGCGCCCCGGTCCCCGCAGCCATAGAGCCATTAACATGAGATACCGCGGCGACGGTTAAAGAACAGTCAGTTCCTTCGCAGCCCGTACTGCCCATACCAAACACCGGGGCGACCCTTCCACTTACCTGCACCGTTGCGGTGGTGCGCGCCCACACCTGCGCCGCCGGCCAGCACAGTACTGCCGCCGCCATGAGTATTGCGAAGCCGCTGGTTGAGGTGATTTTAAAATTTATTCTTTTCATGGCAGTGTACCTTTCGACCTGAAATAGTGTACCGTCATGAGTTCTGGAATATCTCATGCGGCGTTCAAGTTTTTATCAAGATTTTCAGCGGAATGCGGCAGCCGTTTGGGGCCTTAAATGGCGTGTTGTGGACGCTAGTTTAACGTCGGACGGTGACTATTTGAGGGTGTTCACACGGATGTTAGGATGGAGAGGATAGTACCTTGCCAGGCGAATTTATGGCATAACCCTTAAGGATTAGCGAAACATGTCAGCCGGTTTGCCGCCGTTTGAAGGGGTAAAGAAGTGAACTGCATGAAAGCCGTAACAAACGCGGGAAAAAAGATAATGGATGAATGCGGGATGATCTAAAAACCCTCTTATTTAACCTTTAAAATCTTTTCCACCATCTCCCTGATCTCGTTTATCCCGAAGGGCTTAATAAGAAAGCCCTCCACGGTGATTATCGGATGAATGGGATTTGAAATATCGGAGACGGAGCCGGTTATCACTATAACGCTGGTCAGGGGCCGGCTGGTCTTAAGATTCCTTATTACTTCTTCGCCCCGCATGTCCGGCATTTTCAGGTCGCAGATCACCAGGTCAAATTCTTCTTTTTCTATGATCGCCACAGCGGAAAAGCCGTCCGCGGCCGCCGTGACGTCGTAGCCGCGGCTCAATAGCGCCCGGGTGACATAGTTCCTTACAAGTTCATCGTCGTCAACCACAAGGATTCTTTTTGCCATGGTTAAACCGGCAGATAGAGCGTGAAAACGGACCCTTTTCCGGGCTCGCTGCGGGCAAGGATCGCTCCGTTATGCCTGTTCATGATGCCGAGGCAGACCGATAGACCCAGGCCTGTGCCTTTCCCGGCGGGCTTGGTGGTAAAAAAGGGGTCGAATACCCTGCCCAGTATTTCCTGCGGTATCCCCGAGCCCGTATCCGCCAGCGAAACTATCAGCTGCTCTTTTTTGTCCGGGTCCGGAGCGGCCAGCTGCGTTTTTATAGTGATGGTTCCGCCGTTAGGCATGGCGTCGTGCGCGTTGGTGAACAGGTTTAAGAACACCTGCATGAGCTGCTGGAAATCGGCGTTGACCGGGGGGAGCTCCGGGCCGAAGTTCGTAACTATGGCTATATGTTTCAACTCCAGCTGTTTGGCGTACAGGACAAGAGTCTCCTCTATTACATCATTGATATTGACAGGCTCCATCCTGATCTTTTCCTGCCTGGCGAACGATAAAAGGGACGCAATGATCTTTTTACAGCGGAAGACCGCTTTTTCAATGTCTTTAAGGTCCTGAAAGCTTTGCGTGCCAGTGTCCGCTTTTTCCAGCACCAGCTGGGCCAGGCCGAGAATCCCCGAAAGGGGGTTGTTTATCTCGTGCGCCAGCCCTCCGGCCAGCTGGCCCAGGGCGGACATCTTCTCCGCCTGGATGAGCTGCGACTGGGTTTCCTGGAGCTGTTTGTATAAGTTCGCGTTCCTTAAAGACAGGTTGACGAGCGAGGCGAAGATCTTCGCCCGCTGCATATCGTTTTCGTTGAAGTATTCGTCCAGCTGCATGCGGTTTATGTTTATAATTCCGAGCAGCTTGTTATTCTCTATCAGCGGGAGCATAATCGCGAATTTCACTTCGTCGATATGCTCAATATCCTTGAACAGCGCGTCATTATGAGGGTCCTCTATCAGAACTACGGAAGTGCCCTTGTCGTCGGATAGCCTGGGGAGTATCCTGCTGCAAGCCTCCAGGCGCGATATTTTCTGCGGTTCGCCGCTCAGCCCTTCAGAGACAGCCACATAAGGCTTTCCGGCCGTATCCATCAAGACCAGCAGGGCTTCGTCGGCCTTCAGTATCCGTACGGCGGAATCTATTATTATCCGCAGCAGTTCTTCCGATTTTATCGTTGAAAAAATGGCTTTTGTAATATCGTTGAATTTACGCTTTTCCAGGGCTTTCTCCACCACCGCGAGCAGTTCTTTTATCTTGAAAGGTTTATGCAGGTAATCGAACGCGCCCTTTCGCATGCTTTGGATGGCCGTGCCCATTGACCCGTGGCCGGTCGTCATTATCACTTCCACTTCAGGGTCGAGTTTCTTTATTTCGCCCAGGGTCGCGATCCCGTCCATACCGGGCATCATGATGTCCAGTATCACAAGGTCGAATTTCTCGCCGCTTACTTTCTGCAGGCCATCCTCGCCGTTGAAGGCGATGGAGACTTTATACCCCAGCTCCGACAGCGCCAGTGAGAACATTTCTGGTATCTGCGCTTCGTCATCCACTATCAGTATGTTCGCTTTATGGTTCATAGTGTACTATTCGAACTTATAGCCGTGCCCGGGAACCACTATTATGCGTTTTGAGAAATCCCCGGTTTTTTTCCGCAGGTTGGAGATATGCACTTCGATGGTGTGCGGGTTATTGTAGTCGGCGGTATTGTAGCCCCATATGGCCTCGAGCAGGCTGGTCAGGCTGAGCACCCGCCCGGGATTGGAGACCAGGGCTGTGAGCAGGTCGAATTCCTTGGAGGTGAGCTTCAGGAACTTCCCGTCGAGCTTGGCCGTGCGCCCTTCGAGGCTGATCTCCAAGGGGCCTTTTTTTAGTGCGGCGGGCGTTTTTGCGCGCGCCGCCGTGCGGCGCATCACCGCTTTTATTTTCGCCAGCAGCAGGGGATAGGAAAAAGGCTTGGTTACATAGTCGTCCGCGCCGAAGTTGTAGCCGGAGACCATGTCGCCCTCGGAGATCTTCTTGCCGGACATTATTATCAGCGGCGTGGCGCCCAGGGTTTTGGATTCCTTTATCCTGAGGCAAAAGGTGAACCCGTCCATGTTAGGCATGTCCACGTCGGCAATAATGATGTCGGGTTTGGCGGAGGCTGCCGCGGCCAGCCCCTTCACGCCGTCGGCGGCCAGTACGGCTTCGAACCCGTGGTTCTCAAGATAACGTTTAAGGATGATCAGGAGTTCAGGGTCATCGTCCACTATTAGCACCCGCTCTTTCATATCATTTGATTATAATATTTATTAGCGCAAACATGTGAATAACCTGTAAGCGTTTTTACCTTATACACGCGGCATGTATGGGGGGGCTTAAAAATGTTAAAAAATGCCCTACTATTCCCGCTAATACTTAAAGGTTATGGCATCATTTTACCTGTTGAGGTATGATAAATATTGAATACCGCTTTACTATCGCATGGCATATATTTTTATTATAATAGCTGGGTAGGGGAATAGTAAAACAATGAAACGAACGGAAATTCGGGGGCTCTGCCTCGGCGGCTTTACGATGCTTATGACGGCAGCCGTGCTGTGCTGGCCGTCGGCGCAGGTTTGGGCGACGGACGCCACTCTCGGCGCCACGCTAAGCGGATCTATCGGTACCCTTTTCACACTTACAAGGGTGGCGGGATGCCCAGGCGGTAACTGCGAATTAGGGGCCATCTCGGCAAATACGACGCTAGCGGAAGATACGGATTTCACCGGGGCTAACTCCGCTCTTAAGCCGGCCGATCAGTTGGTAGTTAATAATAATACGCTTGTGCCTTGGGGCCTTAAGATCAGTGCGACGCAGATCACTGATCTGACGCTGCTTGTGGAGTGTTTGGCGCCAGGGTCGTCCCCTGCTCCCGTTGGCGCGTGCGTAACCGGCTACTACAACACCTATTTAAAGGTTACAGCTTCCCCAACGTTTTTTTACTCGGCAATAGGGAGTGTTCCAGCCACGAACGGGACTGGCGAGGTGGTAAATTTGCAGTATACCGCCTTTCAAAACTACGGCACCACTGTAATTGCCTCCCGCCCCCAGTGGACCGTTACTTACACCTTAACTACGACCTTTTGAGGCAGCATCACACAGGTTAATGAAACTCAAGAAACTCATCATAAGGCACACAGCCCTCTTTTTTCTTACCCTTGCAATTATCATAGTTGTGGCAAGGGAAGGGCGGGCTACGTTTAATATTACGGCTAACAACTCCCTAAACTTCGACTCCAACATGGAGCCGGGAAGCACCCATTATTTAAACGAAAGCGTCGGCATCAAATCTGACCAATCCGCGGTATATTATTTCAAGATTTCTGTCATCCATCCAATGACCAACGGGGTGAACCAAAGTTATACTATCCCGAACTCCAACCTGCTGTGGGAAGTAAATTCTCTGAGCGGAGAGCATGGCACATTGAACCACGCCATGGCGGTCTATCAGGCCTTCATCAGCGCACCCCCTGAAAACCCTGACCTGGTGTACACGTCCGATCCCGCGGACATCAACAACTCGGTCAATGTCGGGTTTATATACAAGCTCATAGTGCCGCTCGGCCAGCTTGCGGGTACCTATACAACCACGATTACCTACCTGCTCACGGAATCGCTATGAGCAAGAAACTGCCGAAGCTGTGCTGTCTGCTTTTACTGGCCGGCTTTGTAGCCGCTTCCAGCGCTGCAGCGGCGCAATTCAGCGTGGACACCTCAAAAGTGGAGGCCACGCTTAAAGCGGGCAAGACCAAAAAATTAAAGATCAAGCTTATCAACTACGAAGAGATCCCCCTGCGCATTAAGGCCTATGTCCGGGACGTCCGCCTGGCGCCCGATGGTTCACCTGACTTTTTTGATCTGGGCTCCACCCCCTGGTCGCTGAAAGAGTTCGGCATTCAGCCGGCTTCCGATTTCATCCTGCCGGCGCGCTATTTTAAATACGTAAACTTCGAGATTACCGTCCCCGCTAATGCGCGGGGCGGGCATTACGGCGCGGTGCTTTTTGAGGGCGAGCCCCGGACAAAGTCTGTGAAAGGAGGCGGTAGCGTAAATACCATCTTCCGCATCGCCTCATTGCTATACGTCCAGGTTAAGGGCACTACCGAGACCATGGCCAAAATACAGGATTTCAAAGCCTGGCGGGAAGGCGGCAAGGTAAAGGCGCGGCTCTCCGTGGAGAACGACGGGAATGTTTTGATCCGGCCCCAGGGGCAGGTGCGTTTTCCTAAATGCGCGGCTGGCGCGCCGGGCCAGAACGTGAACCCCTCAAAATTACCGCTGCTCCCCGGCGCCAGCGCGCAGTACGCCTTAGACTGGCCCGACCAGGCTATTTCCACCGGCGCCTGCGAAGGCGCGGTAGAACTGGATTACGGCGGTGCCGAGATCTTAGGCGCAAGGACCAATTTAGATTGACGTAACGCGCAAATAATCAATCCCCGCGTGTTCTCCATTTTAATGGCTGCCGCGCCGCCTGGTGTACTTGGTGCACGGCGCGGGACTGGATAATCAGGTTTAAACCCTAAAGCCCGGACTTAGCTAGGTCTTTTGCTCCTTACACGGCGCGGGGATATTTCATAAAATATACTTATGGAAGACAATACCAAACATACCAAAGGGCAACCTGCCACAAAAGCGGACGTACAGGCCGTTAAAGTGGACATGCGGGCCGTTAAAGCGGACGTGCACAAACTTTCAGAAACGGTTACCCGCCTCGCTATTGACCTTTCAAAAACCCAGGGGGACGTTCGCCAGATTAAAGATGATATGGCGACCAAAGTGGCAACAAAGGATGATATAGGCCGCGTAATGAGCGCTATTGATGCTTTCGCGGCGCAATCGCTGTCTTATCAAAATCATGACAAGCTGCGCGGCGGTAAGATTGGAGCATGAGACTAAGATTGAAAACCACGAAAGCCGCCTTGTGCTTCTTGAAACCCATAAATAATATTTCCCTTTTTATCCAGCCATCCTTTCCGCGCAGAAATACATAAAACAGTCTTTTCAGGCGAGAAACCCGAAAATCTTCGGCCGCTAAGGCCCCCAAGAGCGCGGTTTGAGAAGCCCCGTGTTGGGTAGCCCGGCTCTTTCTCTTCCGTCTTTTCGGTGTGCGAAAGCCGGAATCCAGGCCTCGCCGTGATTTGGGCGCAGGCTTCCGCCGGTGAGACGGATCAATTGTGACTTTCAGGCCAAAAGCGGTTTAAGTCTTGAAATAGTCTTGACCATATCAAGATGGATATGTAAAATAGTCAGATGATAAACAGAGACCTTTATAAAAGTATTTGGTCTTCCATCTCAGCTGATAAACAGATGGTTTTCCTGTCTGGTCCCAGGCAGACCGGGAAGACTACTTTCGCGCGTGAGGCTGCCCGGTCTTTCGCTAACAGTCTTTATTTTAATTGGGACATAATCTCGCATAAGCGGCAACTGGTAGAGAACCCGTATTTCTTCACGGAACTTACCAGGAAAGACTCTTCACAGCCGCTTATTATCTTTGACGAGATACACAAATACAGCGATTGGAAAAACTACCTTAAAGGCGTTTATGACGGGCATGCCAGCGATTATAAATTTATGGTTTCTGGCAGCGGCCGCCTTGACCTCTACCAAAAGCATGGCGACTCCCTGGCCGGCCGCTATTTCCACATGCACATGTTTCCTTTTACCCTGGCTGAACTATCCAAAGCCCGCAGAAAGTTCTCCGCCTTCGCCCGCGCACCGCTTGCCGACTTTGATTTAAACAACAGTTCCGAAACTACCGCCCGGCTTGAAACACTTCTGCGCGTAAGCGGTTTCCCGGAACCGTTTGTAAAAGGAAAAGCTGAATTCTGGCGCCGTTGGTCTGCCAACTATTTAAAACAGGTTGTAATGGAAGATATACGTGACCTGGCGGACCTTAAAAAAACGGACACGGTAGAGCTGCTCTTCTCCCTGCTCCCTTCAAGGGTGGCCAGCCCTGTTTCGGTAAACAACCTGGCCGCGGATTTGCGCTCTAATTTCGACAGTGTTGATAGGTGGCTTTCGCTTTTCGATTCTTTTTTTCTTACTTTTCGAATATCGCCCTGGAGCGCGAAGATCTCCCGCTCGATTCTTAAGGAGAAAAAAACTTATCTCTACGACTACCCCGAAATTCCGGATCCTGCCGCAAGGCTTGAAAATCTGATAGCTGTGGAACTTAAACGCGCTGTTACTACCTGGACTGAACTTGGCTACGGCCGGTTTTCTCTGCACTACCTTAGAAACAAGGAAAAAGAAGAAGTGGACTTCCTTATTGCGGATGGTAATACTCCGTTTCTTATCGCGGAGGTCAAGCTATCTGATGATTCCATTTCCCCTACTCTGGTTAAGTTCCAAAATATCCTGGGCGTCCCTGCGGTGCAACTGGTCGGCAAAAAAGGAGTCTTTAAATACAAGGAAAACGGCAAGAACCGTATCCTTGTTGTAAGCGCGCACAACTGGCTCTCTTCGCTACCGTAGTTGGTTTGTGCTGCATAGCGCTAATGCCGCGCTTTTTTATCTATTATGTCTCAGATTGTTCGCGCCGGCCATTGCCTCCAGGCTGCCCGAGAGTAAGATCAGCCTGCACCTGTCAGCCGCATTCGCTGCGTTGTTCTTTTCAATTCACCCGCATCGGGTGGAGTCCGTGGCGTGGGTAACAGAACGGCGGGACGTGCTGTCTGGGTTGTTCTACATACTGTCCACTGTGCCATATCCGCAACGATGCGGAGGTGGGAATCAAAGCCAAGCTGCGCTCCGACCTCACAGATATTTAAATATTATTTAAAAATCTCTCTTGAAGTTTGGAAATACATCTGTTATAGTTTATATATAAGCAATCTAGGGTACTATTAGGTCTCTAAATAGGCATAATATAAACTAATGGTTCAGAATAAATCCGATATGTATAATAAGGGTCCCCTATATATATATTTTATAAACTAATGAAACAAAAATCTTCTGGTCGCACAAAACTCAGCGAATTGCTCTCTAAGTGGCCGAAGGGGGTAGTTGCAACACTTCCATGGCTAGAATTGTATGGGGTGTCTCGTGATCTCGTCAAGAAGTACAAGCGTTCCGGATGGGTTCGGCGCATAGAGCACGGCGCATATAGTCGTCTTGGGGACACAGTAGGGTGGTCTGGAGCTCTTCATGCGATTCAATATCAATTAAAATTGCCTGTGCACCTAGGGGCTAAGAGGGCACTGGAATTGCAGGGCTATGTTCATTATTTGCGCCAGCAGGAAGGTGGGGAATTGCGTCTTTTCGGACCGAAGGGAACCAGGCTGCCTACTTGGTTCCTTAGGCATGATTGGGGGGTAAAGTTGTTGTTTAGTGCAGCTGATCTTTTCCCAGGGAAGATGGAGCTAGGGCTGACCGAACGAACTGACGGGGATTTTTCTATACGCCTTTCGTCTCCGGAACGGGCTGTGCTTGAAACTCTTAATGACGTGCCACAGCTACAGTCTTTCGGAGAAGCCAGGTTGTTAATGGAGGGATTGAACACGTTGCGACCGGAACTTGTTCAACAACTTCTTGAGGTTTGCCGTTCGGTTAAAGTTAAACGTCTTTTCCTTTTCCTTGCGGAAGAGGCGGGGCATGCCTGGGTTAAAGAATTGAATATACTTAAATTGGACCTTGGCAAGGGTAAAAGGTCGATAGTTAAAGGAGGCCGATTGGACAAAAGGTATCAAATAACCGTTGAACCAAATACAAACTCTGGCCCCGAAAATGAGAGGTTGTGAAAAAAGAATATATTGAACAAGCTCGGCTGATGTTGAGACTGCTCCCATTCGTGGCCGATGAGGAGTGTTTTGCCCTTAAGGGGGGAACCGCCTTAAACTTTTTTGTTTGGGATATGCCCCGGCTTTCCGTGGATATTAATTTAACGTATCTGCCCGTAGAACTACGTGACACATCGCTGCAAAAAATCAGCGAGGCTCTTTTACGCATTGAAAAAGCTATCGCCAGATCTTTTCCTGACTTTAACGTTCATAGAGTTAAGAATAATGATCTTGTTCTTAAGCTGGTTATTCGTGCGCCATACACAGAGGTTAAGATTGAGCCCAATACGGTGATACGCGGGACTGTATTCGGAACGGAGATGTGTGACCTGTCTGAAAAAGCGCGTAAGATATTGGAAGTTGCAGTTAATGTCCGTGTTTTGGCAAAGCCGGAACTTTTCGGAGGGAAAATTTGTGCAGCTCTTGACCGGCAGCATCCACGCGATCTTTTTGATGTAAAACTATTGCTGGAAGGGCTGGGATTAACCGATGAAATCAGGAAAGGCTTCTTGCTTCACCTAATTAGCCATGATCGGCCTATGCATGAAGTTATTAATCCCTCCAGAAAAGATGTTAGAGATATCTATAAGTCGGAATTTGCCGAGATGACAGAGGAGACCGTCCCATACGACGTTCTCGTTGAGGTTAGAGAGCGACTGATATTGGGGCTTAAAAATGGTCTTACCAATGATGAAAAATATTTTCTGCTTTCGCTCAAGGAAGGGAAACCAGTGTGGTCACTTTTAGGTCTTAACGGTGTTGAGCGGTTGCCGGCGGTACAGTGGAAACTGAGAAATATTCAAAAAATGTCCGTGGAGAAACAGCGAGAACAGTACAGTAAGTTGCGCGCTGTGCTTGGGGTGTAATAATAGTGGAAGTTCTGAGTGCCGGCCGCAGCCCGCCGCATGGAAGGCGCTATTCGGGGCGTTAGCCGGCGCGTGTGGACTGCCCGCGGACCAGCTCACAACTCTGGACACGCAGTGGCTGGCCGAGACCTGGCGCCAGGCTGGAAAAATGCCCGGTAAAGGGCCGCGGCTTTGCGCTATAATTTCGACAGTAGAGAAAAAAACTTACATCTACGACTACCCCTAAATCCCGGATCCTGCCGCCAGGCTGGAAAATCTGATAGCTGTGGAACTTAAACGCGCTGTTACTGCCTGAACTGAACTTGGCTACGACCGGTTTTATCTGCACTACCTTATTGCGGATGGTAATACTCCTTTTTTGAACTAATACTTAATTGGCCTATCCACATGACGCCACTAACCCCAACCAGTAGTATTAGCGTGGCGACACAAACTGCTATATGTGGTAGGTTGTGGAAGGTCAGTAGAAACCCCTAGTACTTAAAGGCTATATCACTTGTTCGCTCGATGGGGTACAATGAAAATGGGGGACATTATTTTCCATCACTGATAGGACATCAGTTCTCCAAACTGAAAGTGAAATTATTGGTATGGGTTATGAGGATAAAAACATGAAATCATTAGTAATTGGTAGTTTAATGTTGTTGGCGTTCACGGCGCAGGGTTGGGCGGCTTGCGATGGTGAAGGTAATTGCACGGTCGAGGTTACAGGGGAGGTCCCACCGATTTTCTCGGTGACTCAGACAAACTCCTATGGCCTTCAGATAGGATCAGTTCCCGTCTGTGCCACCTGAGGTGGTCGGGATAGACTAGACCAGTTGCAGGCACTTCTTAAGGTGGACTGCTTTACTCTTCCTGCTGCTGACGCCGCGCTTCTTCAGTCCTTCCAGATATACTTCCCGTGGGGTTTTATAGTCAAGCGACTGATGC